>JAAFIL010000052.1 GCA_013297775.1 Bacteroidota bacterium
TTTTAAGCGTTTCTTAATTCCTCTTTCCCCCTCGTCCTTGTTTGAGCGTTAGCGGAAACGAGGACGTGCTAAATGGGCGTTTGTAACGCCAACGCTATCACTTTATCTGCGTTACAAACGCAGTTCTAAAACGTCCTCGTTACGCTTCACTAAACAAGGACGAGATAAAAACATTTCTAATCACTGCGGCAGGTTTTGTTTTGTGATAGATTTCGACGGTTTATCTCCATCTAACTCATTTTCAAATTTTGATTTTAAACATTTTGCAGAGTTAGTTATTTTATTCTAAAGAACTTCTTTCTTAAAATCTCGGTTAAATTTCAGGAAATATTTTTTTAGAACAATACCATTTGTACATGCACGCGTGGCATAAGTTTATAAGGTATAAGGGAATTGAAAGCGTTGCGAATAAAGAACACACATCAAGTTAGCTAAAAAAGAAGTAAGTTAGAAGTAATGCTATTGGTAGATAACAGAATTTATGAGCTACCAATGGGCTTGGTATAAAACCTAAGGTAAAATCATAAACTCGGTACGTCTATTTTTTGCTTTACCTTCTTCGGTTTTATTATCGGCAACGGGTTTACTGGCACCATAACCTTTGGCAAAAATTCGTTTAGAATCAACGCCTAACTCTTCGAGCACCCATTTGATGCTATGGGCACGGTTACTACTAAGGGCTTCGTTATCTTTAGGATTACCAACATTATCGGTATGACCTTGAATTTCTATTTTTACTTTTGGATTTTCTTTTAGGTAATCGGCAAAGGCTTCTAATACGATACGGCTTTCAATTTTTAAATCGGCACTGTTGGTGTTGTAATAAATATTATTGATGATAAAACTTTTCCCAGGTTTAGCCTCGGCTACTTCTAGTTTAATGGTTTGGGGTGCCGATGTATAACTCATGTCTTTTGTGCTAACCACTTTGCTGGCAAAAGCCATTTCATCTTTTTTTACGGTAATTAAAATATCATCTTTCGATTTTAAATTGATAGCTGCCAAAAATTGACCATTAACACTATCCACAACGGCCAATGTTTTTTGTTTGGTTTTAGTATTTTTAATTTCTACGATGGCACCAGGTATATCAGTACCAGTTACATCTTTTACTTCGCCTTTAATAAAAGCGACCTCTTGTGGACGGGCTTCTTTATATAATTCGAAATTGTAAAGGTCGTAACGCCCCACGCCTCGGCCTCTTACTTTGCCTTCATCGAAGCTGAAGAAGTAACCAAATTTGGTATCTGTGCTTACAAAAAAGCCAGTATCATCGCTGTAACTGTTAATAGGTGAACCTATGTTTTCGGGTTCAGTCCATTCACCTTTATCGTCTTTTCGTACAAAGAAAATATCGTAACCGCCAAAGCCAAAGTGTCCGGTACTACTGAAATAGAGGGTTTCGCTATCGCTGTGCATGAAAGGTGTTTTTTCATCGCCCGAAGTATTTACTTTGGGACCTAAGTTTTTTGGAATTGACCACGAACCTGTTTTGGTTTCGCGGTAGGTAACGTATAAATCAATGCCTCCAAAACCACCGGGGCGGTCGCTGGCAAAATAAAGCGTATTGCCGTCGGCTCCTATGGTTGGTTGAGAATCCCAATACACGGGATGGTTAACGTTGTTACTAAGTTTACGAATGGCTCCCCACTCGCCATTGGCGTAATCGCTAACGTATAAATCGCAATTGGGTTGTGCCCCACCTTCTTGGCGCATCATGGCAAAGTATAAATGTTTATTATCAATGCTAATGGTGCAGCCGCCTTGGTTGTCTTCCGATTCATTAAATGGATACATCATGGGTTCGCCTTTATTGAAGTTACCAGCGGCATTGCGTGTGGCTTGCATAAACACTTCTACTTCTTTGTCGCTGGCAAATACTTGATCCATTTTTTTAATGGGTTCTCGACGCACAAAAAAACAATTTTTATCATCGGGCGAAATATAGGCTAAATACTCGTCGCGCTCGGTAGAAATACCTTTTACTACTTTTGGATCGAAAGGTACATTTTTACGCAGGTCATTTTCTTTTTTAGCCGATTTAATCATCATTTTGGCTTGGTACATTTCGCCCTCATAATCTTTAGCAAATTTTTTATCATCCTCATCTTTAAACTCTATAAATTTTTTGAGGTATTTAATGGCACTGTCGTTTTTTCTGTTTTCGTAAAAATCGAAACCAATGTAATAATACGGCTCGCTGTGTACTTGTGGACAGGATTGAATGGCTTTTAAAAAGTAAGGTACCGCAGGAGTAAAAGGTTTATTTTGCAATTTGCAGGTTACCACAATTTCAAGTCCTAATGCTAAATTGGCCTCGGCAAAGTCGGGTTCGAGTTCTATGGCTTTACTCAAAAACTCTAGGCGTTCGGGCTTTTTGTTTTTCTTTTTATCGGTTCCTTTTTCGTAAAGCGAAAAGGCTTTTTTAGAAATAGCATCGTTACAAAATTTAGCGGGTTTAGTATCTTCATCTTGGGCAAAGCTATTGGTTTGAAGGAAAAGTGAAAGTATAAATCCTACCTGAAAAAAGTACTTTAAAATCATATTTAAAATTAGGTAAAAATAAGGTTTACAAAAAATGAGGTGTGATTTTATTAATAATTTTTGTCAATTATTATAAGGTGGAATTGTTCGTGTTTTTTGGAGTTTGGTTTTGTTGTACTTTAAATTGAAGCTAAACGGGGGATACGTTTTAGCTAACATTTAGTTCATGATCAAATCGGGTAACCCGACCGGAGCAGAATCGTAAAAGGCCAATTCGTGAATGTCCACTTTTACGTATTTGATAATTGGAAAGGTAGCTAAAATATCCATTAATTCATTTTCGGTATCTGCTTCAATACATGTCCAAACATTTTTCCGTTCCATGTCTAATGAATAATTCAATACAACTCTATCTTCCAGTAACTTATTTATTCGCTCCCTTTGTTTAGGGACTAACGACCAAAGCGTTGTTGTAAAGACCTCTGGTAGGCGAATGTGTACTAAAAAAACATCTTTCATCCTAAAACAAAGATAGAATAATAATACATAGAAAAAAGGCATAGACTGTTAAATGAGTGAAAAACTTCTATAAACGCTTAGTTTTTATCTATCAAATACAACAAAGCGGCAATAGCGGCTGCCCCCAATTCTAATTCGCGTTTATTAATTTTATCAAACGTATCGTCGGCGGTGTGGTGGTAGTCGAAATACCTTTGGCTATCGGGTTCAAATCCAATGCAAGGCACGCCTTGTTTTTCGAGCGGACTTATGTCGGCACCTCCGCCTTCGGGGTCTATCTTATCTACAAAATAGGGTTCAAATAAGGGTTTCCAACTTTTTACTTTTTTAAAAAGTCCATTTAAAGTATCTACATTAAATCCGCGTGGGGTAAAACCACCCGCATCGGTTTCTAAAGCGGCAATGTGTTTTTCTTTATTGGCAATGGCAACAGCGGCGTAGGCTTTCCCACCTGCTAATCCATTTTCTTCGTTCATAAACGCTACAGCTCGCAGGCTGTGTTTGGGTTTAATACCTAAGGTTTTAAAAACGCTCAATAACTCTATGCTTTGCACAACGCCAGCCCCATCGTCGTGCGCCCCTTGCCCGTTATCCCAACTATCGAGGTGTCCGCCTGCAATTATAAAGGCTTTTGGATTTTGACTGCCGTTAATTTGACCAACCACATTGTAAGAACGTTTTTCGGGTAAATTGCGACAATTGGTTGCGAGGGTCATTTTTAAATTCGGATTTTTCTTTAAATTTTCGCTTAACACATCGGCTGCATTGTAGCTTAATGCTAAAGCTGGAATTTTTACTTTACTAATGCTCGTATCATAGCCCATATTTCCGGTGTGCGGAAAATCGTTTCGTGCGGTGCTCATGCTACGAACTACACACGCAACAGCCCCGTATTTAGAGGCTCTGCTGGCACCAGCCCATCGGTAACGGACGCTCTCGCCATACGCTTCACCTGTGTTTATTTTTTTGGGATCTAAGAATACATTATAAAATACAATTTTATTTTTGATTGCTGCTGTTCCTAGTTTTTCTAGTTCGTCGAAGTTTTTGATTTCGATAACCTGAGCGGTGAGACCTTTTGGGGGTGTGCCTACCGAACTACCTAGTGCGCAAACGTTTAAAAACTTGTTTAGTTGCGTTGTTAGGTCTGTAATTTTGCAAACTTCTTTCTTTCCTCTTTCCCAATGCGGCACCATACAGGCTTGCAAAAAAACGGTATCTGCTCCAGCTTCTAGCATGGCTTTTTTAGCCCATTCTACGGCTTTTTCGGCTTGTTGGCTACCACTAATGCGCCCACCAATTTTAGTGGCGAGGTACTCTAAATTTTTATAGCATTTACTTTCGGTTAAGCAGTAATCGTAAATTTTTCGCAAGGCAATGGTATCGTTTGCCAATTGCGCTTGCATGAAGCCACCGAGTAGCAAAGCCACATTTAAAAAAAGATATTTTTTCATTTAATCACTAATTCTTCAACAAGTTTATACCCACAAAATTTATTGATACGACTAATAACCAAACTTTTATTTAATAAAAGTTCGTTTCGGATAACCGCCGAATTGATGCTTACCATTAGGGTTGTTTGTTGGAAAAATAAATGAGTGGTATGGTTAGCAACGGTTTGACCTACAATTTCTTTCCAATCATTTTTAACCGCATGTTGCGATAGTTTGATGTCTAACTTTTCTGCTTTGAGAATAGTTTGTATGGCATCGCCAAGTTTTATTAAGTTAGATTTGCGCATTGTTTATCGTATATCTGTTATGGTGCTATCGTTTACATATACTCTGGCGTATCCATCTCTTCCCCCTAAATCTACGCCATTCATTAAGTAATAGGATTGCGGGCGGTATTGATAATTGTATCCAAGTAAACGCGCTATCTCCAAAGCTAAGAAATAATTAGAGTAAACGTAAGGATAGTTCATAACTCGTGGTATCAACGAATCGGAAGAAATGTTGTACGTTCTCATTAACAAGGGTGTGGCGGCTACTTGTTTCCGAAACATGAGGTGTCCAAAAATATCTTCGCCCTCTTCGCCTTGGCATTCGCCGTGGTCACTCATAAAAAAGAAGTAAGTAGGTTGTTTGCTGTTTTGGGAAATGTGTTTCATCAGTTCGCTTAATACATAATCGGTGTAAAGTAATGAATTGTCGTAAGCGGCATTTTGTGGAAATGGATAATGGTTGGGTTGAAAGCGACTAAATGCAAGTGGATAGCGTTCATCGTACATTTCGTGGCTGCCATACATTTGTAGTACTATAAAGTTTTTGGTATTAAGATTTATTTTTTTTAATTCGTCAATTAAAACGCCATCTAAACAGGCTTCTTCACTGCCTTTGCTGGGGTCAATGTTTTTACTAGTTTTATAAACATCTATGTAATTTTTATTCATTTGCCCCGCATAATTGGTTGCTCCATCTGAACTTTGTGCGGTGATAAAGTGAGTGGTGTAGCCTTTGTCTTTGGCCAACTTAAATAACAAGTGCTTGCCATTTAAAACCGTTTGGTATTGATTAACGGAGTCGAGTAAATTAAAAAACGAGAGTAAAGAAACATCGGTACAAGAAGCCTGTGCAATTGATTTTTTGGCAAATAATTGCTGCGTTTGTTTGAGTTTTAAAAGTTCGGGAGTGGTATTAATGCGGTAATTAAATACGCTCATGTGTTCGGAAGTTGCGCTTTCGCCAACCACTAAAATTATAGAAGCATTACTGGCTTCGATGTTTGCGGGGATGGGTTTATCGGGGACTTCGGTGTGTGAATTGGCTAGTTTATAAGGCAAGTAATTTCCAAAAAAAGCACCCCACGTTTCGATGCCACTGCGCACCAAGTGCTGCTCGGGGCTTGAGGTGTGGCTAATGGTAGTGGATTGACTATGATTAAATGCCATAATACCGATCATTAGCAAAGGTGCCCATCCTGCAAAAGGAAGGTGGGCAAATTGGTTGCGGTACTTTTTTAATACCCAATGTAATATGCCTATTAAAATAAATGTTGCTGCTATCGGCATTATAAATCGTTTCCAAAGTTGGCTACCTATGCCTTGGGTGGCTTCTTCCAATTCGGTAAAAAATTTATACAAAGCACCTGGGCTTATTGGTGCTCCAAAGTAACGCCAATGCAGCATTTCGGTCAAAAATAAAAATAATAAAAAACTAAAGTAGAGCCATTGCCAAAGTCGTTTTTGAATGCAAGTACCTATTAAAAGAATAGCCAACATAATAAAAAAGTCGCCTGAGCGAAACGCATCTATCAGCGAGAAATGAGTTATATAGGCGTTTAACCCGCCAAATAAAAATGTTAAACCTAAAGCAATGATTAGATTTAAACGAAGCGATTTGAAAAAGGAATAGAACTTATTTTTTACCATAGTTCACCATGTAGTGCAGTCCAATGCTTTCTTTTCGGCGCATGGCGTGTTTGATTATTAAATAACCGATACATATTAAATTTCGGAGTTCGCATAGTTTTTGAGTGATAACTGTTTTTTCGTAAAGTGCTTCATTTTCGTGGTATAAAATTTCGAGGCGATCGAAGGCCCGTTTTAGGCGTAGGCCGCTGCGCACGATGCCCACATAGTTACTCATAATTTGTTGCACTTCTTTGAGCGATTGGGTAATTAAAATCATTTCTTCGGCTTGTTCGGTGCCTTCGGCATTCCATTCGGGAATGTTTTCTATATAATGGGTTGTTGCTACTATAGATAGCGCGTGTTCGTAGGCTCGATGCGCAAATACAACGGCTTCGAGTAAACTGTTACTAGCTAAACGATTGGCTCCGTGTAAACCTGTGCAACTGCACTCGCCAATAGCATACAAATGTTGAATGGTGCTTTGAGCGTGTTCGTTCACTAAAATACCGCCGCATAAATAATGTTGGGCAGGCAAAACGGGAATCATTTTTACGAAGGGATCAATCCCTAAACTCATGCATTTGTTATAAATATTGGGAAAATGTTCGATGAATCCTTTTCGGTCGAAGTGCCGACAATCTAAAAACACATACTCTTCGCCGCGGGTTTTAAGTTCGTTATCAATGGCGCGGGCTACAATATCTCGTGGGGCAAGGCTTCCGCGTTCGTCGTATTTGTGCATAAATTCAGTACCATCTTGTGTTTTTAAAACGCCTCCAAAACCACGCATGGCTTCGGTAATTAAAAAACTAGGATTTTCGCCAGGGTTATAAAGTGAAGTAGGGTGGAACTGCACAAACTCCATATCTTGCACATGCCCTTTGGCTCGGTAAACCATGGCAATGCCATCGCCTGTGGCAATAGTAGGGTTGGTGGTGGTGGCATAAACATGGCCTGCGCCGCCCGTAGCCATTACCGTAATTTTTGATAAAACCGTATCAATTTGTCCGGTTTTAATATTTAAAATATAAGCTCCATAGCAAGTAATATCGCGTGTTTGTGAGGTAACCACTTGCCCTAAGTGATGTTGTGTAATAATATCAATGGCGTAGTAATGGTCGTAAACTGTAATATTTTTATTGGCATGAACTTGTGCTAACAAAGCCCTTTCAATTTCGTAGCCAGTAATGTCTTTATGATGTAAAATACGGTGTTCGCTGTGGCCACCTTCTTTTGCTAAATCGTAATTACCTGTGGTGTCTTTATCGAATCGGGTACCGAGTTCAATTAATTCTTTTACCCGTTCGGTGCCTTCGGTAACAACCAAGCGCACAATGGCTTCGTTGCATAAGTGCGAGCCTGCAATTAGGGTATCTTGCACATGTTTTTCGATACTATCTTTATCGTGCCAAACTGCGGCAATGCCTCCTTGTGCATATTTGGTGTTGCTTTCGTCTTCGTTACTTTTGGTAATAAGCATAACTTTGCCATTTTGAGCGGCTTTTAACGCAAAACTTAAACCTGCAATACCCGATCCGATAACCAAAAAATCTGTTCTTAACTGCATAATATATTCTACGAAAGTAAGCAAAATATACGCTGATAAGTTTGTATTTTTGCAGTATGACTCTTCAAGAAATTCCGTTTATTATATATGCCGAGGAAACGCCAAATCCGGCTAGCGTTAAATTTGTAGCCAATAAGTTATTGTTGGTGAGCGGTGCTTCGGCCGAGTATGTGAGTGCCGCCGAAACCAACGATGCACCTTTGGCTAAACACTTGTTTCAATTTCCGTTTGTAAAGCGTGTTTTTATCAGTTCTAATTACCTATCCATAACCAAAAGTGAAGCCGTGTTGTGGGAAGAAATACGCGACGAGTTACGTGTATTTATAACCGATTATTTAAACCGTGGAGAGGTTGTGATTACTAAATTGCCCGAGCAAAAAGTGGCTAAAGATTCTTCATTTAAAGAAACCGTAAGTATTAATACCCAACACGAAGCTCCTAAAAACGAAGTAGAAAATAAAATCATAGAGGTATTAGAACAATACATACGCCCAGCGGTGGAGCAAGATGGCGGGTTAATTACGTTTAAAGAATTAAAAGAAGGGGTGGTTACCGTTCAAATGCGCGGCAGTTGTAGCGGATGCCCTAGTAGCACCATGACTTTAAAAGCAGGTATTGAAGCCCTTTTAAAGCGTTTGTTACCTAACGACGTGAAAGAAGTGGTTAGCGAAGCTCTTTAAATGAATACATTGATTAAGTGCATTTATCTGAAAATATTTAGCTTAAATTGAGAGGCTTCACGAGGGTAGAAAAACCTCAACATAAACCGTTTCATATAAAGTAAAGCCTTTCTTAATACCAACATCGTTTCCAAAAGATTCGTTGACACAGTTTCTTTTCCACTTCTACTTACTTAAAAATTACTTCGGTAACTATTGTTACACCGATAATTTTTTCTCTGCTTAAACGAAAAATAATTTAGTTCAATTGCTATCTTTTAAAACTGATATTGGTATAAGTCGTTATGCAACCTCAACCGAATAAACCCATGGAGCATTATCTGTAAAGCAAGTCTTTTGTTTCTTTCAAAATAAAAACGTATTTATGTAAATATTTATTGACATTATGAAAGCAATTATTATTGATGATGAGCGTTTGGCTCGGCAAGAACTCAAAAGTTTATTAGCTGAGTTTAAAGAGGTCGAAATTATTGCAGAATGTGCTTCGGCGGCCGATGCCAAACAAAAGATAGAGGAGTTAAAACCCGATGTGATTTTTTTAGATATTAACATGCCTGGTAAAAGTGGCTTAGAACTAGTGGAAGAAATTTCGGCTTTGCCCGATGTGGTGTTTGTAACTGCTTACGATGAACATGCTATTAAAGCATTTGAATTGAATGCCTTCGATTATTTATTAAAACCTGTTCAGCCGCAACGCCTGGCTGAAACCATAAAAAAATTATCGCTTAAAGAAGGCGGCGGCGGAAGAGAAAATACCTCGTTGCTAAACGAACACGATCAAGTATTTATAAAAGATGGCGAAAAATGTTGGTTTATTAAACTAAACGACATTCGCTTATTTGAAAGCGAAGGCAATTATGTGCGTGTTTACTTCGAAGCCAATAAACCTCTTATTTTGCGTAGTTTAAATAATTTAGAACAACGTTTAAACGAAAAAACATTTTTTAGAGCTAGTCGAAAACACATCGTTAACCTAAACTATATTGGTTCAATAGAAACGTGGTTTAATGGCGGCCTCATGGTTAAAATGAAAGATGGTCGAGAAATTGAAATATCGCGCCGACAAGCCGTTAAACTGAAAGAGCTAATGAGTTTATAAACGTGTTGGTGTAACTTGTTATAAGGAGTTAAACGAATTTAAAATTCGGAAAGCAAGTTTAAACGCGTTTTGTTCAAAGTTAGTAAACTCACTTTGTATTTTTTTAACACCTTAATATTTAAAATAGTTGCTTTTGCCGCTAAAATTTTGTAATTTAGTTAAACAAAATATTCAACTACACTATTTAGAGTTGAAAAACGTTAAACAACAAAAAACAATTACTAATAACCAATTTTATGACGATTTTAAAAGAACCCAATTCCCTCATTAACACACAAACTAAATTTACAGGAAAGCAATTGGTTTTACTCGATAAAAAAGCCACAGCCCGAACCATTAGTGCTTACAGTAAAAATGCCGATTTAAAATTGGCTGCATTTAGCGATTATAAAAACGATACGCAGGCCTACACCCAAGCTTTTAAAGAGGGCGACGGCATTGTGTTTGATCATTTTGGTATTGCTGTTATTAATGAAAATCACGAACGGCAACTTTCTATTTTAACCAGTTCGCGCTCTAAATCTACCTTTTTGCATGCCGAACCCGAGCGTTACGTGTATGCGTTAGCTCAAAAAGCAAGGTTTACCGGAAAACCGATGAAAACTTTTAAAAGTGCGGCTTTAAAAAGTATGCTGTATGCCGATACGCTGGCGGCAACTTGGGGTTTACAAGCCATTAATGCGTTAACTACTAATCTTAAAGGCAAAGGTATAAACATGGCCATTTTAGATACGGGTTTAAATGTTATTCACCCCGATTTTGAGAAGCGCATTCTTATCAGCAAATCATTTATTAAAGGTGAGTTAGAACACGATTTGGGTGGGCACGGTAGCCACTGCGCGGGCATTGCTTTAGGCGGAACAAACCTTAAAACCAATAAACGTTATGGTGTTGCCTCAGAAGCTAATTTATACATTGGAAAAGTTTTATCTAATAAAGGAGTAGGCACCGATAGCAGTATTTTAGCGGGAATGGAATGGGCCATTATGAGTAATTGTAAAGTTATCTCTATGTCTTTAGGAGCCATGGTAGAGCAAGGAGAGGCTTATTCTCAAATTTATAATGATTTGGCAAAGAAAGCCTTATCACGCGGCACTTTAATTATTGCCGCCGCCGGAAATGATAGCGAGCGCAGCCTTGGGCGCGTTGTTCCAGTTAGTCATCCTGCCAATTGCCCGTCTATTATGTCGGTAGCTGCACTCGATCAAAACTTAGAAATAGCCGATTTTTCGAATGCCGGCTTGCTAACCGAAGGCGGACAAATAGACATTGCCGCTCCTGGTGTTGACATTTACAGTTCGTGGAAAGAGCCACGTTTTTATAAAGTAATGGATGGTACAAGCATGGCAACCCCTTATGTGGCGGGCGCAGCAGCGTTATTGTGGGAAGCCAACCCATTGGCCAGTGCCGCCGAAATATGGATGCAATTGACCCAAAATGCACGCCGTTTACCTTTAAATGCTAGCGATGTGGGAGCTGGCTTAGTTCAAATTGTTTAAAAGGAAACTGATGAAATGGCAAAGAAAACTATTTTTCTATTCTTTATTTTTGTAAATTTGATTAAGCATAATTAAAATGAAATCGCTCGATATAAATTTTATAGCCTCTATAAAAGATGATCAAATAGAAAACATTGGCAACATTGTGAAATCTTTTACGGAAGTGGGTTGCGAAATTTCAGATATACTTACTTTTTCGGGTATCATTACAGGGAGTATTGCCGCTAATTTATACAACGATTTGTTGAAAATCGAAGGTATCAAACAAGTGGAAATTGAACGCTCTGTTAAAGCTATCCAAAAGTAAAGTGCTCTCAGTTTTTAAACCCCAAACCAATATACAAACTTGGCTACAATAGCTCTGTTTTTTATTGAAAAATCTGCGTTGTTATAGTTATCGCTGTAAACAAGAAACACATCACTCATGGGTTTAAATCGCCATTGTAAACGCCCATTAAAATTTATATTTTTTACTTGGCTATTGTATTGCCAAAACGTTGTAATAAACAAACTTCGACTCAAACTCAAATCAATTCGAGGGCTAATCAAATCTAAATTAATTTTACTATTCAAATAAGGCATGGTAATTTCGTCGTGCGTGTAATTTACCGATACAATGGCATAAGGCTGTATGCGTAAACTGGCCTCGACCGAATACGATAATTTTTGACCGCTAAAGTAAGAACCAAAACTACCCGAAGCATTGGTAATAAAGCGTTTGCGCTGATCGGTTTTTAAAGTAAATCTCGCCGCTTGGTAATAATAATTGGCCGAGTCTAAACGCTTGCTTTGTCCCGTAAAGGTTACATCTGTTGGATAAATTAAACGGGTATAAAAATTTTGATAATCAACCGATAAAAAAGAAGTATTGGTGAAGTAGAGCGCATAAGTACCTTGCAATAATACATCAGTTGTTTTTCGGGCTTGATTGGCATAGTAATCCATGTAAACGGTTGGTCCCATTTTATTAATAATGGATTTTTTGGGATAGTAATAATACCTGACATAAGGCTCTAAACGCCAATAGGTATTGCGCGTAGTTCTACCAAAACGATCGGTTTGAAAAATGCGTGGCGTGAAGCCCGTTTCGGCATTGTAATTTTTATCCACGTATTCATGATTCCATTCAACCTGAAGTGTGGGCGATGTGTAATTAAGCCAAGAGGCATGTGTAAACGCATTCGCATTTTTAGAATTAGAAAAAGTATGATGAAAAAATAATTTCCCATTCCAACGGTTGTTATTACTGGATAAATTATAATCTAAGCCTAAAACCCTATTATAATTGTTAGCCGATAAACCTTTTTCGTCGAGCTGTTGACGGTTAACTGCAATGAGTGCCACATTCGAACGTTTAAACACATTACGCTGCACAGCACCCACAAAGTAATTTTGGGCAACAACCGGATTAAAATTAAAACTAGTAGAAGCCGTTTGCACATCCATAACGCCAATGCGCCAATTTTTACCGGGTTTACCACTTAATCTCGCTCCAGCAACAATAGGAATAACATTACCATTATCTAAACCCACACGTCTCGAAAAAAACGGACGTATTTGCCGAAAGCCAAAACGCTCAAACAAATCGCTGTTCTCTAAAAAAAACTGCCGTTGTTCCGGAAAAAATAAACTAAAGCGCGTTAAATTGGTAATTTGACGATCGACTTCCACCTGACTAAAATCGGGGTTTAAAGTAACATCTAAATTAAGTGCCGAACTTAAAACAATTTTCGTATCTAAGCCTACGTTTCCCTCTAATTTGGAACCCGATTTAGCTTGGTAATCTTCATTAAAACGCGCAATGGAATATGGAATAATAGCCATGTTTGTCCCATTTTTAAGTGGTGGTTCCGCTTCAAAATTTAAAAAACCCGTAAACGCTAAAGTAGCAACATTAAATTGGCGTGGTACTTTTACCCAACTGCTATTTTCGTTTTGTTTTAAATCGTTTCTCGAAAAGTTAATGCGCCATTGTTTTAATTTATCTTTAAAACGAAGGGTTTTGAAAGGGATGGCCATTTCAACCGTCCATTTACCTGGCAAGCGTTTAACTTCGCTTATCCATTTATTATCCCAATTGGTAGTAACACCTTGCCCGCCACCCACGGCTATTAATCCCTCGCGCTGCACACCATAAGGATTTACGCCAAAGCTAAAGCCATTTTGCATGTCGCTAAACGGATCAATAGAGGCCACAAACGCATCGCTTACTGGATAAGAAAAATCGCGCTTTAAAGATTGGATAACAAATTTACCGGGTAAACTATCGAAGCAAATAGCGGCAATGTAGAGAAACGAATTATCGTAAGCCACCATCACTTCGGTTCGGCTTTTCGCAAGCGAAGTATCGAACGGAAAATTTTGCCAAAAGCGCCCTGTTCTTTGAGCCGTTTGCCAAATAGCTTCCGATAGGTTTCCATCTACCTCTATTTTCTCACTAATTTTTTGGGCATTTAAGGTGGGCGGTAAT
Source organism: Bacteroidota bacterium (assembly GCA_013297775.1). Lineage (GTDB taxonomy): Bacteria > Bacteroidota > Bacteroidia > B-17B0 > Aurantibacillaceae > Aurantibacillus. The sequence continues at coordinate 13,671 of JAAFIL010000052.1, forward strand.
TCTTGATTTTGCGCCAAAAAAGCACCACAAAACCAAGAAAGCAATATAATTAGTATTTTATATTTTTTTTGCAAAATGGAGAGCACAAAAGTAAACCAATATTTAGGGGCAAAAAGCATTTAACCAATTATTTTATGAGATTTAGCATTTTTAACACCAGTATCTAACGGATTTCAATGCTTATTTAGCTTTAATTACTAAAATTATCGTAATTTTAAAGGCTTGAAAAAATTAATTATACTGTTCTGTTTAACCTTAGCAGCTTTATTAAGCGGCTGCGACGGGTATAATAAGCTATTAAAAAGTAGCGATTACGAATTAAAATTTAAACGCGCCAACGAGTATTATGCCAAAGGGAATTATGTAAGAGCTTCTCAATTATTTGATGAACTCATCCCCGTCATGAAAGGAACCGACAAATCGGAAGAGGTTTATTATTACTATACTTGGTGCGAGTACAACATGGGCGATTTTATTTTAGCGCAATACCACTTTAAAAATTTTACACGTCAGTTTCCAACCAGTAAACATGCCGAAGAGTGTTATTTTATGAACGCCTATTGCTATTATTTAACCTCGCCCAATTATCAATTAGACCAAACCTCCACTAAAAATGCAATTCAAGAATTTCAATCGTTTGTAGATGCTTATCCTTCGAGCCAACGCATAGATAGTTGCAATCACATCATTGATAAATTAAGTTTTAAAGTAGAACGCAAAGAGTCGGATATTGTTAAACAGTATTTCAAAATTCAAGATTACAAAGCAGCCATTACAGCTACCAAAAATTTCGTAAAAGAGTATCCCAATAGTATTTTCGTAGAAGAAATGTATGTCATTATGATTAATGCCTACTATTCACTCGCTTTAAACAGCATTCCCGAAAAAAAGAAAGAAAGATTAGACGGAGCTATTGAAAGTTATTTAAAATTTGTAGATTTGTACCCTCAAAGTAAAATGTTGAACCGAGTAGAATCGGTTTATGCAAGTTGTAAAACTATTAAAGATCAAAATAAGTAATATGGATTTCAAAAAAACAAATGCGGATCAATCAACTGTAACTCGCGATATTCGGAGGTTTGATAATACAACAGGTAATATTTACGAAGCCGTTGCCATTATGAGTAAACGTGCCAATCAAATAAGTTCCGAATTAAAAGAAGAACTTTCTAGTAAACTACAAGAGTTTAGTACCCATACCGATAACCTCGAAGAAATTTTTGAAAACCGCGAGCAAATCGAAATATCGAAGTTTTACGAAAAACTACCTAAACCCAGCTTAATTGCGGTTCAAGAGTTTTTAGATGATAAAATTTATTACCGTAACCCTTCAAAAATTGCTGAATAAACTTTAGTAAACCCACTTAAAAGGCAGTTGGCGAAAGCTTTCTGCCTTTTGTATTTTAACGATGTTGAATAAAAAACATATTTTATTAGGTGTAAGCGGCGGCATTGCAGCCTACAAATGTGCTCATTTGGTACGTTTGCTTGTTAAAGAAGGTGCAGAAGTAAAAGTAATACTAACAGCATCGGCAGCCCAATTTGTAACCCCGCAAACCCTTTCGGTACTTAGTAAAAACGAAGTATTAACCGATTTTTTTGATGCCAATCACCTGTGGAATAACCACGTCCATTTAGCAGAATGGGCCGATGTGCTATTGATTGCTCCACTCACCGCCAACACCCTATCTAAAATGGCTCACGGCATTTGCGATAATTTGTTGTTGGCTACTTATCTCAGCGCCAAATGCCCCGTGTTAGTAGCACCCGCCATGGATTTAGAAATGTATCGGCATGGCAGCACCAAACAAAATTTAGAACACTTAAAAACGTTTGGAAATACTATTATTCCAGCCGAAAGTGGCGAACTGGCCAGTGGTTTAAACGGAGAAGGACGCATGGCCGAACCCGAAACCATTGTTAATTACCTAAAAGCCGAACTAAGCCAAAAATTACCATTAAGTGGAAAAAAAATATTAGTAAATGCAGGACCAACTTACGAAGCCATAGATCCCGTTCGGTTTATTGGCAATCGCAGTTCGGGTAAAATGGGCATTGCTATTGCCGAAGCCTTAGAGGCGCAAGGAGCCCTTGTTAAATTAGTATTAGGGCCAAGTTTTGAACCCATCCATTCTAAAACAATAGACGTGCAGCGAGTAGAAACAGGCGACGAAATGTATGAGGCTTGCCTAAAAGCGTTTGATGAAGTAGAAGCCGCTATATGCACCGCAGCCGTGGCCGATTATAAGCCAGAACACGTTGCCAACGAAAAAATAAAAAAATCGGATTCTACTTTTCAATTGCACCTCATAAAAACACGCGATATTTTAAAAGCCTTAGGTACGCGCAAACAGCACCAATGTTTAGTTGGCTTCGCGTTAGAAACCGAGCAGTTAGAAACCTATGCCAAGCAAAAACTCATCCAAAAAAATTTGGATTTTATTGTAGCTAACAACGCTACCGAAAAAGGAGCTGGATTTGCGGGCTCTACTAACCGCATCACCATCATTGATAAACACAATAATTTGATTAATTTTGAGTTAAAATCGAAGCAAGAAGTTGCTAGGGATATTGTGAGTTATTTAATAACATACATGAAATGGGCATAAAACAATTTTTTTATATTTTATTTTTTCTTTTGGCATTGGGCAAGGGCGTAAACTATGCCCAAGAATTAAATTGTCAAATCAGTATTAACTCTAACCAAATTCAAGGAACGGTAGAGCGGCAAGTATTCGATCAAATGCAGAAAGCCGTTTATGAGTTTATGAATAACACCAAGTGGGGCAAAGACCCTTACGCGGTTCAAGAGCGTATCGAATGTTCCATTCTTATTAACGTAACGCAAAAAACATCTAACGAAGATTATGAAGGCACTATTCAAATACAAAGCCGTCGCCCAGTATTTAAAAGTTCTTACTACGCACCCTTGTTTAACTACATTGACGAAAATTTTCAATTCAAATTTCAACAGTTTACACAATTAGAGTTTAACTTAAACGCGTTTCAAACTAATTTAACCTCGGTGTTGGCTTATTATGCCTATATCATAATGGCCATGGATTACGATAGCTTTTCTCCTTTGGGCGGAACAGAGTATTGGCAAAAAGCTCAACAAATAGTAAACAATGCCCAAAGTGCAGGCGAGCGTGGTTGGAAAAGTGGAGAAAGCAATCGGAACCGGTATTGGTTAGTCGAAAACGCCATGACTCCTTTGTTTCAAGGCATTCGCGATTGCACTTACGATTATCACCGAAAAGGGTTAGATATAATGCAAGAGAAGCCCGATGATGGTCGTGCCGTTATACTTACCTCTTTTGATAAACTTTTAAAGGTTTATGAATTACGTCCAGCATCGTTTAACATGCAACTTTTTTTTAATGCCAAGCGCGATGAAGTAGTTAATATTTTCTCGAAAGGCACACCCGAAGAAAAAGGAAAGGTGGTCGAACGCTTGATGACCATTGACCCAGCCAACACAACTACTTATTTAAAAATTCAAGAAAGCCGATAAACTATAAATTAAGTTGGTAGTAAATTAAAGCGTTGCTTTAAGAATCAAAAGCTAATATTTATTTCCATCTAACTTATTTTTAAGTTTTGATTTTTAAGTCTTTTACAGAGTTAGATATTTTATTCTAAAGAACTTCTTTCTTGAAATTACGGTTTAAGCTATCCATTAAACACTTTACGGCTTTTAGTTTTAAATCGGTAGCCAATGCTAAATCTATTTGAAATAAGTGTGTTGCTAAGATTTACCTTACTAATCTTGTAGGCTTGATAATTTATTAATGTAATGTTGCTTATAACAAATTGTTTTAAGTTTAAGCCTATTGCAAAACGTAAATCGGCAATGTATAATACACTTAATTTATTAGTAAAGCCCGATGTTGGTTTTAATGAATATTGTTGCATTTGCAAGGCTGGTGCTACCATACCTGTAGCATTGATGTAAAACGATTTCAATAAAACCAATGTGCCTGATGCTCCAATACCAGTTGCAAGGCGGTAATTAAATAAACGGTTTAATTGTCCAAATTTATCGTAACTATTTCTTACATAAAAAGGAATAATAGCACTATCACTTTCTAACCGATTATAATCAGCATTGATAAAATATAATAACGATGCCGCAGATTTTGTTTGCCTTGCAGTGCCATGGTAAGCTGCTCTATAGCTAAATTTTTTGTAATTAAAAAACGAGGTGTAATTGATAAAAGCATTCAAACTTCGTAATTTTTTGTAATCGTAATAAGGGGTGGTTTCATTAAAATTTTTAATAAAGTTAGAACTGTTTTTTTCGTAATAACTATTAAACCAATTGTAGCCCACGTCAATTAAAAATTGCCTATCGGCGTAGCTATAAATAGCATTGCTGTACCTAGGTTTTGGTTTTTTGTTAGCATCACTTGCTAGAGCCATAAATAAATTAATCATTACAAATTGTTTGTGGTTAGCATAAGATATTCCAAACTCTTGTAAACTTTCGGCACTAATATTTAAAGGTGTTTTAAGTGTAGTATCAGAAATAAACGTTTGCTTTAACTGAAAATTAGTACCAACTGAGTTTACATAAATACTCCATAACGTTTTATCATAAATTTTTTTATAATACAGAGTATCAAATAAAAATTGTGCTTTAACACTTGATGTTATTACAAATAATAAAATTATTTTCCTCATTGGTAAATCCTCCAATCTGGTATTTTATAAGCATCTAAATTGTTACCTAAACTCTCAAAATCTTTTTTACCCATATAATGTTTTACTGGGTGGTAGCCGCCTAAAAAGCCAGTGGTGTCGTTGCTGCCAATGTAGCCTTTATTAAATTGAGTACCACTCCAAGTGCTTTTGGCCCAAGGTAAATTAATTTCGCTGGGGCTTTGTTTAAAATCCCATTCTGGCGTAACGCTTATCCACCTTATTGAAAAGGATTGTGTACATGTATAACCCCAATTTACCCAAGTTACACCATTTTCTTTGGTAGCATTGGCTGGCCTATCTTCGGGGCGAGAATAACAAATTATATATTTTCTGTTTTTATCTAAAACCAATTCATCATCCATTACACTCGTTTGCTCAAGCCCTTTTATTTTCGAGAATGGAAATTCAGCATCGTAGCTTGTTATGCTCCAATAGCGGCATTGCGCAGGTTTAAAAGTTGTTTCGCCATTTCTGGTATCCGGGTAAGTAGGCAATTTACCTGTTATTACAAACACATTGCCTGATTTAATTGAAGTGCCCGAAGTTAAAATTGCAGCATAGGCGCAGGTGGTAGCGTGTGGTTCGTAACAAGCAGGCGGGGGCATACTCTCGCCACGCCCATTTACACCTAAATCTAATTTACGAATGTATTCTTTATCAGATTCCTTTTCTCGATATAGTGCATGAGATACGCCCGAAGTTATTTGTAAAAAAATCCCGAATTGTTTATCCCAACCAATGTTAGGCCCGTTGTATGGAGCTGGGTGGCTGTTGCCCTTCACTCGCTGTGCCATAGTAGTTTCGCTGGCTTTAACCATGCCCTCTGTATTTACGGTTAAAAAATATTTCTCACCTGTTTTTAGTTCGTAGTATATTTTAGGAACTTTTACACCCGCATCGCCATCTAAGCCTTTATCAACGGCGTAATACCGTAACCAAATGTCGCCAAAATCCCATATACCGCGGGTGTGCCCACGTTTTTTATCCATAGCCCAAGGGCCTTGATATTGTATTGAACTCCCGTATCTTATTTTACCATTGCCACGGTAAGGTGGTTTATGTGTGGGGTCCACAGCGCAAGGGTTGCCCATTGCCATTTCATAAACAATTTGATACGCACGGTTTTTCACAGTTCTATCGGCATTAGGCAAAAACGGATTTTGATTACCGGGCAGAGGCACAACATCAGCATCTACAATACTTACCTCGCCCTTGCCGCTCCATTTGTCGTAGCGGTATTCGTGCGCATCAAAAGGTGGCGTAATTTGTACATTAAAAAATCGGCTGTGCGGAAAATCACCTTCAATGTAAACCTTACCACCAAAGGGAACTAAAAAGGCTGGTACTAAAAAATAGCTCACATGCGGGTCGGGAAAACTACCATACAATTTATTAAAATCTATTTCGTGTGGCTTGCGCCTAACCCATTGGTTTTTTAAATCAATATCTTCGTATTTTACCAATTTAAAATCTTTATATTGATCATAGTTATATCCCTTAGGCAAGTAACGCAGTGGCAAGTTAGCACTGGCTTTGCCACTATACCATTGCTTAATGTACCACTCTAACGAATCGGATATTTTTTTTGCCTCAACGTTTAATGAATCAAAGTTGGTGATGTATGGATACTTGGGTGCTTCGGGCAAGCATTGTGTGAACAGGCTACAAAGAATCACCATTAATAGTGCTTTAAAAAAATGTATAGCTTTCATTTTATATTTATTATTTATAGTGTTTTTTGTTTGAAGATATAATTGATGATTTTATAAGATAATTTAGACAGCTTCTTAAATTTATGTTTGGTTTCGAAAGATAAGTATGGTTAATTATAGGCTGTTATACTAGTTATAATTTATTTATCCACTCTAATATAAAGTATGCCACTTCTTTCCAGTCATCTTGCCCACAAATATTGTGCGTTCACCCTTCAAATTCTTTAAATTCTTTTACACTGTTAGTATCTTTGTAAGCGTTAAAATTTTTTTTGTTTAACGAGGACGGAATTATCTGGTCTTTTTCTCCGGCTATAAATAGTAAGGGATTGTGTGGCTTTTTAAAGTCAATTTTTCCGTCTTTTTTTGTACTACTTCTTGCAATGTTTCTGCTTTCTGGCACAACAGATTTGTCGTATTCTATTTTTGCTTGGTTTATTGTAATTGTATTACAAAAAGCGTAATGAAACCATTTTACGGTTGGCGTAAAAATAGAATTTCCTTTGAATGGATTAATTACTGGTAGATTTGCCTTTAAAAAACTCCACTTAAAACTGACTATTCCCTTTGGTGGTGCAGCATCTATACAAACACCAACAGTACCTTTATTCATTTCAATTAATTTTTGAACTGCAAGACCACCCATTGAATGTCCGATTAAAATTGGTTTTTCGGGAAGTTTCTCAATAAATGTGTTTAGACTATCAATTACATTCTCAAAAGTAATGTTACCTAATTTTGGATTGATAGTATGGCGTAGGTTTTCAGGAACTCCATCATGGAAGGGATACGAAGGTGTATAACAGGTATAGCCTTTGTTTTCAAAATATGTTTTCCATTCGTTCCAACTGTATGGATTTTGAAAAAGCCCGTATATAAAAACAATAGTTTTTGATTTTATCATAATTGTATTTTTTTTAGCAGTTTGTGCATTTATTGAAAAAAGTATAGTTAGCGTAAAAATGGAAAATAAAAAAATGCGTTTCATTTTAAGTTTATTAAAAGCATAAATAGCAATTTGTAAGTAAAAAAACCTTATTTCTTTTTAATTACTTTTTCGCAAGGGCTTGCATCTATTTCAAAGTATTTGTTATCAACAGATTCATTTCCAATACCAATTTTTTGTAATCTAAATATAAAATTTTTTGTTCCTCGATATTAGATATAAAATAGTACGTGAGAAATTATAATGAACCAAGTACATTTTTTTATGAACGAAAGTTTTTTAACACAATGTTTTAATTGAGTTGAAATATTATGACATCTTTAAATTGTTCAATTATCTCAATTATAAATAAACTTTCGTTAAAGTAAGTCATATCTTCATCTTCATCGTCCCATATCTCAAATCTTGATTTACAATTTTTTAGTTCAGAAAAATTAACTGGTTTTTCATTCCAATCAAGCGTGTCAAATTCACCAAATTCTAAAGCCTCTTTTAAAACATAGTCCCCCTCGTCCTTGTTTGAGCGTCAGCGTAAACGAGGACGTGCTAAAGGGGCGTTTGTAACGCCTACGCTATCACTTTATCTGCGTTACAAACGCAGTTCTAAAACGTTCGCGTTACGCTTCGCTAAACAAGGACGAGATAAAAACATTTCTAATCACTGCGGTAGGTTTTGTTTTGTGATAGATTTCGACGGTTTATCTCCACCTAACTCATTTTCAAATTTTGATTTTAAATAGTTTACAGAGTTAGCTATTTTATTCTAAAGAACGTCTCTCTTAAAATCTCGGTTTATTTATTACAGGTATTAGGCTGAATTGGCTTACTCAATCGAAGAATAATGTTAACGAATTGTATTTTAATCACTATTCTATTTTCTAAAGTATAAAACTTTAAACTTTTGAAGCTAATCATTGTTCACCTATCAAACATATAAATTATAAAATCATGAAAAAATTAATTGCAATCGTATTTACATTTATGTCTCTCTTCGGACTTAGTCAAACAAAAGATGTTGTTGACATAGCAATCGAATCGGCAGACCACACAACACTTGTAGCGGCCGTTAAAGCAGCCGACTTAGTTTCAACTCTTAAAGGTAAAGGTCCTTTTACAGTATTTGCTCCAACCAATGCCGCTTTCGATAAGTTACCAAAAGGTACAGTAGAAAGTTTACTAAAACCAGAAAATAAAGCAAAGCTGGCGAAAATTTTAACTTACCACGTTGTAAGCGGAAATTTAGATGCTACTGCAGTTATTGCAGCCATTAAAAAAGGAAAAGGGAAAGCTGTTTTAACAACTGTAAGCGGTGGAAAATTGACTGGATCATTAGATGGAAGTAAAGTAAAATTAACTGACGAATCAGGTAATTCAGCTTATGTAACTGCTACTGATTTAAAAGGAAGCAATGGCATTGTTCATGTTATTGATAGCGTTGTTCTACCAAAATAAAAATGAAATTTTTAGAGGCTCTTTGTATAACGCAAAGAGCCTTTTTTATTGTCCAAACTAATTTTAAATATGCCCTAACTTGTTTTTAATTAAAAACATTTTTCTTCAACCTATCTTTAAACAAATCACAAACCAAGTTGTCGAAATTTACTAAAGTTATATACTAAAAATCACGGTAAAAGCGAAGGCTCAATAAACAACTTCCCATTTCAAAATAGGCACAACCACAACCCACCAAAAGCAAAAAAATTGTTCGCTTATTTTTTATTTTACCTTACAGTTTCAATCGAGATTATGCAATAGGAATCATAGTGAGAGGCGAAAGCCCAATAAAACAGGCACTTTTTCGACTGAGGCATAGTGCTGCTATGGTGAAGAAGAAAAAGTGACGAAGTTTACTGTTTTGAAGGGATTTCGGCTCGTAATAGATTTCTATTGCATAATCTCGGTTCGATCTATACCTTGTACTTCAGATATAAATTTTTATAACTATTACCTATAATTGTCTATACTTGTATAACGAATCATGTTACCTTCAGCTTTAATACATCTTTGGGAAAAATGTGTCAAACAGTCTAGTTCATCTAACTCGGCAGTTAGCCTTTGGCAAGAAGCCACAGAAGCACTGTATGCTCTTGGTATTGGAATGGAAGAAACATTGCATTTTCTTTATCAAACGCAACCAAGTTTAGAAACCTTCACCAATTGGATTGAACAACGGCAACTAAGCCCCGTTACATCTGACGAAACTAAAACAGAGCCACCTTTAAGTGAAGCCGAGATTCATTTTTTCAAAACACAAGGTTATGTTGTAATACCTAATGCAATTCCGCAACAAGATGTGCAAAACAGTTGCCAAGCCATTTGGTCCTTCTTAAACATGGATTCAGAAGATGCTACAACTTGGTATCGCACGCACGAGGGACAAAAAGGAATGATGTTGACCCTAAGCAATCATCCGGCCTTAAATAAAAACCGAATGTCTTTACGAATTAAAAACGCTTACGAACAATTGTATCAATCTAAAGCTATTTACAAAACCATTGATAAAGTTAGTTTTAATCCACCTATCATAAATGGGCAATCCTTTCCAAGTGGCGATTTACATTGGGATATTAGTTTAGCTTTGCCTATTCCATTTACAATGCAAGGTTTATTGTATTTAACCGATTGCGGACTCGATGATGGTGCTTTTCATTGTGTGCCGGGGTTTCATTTACAACTCGAACATTGGTTAACAACTGTACCCAATAACATAACCGCCCGAAACTATGCGCCTCAACACTTGCAAGCCATTCCTATTACGGGCAAAGCTGGCGATTTTATAATTTGGAATAGTGCCTTGCCCCATTGCGCTGGTAAAAATTTTGGAACTTATCCGCGTATGGTACAATATTTAACGTATAAACCCAAAGGTCATCAAGAAAACCCTGTGTGGCTGTAGCTCGTTTTCTAAACGCCACCAACACGCTTCATCGGTAAAGTATTTAAGAGTTTATTTCAAAGCGATGCACACTCCCATAATCGGCTGGTGTCATCATGACCTCTGTCAATGGCATTTCATTAAAAACATGCTTGGCAGCGCGTATAATACCCGCATGTGTAATAACAAGCACTCGTGTATAAGTTTCTTTTTTTAAAGCCTCCGTAAAATCAGCAAACCGATCCACGAGTTGCTTTAAACTTTCGCCATTGGGTGGTGCTAACTCTATATAATTTTCCATCCATATTTTTAATTCGAGGCTTGGCAGTTCGTCCCACTTTTTGCCTTCCCAATCGCCAAAATTAACTTCCATTAAACGAACATCTTTGTTTACCTTATCTGTAAAAGATTGGGCTAACTTTAAACATCGGGTTAATGGACTCGAAAAAATAATATCAAAGGTAAATGCTAACTCCTTTTTTATTTTTTGATGTTGAATTTTATAATCTGCAGGAATAGGCACATCCAATTGCCCATAACAAATTCCTTTCTCGATCAGTGGTTCAATATGCCGAACTAAATAAATTTCCATAGCAAGATATAAAATAAATAAAACCCAACTTCGCACAGTTGTTGAGTGGCGCCCAAACAATCGCCTGTATATCCACCTATCCATTTTTTAAAATAACGACCCAGAAAAAATTTAATAAGGTAAACAGGAATCAGTAAAATAAAAATAAAGGCACAGTTAAAAATCAACAAGGCCGAAATGCCAAATACACCAGCTATACTAAAGTTAGAAAGGCTTAACGATTTAGCAACAGGCTTTGCTTTGCTGTCTTCATTCTCTCGCACATACGCATGAGTTAAAATAAATGTAGCGGCACAAAACCGACTATATGCGTGTGCTGCAAAAACAACCATGGGAATAAATGCCGTTTCGATACTCAACAGTAAATAAAATTTAAGTAGAAATAAACAAATCATACCAATAACGCCATAAGCCCCTACACGGCTGTCTTTCATAATGTCTAGTATCTTTTCTTTTGTCCAGCCGCCCCCAAAGCCGTCGCATACATCGGCAAACCCATCTTCGTGAAAAGCACCTGTTATTAAAAGGCTGGCTACAAACGAAAAAATTAAAGACACTTCTTTGCTTAAATAAAAAGAAGCACCATAAAAGGTGAGGGCCGAAAGCCCGCCAACAAGCCAACCTATTAAAGGAAAGTAACGCGTGGCTTTATTTAAAAACGTGGCATCGTGATTAACCCATGCAGGACATGGAATGCGTGTATAAAACATCACCGCCGTAAAAAATACTTGTATTTCGGTTTTTATAAACTTCATTTAATCTTTATTAGATACGCCAGCCGTTTCAAAACTAGCCATTTCATTTAAAAAGTTAACAGCCGATTGGATAAGTGGATAAGCCACCGCACAGCCTGTGCCTTCGCCTAGCCGCATGTTTAATTGAAGTAAAGATTTCGCCTGCAAATACTCTAGTAACAAGTGATGTCCCTTTTCGTCGGATTGATGGCAAAAGATGGCATTTTTAAGAATGCTTGGATTAACTTTTTGAGCCACTAAAAATGCGGCGGTAGCAATAAAGCCATCTACCATAATGATTCCATTTTTTTGAGCTACTTCTAACATCGCTTCTGTTATCATAGCTATTTCGAAACCACCAAACGTTTGCAACACTTCATAAGGCAAATGTGTATCTATTGAATGGTGAGCAACAGCTCGGTTTAAAATGGCATATTTATTTTGGAGTTGTTCATCGTCGAGCCCTGTACCTCGGCCAATACATAACTTCAAATCAATACCAGTTAAGCAGTGCATAATTAATGAAGCCGAAGAGGTATTGCCAATTCCCATTTCGCCAAAACCAATAATATTAGCTTGTGTCGTTTCCATTACCTCGCGCACCAAGCGTTGCGCCTCTGTTCTGCAAGCCTCTAGTTGCGCCAAAGTCATGGCTTTGCTGTGTAAAAAACTTTGCGTTCCGTAATCTATTTTAGCCTTGATAAGATTCGGTAAATCATCAAACGTTTTATTAACGCCCGCATCAATCACTTTAACCGTTATAGCATTTTGTTTGGTAAACACATTGATAGCTGCACCACCGTTTAAAAAATTATACACCATTTGCCAAGTAACCTCTTGAGGGTAGGCACTAACGCCTTCTTTGGCAATGCCGTGGTCGGCTGCAAAAATTAAAATGTGTGGGTTAATTAATTGTGGCGTATCCGTTTTTTGAATTAGCCCAATTTGTAGAGCTATGGTTTCTAAATAACCCAAAGCACCTAATGGCTTTGTTTTAAAGTTAATTTTAGCTTGGATGGCTTGTTGCAACGCCAATGAGTTAGGTAGTGTATCTTGCATTTTAGTTTTTAATTATTTTTTTAGTAATGCTTTCGCCTGTTGAACTTATTATTTTTAAGAAGTAAAACCCAGCATCTATTGCACTTAACGAGAGGTGAGCTAGTTCGGATTTTACCATTACTTTCCCATTTAGATTGGTTATAGAAAGTTCTTTAATGCCGATGTTAGCTGAATAAACAGAAATAAAATCGCTGGCTGGATTGGGATAAATTTGAACGGCATTTTCTAGCGAATTATTTTCAGTAATGCCAACCGCTAATTGATGAATAACCCCTACGGCATCTAAATCAAATCCACCGCTAATAAAAGCCGTAGGGTAGGGGTCGTTAATGGGCTTATTTGTTTTGTCGTAAGTAGCATAAGGCGGCGCAATGCAACCCACCGCATCTATAATTTTAACGTGTGTAATGGCTTGTAGGTTTAAACCTATTGTTCCTTGTAAATCTTCTAAATCGAAGGGTGTACCGTAATTAACGCTATACTTTCCCGCTAAATTATTTAACAGAGAGGCATCGCCTACATTATCGAACGGACCAATTTGTGTTAGCGTAGAAGTATTTGACGTAGCAGGAAATCGAAAAAAATTAAGCCCATCGCTGCTTACTTCAACAAAAGCCAATTCTAAAAATTTTTCATCAAACGCATTTTCAAATACGGCAAAATCGAAACCTACACCATTGCTAATTGGCAATGGAAAGGTAAGTATAGCCGAGCCGCCATCGCCCAAACTTACCACCGCATTAACGCCAGCCTTTTTAGTGCCATTGGTATCGTTTCCAACAGAGGCAAACCCGTTGTTAGGAAACGCAATATCTTGCAAGCCCCTGTTTACCACACACGTATTTGCCCAATTGATAAATGCACTGCTATCTTTATACATAGCGGTAGAGCCCACCGTGTTGGCTGGGCCTGGAAACTGAGCCTGAGTAACGAACGGATAGAGGATTAAGAAAAGTAAAATATTTTTCATTGAATGGTAAGTTGAAGCCTTAGTGAAATAGATTTATTTTTAGGATGCCCGCAAGCAAAATGCCGACCACCATTGCCACAGCACAAATCGTTTAAATAATGGTACAATTTAGTAAATGCCAAAAAACTATTTTTTTGATTAGAATAAATGAACAATGTATCTAAAGTTGGTGGCGTTAAATTATGCTTCAAATGCTCGGTAACTCTGGTATTCAGGGCGTTTAAGCAATTTATACAAAGGCAGTCGTTATAGGTTTCTGCCAAAAATTGTTGACTGGCAGTACTCATTTTAACTGCACTACATGCGCATAAAGCAATGTTATCGGCTCTGCATTCAAATGCTGATGAACACCGTTTACACGTTTTTATATTTTGTTTTTCTGACATAAAACACTTCCCATTTCGCGTGGGTTTTTTGTGTAAATGTGTTGGCAGGTCTCCTGACTTGTTGCTTCGGTTTTACTCCTTCTCAAAGTGATGGGCACTTTAATGGACGCTGTAAAACCATTTAATCAACTTACAGTTGCGCGACAGTTAAGGACTTTCACCTTATTCCCTTTTAATGATTAATTCAAATTATTAATCTACCACAACGTTTAAAGGTAGGTAATATAATTGAGATATACCTTATACCAAATTTAAACAAGTTTTGTTTTAAACCGAGATTTCAAGAGAGAAGTTCTTTAGAATAAAATAGCTAACTCTGTAAAGTGTTTAAAATCAAAATTTGAAAATGAGTTAGATGGAGATAGACCGTTGAAACCTATCACAAAACAAAACCTGCCGCAGTGATTAGAAATGTTTTTATCTCGTCCTTGTTTAGCGAAGCGTAACGAGGACGTTTTAGAACTGCGTTTGTAACGCAGATAAAGTGATAGTGCTGGCGTTACAAACGCCCATTTAGCACGTCCTCGTTTCCGCTAACGCTCAAACAAGGACGAGGGGGAAAGAGGAATTAAGAAACGCTTAAAAAATGAGTTAGATAGAATTATGCAATAGAAATCTATTACGAGCCGAAATCCCAATAAAACAGGCACTTTTTCGACTGAGGCATAGTGCTGCTAAGGTGAAGAAGAAAAAGTGACGAAGTTTACTGTTTTGAAGGGATTTCGGCTCGTAATAGATTTCTATTGCATAATCTCGGTTA
>JAAFIL010000053.1 GCA_013297775.1 Bacteroidota bacterium
ACAAAATGGTCGCAACCCGAACGGTAGCGAAAGTTTACAAATAGAAAATCCAATATTAACAAGCCTTTTGAGACTTTTTTATAGGTGCGTTGATATTTGGCACGAATCAAAAAATAGTTATTAACCTTGAAAACTGCGTCCGCATTCGGTTTTAAGTATTTTCCGAAACGTGCGAACAAAAATTTGTTAAAGAAGAAAATTAAAGGCATAAAAAAAGCCGCATCAATTGCGGCTTTCAAAGGAAATGGTTTGTATTTATTCTTGAATACGATTTTGCTCTAAGGTATGGTTACGGTATTTGATTAGTTCTTTAAAGGAGGGTAGTAGGATTAAATTGACTTTCATGGATTTTTCATAACGCCCACGAACAATGAATTTTTCTACCAACTCATTTAGAAATTCAACGGTGAAACATTTGCATTGATAATTTAATGCCATAAGTTGTATAATCTCGCTGGCGGTGTACCAACTATTTTCTACGTTATTATATATCTTTGGTTTTTGCTCTATCATACAATATGCAGGAACGGATATTTTGCTATCCCCAAATTTGTAACTGTATTGCTCTAAATTATAATTGATATGAATAATGAGAGCTAAAAATGATTCCTCTAAAATTTCAATTTTCTTTATTCTTCTATTGGTATTGCCTCTTAATAAATGCGCATCGTAAAGTTTCACAAGGAATTTTTCCGTTATGTCCTTATCATAACAGAATTGATAGTATTTATCTATAATCTCTTTGGTTGTTAACCAAACGGGCTCTTTGTTCGGAGGCATATATAATTGTCCGCATTATGCTCGTATAACGTTTCAATAACAATTAAATTACACTGTTTTACATTTTTTAAGAAAAAATTAGATTTTGCGATTAAACTAAAATGAATTACTTTTGGATACAGGAAAGAAAATTCCGAACCTGCCAAAATTTTGATTAGGTTCCATTTAGTTTCCAAGATGAGAAATGAGCTTTAAAAGTAGCATAAATACAGCATATTCAGTGGGGGTTTCAAAGCCCGTACGGGCTACCGGTAAAAACTTTTAAACCCCTGTAAGTAAGGCACTTACAGGGGTTTTGAGTTATAGCAGGTGGATGTATAGGTAGATTTTATTTAATTTTGTTTTATAAACAAAAACTCCGCCTATGAAAGCAGCATTAGAATTAGCATCAAAAAAAAACCGAGATGGGCTATTTGAAATCTTTGTTAGGATACAAGATGGCACTAAAAAACGCAGAATAAAGGCAAATTTTGCTGTATCTAAAAATCAGTTTAAAAGTAAAAATCATAATATGCAATGGGTGCGAAACCACCCAAATGCTAAAAAGATTAATTCTGACCTAAAATACCTTTTAGATACTTATAATGATGTTGTTTTTACAGAAACGATTGATAAGAAATCAATTACACCCGAAACTATCATTTATAAAGCTACCAAAGGCAAAGACTCCACTTCGTTAAAAGATTATTTTGACACCAAAATTAAGCAGATGCTTGAATATAATCAGCGAAAAGGAATACCCAAGTGCTTAATAATTGGAACGCCTATACTGAAAAAGAAAAACTGGGCGACTTAGATTTTAGGCAGATTGATGTGAATATTTTAAAAGGCTTTGAAAATTATCTTTTTAAAAAAGGGTTACAAAGTTCTACCGTTTATAGTAACTTAAAAAGAGTGCGTTCATGCTTTAATATGGCGATAAAAGAACAGCTCATTGGTGTTGGTGATTACATTTTTAAAGCATACACAATGCCCAAAGCTAAAGCTACCAAAAAAGAAAAATTAACAGTTGATGAATTAAAAATGTTTATCGCTCAAAAGTATGAAGTTGGTTCATTGATTAAAACTTCGCAGCAGTCCTTTTTATTAGCATTTAATTTAGCTGGTGTAAGAATTGAAGATGTTTTAACTCTGCAATGGGAAAATGTAAAAAACGCTCGTATAGAGTATGCTATGGCTAAAACTGGGGCAATTAATTCTTTTCAAATAACTCCACAAATAGAAACAATACTGAACTACTTTAAATCAATAAAAAGCGAAAACCAAAAATTAATTATTCCTTTAATGGATGAGAAAATTGTCCTTTTGAAATCAAGTAAAAAAGAAGATGAGAATGAATTATACAAGAAGGAAGTTAGTCGTAAAACGGCATTAATCAATAAATTTTTAAATAAAATAAAAGAAGACTTAGCAATTGATAAAAAAATAAGCACTCATATTGCTCGCCATACCTTCGCTTCTATTGCTATAAAAAAATCTAATGGAGATATAAATTTTGTTCAAAATGCTTTAAAACATTCAAATCCAAAAGTAACACAAGTGTATTTATCAAGTTTAGATGATGATTCGATGGATGATAAAATGAAAGATGTAACAGATTTATAAGTCCTTATTTTATATTTTTTAATATTTCGGTTGGAGATAAATGCTTCAACCGATTTTTTTTTGAACCAAAATATCCTACCACTCTGAGAGTATTCGAGTTCATTGATAAATGGCATTCGTTTATCTAACAAAGTTGAAGATTTAATTTGTAATAATTCGCACACTTCTTTTAACGTGTAATATTCCCAGCCTTCTAATTTTGATTGCTTATCTTTTAATGCTTCTTCTACTGCCTTTGCTACAACTTCTGCAATATCTGGTAAATCAACTGTCAGTTTCATTTGTTGCTTGTAAGTATTAACGCAAAGTTGTAACGAATGAAAAACCCATTGTCCAGATTTTTAATGGTATTACAATGCGTTATTAATTATTGTATTTATAATTGATTACATATTTTATTGAATGTTGTGTGAATTGAAAACATAATTTACATAATTGAAAACATTTTTTCAGCAAAGCGTTTTGATTGAAAACAAAAATTTAAAGATTGAAACCTTATGTGCTTATGGTTGGAATACTATTGGCAACATTTTTTTAATAATGTGAATTGATTGTGGTGGAATTGGAGACTGATAAACAAAATGACTTTTTAATAGTATAATAACAAGAAAATGTTTCATTTGAAAGGATATAGCTTATGTAATCCATTTAAAATCTTAGTTTATCAATTATTATAGAGCATAAACTCAACCAAATTGTCGAGTTCAATATAAAATATAAAGATTATTGATATGTTACGCTATGCAATAAGTAGTTTGCTATCCACTGATTTTAAAATCCAATATTCCTAACAATAAAATCAATACCTTTATGGTTTAATTTCTGAATTTTACAGAAGTATTGCTTAAATACTTTTTGTTTTTACTCTTAAAAAATAAAAATCATTACAAAAAATTAAATGAAAAAAAATAAAAATATTCCTATTGTTAATCCTCAGCTTTTTGTGAAAGATTATTTTGACCACGCTTTAATGAAAGAGGATGGTTTTAATATTAATAACCTAGTTCCTAAAGAGCAACACTGCTTTTTTTCGCTTTCAACACTTGAAGCAAGCACAAAGTATATCAGCCTGCCAACCGAAAGCGTAAAAATAACCTATTACGAATTCATTTTTATTACCAAGGGGTATAGCCTTGTTACTGATAATTTGAATGAAATAAAACACACAAAAGGTCAGATTCGATTTGTAGCTCCTGGAAAAATAAATTCAATTAAGGAATTATCCAGTGATATTGAAGGGTATTACTGTTTGTTCGACCAATCATTTATAGACACTTATTCAGGCGTTTCAAATTTACTTAACACTTTTTCGTTTTTCGATTTAGATGCTTTCCCTGTTATTACTTTATCTGAACAGCAAGCTCAATTTTTTGCTTTTGTCTTCAAAAAAATTAGTCAAGATTTTGTAGAGAATTTTAATAATGTAAAACCAATTATTTGTCAATATCTTCTTTCCATCTTTAAAGAATGTAATTTATATTATGAAAAAATAAACCAAGAAAATAAAAAGCTAACTTCTGCCGACCGAATTGCGCAGGAATTTTCAAGAGCTGTAAATAAATATTACCTTTCTAAGAGAACCTTATCAGAGTATGCTGAGTTATTAAATATAACACCGAAGCACTTAACAAAGTCAGTAAAACAAGCTACTGGAGAAACGCCAATGAATTTTATTCAAAAAATGTTAGTGCTTGAAGCTAAGGTGTTATTGAAAGAAACCACACAATCTGTTGCCGAAATTTCCTATCAATTAAGTTTTGAAGATACTGCTTACTTCAGTCGGTTTTTTAAACAGAATACGGGTATTACGCCAATTAGCTTTAGAAATAAAAAATAAATGACAAGCATTAAAACGACAAAAAATATGTACGTTTCTTACTCTCAAAAACAATACTGTCATTAAATAAACTTATGAGGTGGACCCTTATTTGCCTTAATACATCCATCAAATTATTTTTAGCTGCGATTTTCACTAAAATAGTTACTAATTTTTCCGAGATGTTTTTTTTCTAAATCAAAAAACAACTACCTTTCACAAATCGGATATTAGATAAATTAGGTAGTATGTACGAACAAATCACCAAACAAATATCGCATTTAATCCAGCTTGACATTAAAGAGTTAGAATGTTTTACGAGCAAGCTGCAAGTACAAACGCTTAAAAAAAAGGAATTACTATTGCAAGAAGGCGATATTTGTAAATACGCTTACTTTATCAATTCAGGTTGTTTACGTTACTTTTATAGTGTTGAAGGTGTTGAAAATACAGGACAGTTTTTTTTTGAGAATAACTGGTACACCGATTACGATAGTTTTTTATTAGGTAAACCAAGCAAGCAAAATATTGAAGCCCTCGAAGATTGTGAAATTGTATTTTTATCTAAAACAGATTTACAACACTTATTTGTGGAAGTACCTAAGTTTGAAAAATTTGGACGCATTATGGCTGAAAATGCGTATTTAGGCATTAGGAATAAAAACGAAATGCTGGTCAATCAAACAGCCGAAGAACGCTATCTTACCCTGATAAAAGAGCGTCCAAAAGTATTTGAGCGGGTGCCACAACATTATATAGCTTCTTATTTGGGTATTAAGCCACCTTCTTTGAGCCGCATTCGCAGAAGGCTTGTGCACAAATAATGAAAGGCGAATAGTTTCTTAAACTAATTTTTTTCTTTTTTATTTCTTAACTCGGGTTAACGTCAAACCGAAAAGGTTGATACACCTTTGTAAAATAAATTAATTACGATTTAAAGGTTATAAAGATGAAAAAATCAATTTTAATGCTATTAGTGTCTATAAGCTGTATGTTCCATCATTTGGCCAATGCACAAACGAACACAGAAAGTATCAATACTCACAAATGGGGATTTGAGACCGAACTCATCCAACCATTTATACCTACAATTCATATTATTCGTTTTCAAGTAACTAAAATCATTTATTCTTCAACAAAGAAGCATGGCGATTTATTAATAGGAGCTTGGATAAGACCTAATGTAAAACATGACGTTGTTGAAAAAATCAACGAGTACATGACAATGGTGGGATATCGCCAATATGTTTGGAAAGGTTTACATATAGAAGTGAAATCAAATATGGGTTATGCTTGGGGAACGAAAAATCTATTTGATGGAAAAGACTACGAAACTCCAACTTGGTTTTGGGAATCAAACATCGGGTATAAATTTGACTTTGCTAAACGCGAGAAGCAGAATTTATACGTGATAGTAAATGCTGGAGGTCTTGGAAATATTGTTGCAGATATTGGACCTAGAAATGGAAAACCTGATAATTTTTTACAAGCAGGTTTACTTTTTGGAATCAATTTTTAATCAAACACTTTAAACTAAAAACAATGAAAAAAATAGTAACACTTGTATTATTAACGCTCATAACTATAGGGTTATGTGCACAATCAGAAACAAAAAAAGACCGCCTTTACAGTAATAAATTTTCTGTTTTGGCAGGTCTCATCCAACCCTTGGCACTTGGCGGAGGTAACGTTGAGGTAAACTATACAACAAAACGAATGATTTTTGATTATTCGCATGGTTTCAATCTAAATCCACCATCTGTTGGCGATTTCAAAACGCAAAATGTAGTATTAAAGCTACCAATCACTACTGGATTTGGCATTGGATATCGTATTAATTCATTTCTTGACATTCGATTTGAGCCAAAATTACACAGTTTTGAAGTGTATCATAAAGACGATGAGAAAACGGAAGCTAACAAAATAAAAGGCTACAAAACATTTACATTGGGCGTAGGCCTGTATTACCGTTACTTTCCATTTAGAAATAGTAACAGTAAATTTTTACAAGGAATTACCACAGCCGCTAGTATTAGGTGGTGGCAAAATGTGGGTTCTACTTTAAGTAATGATAAGTTTTCTTACGACAATAAACTAACGGGTAAAACTGAAACCTTAAAAGCAGCCAATATAGGATTTGGGAATACGCCATTAGTCATTAACATGGGTATTGGCTACACCTTTGGCGGAAAATAAAATAACTATGAAGTATATAATTGTAATCCTACCATTTTTATTTGTGCAAATAAAATTGTTTGCTCAAACAAAACAAGAGAACATCAGTTTTACCTATGCTGAATTTAGAGTAGGTTATGGTATTAATATATTTGGTGCAGGACTTAAAGAAAGATACGATGCAGGTAATTTTTCAACATCAGCTGGTGGACTAGCTTCCTTAGCAGCTTATCGTAAATTCAAAAAAATAAATTATGTAAATTTCGGTATCAAGTTTAAAGGTTTAGGTGCGTCACCCTCAAAGGGAGACAACGAACAAGAAATGTTCTTCAATTATTGGGGTTCTGCCGTGTCTGCAAAATATTTTCCTTTTGATAGAGATGCTAAAAAAGGAATTTATGTACAAGCAGATTACTTTTTTATCACTCAATTTACTCAGAAATACCGCAATACAGCTACTCTAAATTTTGATCATCAATTTGCCATTGGTAATGGTTTTGCTTTTGGTTTAGGATATGATTTTCCTATTGGCAAAGGACGAACCATGTTAACGCTTGGTGTAGAATATGAAATGGATAGCAGAACAGGAGAAGTAACAGGAATTGGAGATAAAACATTTAAAAGTTCAAATTTTGGAATAATGACAGGCATCAAATTTTAAAGGTTAATATTAAAAAATAGTTATGAGAATTTAAGTGTAAGCAAAGCTTACTATCATCAATATTTTCTTTCCATATCTGAAGAATATAATTTGTAGCATGGAAATTTTCTTAGAATGTAACTTCCTTTCATAGATTCTTTTAAGCAACCTACTCGCATAACTATCGTTAATTTTAGAAAAAAAAATAGTCATACTTTTCTATTTAAATATAAATTGGAGTGTTTTGTCCTATTTAACACGCTAATAAGGCAGTAAAAAAATAGCCTTCTTGCCCACCTTTGTATCATTAACTATAAGAGGAAAATGAGCAAAATAATAAATTTACAAACGCGAGTATTAATAGCATCGGTAGGCTTCTTTTCATTGCTAACTAGTGCTTTATCCGCACAAGGCAATGATAGTCTTAGTCTTTCGGCTTGTATTCAACTCGCTATAAAAAATAATCAAAATCTTCAAAACAAACGTTTGGATGAAGCTATTAATCAGGAAAAACTAAATGAAACTAGAGCGGATTTATACCCTCAACTCAAACTTAAAGGCAGTTATCAATATTACTTAGATGTTCCTAAGTCTTTAGTATCAACTGCTTTATTTGGTGGCCCACCTGATAAATACAGTTTTTCCGAATTTCAGGTGCCGCAAAACATAAACGTTTCTGCTGATGCCTCTTGGCAATTATACAACCCTGCTATTCTAGCTGCACTTAAAATTAGTAAGTTAGGTAAAGACATGAGCAAAATGGCAACCCAAGAAAAATTAGAAACGGTTGTATATGATGTGTCGGCTACTTACCTTAACGCGCAGGTAAATGAATTACAAGCTAATCTTACCCGTTCTAATATTACAAATCTTAAAAAAAATTTAGAACTCACTACACAGCTATTTAACCAAGGACTGGCTTTACGTTCTGATATTGATAACTTAAATGTAAGCGTATTTAACCTTGAAACGGTTTTAAGTAATCAACTTAATGGACTTTCCCAATTATATTATTTATTAAAAATATACATGGGTTTGCCACCAAGCTGTTCGCTCATTATTGAAACCTATAAACAAGACAACACAACATATAGCCCAATAATTGAAACAGATACTACTGCTTACAAAAGACGCACTAGCTACCGTTCATTTGAACAAACAAATACTTTAACAAAATTACAACGTAAAACGATAACCTCTGGTTTTTTACCAACTCTAAATGTAATAGGTTCTTTTGGCTATGGTGGATTAAATTCAGAGTTTGATGCGTTTAAAGCATACGGTAATAATAAGTGGTATCCCACAAATTTCGTGCAACTCAATCTCGAAATACCTGTATTTGCTGGGTTCAAAAAACATCATCAATTAACTAGAAACAAAATTGAGTTATTACAAAATCAAAATACGATGACTTATCTACGCCATACCTTGCAAATGGAATATATGGCGGCTACCAATAACTATAATCATTACATCCTAGATATGGATTATCAAACTAAGAATTTAGCGTTAGCGAATAAACTCTATACTCAAAAACAACTAGAGTATAAAAATAACACCGCATCTCTTAATGATATGCTAACAGTTGAAAACACTTTAAAGTCTGCACAAGTTAATTACCTGAATGCCTTAGTTAAACTTAAAATAGCAGAACTCGATATTAAAAAAGCAAACGGTCAATTAATAAAATAATAATTAAAATAGATATGAAAAAATCAAGCATCATCATCACCATTTCCATCGTAATAGTATTTGCACTATTTACCTTTTTTACACTCAGCAAAAATAAAGAAGCATTAAATAAGGAAATTTATAGGGCAGATAGTACGAAAGCAGTATTTATTACTTGGGAAAAAGTAGAACGAAAAATGATTAATCCATCTTTCGTGTTCTCAGGCTCGTTTGAGGCTAACAAAGAATTACAGCTATTACCCGAAAGAAGCGGTAGAGTTACCGAAGCAGGCATTGAGTTAGGCGACTTTGTTAGCAAGGGAAAACTAATAGCGCATTTAGATAACGATGAGTTGCAATTGCAATTAGAAGATACGCAAACTCAATACGATGATGCGCTTCTTACTTTTAACAGAAACAAAGTGCTTTCAACAGGAGAAGCCCTTACAAAAACTGCTTTTGAAAAATCTGAATTAGCCCTAAAAGGTTTAAAAAACAGAATGGATATTCTAAAAAAGCAAATGACATATATGAACATTTATGCTCCCATGAATGGTTACATTACTTCAAAAAGTTTTGAATTAGGTTCTATCGTTTCGCTGGGTATGCCAATGGCTATGCTTACAGATATAAGTGCAGTAAAACTTAATATTTTAGTTCCTGAAAATGCCATTGCTCAATTTAAACAAGGCAATTCTATTAACGTATCGTGCGATGCTTATCAAGGAAGTCAATTTACTGGCGTAATAGATTACATTGCAGTAAAAGCAGACGATTCAAAAAACTTCTTAGTAAAAATTAAAGTAGATAATAGCTCATCTAATCTTATTAGAGCAGGTATGTTTGGTAAAGCGTATTTCAAAAGTGTGCAACCGTTCAACACACTCTTGCTTGGTAGAAATGCCATTGTTGGCTCTACAAAAAACCCACAAGTATATATCATTAAAAATAATGTTGCAATCCTAACCAATGTTATACTTGGTCAAATTTTAGAAGATAAAGTAGAAGTTGTAAAAGGTATCACCGAAGGCGACTTAGTAGCTAACAGTGGATTAGTGAATTTAGCAGATGGCTTAAAAGTAGCCCAAGCAAGTAAATAAACGAAAAATAAATAAACAATTATGACACTCACAGAATTAGCCATTAAAAGACCATCTTTCATCATTGTACTATTCTTAGTGCTTGGTTTAGGTGGCATCCTTTGCTATAATCGCTTAGGCTACGAAATATTACCGCGCTTTACACCTCAGTTATTAACCATAGCAACTGTTTACCCCGGTGCTGCCCCCAACGAAATTGAAAGCCAAGTAACAAAAAAAATAGAAGACCAACTTTCTAATCAAAATGGTATTGTTACAATTAACTCTTCGTCTTACGAAGGACTTTCACTTATTTCACTAGAGTTATCAAATGACGCATCGTTAAAAGCAGTGAAACAAGATGTGATTGCTAAAATAAATAGCATACAAAGTTTGTTGCCATCTGATGCTGAAACCCCAACCGTTTCAGAATTATCATTTAATGATTTACCTGTCTTGCGTATCAGTTCCACATCTAATTTGCCATCTACTCAATTTTTTGCAGAACTAAAAAACAGAATTATTCCGCAACTATCTCAATTAGATGGTGTAGGAAGTGTACAACTATTTGGTGGCGAAGAAAGAGAAATACGTGTAAACATTAATCAAGAAAAACTTTCTACATACGGTTTATCTATTTTACAAGTAAACCAAGCTATTAATAACGCTAACCTCGATTTCCCTACTGGAAAAATTGAAGCAGGTAATTCGCAAACCGTTGTACGTTTAACGGGTAAGTTTACTAAAGTAGAGCAACTTAAAAATTTAATTGTTTCAACTTCAAGAACTGGAAGCACCATTAAGTTACAAGATATTGCCGAAGTAATTGATAGTAAAAGAGACATTACCAACATCAATCGCTTGGATGGCAAAGAAGCCATAGGCGTGCAAGTGAGAAAAAGAAGTGATGCCAATTCCGTTGCAGTGAGTAAAGCCGTTAAAGAAAAAATAATAGAACTTGAAAATAAATATAGCAACATCAATTTAAAATTTGTAGTTGCTATTGATACCAGCTCGTTTGCATTAGAAGCTGCTAAAGCAGTACAACATGATTTGTTGATTGCTATTATTTTGGTGGCATTGGTTATGCTTGTTTTCTTGCACAGTATGCGTAATTCTTTTATCGTTATGATAGCCGTGCCTTGCTCTTTAGTATCTGCATTTATTGTTATGTACTTGGCAGGTTACACGTTCAACTTAATGACTTTACTCGCTATGTCTTTAGTAATAGGTATTTTGGTTGATGACTCTATTGTGGTACTCGAAAATATTTACCGCCATTTAGAAATGGGAAAAGACAAACGTACTGCCGCTATTGATGGAAGAAGTGAAATTGGTTTTACAGCCCTATCTATTACAATGGTTGATATTGTGGTGTTTCTACCCTTTTTATTATTAACTAATACAACTGGAAAATTATTAGCTCCCTTTGCAGCTGTAGTAGTCGTTTCTACACTCATGAGTTTATTTGTATCTTTTACAGTTACACCTTGGTTAGCATCACGTTTTGCAAAAGCAGAAGATGTAAAAACAAAAACAGGTGCTTGGGGTTGGTTTATTCGTTCGTTAGAAACAGGAATTGATAATCTTTCTAACTTTTATACTACCGCTTTAAAATGGTGCTTAAATCATAAATTGGTAACATTCTTATCAATTTTTGCCTTAATAATGGCTTCGGGTCAGTTGGCACGATTTGGTTTTATAGGAAGCGAATTTGTGAGACAAGGCGACCAACGTGAATTTATTATTAAACTAGAATATGATAAAAGTGTAACCTTTCAACAAAATAATGTTACCACCAAACGAGTAGAAGATTATTTAAGAGCGCAACCTTATGTAAAATCGGTATTTGCAAATGTAGGTGGGTCGAGCGATTTAGTAAGTCTTGGAAACAGCAACAACCAATCGGAGATAAATGTAAAAATTTATCCTAATGAAGAGTTTGAAAAAGTAACGGATGAAGCTGCATCAGAATGTAAAACAGAATTACAAAATCAATTTCCACAAATAAAAGTAACTTCTGCTAAACCTTCTTTTTTAGGTGGGAATGAAGATGACCCTATCGAGATTATTTTTTCTGGAGAAAATCCTGATTCGGTAATGGCGGTGGTGAAAAAAGTTGAAGTGGTCGTGCAAAAAATACCTGGAGCCATTGATACTAAAATATCTATTAAAGAGGGATTTCCTGAAGTAAAAGTAGCCTTAGATAGAGATAAAATGGCAAAGTTAGGACTAGATATTAACCTTGTGGGCGCTACCATGCAAAGTGCATTTGCAGGAAATGATAAAGCAAAGTTTCGTGATGGATTTGATGAGTACGACATTAAAGTTCAGTTAGATAAATTTGATAGACGCAGCGAAACGGATGTAGCAGCATTAAGTTTTATAAATAACAAAGGACAAACCATTCGTCTCGACCAATTCGCCAATTTTTCTTATGGTGTTGGGGCATCTAAACTCGAACGTAAAAACAGACGAAGCTCAGTAACTTTTAGAAGTCAAGTATTAGGTACACCAAGTGGTAACGTAGCCGATGCCATTCAAGCACAACTCGACAAAATGAATTTATCAAAAACCATAGAGTACAGTTGGTCAGGCGAAATAAAACGCTCAAAAGATTCTACAGATACATTAATAAGCGTGTTAGGTATCGCTATAATTCTCATCTATTTAATTATGGTGGCGTTGTATGATTCGTTTGTATATCCTTTTGTAGTATTATTCTCTATTCCTGTTGCTATGATCGGTGCTTTGCTTGCACTAGCAATGGCAAAGTCAAGTTTTAGTTTATTTACGGGTTTGGGTATTATTATGATGTTGGGCTTGGTGGCCAAGAATGGAATTTTAATTGTTGACTTTACTAATCAATTAAAAGAAAAAGGACTTTCAACTTTAGATGCTTTGATGGAAGCGGGCAAAACAAGATTAAGACCTATTTTAATGACAACGCTTGCCCTTGTATTTGGTATGATACCAATCGCTATGGCTAAAGGTGCAGGAGCTGAATGGAAAAATGGTTTGGGTTGGGTACTTATTGGAGGATTAACTTCATCTATGTTACTCACGTTGATTATTGTTCCAATTGTGTATTTAACCATTGACAATGTAAAAGCTTGGTTTGGAAAGTTGAGAGTAAAAAAAGGCAAAGAAACAACCGAACACATTACAGTTTAAACAAATGAATTGCTTTTTACATTATCGTTTTGAATCGAAAGATGCAATAGAACTAATTAAAGAGTGTTTTCATAAACATCAAATTGAGTTTAGAGAAATAGATAATTTGATAATGTTAAGTGCTAGTAATATGAGTTTTATGGAGGTAGCGGCAGTTTTGTATAAAAAGCTTTTGCCTAATAAATTAATTAAATCCGACTATTTGTATTTATATACATCTCATAGTGAAAAAAATTGGTTTTGTATCATTCTCAAAAAAATCGGCATCACTAAAATGCATAACATAGATTCACGACTATTAAGAAGGTAAATATGGTAAAAAAAACAATTATTTATAGCATTTGCCATTTTATAAGTATTAGTATCGTTTACTCCCAAACCTTAAATGATGTTAGCTATGTTAATTATAGCATTTTTCCACAAGCAAATTTCGACACTAAAAATGGTAACACCACACCTAACAAAATTGAATTGAATGTATCAACACCTCCCATTCAAATTGGAAAGCATATTAAACTCATCAATTCATTCTATTATCAAACTACTCAATTTAATTACTCGTCGGCTTTCACAGAACGAAACATATTCCCTAAAGCCTTGCATGACATACGTTACAATCCAACTTTAATTATCCAACTTCATAAGAATTGGGAAATTATTGCAATACCTAGAGTTTTACTTAGGACGGATTTTCAACATTCCTTGTCTGGAGATGATTTTTTTCCATCAGGTGTTGTAGTATTAGCTTATGCCATAAAAGGGAATCAAAATTTTAAGATAGGTTTAGGTGTCATTCCAATAGATAATGATTTTAGCCGAAATGCGATATATCCACTTACGCTTTTATTGTATAACAGTAGAAAAGTAAAAATTGAAATTCTTTATCCAAGAGCTAACTTTATTTACAAATACTCCCAAAATTTTGAATTTGGTTTATTTTCTATGGTTGAAGGTACAATTTTTCATGTGTCGCCTTTTAATATTGATAATCAAACTACCGATTACTTCCGAACATTTCATTGGGTGGTAGCAACTGCTGCATCACATCGGATTTATAAAAAAATATTTGCGCATTTAAAAGTGGGTTATTCTCCTTCGCAAAACATTGAACTTTTAGATAAAAATTTTAACGCTTTAGAAAATCAAAATTATAGGTTAAATCCTTCTTTGTATGTAAGAGCAGGAATAAGCCTTCGTATAGATAATTAAACTTAAACCAACCATCACATCAACTAATCCTAAAAAATAGAAATATGAAAAAAATAATTTTAGTAATTGCCAGCTTCTTTTCAGTAATTTCTGTAAAAAGCCAAACAGTAAATGTAATTGTTGTCGTAAGCAATGTATCTTCTGATAAAGGTATTGTAAAAGTATGTGTCTTTAATAAAGCTGATGCTTACCCCGAAAAAACAAATTTAGCCGTTAAGTGTATCACTACAAAGGCAACAAAAGGCATAACGAAAATTAAAGTAGATGGAATTATTGCAGGGAAATACGCTATTGCAGTTCACCATGATGAAAATAATGATGGAAAGGT
Organism: Bacteroidota bacterium; assembly: GCA_013297775.1. Lineage (GTDB taxonomy): Bacteria > Bacteroidota > Bacteroidia > B-17B0 > Aurantibacillaceae > Aurantibacillus. Next base: position 14,478 of record JAAFIL010000053.1, read on the forward strand.
AAATACAAATTTTGTAGGAATACCAAAGGAAGCTATGGGCTCATCTAATGGCGCAAAGGGAAGCATGGGCGCACCAAAATATAAAGATGCTGAAATATCATTATTAAATGAGCAAAATGTTATCAGCATTAAAATAGAGTGATTTTAAGTGTGATGAAAGGATACTTAACTATTAAAACAATCATGGCAGATGGGTAACCAAAATTTAGAGATTTATAGAATTAAAATATCTCGGGTTGCCCATCATGCCGCCAATATAAAATAAAGAATGAAAGATGTAAAACAATAAACTCATAAATAATTAATAAAAAAATGATGAAAACAAAAACAAAAAAAGTGATTGAAAGAGTGCTAATAGGTTTAGTAGCTCTTATTTTTATTGGTAGCGCATGTATGAAATTTTTTGACTCTTCTGAAGCTTTGGATACAGCTATTAAATTAGGAATCACACCATCTACTTACTTTGCAATCGGCATTATTGAAATAATAAGTATTATACTTTTTATTATCCCTCGAACTGGAATTGTAGGCTCTCTCCTGCTCATTGCCTATATGGGCGGTGCTATTGCTACACACATTTCGCATGGTGTAAACTTTGTTGAACCTGTGGTTATCTCTACATTTGTATGGATAGTAACATTTATTCGATTCCCCGAATTATTACAAAGAATTTTAGCAAAAGATAAAATAATAAATTAATACCTAAATAAAACTAAATATGAAAAAAGTAAAAATAATCGCAATTGTATCTCTTGTGTTAATACTATCAGCCTTTACTCAACAACAAATTTCTAATTGGGAAATAGCTTCCAATTACACAATTAAATTTTCTGGAAAAAAGGTAGAAGGTGTATTTTCAGGATTAAAAGGCTTCATTGTTTTTAATGAAAATGATTTGAAAAATGCTAAAATGAATATTGAAGTAGATGTTAATACTATAAAAACTGGAAATGAAGGTATGGACGACCATGCTAAAAATAGCAGTTGGTTTGATGTAGCTAAATATCCTAAAATTACGTTTAAATCATTAGGCTTTACAAAAGTAACAACTGGCTATTCGGTATTAGGCGAACTAACTTTGCATGGTATTAAAAAACCTGTCTCTATTCCATTTACCTTTATTAATAAAGGTAAAGAAGCTGAATTTGTAGGTTCGTTTAAAATAAACCGAAAAGATTACGGAATAAATGGTAATATGTTTGGTTTTATGGTAGGCGATATATTTGATGTACAACTAAAAGTACCTGTTAAAGAATAGGTTTATAAGACTGTATTAATTTATCAAATAAACGAATTGTTTTTTGAAAAACAAGCCTATTAAGACGCGAGAGGAATACTCTAAAATATTAATAAATGCAGATGAGCAATTACAATTTTTATCTTTAGAAATAGAGGATTTAACAAAACGCTCAGAGGCTTCTATAAACATTGTATTAAATGCCTTAACTCAGTTAAAAACACTTGTTGTTAAATCTAAATTTACCCAATCCGAAGAAATAAAATTCTTTAAAGAAACAAAACCACAACTACTTTCAAAACTCGTTTACCACAACAAAATTTATAAAATAGAAATGAAACGCCCGCAAGGTGGCGATAAAGTATTAAAGAAGTATTACAACAATGAACTCGACAAATTAAAACGATATTTTGATAATGAGTTGGAGTTTTATCGCTATTACCGTTCTAACAGTTCATACCTAGACCACAAATATTTTGTTCGTAATAAACATGACATAAAACTTAGTTTAGATACTTTTTATTTTGAGGCAGACCATCGTTTTACAACTACGCACGATTACAAAGTGGCTAAAATAATAGCCAATGATTTGGTACAAGTTTATTTAGAGGATGAATTATCAAATTTGGAACGAAAAGCACCTAATGATAAATCACAAGCCAATCACAAGTTATCCCAAAACTGGACAGGCTCAAAAGTCGCATTAATAGAGCTTTTATATGCTTTTCAATCACAAGGTGTGTTTAATAATGGCAAGTCAGAGCTGAAAGATTTAGCTGAGTTTATTGAAACAACTTTTAACATTGATTTAGGGCAGTACCACCGCACTTTCTTGGAAATTCGTATCAGGCAATCGGGTAGAACAAAATTTATTGATAGCCTAAAAGAAACACTCATCAAACGCATGGATAATGCAGATGAAGTGTAAGACTATTGATTTTACTGGATTTTAATACCTAATCTTCACAAGTTGTGATTGACTTGTGATTATAAAAAACGCATTCTCCGATTTTTGTATCCTATAATTTGATTTACAATGGATGCAACTATCACGGTATTAAAATTTTCGGTTAAGCCCTACACAATTCAGGAACTCTCAAAAATGTACAATATGTGTTCACGCACATTTAGGCGAAATATCGCAGGTATTCAACTGCAATTAGGAAAACGCAGAGGGCATTTTTAGGATCAATCGGAAAAGTTGGTGGGAATAAAATCTAAGCATAAATATTGGAAAGTCTAAAAAGGAATAAGCTAACGTTTTTGACACCTCTAAAAGAAGTTCGATTCTTTATTTTACCGAGTAGTCCTCTTTCATAATTGATAATTATAAATTCCTCCTATTAAATTCAATCTAAGAGTAAATCGCTTTCTTCTGTTTCTGTATTTTTCAGGCTATAATTCTAAATATTTTGATTGAGTGAATTACGTTTTCTACAGTAACTCTGTTTGAAGATATGCGTTGGTTCTCCTTTTTATCTGACTCCATTAATGGATTTTTTTTTGGTATTTCTGTGTTTAAATTTTTTTTCTGTAAGCCTTGATAACCTTTATCCACTTGGGCTTTTACGGTAGGATGAATATATGTTTTACTTTCCTTAAAGAGTTGATAATCATGCTTTCTGCCCTCTGACTGTGCCAAACAAATCACTGCCTTGCTTATTTTATCTACTACAATTTAGCTTTTTAATGTGTGTGTTTTCTTTTTACCTGAGTAGTACTTTCACTGTTTTTTTTCGGACGCTCAATAGGACTTTCTACAACATCTACAAGTACTATCTCAAATGAGTTGGCTTGTTGCAATACTTTTTTACCTGGCAAATGAAATAATTTACTTTTTATCAGAAGTTGTTCAAGGCTTGTTATTATTCGCCAATATTGAGCTTCGCTGATGCCATAATCAGAACTGATGTGTAAAAAAGTTCTATATTCTCTATAATACATAAGCATCATTAACAACTTATCTTCAATACTTAATTTTGGTTTAGGGCCTCGTTTGGCACCTTGTTTATGAATAGATACTGGTGCTAAACGATTAGCTTCAGAACGCATTACCATAAACGTCTCTTTTGAAACCCCTGTGAGCCTTTTAAGCAAAGCAGGTTTGTACTCTTTTATATCTTTCTATTTTATACTCTAATTTCTGAAACAATAACGGCTCTTTTAACAACACTTTATTTTGTTTTTAAAAGTAGAGTATGAATTATGAAAGAGGTCTAGTATTATTTTACAAAAATTAGGCATTAAAACATTTCATTTTCTCTGAATAAGTAAAAATTCAGATACGCCAAATCTCATTTTTTTTTGTAGATTTGGCGTATCTTAAAATATATAATGATAACTAAAAATCAAAAAATAATAGGCCGAAAAAAAGAAATGGAAGTCTTATCAAATGTACTTTCTTCTGATAAATCGGAGTTTGTAGCTGTATATGGACGTAGGCGTGTAGGTAAAACATACTTAATAAATAATGCTTTTCGTAAAGAATTATTCTTTCAATTTTCAGGAACTTTAAATACGTCAATGTCGCAACAGCTAACAAATTTTAATATTACCCTTAATGATATTTCAAAAAGTAAAAAAAAATATCCTAAGCCTAGTAATTGGTTTGAAGCATTAGAACAACTGAAAGCATTACTTCTTAAGCACAAATCAAAGCATAAAAAAGTAATTTTTTTTGATGAGTTACCATGGCTAGATACCATGCATTCGGGCTTTTTACAAGCTCTCGATTACTTCTGGAATTCTTGGGCCAGTAAACAAACAAATATTGTATTAGTGGTGTGTGGATCGGCTGCAGCATGGATGATTAATAAAATTATTTTTAACAAAGGAGGGTTACACAATAGAGTAACTCAACAAATTCGTTTGTTACCATTTAATTTACACGAAACAGAACTCTATTTACTACATAAAAAAAATAAATTAACACGTTATCAACTTACACAACTCTATATGTGTTTTGGAGGTGTACCGCATTACTTAAATGAAATTAAGCCAAACCTTAGTGCTGCACAAAACATCGAAAACTGCTGCTTTTCACCTTCTGGTTTATTAAACAAAGAGTTCGAGAAATTATTTACTTCACTCTTCGATGATTCTATTATTCATAAAAAAATTATTTCAATTTTAGCCTCACGCTACAATGGATTTACACGCAATGAAATTATATCTAAAGGAAAACTAAAGTCGGGAGGTTATATAAGTGATGTATTAGATGAATTAATTCAAAGTGGTTTCGTTGATTTTTCGACACCTCCCAATAAGACAACAAAAGATACAATTTACCGACTTTGCGATGAATACACTTTATTCTATTTAAAATTTATCAAACATAATAAATATCCTTACAGATCGGCATGGCACACCATTACACAATCACCTGCGTACTTGGCTTGGTCGGGTTTTGCTTTTGAAACTATTTGCTTGAAACATTCACAACAAATTAAAGCAGCTTTAGGCATAGAAAATGTTGCAACGCATCAAAGTCAATGGCAATTTAAAAATAAACACAAAGGGGCGCAAATAGATTTACTAATTGATAGAACTGATAATTGTATAAACGTATGTGAAATTAAATTTACTAAAAGTATATTCGAGATCACTAAAAATTATGCTCTAAACCTAGAAAATAAACTAGATTTATTTTCTCAAGAAAGTAAAACACGAAAATCGTTATTCCTAACAGTTATAAGTAATTATGGGGTTAAACCAAATAGCTATGCTACAAATTTAGTTACAAGTACTGTTTTACTCAACGATTTATATAATTTTTAGATACGCCAAATCTCTCTTTTTTAATTAGATTTGGCGCATCTGAAAAGTTCAATTTAATCAGTAAATAGGGTTTTATAAATTTAGCGAAATACTTAATACCACAGCATTTCTAAACACTACCTTTACCCAGTTCCTTTTAGAACCGTTAAGAATATAAGCCATTAAAATTTTAATCGTTTTGCCGACCTGCTAATAAAAACAAAACGGCCATGCGAACCGCCACACCATTTTCGACCTGATCGAGTATTATAGATTGAGAAGAGTCGGCTACATCGCTTGTTATTTCGACACCTCGATTAATAGGGCCTGGGTGCATCACAACTATTTTTTTTGGTAAGCTATCTAGCATCGGTTTATCTAAACCATAAAGCATACTGTATTCGCGTAAAGATGGAAAGTATTTTATATCCTGCCGCTCTAATTGAATGCGTAACATATTGGCTACATCGCACCATTCGAGTGCTTTCCTTAAATTAGGTTCAACCTCTACCCCCAAACTAGTAATGTAACGCGGAATGAGTGTTAAAGGGCCACATACTTTTACTTTAACACCTAATTTTTGTAAACAAAAAATATTAGATAGTGCCACACGCGAATGTAAAATATCGCCAACAATTACCACTTTTTTTCCTTTTAAATCACCCAACTGTTCTTGCATACTAAACGCATCTAACAAGGCCTGAGTAGGATGCTCATGCGCCCCGTCGCCGGCATTAATGATTTTAGCTTTTACTCGCTTTGCTAAAAACAAAGCTGCCCCTGGGCTTGCATGGCGCATTACCACCATATCCACTTTCATAGCTAAAATATTATTGACCGTATCCACTAAAGTTTCGCCCTTCTTTACCGAAGAGTTAGAGGCCGAAAAATTAATAACATCGGCACTTAAACGTTTTTGTGCCAGTTCAAACGAGAGGCGTGTGCGGGTCGAGTTTTCAAAAAATAAATTAGCAACAGTAATATCGCGCAAAGAAGGTACTTTCTTAATGGGACGATTAATCACCTCTTTAAAATTTTGAGCAGTACTTAAAATTAATTCAATGTCTTGCTTCGTAATTTGCTTTATACCGAGTAGATGATTAACGCTTAAATGGCTCATTCGTATTGTTAACTATTGAAATTTAAAAATATTGCTTTATTCTCAACCATTAAAATCAAATTTCGGGGAGTTGTTAACAGTAGCCATAACTTGAACGTTACGTCGAAATTATTTTCTGTTTCAATTCTTCAACATTAAACCCAATACCGTTCGCTTAAAATACGAGCGTGATGTGTGGCATGACCCGCTATTACAAAGCCTAAGGTATTTACATCAATTTGCCCAGATGCCATATTACCCTGCCTTAATAACACGTCCTCCGAAAAACTTTCAAATAATTGCAGAGTAGAAATTCTGATATTTAAAAATTCATCTACACAACTTTTAAGGCTTCGCAAATGCCCAAAACTTTCAGCAGCATACTCATTTTCATCAAAGGGTAATGGTTTTTGAGAATCTTTACGGGCAAATCGTAAAGCTCGGTAAGCAAAAATACGTTCTGTATCGCTACAATGAATAATCAATTCATTCACTGTCCATTTACCATCGGCATACCTATACTGTGCCTTGGTTTCGGGGATCGCTAAAAAAACATCGCTTACAATTTGCTGTGTTTGGCGCAAAGCGGTTAACACATCGTTATAAGGGGCTTGCTTTAAGTAAGTATTTAAAAACTCGGGATAATTGCCAATCAAGGGTTTCATGAAGTTAACTTAATAAGGTTATTTTATCTTTTCCATCGGTTTCTTTCCATTCCACTTTTACATTTTGACTTTCTATGGAGTCAATCGTAATGCCAACATACTTAGCTTGAATAGGCACATGGCGCGAAAAACGACGATCTACCAACACTAATAATTCTACATCTTTAGGTCGCCCAAAGGCTTGCATGGCATCTAAGCCCGCACGAATGGTGCGTCCCGTAAACAATACATCATCTACTAAAATAACATTCTTATCTTCAATAATAAAATCAATATTGGTGCGGTTAGGTATTAATTCCTTTTTCCTAAAATCATCGCGGTAAAAAGTAATATCTAAATCGCCACAATGAATATTTTTTAGCTTCAAAATTTTTTGTAATTCGTTTTGAATGCGTTGTGCCAAATAAATACCACGCGGCTGCAAGCCAATGATAACCGAGTCTGTAAACCGATTGTGTTGCTCTATTAACTGATGGCAAAGCCGTTGAATAGTGATTTCAAATTGCCGAGTATCTAAAATAATTTTTGTGGACACGTTTAAAATTTAAGCCTTAAAAATACACTTTTACAAAATCAATCGCAACGCTTTACTTTTACCAGCAATTTATACTTTATTTTTTCGTTAAAACAAGGGTATATTAGTACATTTAAACTATGAATATTTACAAGCGAAAGCAGCGTTGGAAATGGTTTTTAGCCGGATTTGCCTTTTTAATTGTGATGGTATCGCTTTGGTACAGCAACAATCTGGTTAGTAAAATAAAACACGACGAACGCCAAAAGGTAGAGCTTTGGGCAGAAGCCGTTCAAAAAAAAGCTAAACTGGTAAAGTTTACCAATAGTTTGTTTGAAAAAATCAAAACCGAAGAACGTAAAAAAGCGCAATTGTATGCCGATGCCACCGAGCAAATTAGTAAAACCAATGCCGACTATAACTTCATTTTAAAAGTTTTACAAGATAACACAACGGTACCTGTTATTTTAACCGACGAATTACTGCGCATCAAAGCCCACCGTAACCTCGATAGCGTAAAAGCATTAGATAGCAATTATGTGCGAGAGCAATTAAACCTTATGCAATTGCAATACCCACCCGTTGAAATTGATTATTATAAAGGACGCAAAAATTTATTGTATTATAAAAACAGTAAAGTGTTCAACGATATTAAAATTGTATTCGATAGTTTGATAAAATCGTTTATTACCGAGGTGGCTGTTAACTCGGCGGCTGTGCCAATTATTTATACCAACGAACAACAAACCGAAATAGTAGCATTGGGTAATATGGATACTTCTGAAATAAATACCAATGCCAAATTAAAATCTAAGTTAGCGGCACTTAGTTCAGAAAATACACCGCTATTAGTAGATTTGGGCGAGGGTAGTAAAGGCTATATTTTTTATTCGCAAAGCATTTTATTAACGCAATTAACCTACTACCCGTATGTGCAATTTGGGGTTATAGGTTTATTTTTAGTGATTGCCTATATTTTATTTAGTACCGCCCGCAAGGCCGAGCAAGACCAAGTTTGGGTAGGTATGAGTAAAGAAACGGCTCATCAATTGGGTACACCGCTTTCTTCACTAATGGCTTGGAACGAACATTTACGCTCTATTGGCGTTGAAGATGCCATCATAGACGAAATGCAACGCGATGTAAAACGTTTAAACACAATTACAGATAGGTTTAGTAAAATAGGTTCGCAACCAACTTTACAAGATGAAGATATTATAGGTGTCTTAAAAACGAGCATCGAATACTTGCGCACCCGAACCAGTAAAAATGTAAATTACTCGGTACAACTGCCTACTCACGAGTTGCACGCCCAACTATCGGTGCCCTTATTTGATTGGGTAATCGAAAATATTTGTAAAAATGCAATTGATGCCATGAATGGTAATGGAACCATATCTATCGAAGTTCATGAGTTTCCAGAGGGCTTACACATTGATATAAGCGATACAGGTAAAGGAATTTCTAAGGCAAAGTTTAAAACCGTATTTCAACCAGGGTACACCTCTAAACACAGAGGTTGGGGCTTAGGTTTAAGTTTATGTAAACGCATCGTTGAAAATTATCACCATGGTAAAATTTTTATTCTAAAAAGCGAAGAGAATAAAGGGACTACATTTAGAATTACCTTAAACCGATAAATACTACCAAAACAAAAAGAATAGCAATATTTTATCAAACGATTGTACTAAACGGTTACTCGAATAAATTATTCTTTTAAAAACTTGGTCGAAAAAACTTGGTTTCCATCTGTCAAAATAATAGCGTGTAAGCCACTCGGTAAACTTTGTATATCAAAGGTAATCACATCTAACTGTGCATCAATAGTGAACTGTTTTTCGGGTGCACCAAACGGACTAAATACAAAAGCATACAGCTTTAAATTACTTGTATTTGAAATTCGAATATTTAAAATATCTTTTGCAGGGTTTGGAAACGGTAACACTAACACCCGTGGGGTTTCGGTTACAAATACCCTTAATATCCTCGATTTATCGCTAGGAATTAACTCTACTTGGTAGTAATTAACTTGGTTGGGAATAGGATTAGAATGGGTATAAGAAAATTGCTCATCTTTAGTAGTACTGCCACATATACCCGCATATTGATAAATAGGACTAAAATTAAGTGAATCTAAACTATGATAAACGTTATAGCCCGTGCAAGCCTGACCCCTACTAACCGTAAAACGTAAACCAACCGAATTGTTAACTACAAAGCCATCAAAATTAATAATACGCGATCCAATTAATTGCGCTCGAAGTGCAGGTACTAAACTCAATAGTAATACACCTATGTAAAATTGCTTTCTCATTCTTTTTCTAATAACCATTTCGTTTGACAACTATTATTTGAATAAAACGCTATAATCCAAGTTTTATTACCAAGTTTCAACTTATCTGTATTAATAACAAGCGATTGCTTGCCTTTGTTGAATTTTTTATTTTTTATAACAATTACTTCTATTGGTTTAGAAGGATTTACCGCATCATTTTCTGGAGTTTGCGCCAGAAGCGGATTATAAATGGCAATACTAACTGAACTAGCTTCTAATAATTCAAAGTTCAATTTTACTTTTTTATTATAAACCAATGTTTCGCTTGCATTTAATTGTAAGTTTGGTTGGGGAGGCTGGTGTTGCAATAACTGCGCATCGTTTAATAAAGCAGTATGAACCGATAATTTTTTAACTGAGTCCACTTGCATCCATATTGGGCGTATGATGCCGTTATACGCACTCACCCCAATATAATCGCCAAAAAATAAACCCTTTTGTGGTAAGAATGGTTTTTCGGTAATGCGGTGATGCGTCCATAAAGCACCTCCATTGCGGCTTACACTTAAATACACATCCGTTAAAAAACCATCTAAATAATTACGACGGTCATAATACAACACATACAAATAACCGCTCACGGGATCAATGGTAAAATGTTGCATAAATTGCTCCTTATGATTTGGAAAATAAGTAATCAAAATGGGATCGCTCCAATTTTGTCCTTTATCATCGCTGTACACCAAAAAAACATCTTTATTTTTTTCACCATTTTTCTCATCACTATAACACAAGTAAAGGCGGCCTCTATAAAGGCTATTGTTACTGTTATCCGAAGCCGAAAAGGGCATTCCGTTGGCTCTGTAAATACCTTCCACTTTATAATCCCATCCATTTTTTTGAGTACCAATTATTTTTTCTTGAGGCAGCCATGTTAAACCGCCATCTTCAGAACGCTGAAAAACTAAGCCCTTAGGCCCTGTCCAAAATACATACAAGGTGCCATCAATACCTATGCAAGGTGTTGCGCCTTCAACCGTGTTATCACTATCCAAACAATCGCCACCATAAAAACTAATACGCTGCGGCTCCGACCAATGCTCTCCCCCATCTTTCGAATGGCTGTACCGAATTGTAGAAGAATCTTTCGGGTCTTTGCTTTCGTAGGCATCAAACTGCGTCCAAGCAATGTGTAACACATTTTTTTTGGTATCTACCGCAAACCAAGGTTTATCCTGCACTTTTGTGCCAGCCTTTCCAATTCCAACACACGAAGGATAGTCTTTTCCGCCATCGGTACTTTTATTAACCACAATTCGATCTACCCACGAAGCATCTTTTACTTCTTTTTTATCAGGAAAAGATAAGTGCATAAAATAAGCGTTTTGAAGGGTATCCCAAAACACAACAGGGTCGCCATACACGTTATACGGATTACAAGTAAGTGCTTTGCGCGTCCATGTACGACCTGTATCTTGACTAAAATAAGAACTACTTAAATTAGCACCTGCAACAATATAAGCCGGATTTTTAGGATTAATGGCAATCGTTACCTCTTCGGGTTCAAACGCTTTACTAATTAATACCGATGGAAATTGCGCTTTAACTGCGCCAACACTTACACAAAGCAAACCTAAAACGTTGACAATTTTTTTCACTTCCATAAAGATAGTAATTCTTGAAAACCTTACCTTTGCGTTTCAATTAAACTTATGGAAAAACAGACTGTTAAAAACTATATTGAGGCAAACAAGGATCGTTTGCTAAACGAACTTTTAGATTTATTAAAAATCCCTTCGGTTAGTGCCGACTCAAACTATAAAGCAGATGTTTTAAAAACGGCAGAAGCAGTAAAACAACGGCTGATTGAGGCTGGTGCCGATAAAGTGGAAGTGTCTTCTACCAAAGGTTTCCCTGTGGTGTATGGCGAAAAACTAATTGACCCCAACAAGCCCACCGTAATTGTATATGGGCATTACGATGTGCAACCCGCCGATCCGCTTAACCTCTGGGACTCACCGCCCTTTGAACCCGTTATTAAAAAAACGGCCATTCATCCCGATGGTGCTATTTTTGCACGAGGTGCTTGCGACGATAAGGGGCAAATGTATATGCACATAAAAGCATTTGAGGTGATGATGAAAACCAACACCTTACCATGTAACGTAAAATTTATGATTGAAGGCGAAGAAGAAGTAGGCTCTGCTAACCTAGGCCCTTGGATTATGGAAAACAAAGAACGTTTAAAAGGCGATATCATTTTAATTTCAGACACAAGCATTATTGCTAACGATATTCCCAGTATTGATGCGGGTTTGAGAGGTTTAGCTTATATGGAAGTAGAAGTAACAGGTCCTAATCGCGATTTACACAGTGGTGTTTATGGAGGCGCAGTTGCGAACCCCATCAACATCTTATGTAAAATGATAGCCTCGTGCCACGATGAAAATAATCACATTACCATTCCGCAATTTTATGATAAAGTAGTAGAACTAAGTGCCGAAGAACGCGCCGAAATGGCTAAGGCGCCTTTCGATTTAGAAGCCTATAAAAAAGATTTGAATATTGAAGACGTGCGTGGCGAAGCAGGCTACACCACTAACGAACGCACAGGCATTCGCCCAACCTTAGATGTTAACGGTATTTGGGGCGGTTACACGGGCGAAGGCGCAAAAACAGTATTACCCTCTAAAGCGTATGCAAAAATAAGTATGCGTTTAGTCCCCAACCAAAACTCGCACGAAATCAGTACTATTTTTCAAAACTATTTTGAAAGCATAGCTCCCCAAAGCGTAAAAGTTACGGTGAAACCACACCACGGCGGCGAGCCAGTAGTGGTTAGTACAGAAAGTGCTGGGTTTAAATCGGCCAGTTTAGCCATGGAAGAATCTTATGGTAAAAAACCAGTGCCCACGCGCGGCGGCGGCAGCATTCCCATTGTGGCCTTGTTTAAAAAAGAATTGGGCTTAGATAGCATTTTATTTGGCTTTGGTTTAGATAGCGACGCTTTACACTCACCAAATGAGCATTACGGTTTGTTTAATTATTACAAAGGCATAGAAACCATTCCATTCTTTTATAAAAATTTTACGGCCTTAACTCAAAAATAATGAGCCTCAACGATTGGATTGGCACTTGTGGGGTTGCGCTTTTAGTATTAGCCTTTGCGCTAAATGTAAGCGAAAAACTAAGTGCCAATTCAAAAACGTATTTGTGCCTTAACGTGGCCGGATCGGGCTTAGCCTGTGTTTGTAGCTACCGAATTGGCTTTTGGCCTTTTGTGGTATTAGAATTTATTTGGTTATGCGCCTCACTCGTTGCCCTTTTAAAATTAAAAAAATGAAATTAAAAACGATAAGTTTATTACTATTAACAAGCCTTTTACTTTTGGCTTGCCGCGAATTTAAAGAAGCACAATGCACGGGAGTGAAAGGATTCAAAATGAATAAAATGGGCATGGATGGAATTGATGCCGATATTTTATTAGGAATTAAAAATCCGAATACCATTGGTTTTAGCATTTACCCGAGTGAGTTTGATGTTATAGCAGGGGGCATTAATTTAGGAAAAGCCAAACTAACCAAACGCGTCCATATAGATGCGAACGAAGAGAAAACCTATACCTTTCATTTAAGAAGCAATTTTAAAGAAACAAACCTTATGGATTTAACTAAACTTTTAAGTGGAAAATCGTCGCGAAGCATTCGCATTAAAGGCAATTTAAAAGCTGGTAAATTTTATCTAAAGAAAAGCTTTCCAGTTGATGTAAACGAAAAATTAGATTTAGGATTTTAATTCTAAATCAATGGTTATACTATCTAATTACGATTTAAAATACGTTAGCGCGCCCGACGGACAGGCATCAATAGCCGCCATAATAGCTTCACTCGTATCAGCCTCTGGCTTTATCCAAGGTTGTTCGCGCGGATTAAAAACTTTTGAATTGTGTTTAACACAATTACCCGAATGCGCACATTTACCCGATTGCCAAACAATAGTAATGTCGCCATTGGTATAGGTCTTTTTTATATTTGATTTATCCATTATGTAAAATTATAAAACATCTGTAACCACCCCAAAAATCGGACAGGTTGTAAATATACATAATTGCTTATAATTTAGTGGTGCTATCATTAAACGGAAGCGAGCTCTGCTGGAGAGCAACTTGCCAGGGATATTGATAAGCCACGA
>JAAFIL010000054.1 GCA_013297775.1 Bacteroidota bacterium
GATAAGCGTAGCATTCGTCAGGCCTTGCAAGAGCGCTTTGAAAATTCGGACACTTATAAAGTGTTATTTACTGCTGAGAACGGAAAAGATTTTTTAGAGAAGATGATGGCGGCGCGTAAGTCAATATCGCCCGATGTGGTGTTAATGGATATTGATATGCCAATAATGACGGGTATTGAAGCGGTAGCCCAAGCCAAAGAAGTTTATCCACAAACTAAATTTTTAATGTTAAGTATTTTTGATGAAGATGATAAAATATTTGAAGCCATTAAAGCAGGCGCCAATGGCTATTTATTAAAAGATGAGCCACTCGAAAAAATAAAGGAAGCCATTCGTAATTTGTTAGAAGACAATGGCGCGCCCATGAGCCCGAGTATTGCGCGAAAAGCATTAGAGTTACTAATGAACGCAAAAGTTGAAGTAAACAAAGAAACATCGGACGCACATTACGACCTATCGGAACGGGAAAAAGAAGTTTTAAAACATTTGGTAAATGGTTTAGAGTACAAAGAAATTGCCGCCTTAATTAATACAAGCCCCAACACCGTTCGCAATCAAATAACCAACATTTATAAAAAATTACACGTTACTTCAAAAGCGCAAGCTATACGCAAGGTGATGAATAAAAAATGGTTTATGCTATTTTAGCGAGAGGCTATCCGATGGATTTATCTGTTCGGGAGTTCAATCTTTTCGGCATTAAACCAGTTTTAATTCTGAAGCTAATTTCATTAAAGCAGCTACATTTTTAGCATCAAATTTTTGCATGAGGTTACGACGGTGTGTTTCGATGGTTAGTGGGCTAACAAATAACTCCTTGGCAATTTCGATGCTTGTTTTACCTTCGGCAATCATTTTGAGGACTTCTTTTTCGCGACGGGTTAACGATGGTAATTGTTTGAGTGCACTAACATCTGCACGAGCCAATATCTCTTTAACTTCTTGACTAAACGTAATTTCGTTATTTAAAGCCTCTTGAATACAAGTTATTAATTCGGTAGCCGATACGTTTTTAAGTAAATACCCACTTGCCCCACTTTGCAACATTTCTAAAATAATACTGCGCTCGTTGTGATTACTAAAGGCCAATATACGTGTGGTGGGCGATAGTAATTTTATTTCTTTACACAAATCAATGCCACTTCTATCGGGTAAGGTAATATCTAATAAAACAACATCTATAGGTACTAATTTCTCTTTTAAGAAATTAATAAACGAAATACCAGTTACAAATTCTTTTATATCGGTAATTGAAAAAGCTTGGGGCAAAATTTTTTGTAACCCTTCTATCACAATAGGATGATCGTCTACTACCGCAATATTTATAGTTTGTTTATTTACTAACATTTAACTCTATGTTTATAGTGGTACCTTCTTGAGGTATTGAATGAATTTCGAGAGTACCATTTAAGTAATCTACTCTATTTTTAATCGTTAATAAGCCAATGCCATTTCTAGTTTCGGTATGGTTTGTTTTAAAGCCAACACCATTATCTTCGACCGTAATAAAAAAAGTAGTTTCGTTTTGACTACATTGTACTAAAACACTAGAAGCTTTGGCGTGGCGTATGGCATTGGTTAGTAACTCTTGCACAATTCTAAAAATAATAATTTGCTTTTCTTTTGGAATAGCCGCTTGAATGGCAAATGATTGAAAATCTATTTTAATCTTTTCGGTAAATAAAGAGTGACATAAATCTTTTAATGCCACCTCTAATCCTAAGTTAATCAATGCTTCGGGCATCATATTACGTGCAATGCGCCGCAACTCATTGGCTGTATTATCTAATTGCGAAGTAATCGTTTTTAATTCTGTATTTAAGTCTTCGTTTTTACTAACTAATCCCGATAAGTTAATTTTAATGATTGCCAACAAGCCTCCTAGGCCATCGTGCAAATCGCTAGCTAATCGTTTACGTTCTTTTTCCTCGCCTTCAATTAACGCTTTCGAGAAATGAATTGCACGTTTTTGCTCAATCTCATTCAATTGCTGTTGATAGTTTTGTTCTTGCTGTATTAGTAACTTTTTATTATTGCGGTAGTAAAGTCCGCTTAACAATACAATGGTTAATAAGAGTAAGCTAATGCCACTTAATAATGTAATAAATAAACGGTTATTTTCTTGGCTTAATTCTATCTTTTGTTTTTCGGCTTGTAATAAAATAATTTTCTTTTCATTTTCGGTTTGATTAAATCGAAATTCTAATTCGGTAATTTTTTTGCGTTCTCGTTTTTCGGATAAGCTATCGTTTAAGATTTTATACTTTTTCGACCATAGCATTGCCTCTTTAAATTTTTTCTGTGAAAAATAAAGTTCAGATAAATCGTTATAATACACTACTAAATTTTGAGGAATGAGGTATGGACTATGAATTAATTCTTTGGCGATTAGTTCAGCATTTTTAAAATCGTTTAAATACACAAGGGCTTTGTATTTTGCGTGTTTGATGCGGTCGAGCGAGTAAGCCGCCGTTGGGTGTGTGCAAAGTGCTATTCCTTTATCGAAACTTTGAAGGGCTAGCTTGTATTGTTTAATTTTAGTATAATATAAACCTTCGGCATTGTAAAACGGAATGTTAAGATTGGCATTAGGCTTTGGCGTAAGTACGATACGGGCTTTGTTTAGAAAATAGTTGGCAGAGTCGAGTTGTTGCAAGCCTATTAAATTTTCGGCATAAGTAAGGTAAACTTCCGTAAGTTCTTCGAGCCATGTTACGTTAGCATTGGGCGCACTTTCATACAATGCAATCGCTTTTTTTAAGTAGTATTGGGCCTTTTCTGCTTGTCCATTATTGATGTGAATGATTGCAATACCTTTAAACACACCGCCTACTACTTCGGCATGACCCGATAGTTGGGCATATACGGCGGCTTTTTTAGTGAGCGACTCCATGGCTATTAGCTCGTGTCCAAATGTTTGTTGAATAACGGCGTAATTATGCCACAGCATACCGCGCAATTTATAGGATGTTTTATTAGTGTAGTTGCTTAGTAGAGAGTCGGCCATTAAAAGTTCGCGTAACATTACGTTCACATCAATATTATTATATTGCGCATGCGCTTTGTAAAAATGAGAAACGGCGTTTAAAAACGGATAGCTTTTGGCGGTGTTTAAACCCTTTTGTAGATAAGATTTGGCGGTAGTGGTGTCTCCTAACAATTTATACAAAACCGATAACTTAAAATAATTATGTGTTTTGCTACTATCGTTTTTTAATAAGCGGGTTTCGTTTTCTAGTCGGGTAGTATAGGCTAAATCGTCATCTAAACTATAGGTCATTTGTGCAGCTAAATTTTTGCAAAGGAAACTAGCAATTAGAAAAGGAAATAAAAATTTAAACACAGACATCACTTGTTTTGACACTATAAAGCACAATCTAACTATCTTGATAAGTTTTTCAAATGTAACATTATTCTTTTTTAAACAAACTTAAAAAAAATACGAATGAAATTTTTAAACGCACATAAACCGTTCATTGACTTATACTTTTTCTGATATACTTTTTCTTGAGTCATTCTGCAAACGCTTGTGAAATATATGTTTTAGACCTCTTTGAATAAGTAAAAACCATGGTAAGAGTTTCAGTTTTTATTAAAATTTAGGGAGGCATTCTATTGAAAATACCAAAAAACCCGTAGATTAAAATAGGTCTATTCAAGTATTGCCGAGGTATTTTATTGCTAATAATTTTGAAGCGTATTATTAATTACAAAAAAGTGAATTTTAGCTGTGCGTTCAGTATTTTACTCTGTTTAACCGAGATTTAAAGAAATCAGGTACTTTAGAATAAAATAACTAACTCTGTAAAAACACTTAAAATCAACATTTAAAAATGAGTTAGAATAGACAGTTGAAATCTATAACAAAATAAAATCTGCGGCAGCTATTAGAAATGCCCCTATCTCGTCCTTGTTTAGCGAAACGTAACGCAAACGTTTGAGAACTGCATTTATAAAGCAGATAGATAAGGTTATGGCGTGTGCGTTACAAACGCCCGTTTAGACCGTCCTCATTTCCGCTAACGCCCAAACAAGGACGAGGGTAAAGAGGAATTAAGAAACGCTTAAACCGTAATTTCAAGAAATCAAGCCATTTAGAATAAAACAGCTAACTCCATAAACTATTTAAAAATCAAAATGTAAAAATGAGTTAGATGGAAATAGACAGTTGAAATCTAAGGTTTGAGGTAGGTCTTATTTTGTTTTTACTAACTTATGTACACTGCTTCCGCTTTCTTTTATTAATTTCAAAATATAGGTTCCTGCGGGGTGAGCCGCTAGGTCTAAGTACAACTCGTGAGTAGGGGTAATACTTTTATTCATAAGGGATTGCCCGAGTGCATTGGTTAATTCATAAGCCGTAATTTTATCACCCGATTTAATGGAAAACCCATTAGCACTCGGGTTTGGATAAATGGAAAAGTTAAAAGGAGATGTTGTTTTAATAGGCTCTAATTCGCGTAACATACAAACTGGTTTATTGGTTAGCTGATAAAAATTTTTCACTTTACTAACTTCTTGTTTGAGTTTGGCAACCGATGCCCAATTATTATTAGGTTGAGTGCTATCTATTGCACTAACAAAGGCAAAATCAATATCTACAAAACTTTTAGCTTTAAATGTGAACGCTTGCGTGCATACAAGTAAAGAACGTTTGCCGGGTGTATTTCCTTCACTCTTTTCTGTCCATGTATAATTGCAAGCCGAGCCAGGCACTACCTCTTCGGGGAAAACATGCTTTGTATTGATGCTACCCTGAAAGGCATCTCCACCACAGGTAAAAGGGCTACCATCTTTCCAAAAACCGGTTAAATAACCATAGTAATGCGACGCAATGTTAGGTTCACTTTGCTCAGGAAAAGGCGATATGCTAGATTTCGGTAAAGTTTCTTTGTAGTAAAACACATTGGGTTGCGACATTTCTTCTTGGGGTTCATCAACCTGACCATTGCCATTATTATCTATTAAATCGTTATTATCGGCAAGTGGTGCTTTAAGTAGCACAACTGCGGTGGCGGGTAAAATAGAGTCATATACATTGTCGAACGAATCGCCATTGTAATAATACGCATATCCCTTTTTAGGATTACTGCCCACAAAATCATCGCGTTCGTCGCCAATACACGAACTGGACCACATCCCAATGGCAGTTTGTGTAACAGTGAAAGCCGAACGGTTATATATTCGGTATTTGTGAAAAATAACGTTATTTAATTCAGGATATTGGCTTAAAACTTCGGGACAGCCATACGCATAAATGGAATGATGTACTTCAATACCTAATGGAATTCCATTGCTCTCTCTATGTATTCCTCCTTTGTCGTTATGTATAAAATGCATCATCTGACTTCCTGTAATTTTTGGATAATCGCCACCTAAGAGTGGATCGTAAACACCATTACTATCAACATCCACGTAAGGAGCCAGAGTATCTGTTGTGGCTGAGTTTTCCCACCTATTAGCAGACCAAGTTTTAATGTTAAGATCGAGTGGATAGTTAGCCGAATTTGATAAACCCGATTTATAAACTTGTCTAAACGTTTCTATATCCGAGGTTTTTACGGAAGGCGCAACATCAAAAAAACTACAACCAAGGAAATCAATCGAAGCATCGTTTAAATCTAGGGGTCCTGCCCAAAAATCAATACCATTTTGCCGATAGGTCATAGCCGCCACTTTTAACTGCCCACCACCATCTAAACCCGCAATCCATAATGCAGAAACCCCTGCCGCATTTTTGCCACTACCTTTAGGGAATTCGTAAACAGGCCAAGCACTATAAAAATTTCTATGCATTTCTCCACCACTATGAAAATTGGTGGCAATGTTATTTGTATTTATAACGTTGTAAGTACTAGGGTTTAAACATATATCGGTTATAGCTTTACGAGAAGAATCTGTTTGTGCAGAAAACTGGGTAAAAAAAACAGTACTTAAAAAAAATGTGTAAGTTTTACTAATCATAAGTCAATATAAGATTAGCGTAAATTTAAAAAAGATTTAATGAGTTAAAAGAAAATTAACAAAATCCACATTAATGCAATCATTTATTTCGCCATGCGAAACGCACGAGTAATACCGTTTTCAAGTTACTAGTAGTGAGGCTCAAAACATCTGCCAAAAAACTGTCAATAAAACTAACTGCTTTTTAAACATTTGAAAAATGAAACTAATTTTCGGGAAGCAACGTTGAATTTACAAATGCTTTGATTTCAATCCGCATTATTGCTAGGTTGTGTATAAGTTGAAAGCACCTCATAGTCTAAACATAACTTTCGTATTGGCACGGTAACTTATTAAGCATACACTGCTTGACAATTAATGCTTGGGTATTTGGAGTTCATGTCGCTTAAACACTTTTTTAATATTTCCCAATCTTTAGGAAATCTCGATTCGATATATGAAAAGTTTTTGAAGGTCAAAAACTTTGGCATTTCAATCAGTCCTGTTATGGCGTCCCAAAACGCATCCCAGTTATTACCATAAAAAGATGGAAATACTAATTCTTGGGCTAATAGGTCATGCAGTTCACTAATTGTCTTAACGGTTTTGCAATCCATTGTTACTATGTCGTTGAATGGTACGTTTTCCATTTCGGGTTTTGGTCAACTGTCTGAGTATCGTTTTGAATTTCGTCTAATCGCTTTTGACACATACCTTTTCGTCTCTTTCAGCGTTACCATCACTCGCCTTTATCCATTGCCGTTCTTAAAAATAATAAGAATGGATGCATGGCTTTGCAGGCTTTTACCACTTCGGTTTTTAAGTGTGCATCGCTTACTTGCTTATCGCTTAATGGATGCGATACAATAAAGTGTTTATGTTTTAATAAATCCATTAAGGGATGTTCTTTATCGAAACCTTTGGGTGCTGTTTTTAGTTTTTCAATTTCATCTAAACCTTTAAAATACGCTTTAAACGTTGAGGCTTTCATCAGTTTCGTTAAAGCTGCACCATTGTAATCTATTTCTTGACGAATGGCTGCTAGTGCAATAGGCTCAGGCATCCAAACACCGCCCGCTATAAAACTACCACCTGGTTCTAAATGTAAGTAATACCCCGGTATTGGTGATTTTTTTCCTCCTGGATTAAAACTTGCGCCCATGTTTGTTTTATAAGGCGTTTTATCTTTGCTAAAACGAACATCTTTGTAAATACGAAACACACAATCTTTTACTTTTAAATCGGGTTGAATTTGCTTATCTACTTTAGCTAAGTCTTTAATTAATTCTTCTACCAAACCTTCAAAATCGGCTTTGGCATTGAGGTAAATTGGCTTTTTCGATTCGAACCAATCCTTTGTATTGTTGGCTTTTAATTGCCTTAAAAAAGTTAAAACACTTGTCATTTTCGAGTACTAATTTTGGAGGTGTAAATTAGCAAATATTATCATCTTAACCTCAATTTGAAGCGTTTACTATGGGGATAATTTCATTAAATTAGAGGTCTGTTAGTATTCATATATGGAATTTAAAAACGATACCGAGGCTTTACAAGCTTTTGGCGATAAGTATAAAACGTTAAACAACGAAATTGGAAAGGTCATCGTTGGGCAAAACGAAACCATCAAAAATGTTTTAATCTCTGTTTTTAGTAGGGGGCATTGCTTGTTAGTTGGTGTGCCGGGTTTAGCAAAAACATTATTAGTGAATACCATTGCCGACTCTTTGGGCTTATCGTTTAACCGCATTCAGTTTACACCCGATTTAATGCCTAGCGACATTATTGGTAGCGAAATTTTAGATGAGCAACGCCATTTTAAATTTATAAAAGGGCCTTTGTTTTCAAACATTATTTTGGCCGATGAAATTAACCGCACGCCTCCTAAAACCCAAGCGGCCTTATTAGAAGCCATGCAAGAACGCCAAGTAACCGCCGCTGGTAAACGCTATTTACTCGAAAATCCGTTTTTTGTTTTGGCTACTCAAAATCCGATAGAACAAGAAGGCACCTATCCATTGCCCGAGGCACAGTTAGATCGTTTTATGTTTAACGTGTGGCTCGATTACCCTACGTTTGCCGAAGAATTGCAAGTGGTGAAACAAACTACCACTAACATTACAGCCAAAGCCAACACCGTATTAAGCGGCGCAGAAATTGTTTTTTATCAAGACTTGATCCGAAAAATTCCGGTAGCTGATAATGTGATAGAATATGCGGTACGTTTGGTGAATAAAACTCGTCTTAATAGCGAGCACACGGCAGAGGTTACCAAAAAATATTTACAATGGGGTGCAGGGCCACGCGCGTCGCAGTATTTGGTAATGGGTGCCAAATGCCACGCTGCCATTGCGGGTAAATTTAGTCCAGATATTGAAGATGTAAAAGCCATTGCCGAACCTATTTTGCGACATCGTTTGGTGCGTAATTACAAAGCCGAAGCCGAAGGTATAAGCACCGAAGCTATTATTAAACAATTAGTGTAACATGAGTATTAATGAACTATTAGATGAAGAAGGGATTGACCCCCAAAAATTATTCGACGAAACAGAATATAGTACTTTAGTAATTAACCGCGACGGCTTTTCGAAGGGTGATAACGCCATTGCCGATTTAATTGAAGGGCTTTTATTACCCAACCTAAGCCGCGAGCAAAACGAAGAAATTTTTAAAGCACTTAAAGAAAAACAAGCGCAAGCTATTTTAGTACAAAGTATTGAGTTGGCCGAAACTAACGACGAAAAAGCTAAACTCATTGCGGCGTGTTGGGAAACTGGATTAGATTTTAATGCCTATTATTTAGTGTTTGCCGCATTAGCCGGACATCCCGATTTTATGGTGGCCTTTGAAGCATTTACCGTTATTGAAAATGCCGAGCATTATCCCCCGCCAGAAATTTTAGCCCAAGCATTAAGTATTGTTTCTAATTCAACCACTAAACACACAGCCATTCAAAAAGATTTAATGCAGCACCTCCAAAACGGTTTTCAAGAATGAAAAAGTTAGTGATAGTAGGTGCAGGTTTTGCGGGCTTACGATTGGCAAGGCATTTAAAAAATCAAGCCTTAGAAATTTGGTTAATTGATAAAAACAATTACCATCAATTTCAGCCGTTATTTTATCAAGTGGCTACATCGGGTTTAGAGCCAAGTGCCATCTCGTTTCCACTTCGGAAAGTATTTCAAAAACAAAAAAATATATTTATTCGTTGTGCCGAAGTAAGCCTTATAGACACTGGCGCGCAACACATACATACAAGCATTGGCAACCTGGCTTACGATTATTTAGTTATTGCCACAGGAGCTGGTACTAATTTTTTTGGGAACGCGCCTATCGAATCGAATGCCATGCCTATGAAATCGGTTAGCGAAGCCTTGTATTTACGCAATACCATTTTACAAAATTTAGAACAAGCCTTGGTGGTGCCCGAGCCTCAAAAGGCGGCTTTATTAAATGTAGTTGTAGTAGGAGGTGGCCCAACAGGTGTAGAGGTAAGCGGTGCCTTGGCCGAAATGAAAAAACATATTTTACCAAAAGATTATCCCGAATTAGACTTTTCGAAAATGAACATCACCTTGGTAGAAGCCGCTGCGCGCACTTTAGCCGCTATGTCGGAAGAGTCGTCGGCTGCCTCTAAACGCTACCTCGAAAAATTAGGCGTTACGGTTTTAACCAACACACAAGTTACCAATTACGAAGGTCATGTTGTTCATTTATCGAACGGCGCGCAATTGGCAACTCGAAATGTAATTTGGGCAGCAGGTGTAAAAGGCAATTGGTTGGCAGGGCTTCCCGAAACCGCTCAAGCACGCGGTAACCGAATAGCTGTTAATCGGTTTAATCAAGTAAATGGTTTTACCAATGTATTTGCCATTGGCGATATTGCTTACATGTCCACGCCTAAGTATGCCAATGCACACCCGCAAGTGGCAACTGTTGCTAACGAACAAGCCGATGTGTTGGCTAAAAATTTGAAACGTTTACTCAACGGTGAAACCATTCAACAAGAATTTGAATACAGCAACAAAGGCAGCATGGCCACAGTGGGCAGGCATTTGGCGGTTGTTGATTTACCATTCTTAAAATTTAGAGGCTTACTAGCTTGGTTGTTTTGGATGTTTTTACATTTAATGCTCATCTTAGGGGTGAAAAATAAAATTCTTGTTTTTATCAATTGGATGTGGAAATATTTCACCTTCGATCAGTCTTTACGTTTAATTATAAAACCTTATCATAAAAAGAAAATTTAAGTTATGTCAACAAGCTCCTCATTACACACTTGGTTTGAAGTGAAAACCGATTCGGATTTTTCGATTTACAATTTACCCTTTGGGATTTATAGCGATGCGCAGGTAAAGCACCACGTCTGTTCGGCCATAGGCGATTCTATTATTGATTTATTTGAGTTAGAAAGTGCCGATGTTTTTGATTTGAATAGAACGGTTTTTGATAAAAACTATTTAAACGATTTTATTGAATTGGGTAAACCCATTACCCATAAAGTACGTTTAAAGTTGCAAGAATTATTATGTAACGCCAACTCCATTTTAAAAACCAATGCCAATTTATCTAAAGCGGTATTTAAAAAACAGAGCGATGTAACGTTATTAATGCCTATAAAAATTGGCGATTACACCGATTTTTATAGCAGTATAGACCATGCTACCAATGTAGGCACTATGTTTCGCGACCCCGCTAATGCGTTGTTACCTAACTGGAAACACTTACCAGTAGGCTATCATGGGCGAGCCTCTAGTATTTGTGTGAGTGGTCATTCTTTCCATCGGCCTAAAGGGCAACAAAAACCTGCCGATGCAGAGTTACCTGTTTTTGGTCCTTGCAAATTATTAGATTTTGAATTGGAAACAGCTTTTATCATTGGCAAGTCAACAAACATGGGCGATACGCTTAGTACCGCCCAAGCCGATGAACATATTTTTGGCATGGTGCTGTTTAACGATTGGAGTGCGCGCGACATTCAAACGTGGGAGTATGTGCCTTTGGGGCCTTTTTTAGCGAAGAATTTTGCAAGTACCATATCGCCTTGGGTAGTAACCTTAGAAGCCTTAGAACCCTTTCATGTAAAGGGCTACGAACAACATCCTGTTTTGTTACCTTACCTTCATTATAGTGGCGAGAAAAATATAGACATCAATTTGCAAGTTGCCATTCAACCTTTGGGTGCAATGCCATCTGTTGTTTGTACTAGCAATTATAAATACATGTATTATACCATGGAGCAACAATTGGCGCATCACACGGTGAATGGTTGTAATATAAATGTAGGCGATATGATGGCGAGTGGCACTATTAGCGGCCCCCAGCCCAATGCTTATGGCAGTATGCTTGAGTTAAGTTGGAAAGGTACAAAGCCTTTAACGCTTGCGGACGGAAGCGAACGCCGATTTATAAACGATGGCGATACCGTTATTATGACGGGCTATTGCGAAAGAGATGGTAAGCGCGTTGGTTTCGGATCTTGCGCTGCGACAGTTTTACCAGCTAAGTAAAAATGACAGCACCAACACTTACTTTAAAACGTTGCCTAGCTTATGCCTGTGGCATGATGGGTTGGAGTATATTAATAAACCTTATTGGGGTGATATTGGTGTATTTATATTTACCACCTCAAACAAGTGGGTTACCCAATCTCATTACACAAGTTGCTGTTTTTGGAATTTTAAATGTAGTATCGTTAATAACTGCGGCGGGGCGTTTAATAGATGCCATTTACGATCCGTTTATTGCGCAGTTTAGCGATGCCAGCACAAATCCAAAAGGGCGGCGCATACCCATTATGAAATGGGCCATTGTGCCATCGGTGTTATTTTGTTGTTTGGTATTTTATCCTATTACTAAAACCGAAAGCGTTGCTAATATTTGGTGGTTGGTATTTACTTTAATTGGATTTTATGTAGCCACCACCACTTACATTATACCTTACAATGCCTTGTTACCGCAGTTGGCTAAAAGCAGTGCCGAAAAAGTAAAATTAGCTACTTGGCAATCTTTAGGATATGTATTTGGGATTGGTATAGCCTCTAATGCGTTTAATTTGGCCACATTTTTGCAAAGCGATTGTGGCGTAGATAGTAAACTGCAAGCCTTGCAATACACGGTATTTACGTTATCGTTACTTGCTGGAGTTATGTTAAGCATTACGGTGTTTGGAATTGATGAACGTAAATTTGGGAAAGCCGAAGTACATGCCGTTAGCTTAAAAATAGCTTTGCGTGCTACTTTAAGAAATAGTAATTTTTTATATTTCATTGTAGCCGATTTTGCTTATTTTATGTCGGTTACTTTAATTACTTCGGGTTTAATGTATTTTGTAACGGTACTTTTACAGTTGCCCGAAAGCATTGGTAATAAATTGATGATAACGATGGTACTGGTATCGTTTATTTTTTATCCCATTACTAATAAGGGTGCCGCCCGAGTTGGTAAAAAGAAAATTGTGATAGCCTCGTTGTTACTATTAGCTGCTATTTTTTTAGGGGTGTTTTATTTAGGCAAATTTTCGTTAGATGGGCAGTTACAAATTTATATACTTATTGCTTTAGCGGCTGTGCCTATGGCTTCGCTTAATATTTTACCCAATGCTATTTTAGCCGAAATTATTGAAAAGGATAATGTTGAAACCGGACAAAACAAAGAGGCTGTTTATTTTGCGGTGCGTTACTTTTTTGTAAAGATAGCGCAAACGCTTGGCATTGCTTTGTTTGCTATGTTTTTAATTTATGGAAAAGATGTAGGTAACGATTTTGGAATTCGTTTAAATGGAATTATTGGCTGTGTATTGTGCAGCACAGCGGCTTTGTTGTTTTCGAGGTTTAAAGAAGTGGAATAGGGGTGGTTAAACCTTAAATAGACGGTGGAAATCTATTACAAAATAAAATCTGTGGGAGCTATTACAAATACTCGGTTTTGCGGTCTTCAAAATAGTTTCAGCTATTCTTATAGTCTTCGAACCTGCGCTTCCTAATATCCTTGCAGCTTTTGTCTTTCACTATAATTTCAACTATCTATTCCATGTTAGACGTTTTATCCAAGATCATCCGATTTCTTGAAATTTCGATTAAAAAATTGAACTAAATAGAGTTGCTTTTGATAGTCAACAGCCATTTTATTCAAGCCTATGAGCGATTTCAAATGCGTGTAATAGTCAACACGTTTTTTTTGATAAGTAAATATTATATCGTAATTTTACGATTTTAAGAGTATGGGATTAACAAAGACAGAAGAATTTACGATAAAGCAAAATAAAATTGCTAAGTATGCCAAGGCGTTAAGTCATCCAGCGCGTGTGGCAATTTTAGAGTTGCTCATCAAAAAGCAATCGTGTATTTGTGGCGATATAGTAGAGGAGTTGCCACTTTCTCAAAGCACCGTTTCGCAGCATTTAAAGGAGCTAAAGGAAGCTGGATTAATAAAAGGAGATATTGAAGGCGCAAAGGTGTGTTATTGTATAGATGAGAAAGAATGGGAAAATGCAAAGTCGTATTTGAATAATGTATTTAACGCCTTTACTAATAAAGTAAAATGTTGTTGATTGAATGAGAGCACTGAACTCATAATAATCGCTATTTAACGATAAATAAAATGAAGTAGTTACGTTTCCCCATACATAATTATTAAAGCGCAAACTGGTTAAACCCTATAATAATTAAAAACAAATAATTTAAACACATGAAACTATCAGAAGTAAAAAAACACTTAGCCACGGCTACACAAGTCAATTTTAAATTGCCTAGTGGTTCATTAGTACCCGAACATTTCCATGTAACAGAAGTAGGTGTGGTACACAAACATTTTATTGATTGTGGGGGTAAAGTTCGTAACGAAAAAGTAGCCAACTTTCAATTATGGAATGCGGATGATACCGATCACCGCTTAAAGCCGAGTAAACTTATAAATATTATTGCACTTTCGGAAACGGTATTAGGTATGGAAGATTATGATGTGGAAGTGGAGTATCAAGATCAAACAATTGGTAAATACGATTTAGAGATTGATGGAAACGATTTTATGTTAGTAGCCAAGCAAACGGATTGTTTAGCAAAGGATAATTGCGGCATTCCAACAGAGAAACAAAAAGTAGCTTTAGCAGGAATACAAAATAAAAGTAATTCTTGTGCGCCTGGTTCGGGCTGTTGCTAACTAATAAGTAAAATTTCAACATCTAATTTACTTAAATATGAAAAAACTAAAATCAACATGGACCACATTTACAGGCAGTATTAGTTCAGTTTTACCATTATTTTTTACTTTTTGTAAACCTGGTGGTGCTTGTGCAGTTGCTTGTGCAAGTCCGTTAGCAAGTTTATTTGGTATTTCTGTGGCGTCTATTACCATATCGCCCGCATTCAAATCTTTATATCCATTACTTTTAATTTTGAGTGCTGTATCTTTTACGGTATCGTATTACAAATTGTATGTGTTGCCAAAATATGCCACTGCAAGCACCAGTTGCGCTAAGGATTGTGCCTGTGAACCTCCTAAAAAAAGTAAGCAGTATCTTTTTACACTCTACTCTTTTTGGATTGGCTTAATAGCAAGTATTGTTTTCTTAACTTATTTTGAATTTCAAAATTATAAGGCTAATACTGCTGCCAGCAAAACCCCAACTCAAGAAACGGTTTGCTGTGCTGAAGGAGAAACCTGCGATAGCAACACCAGTAAAGCCATGTTAACAGCCACGGATACTCTTGAAGAAAAATCGTGTTGCGAAGAAGGTAAATCTTGTGAATAAAGAAAATGAATATTTAATAAGTATTGAAGATGTATTTAAAAATTAAAAATTATTGTAATGAATTGGTAAAACAATTGGATACTATTAGTAAAGAACGTAAATTAGTATTAGAGAGAATTAGTAACTACATTTCTCATAAACAATTAAATGGTACTGAAATAAACCTCGTTTATATTTGTACACATAACTCGCGGCGCAGCCATTATGGGCAAGTGTGGGCTAAAGTAGCAGCTAATTATTATACTATAAAAAATGTGCAAACTTTTTCGGGAGGGACAGAAGCAACGGCGTTTAATATCAATGCCATTAATGCGCTTCGACGTGTTGGTTTTGACATCACAGCAATTAACATAGAAAAAAATAGCACCTATCACGTTGCATTTGATGCGCAAGAAAAACCCATCGTTTGTTTTTCTAAGGTGTACAATGATCCTCAAAATCCGCAAACCAATTTTGCCGCTATAATGACTTGCAGTGATGCCGAAGAAAACTGCCCATTTATTCCAGGGGTAGAACTACGAGTAGGCACTACTTACGATGACCCCAAAGCCTTTGATAATACGGAACTTGAAGATATAAAGTACGATGAGCGTTGCCAACAAATTGCATTAGAAACGCTTTATGTGTTTTCAAAAGTTTAGTATATGAAGTTAAAAAAGTACTTTTTAAAGTGTAGTATATTTTTCATTTTAAGTCCTTTGTTAGCGAGTGCCCAAAGTATTCATTTAGGAGGATTGTTTCCAACTATTGATCATTCAGGAACTTTAACTGATAAACTGGAGTATAGCCTTTACTATTTTGCTGCTTTTCCTTTGATTGATTTTAAAAGTCCGAATAGTTTAAAAGACCCATACTTTCATTTATTTTATTCAGAACAAGCATTAAGTTACATTATCAATTCTAAATTTTCAATCACAGGTAGTTACGTGTATCAACGAGAAAATGTAGTGTATAATAATTATGTAAATGAAAACAGATTTTACTTACAAGCCAAGTATAAACATGAATTAAACCAACTAAATTTTGTTCACCGTGTCCGTTTTGATGGTCGGTTTATTCAAAACAGATTTATAAATGAAATACCTTTTACGCATCGCTTGCGCTACTTAATTGGTTTTGATACGCCTATTAATGAAAAGTTGTATTTTACTATCTATGAAGAGTTATTCTTTAATACCTTTAAAAATACAAGCGTAGTGTATGGCGAAAATTGGGCATACGCCGCTTTGGGTAAAAAAATAAATGCTAGAAATAAATTGGAAGCCGGGCTTTTGTATGTTACGTGGAATATAGGTGAGCAAAAATGGTTCAATCAATATTATTTACAACTCACTTGGATTAATCATTTGAATTTTAGAAAGGAAAAAGAGTAAAATGAAAAAGTACATAGCTGAACTACTAGGAACATTTGCCCTATTATTTTGTGGAACTGGCGCGATAGTTATCAATACGGAAACATCGGGTGCGCTATCGCATGTGGGTGTGGCCATCACTTGGGGACTAATTGTAATGGCAATGATTTACGTTTTTGGTACTATTTCAGGTGCGCATTTTAATCCAGCAGTTACCATTGCGTTTTGGGTGGCAAACCTTTTTCCTACAAAAGAAGTAGTGCCATACATCATCAGTCAGGCCATTGGCGCATTTTTAGCGAGTTTTATTTTGTATTATTTATTTCCGAATAATGATACACTTGGTGCTTCTTTACCAAGCGGTGAGGCCATGCAATCGTTTATACTCGAAGTCATTCTTACATTTCTATTGATGCTCACTATTCTTCATCTGTCGCAAGGTAGTAAAGAGCAAGGTGCAATTGCAGGTGTTGTAATTGGAGCAGTTGTTTTATTAGAAGCCATGTTTGCAGGGCCTATTTGTGGTGCTTCTATGAATCCCATTCGCTCATTAAGTCCAGCTATTGTTTCGGGTCATATCGAACATTTATGGGTGTATTTAACAGCTCCATTAGTGGGAGCTATTGTGGCAGTTTTTGTTTGGAAATCTTTAAAATGATTTGATGCAATTATTACTTAATTATTAGCTTCGCTTCGTTAATCTGGTATTAAACCTACTTTACTTTCTAGTGTTTGCTGCTTGTTTCAGTTGTTAAACCGAGATTTTAAGAAATCGGGTACTTTAGAATAAAATAGCTAACTCTGTAAAATACTTAAAAATAAGTTAGATGGAATTATACAATAGAAATCTATTACGAGCCGAAATCCCTTCAAAACCGTGTACCTCGATACTTTTTCTTTTTAACCATAATCTCGCTAGGCCTCAGTTGAAAAAGTACCTATTTTATTGAGCTTTCATCGCTCACTACGATTCCTATTGCATGATCTCGGTTAATTATTTTTAGTTTGATAATACTCCCCTCGTTCTTGTTTGAGCGTTAGCGGAAATGAAGATGTGCTAAACGGGTGTTTGTAAGGCTCACATCATCACTTCATCTGCGTTACAAACGCAATTCTCAAACGTCCTCGTTACGCTTCGCTAAACAAGGATGGGGTAAGGGGTAATCCATAATTCACGTTAATTACAATTGGTTAACTCTAAAAAGTGCTACAAAAAATTATTTTACGGTAAACTGTTCACAAATTAAATCCTTATTTTTAGAGTTATACTAACAAATAATTAGATACCATGAAAAAAATTACGATTGTATTGACATTAATAGTGCTCAGTTTAATAAGTAAATCTCAACCTGGGATGCCTTATTTAAACTACTCGGCAGGAAATCAAAATCAATCGGTAACTGGCCCCGATAGCAGCGTATATGCTTTTAATGGGTTTAACTTAATGAAAATTAGAAAAAATTTAACCACCGCCTGGGCATTTGATTATAGCGGTCTTGTGTTTACAAATTTATTGCTTTCTAAAACGGGGAGTTTATTTTTTTTAACAGGCGATAAAATAGGAAAAATTAATGCCTCAACGGGTAACTTAGTTTGGGTAAAAGCATTGAGTTCTGTAAATTATACCTACAATGCGAATTCTATAAACTCGCCAATTATACCCCTTCAACTGCTATTAAATCGCAACAACGAAATTTTAGTAACAGGCGTAACACAAGCTGGCGGCCTTTATTCTGCGGGTTTCATTTTGAAATTAGATACTAGTGGAAATTCGGCTGCAGGTAGCGTTGTTTATCCATCTAATAATACTAATTCAAAATTAGATAACCTTCATATTGTTAGCGACTCATTAGGATTTTATAAATGTTATTTTTCAACTTATAATTCATTTTCTGGTACAAACGGATTTATCTTCGATTACAATTCAAACTTAACAACAATTAATCCAAATCTTAAACAGGTAGATTTTTATGGAATAACAAGCCAATTAGGCATAGCACCTGTTATAGCCAATTTCCGTAAATCGGTAACCAATCCCAATAACTTTTTGGTTGTTTGTTCGCTTTCTGATGTTTCAAATCTGAATTTTTCGTTTGAAGTAAGAAAATATTCGACGTTAAAAAAGTTGAAAAATTTTACGATACAAGGATCTTACTATGGTTCTATGAGTTTTTGCGAGGATAAAATGGGAGGCTCTACGGTAACGGTGAAAAAGTTTGTTACCAATAATCCGGCCAGCACGCAGTATTCTGTTATTAATTTAGATACCAATCTTAATCGCACTTCGGCTTCATTATTTTATATAGAACCTGGCGTTTTTCCAATTTATCAAGAAACATTGTATCCTTTTTATCCACAAAGTACTTATATAAATCCCCGTGGAAGTGTTTTTCCTTTTAATCAACTTACGCTTTTTAATGCGCACACACCACCTGCTTGTGTTCAAAATTTTACTTTAGGAAATGGTAGTATTTGTAATACCATCTGTAATTTTTTAAATACTTCTGTTTCTCAAATTTTAGTTGTTCCTACTTCAACGGTTCCATTAGCTGCAACGTATAGCTTAACTCCTTTTTCATCAAGTGTAACGTCTATGAGCCTTCCAGCTAGTCAAAATTATTGCGCCCTTATTTTAGGAACAGAAGATTTAGTGTTAGATAATAGCTCTTCACTTCGTCTATTTCCTAATCCTTCTGCTCAATTTGTAACCTTTGAGCAACAAACCAATGAAGAGGTAATGGTAACTATTGAAAATAATTTAGGGCAAATTGTAAAGCAATTACCAACTTCTCAATTGCAAACTCGCATTGATTTGAAAGACTTAGCCATTGGCTGCTATTTAGTAAAAGTGAGTTCAAGAACTAGTAAAAATACAAAAGTGCTAAAGTTGATTAAAGAATAAGTTTTAAATAACAGTATTAAGTAATTCGCTTAAAGGCTCTCTAAAACAGAGATTTATATAAATACAAATGGCAATAAATAAACTTGTTTCTATTGAGTCAGCACTTGCAAATTACTGGCTTTATCTGATTTAATTTAGCGTATAAAATGGATGTGCTTTACCTAAGAAACCTAAGTGCATCGAGGTCATTTGCTTGGGTTTATATCTACTATTCTTTGGCGGTGTTGTTATAAATTTGCCTTATCGAAAAATAACTACTTGAACCGAAACCGAATGTGGTAATAGCACAATCTTTAAATAAGTATAAAAAACCGAAACATAATATTGTTTTAACGTCAATATTTACTTAAACTTGCAGAAATTTTATTAAGATGACAGAGGTTCACGTTTTAGACATAAAATATATTGAAATAAACTCTCAAGAGGAATTAGAGTTTAAATATAAACCCGAAGTACCAAAGTTAAAATTGGTAGGTACGCTTTTAAATTCAGAAAATGAAGAAGAAGAAGAAGGCTTGTTATTTTTAACACAAAAGCAACTCAACCAGTTGTTAATGGGAAAAGATATTGAGTTAAAATTGGTAGATGAACGTTGGGTACTTGGAAAACCGCTAACAAGAGACCAAATCAAAAGCATGGGATTGGTTACCGTTGATTGCGAATTTATGGGTCGGGCCGGTGATATAGGCTGTTACGAAGCAATTAAAGTTTCGGAATAAATACATTAATAACACTAATTAAGAGCTGTTTTTTTTTTAAAGACAGCTTTTTGATTTAAAGCCATTTCTAATCATGCGCTAATTTTGCTTCAACGAATTATACCAATATCGGTTCTAAAAGATACAAGTTAAACCAGAATTATTTTTCTTTGAGGCGACGAAAAAATTATAGGCGTAGCTAGGCCTACGGGTATAATTTTTGAGGAAGTATAAGAGAAAAAGAAACTGGGTCAACGTATCTTTTAGAAATGATGTTGGTATTAGTAGTAACTTGATTTTCCTAACAAATTCCTAACGCCTCACTTGGATTTAATTTTATTAACTAAGATGTGCTAGAATATCTCTAACTTTATGCCATGACTTTTTGGAAACGTTTACAATTTTATGGAATCGGTTTTGGTATTGGCCTCTTAGTGGTATTGGCTATGCTGGGTAATCGCAGTTGCGTATCGCCCAACGAAATGAAAATGCAAGAGTTGGTGTTTCAATCATTCGAATTGAGTCCGTTAGCCCAATGCAAACTTAGTTTTTTAAAGAAAAATACAGCACTCTTAAAAATCGAAATGCGCCATTTTGAAGTCAACTATGATTTAAGCGATATTCATTCAACACCTTGTGGCCTTTATTTTATTCAACCCAAAAAAGAATTTGAGACCAATTACCCTTTTACTTTCGTTATCAACGACTGCGACACCATTTCTAAAATTTTAGATTTTAAGTTGAGTTCCGCCTTAGCCTGCTCATGTCAACCTTAAATTTATATACCAACGAGTGGTTTATGCGCGAAGCACTTAAAGAAGCGCAAAAAGCTTTTGAGCGCGACGAAGTGCCAGTAGGTGCTGTTATTGTTGCTAATACCACTATTATTGCTCGCGGGCATAATTTAACCGAAACGCTTAACGATGTAACGGCTCACGCCGAAATGCAAGCCATAACTGCAGCGGCTAATGCCCTTGGTGGCAAATACTTAACCGATTGTACTTTATTTGTAACCCTCGAACCGTGTTTAATGTGCGCTGGTGCTTTAGGATGGAGCCAAATTAGTAAAATAGTAATTGGTGCACGCGACGAAAAGCGGGGTTTTTTAACCAATGTTTCAAAAGTATTGCATCCAAAAACAGAAGTAGTAACCGATGTGTTGGCTAACGAATGCGCTGCATTACTTCAAGATTTTTTTAAAAAGAAACGCGTTTAACCTTAAATAGACAGTTGAAATCGTAATGAAAGACAAAAACCGCAAGGATATTAGGAAGCGCAGGTTCGAGGACTGCAGGAATAGTTAACGCTATTTTGAAGACCGCAGAACCGAGCATTTCTAGTGGCCGCAGCAGATTTTGCTTTGTAATAAGATTTCAACGGTCTATTCCATCTAACTTATTTTTACATTTTGATTTTTAAGTCTTTTACACAGTTAAACGTTTTATTCTAGATCATCCGATTTCTTGAAATGACGGTTTATTAAAAATTTTTGGGCGTGTCCCCTATCAAGTTTTACTTAGCTTAGTGTGATAATTACACTATCAGTTTTAAGGTAATGCAAGTTCTACTTTGGGGTCGGGTCATCCGCTTTAGCCCCTTGGGCGTTTTGCTATTTTGCTGCTGCCGCGCTAAGTCTGCCCAAGTCGCTGCGGGGTCTTCGTGCCTCAGCCGCCTCGCTCGTGCAAAATTAGCAAACGCCCTTCGGGGGCTGCCGCTGAATTTATATTGAGCGAAGTCGAAATACCCCTCACGCAGTTGGGTTCTCCATAAATTTCTGTTATATAATATGGGTTTAAGTATTTTACAGAGTTAGATATTTTATTCTAAAGAACTTCTTTCTTGAAATTACGGTTTAATAATAAAAGTAGTTGAAGAAAATCGTTTATTCAAGCCCAAATTTTAAGAAATGGATTATAACGCCAGCATTTGTACGTTTCAATCGTTAATTTTAGGAGGAAAGGTGTCTATGGCATAATTTTTGCTAAATTTACGTACTAAATGTATTAACTATGAAAAAAAGTATAGCCCTGTTAATCACTTGTTTTTTAACCGTTTCGCTGATTGCCAAATCGAAAGCAAGTTTTGTTCTATTTAAAGAAACCCCTAATAAAACGATTTGCATTAAACACCCAGATGCCAATAAACCTACTTTTTTTGCAGAGGTAAAAACGCTTTATTTTGAAGTGTATAAACCTGACACAAAAGCCGATATTGTTAACATTGTGGATAAATTAAGCAAAGATCCTCAAGTACAATCGTGTAATGTAGGCAAACAAACTGGCGACTATTATGCCATTCAACTTATTTTAAAAAAGCCAGCCGATAAAAATTGGTTTATTACCAATTTCAAAGCTTTGGGCTTAAAAACGATTAAGTTAAATAATGCTGAAGTAACCGAGGTAGATAAACTGTAGTTTTTGTAAAGTTTAAACTAATTTCTTATTCTGCAATAAATTTATTTTAAAGCACCTTTTTTTTTAATTGACTCAAACGTTTATAATCAATTGGCATCCGAATGCTCAATTTCGCCTCTAGTATTATTCAACACCTCTTCAAAAGCGTGTGTCCAACTGTCCCAATTTAATTGGTGTTCGTAAAGTTGGCGTGTTTTTTTACAAAGGTCCAAATATACTTTCGGCGTTTGTATCCAACTTTCGATGTACGCCGCATAGCCCGCTCCCGTATCGGTATAAGGCAACAAGTATCCATTCTCGCCAACTTTTAAGTGCCCCGCTACACCGCCTGTATCCGCTACTAAACAAGGCATTCCAAAGGCCGAGGCTTCATTAATAACAATAGGCGTGCAATCGAAACGTGTTGGTAAAATAAGAAGTTGATGCGTGGCATACAAGGTTTTAAGGGCTAATTGATCGTGTTGTTCGTTTTTATCTAAAAAAGGAATAACAGTAACGTTTGTTCGATCTATACTTTCGGGAGGAGTGCAGCCAACAATGGTTAAACTTACCGAATAGCCTTTTTGCAACAAATCCCTAAAACACGCATAAGCAATATCTCCTCCTTTAGACTCCCAATAAACGCCTACAAACAATAAACGCCAAGTAGTTGGTGCTTCTTTTGGCGCAAGTTCGTTAGGTGCGGGCAAAGCATCAAAATTAGCCCCAAAAGGTATTACTTTTACTTTAGGTTGCTGGTAGGTTTGCCTTACCGATTGAGCGCACCACTCGCTAGAGGCAATAACATACGCACTTTTAGAAATGGTAAGTTGTTCGATTTCGTGTCCCTGTAGTTGGCTAAAAGGCATTAAATGACTAAGCGCTTTGTGACAGTTTAAACACACGCCAAAAGTGCCATCAGTAATGTAAATAATAGGAATAGTGGTGTTTAAATGCGCCAACTCGCAAGAGGCAGCCGGTGCAATAATAAAATCATACGTTTTATGACTCAAGCGGCGATTAAAATAACGGGCATACCCTTTACTAATGAAATGGCTATGGCGGTATGCAAAACGTTTACCCAATAGTTTTAAACAAACTTGATTAAGTAATTGCGCAACTCGTAAACGCCATTTAGGTTGATAAGGACCTAAACAATCTACCGAACCAAGGTGCTGCAAACTTTTATAAATTCGATGGTGCGTACCCGACCAAACCCTTTTATTTTCGGGGGTTTCAGCAGATAGATATGCAAATTGATACGCGATTAAAAAAAAATTAAGTTTACAAAAATACAATTATTGTTTCAGTAGTTTATGGCGAAGTACTTGGTTATTGCTCCAATAGGTTTCTAAATAATACATCCCTGCGGGGAGTTGATGAAGAGAAATAGTAGCACCCGTTCGCTCATAAAAAAACGGTTCTACCTTGCTTCCATTTGATGTATAAAGTTGAATGGTTTGAAGGTGCGTAGCCGTGTTGGAGGCGGTTATTTGTAAAGTATTTTCGGTAGGATTAGGATAAATGCTTACATCCGATGCAAGTAATTGCGCATTAAGCCCAGCCCCCAAACAATTTAATTTGTTAATATAATCCCACAACACATTGTCAAAAGCAGATAAGGCTAAGTTAGAAGTGCCAGCCGAATTGCCTTGCCGAATAACTACTACACTTTGACTTGGAACAACATAAATTTTTTGATCGTTTTTTCCCAAAGCACAATAAGTATCGGCAGGGGCATTGGGAATGAGTGAACCCGGAAAGTTAAAATTAATGCCGGGTAAACGGTTAGATGCTTTGCCATTAAGCCACCACAAATACCCATACGCTAAATTAAAATTTTGAGAAGTGTTAACCATAGCGTTAAAGTAATTGGCATCGTTTAAAATGGTATCGTTAACCCAAATGCCTTTGTTTAAGTTTAAAAGTCCGAAACGCGCCATGTCGCGGGCTTTGCTATAAAACACTCCGTTAAACCAAAAACCAGTAGTCATCCCAATTTTATTTTCGACCCACGCATTGGTAAGGCTATTGTAAGTTAAACCCGATGCTTTGCTCAAAATGGCTTGTAACTGTTTGTAGGCACCCGTATGATAAGCCCAATAAGTGTTGGCATCTACCGAATAGGTTAAACAGGCTTTAGCCGAGTCATCGTTGGCGCACGGAAAAGGTGGATTTTCTCTACACCCAGAGGTCATGCGTAATAAATCTACTACTTTTATAAGATTCTCTTTCACCAAAGGTTCGCTACTCCAATTATTGCCTAGATAAGTGGAAACAGAATTGTTAAGGTTGATAAACCCTTTTTGTTGAGCAATGCCTGTTAAGAAACCAGTTAAACTTTTGCCCGCCGATGCCCAATAAAAAATAGAGTCGGCGGTGTAAGTACCAAAATATTTTTCTAAAACTATTTTGCCATTTTTTAAAAGTATAAACGATTTGGTATTTTTTGCCAACAGGTAATTATAGAGAGAATCTATGCGTGGTTGACAGTATCCCAAAGCATTTGGACTAAGAGTGTCCCAAACATTACCCAATAATGGAGGGAAATAAAGATTCTGAGCTTTACTAAACACGACACTAGAAAAAAGAAGAAGGAGTAAAAAACGTTTCATCATAAAAACTTGAAGTAAATAATAAATACTTAGACTAACAAAGTTTTGAATAGTTTAATCTAAAGAACTGTTTCAATATTAACACTCACTTATATATAATATAATATCATCATTTTTTGTAATTCAAAATTAAATTGTATTTTTGATTGCTTGATAAAGATAATGAATCGTTTTTTACTATTTGTTTTAATATATATAAGTTTTAGTTTTTTAGGCTTTTCTCAAAACTTTACCCGTCCTGGGGAGTGGAAAAAGTTTAAAAAGGAGGTTTTTGTAACGGCTGGTACCTCTAGCTTTCTGGGTGATTTAGGAGGCAGAAACCGTGTAGGAACCGACTACAGCCCCGTTGATTTAGACTTTTCTACCACCCGAACAGCTTTTGGTGCAGGTTTTCGTTATAAATTAGACCGTTGGATTAATGTTACCAGTACTTTTAATTATTTAATTGTAAGAGGCAACGACGCGTTAACTGCCGAACCCTACCGCAATAATCGAAACCTTAATTTTAAATCGAATATATTTGAAGCGGCTGTGCGTGTTGAACTCGGTTTTCAAAGTACACGCGTAGGCAACCGTTATGGGATTAAACGCACCCTTAGTAACCGTATGTCTAATAAAAACCACGCCTTATTTGCTTTTGTGGGCATTGGCGGTTTTTATTACAATCCAAAAGGGCAACTAAATGGGGCAGGGGCTTGGGTTAAATTACGCCCTTTACGCACCGAAGGACAAGGTTTACCTGGTGGTCCAAAGCGTTACAGTAATTACAGCATTAGCATTCCTATTGGTGGCTTTTACAAATTAACCATTAACCGAAAATGGAGCATTGGCCTCGAATTTTCGTGGCGTAAAACTTTTACAGATTACATTGATGATGTAAGTGGTAGATATTACGACCCAAACGTATTAGCCAGTTCTGTAAGTGTGCAATCGGCTCAAATGTCCGACCCTCATTTGGGCTTAATTCCTGGACATAGTTCACCCGATGCACAAGGCGTTGCTGCCCAGCGTGGTGATAATAATCAGAAAGATACTTATACAAGTTTGCAAGTAACTTTTGGTTACGTTATTAAGCAAAAACGCAAACGCGCACGCTTACGCTCTAAATTTTAACATGTCAAGATCTAATTTTAGTACCATCGTCATTGGTGCTTCCTCAAACCCCGAACGTTACAGCTACAAAGCCGTATTAAAATTAGCATTTCATGGCCATACGGTTATTCCCATCGGCATCAAATCTGGTAAAATAGAACAATTCGATATTCTAACAGGAAAGCCTATTGTGGCTAACATTCACACCATCAGTTTATATGTAAATCCGCTAAATCAATTAGAGTGGATAGAGTATTGCTTGCAACTCAAACCCAAACGCATACTCTTTAATCCCGGAACAGAAAATCCCGATTTCATAAAACAAGCCACCGAACAAGGTATTTATTGCTTAGAAGCCTGTACCCTTGTTATGCTTAGTTTAAATAACTATACCGAAATGTAGCACATTTTACCCGAATCATTCTTTTGTTTTCAAACAACAGGAAAAACCTTAAACTAAATTTGATATAATTTGTTTAGTTAATAGTTTTCAAAAATGGCAGCTAAACTAAACCATAAAGAGCGAATCATTGTAACGGGCATCAATTTGTTAGTGTTTGTAGCCATGGTAGTTGTAAACGCCCTAGCTGTTATTCTTCCTATTAACGGCAAAACCACAGGCGAACTGGCTAACCAATACCCTAACTTGTTTGTACCCGCTGGATTAACTTTTTCTATATGGAGTTTAATTTACTTACTACTCTTTATTTTTTTTGTTACCGATCTCATTAACGCATTTCCTAAAAAAGAAAATAAATTCGATTCCTTAAAATCCGAACACCGTTTGTTCATTGGCTTTTCGTGCATTTTAAACATGATTTGGATTGTTTTGTGGCATTACGAATGGGTTCTTCTATCGGTAGTTGTGATGCTCGGTTTATTGAGCACTCTTATTTATTTATTCTTATACACAAACGCCTTAAAATTAAACAGTGTTTGGAGTTATATACCTATCCAACTTACATTTAGCGTTTATTTAGGATGGATTACGGTTGCTACCATTGCCAACATCACGGCTTGGTTAGTGCATGTAAATTGGCATCCATTGGGTTTAAGCGACAATAGCTGGGTGCATATTTTAATTGTTACTATTTGTATCATCACCCTCTTAATCATTTTTAAAAGAAAAAATTTGGCTTTCCCTTTAGTTATTATTTGGGCTTTATTGGGCATTATTTTAAAACGAAAAGCCAGTTCCCCCATCGAAACCGACATCATCTATTCGTGTATGATTAGTATTGGTGTTATAAGTTTAGTCGTAATTAGTGCTGGATTAAAATACCTCAAAAATCGAACGCTGGCTTAATACCATTATCGGTTCTAAAAGATACAAGTTGAACCAGAATTATTTTCTTTTAGGCGAAGAAAAAATTATAGGCGTAGCAAGGCCTACGGGTATAATTTTTGAGGAAGTATAAGAGAAAAAGAAACTGGGTCAACGTATCTTTCAGAAATGATGTTGGTATAATACATCAAAAAAAATTAGCAACTCTTTATCCGAGATTTTAAGAAATCGGACACTTTAGAATAAAATAGCTAACTCTGTAAAATGCTTAAAATCAACATTTAAAAAATGAGTTAGATGGAATTATGCAATAGAAATCTATTACGAGCCGAAATCCCTTCAAAACAGTAAACTTCGTCACTTTTTCTCCTTCACCATAGAAGCACTATGCCTCAGTCGAAAAAGTAC
>JAAFIL010000055.1 GCA_013297775.1 Bacteroidota bacterium
TTACTACTTTATCGTTTGGTAACAATTCAACAGATGCGTTGGGGTTTAATGTATCGGTATAATTTTTTAAAACCAGTGCTGTATTCAATTGCAAGCTATCGGTTAAACTTTGATTGAGAACATCGTTGGCATTAAAGCTAAGCACACCCGAATTACTGCAAAAGAAAAGTTGATTATTAAGAGCATAGCTACCATTGCTTACAAACTCGGCCGACTCTAATTGTAAGGCATTGGTATAAGCCACCACTTGCGTATCGTTTTTAATACAGTTAATGCCCTGGTTGGTCGAAGCCCAAACGAATCCATTGGTATCTGTTACTAACGCGGCAACTACATTATTACTTAATCCTTTATTTTGATTAAATACTTGAAATGTATTTCCCGTTTGTTTGTAAACGCCGTTTCCGAGTGTGCCATACCAAACCGAGCCGTTTGGTTTTTCGATAGCACCTGTAATCATAATTTCACTTAAACTGTAATAGGGATAATTCTTAAATGGTAATTGTTTAAATCTATAAAGCGAATCTAACTCAATAGAACCAAAAGTAGTGTTTACAAAATAATTGCGAGAACATCCTAACTGGGTATTAAATAAATAAGAGGAGGCCATAAATGCTTGGCCAGTTGATGAGCGTGTAAGCCTATTTATAACGTATAATACACGGTGCGTATTGCTTTCTACTATGTATAACCCTTGATGTGTGGCTACTAAAATATCTCCACTGTGCGATACTTTCAAATCGGCAATTGCAAGAGTTGTTTTACTTAATGCAATGGGTTTAATGCACCCTTTCTGTTCTATAAATAGGCCATTAGTAGTGCCCATAAAAAGGGTTTGCCTATGCTTTAATAGAGCTGTTACTTTATGATTTTCGAAAACTGTTTTAACATATTTGAATTGTTTATTTACTTGTTCAAATACATCTACGCCACCATCTTTGCCAACGTATAACATTGAATCTGAATCTAGCAAACAGCACAAAGGAATGTAAGGTTTGTTTGGAAACTGTTTAATGACGTTAAAGATGGACGAGGATTTATTGTAACTATTTACGCCTTTGTTGGCCGTGCCAATCCACAACAACTCGTCATTTGTATAGGATACAGATAATACTTTATTTTCGGATAATGAAAATCTATTCTCAATGTGATTTTGATGAAGTGCTATCCATTGACCACGTTCCGAAAATTCGTAAAGTCCATTATCGGTACCTATCCAATACCTTTGGTTTTTATAAAGTACATCATTAATAGTGGTTTGAGAAGATACTTCTTTAAATTGTTCAACTAAACTATCGTTTTGAATTTCGTAAAGTTTATTAGCATTTAAAATCCAAGTTTTAGATCGTATGGTAAATATTTTATACTCTGTTTTTTTTAACCCTAAGATGGGTTTAGACTTTAGCAATTGAGCACCACTTTCGGTATAGTTATATTTGAGCAAAGTATCGTTGCAAATACTGTATAAAATCCCCTCATCGAAAAATGCAAGTTGCGAACCCTCTTTTAAGCCTGCTATAATTTTTGGTTTTGGATAGGTTTCATTTTGTTCACGTTTTAAAATCCTTAAAAAGCGACCCGCATCGTTAAACCAAATATGACCTAATGGGTCTTTAAATAAAAAATAAATGGCATTATGCCCCTTGACTCCTTCTTTAATAGAATATGGGTTTAGCTTTGTAAATGCGTTTAACGTAGGATTGTAGCGCGATAAGTTATTTCGTGTACCAAACCAAATGTTTCCAAAATCGTCTTCTAAAGCATTAATTAAATAATTATCGGCCAATTGCTGCTCGTTTTGTGTATAGTAAGTGTTAATTGTTTTTCCATCAAACCGATTTAATCCATATTGTGTACCAATCCAATAGTACCCTTTTTTATCGCGTATCACAAAGTTAACCGAGCTTTGCGAGAGCCCATCCTCTACCTTTAATGCTTGGAAACGAATTTGTGCATGCAGCGTTGCCAATGGCCACAAACAAATATAAATGAAAAGGAAACGCACCTTTTAAAAATAGGAAATTTTCTTTGTTTTGGCTAAAGATGACATCCACTAATTTTAAAC
This sequence comes from Bacteroidota bacterium, assembly GCA_013297775.1. GTDB lineage: Bacteria > Bacteroidota > Bacteroidia > B-17B0 > Aurantibacillaceae > Aurantibacillus. Next base: position 2,066 of record JAAFIL010000055.1, read on the forward strand.
CACAATTAGACAGTAGAAGCCAAATTTTTTGGCGAACTATCTGTCTTAGTGCGGACAGGCTCCGATTTAGTAACTGTTAGGATTTCTTACAAATGATTTACCTTGAAATCCTTACGGATACTTAATCGCAGACACTTTTCGCCTTTGAACTGTCTGTTTAGGGTTGAATACTCTTTGCTAATTCTTTATAATCGCATTTTAAAATTTTGGTTCATTCTGTAAAATAAAGATTTTCTATACGATATGGGATTGTTCCGTAGTTCTGTAGTTACAAATGGTATAATTCGCACAAATCCATTTAACAAAATTGCCAAGTGTTTAATTTGAATTAAATTGTTTTTCCTTCTTTATACAATTCTTTTTTTACCCCGTTCATAATAACAGCTTCCGTAATCGTATTTCCCTTTTGAATTTGTAAGGCGCAATGCATAACCACATTTACGATGGCACCACCCGCCAAGGTATAACGTTGGGCAATCGTTTTGAAATCAATGTTGCTGCTATCGTGTTCGATGTATCGAAATGCCATTTGCCAGAGGCGTAAACGTTGCTCAACAGAAGGCATTGCAAAATGAATCATGGTTTGAAAACGACGAGAAAACGCTTCATCCATATTACTTTTTAAATTGGTTGCTAAAATAATTAAACCCGGAAAATCTTCGATGCGTTGCAAGAGGTATGCAATTTCTTGATTGGAATGGCGGTCGTTTGAACTGGTAGCCTGACTGCGTTTACCAAATAAAGCATCAGCTTCATCAAAAAATAAAATCCAGTTTTTATTTTCGGCCATATCAAAAACACTGGATAGATTTTTTTCTGTTTCGCCAATGTATTTCGATACAATCATAGACAAATCTATTTTATACACATCTTTACCCGTTGCTTTGCCTAACAACGAGGCGGTTAACGTTTTACCTGTACCCGGCGGCCCATAAAATAAACAACGGTAACCTGGCTTTACTTGTGTTTTTAGGCTACTATTGGCATCCGAACTGTTCCACGCTACCCACGTACGAATTTCTTCAACCTCTTCGCGTACATAATCATCTAACACCAAATCGGCCCAAGTGGCATTGGTTTCTACTAGTTTAGCCGGAAAATCAATGCTGTAATTGGGTTTATTAAGTTCGCCACTGGTAAAAAAGCTGAGGTACTCACTGTTTATACTTAAAGTACCACTCATAAACGGTTCGTAATTTTCGACTGATAAAATTCGTAAAATATTTTTTTTGATGAGTATAGAATGGTTTAATAAAAAAAAGTGCATTTGTAAACGTGCCGCCACATCTTCGCCTCCAATAACAAACAAAAGCGTTTCGCCCGTTGGAATAAACCCATTGAAATTTTTACCTTTAGTGCCACCAAACTCGGTGAAGTGCCTATCGTAATTAACGTTTCGCGTAAAAAATACATCTAGCAATTCGGGTTTTAAATAAGGGGCTAAAGCCAGTATTAAGGCAATACGCTCTTCGGCTTTTAAGTGATTATCTTTTATAAATTGAGCGTAAGTTCCTTTATTTTCATCCAACTCGGGAGGTGCTATTTCGGTGATGTTTGTAAAATCGCAAGGGTTATTAAAATATAATTTAAAGCGCGTGTCGAGTACTTTGGCCAGCCACTGCAATTCGTTGGCACTAAAGGCGGCATTTTCAGTTAATTTCTCCATTTTACTTGCAAAGTTTGTGTGAGCCAAGGTAAACGTATCGTACTAATACTCCAAGGTAATTTATCTATTAACATATCGTAGGCTTTGGGTTCAATGGTTAGTACAATTTTTTCTTCTTGCCATTCGAGTTTTCCTCGCCTTTGTAAAAACGACTCGCGAAAGCCTTCAATACTGGTATTTTTAATAATGTCCCAACGACTAATCGCAATTTCGAGTAACTGTGTCGAGAGTTCTTTTTCGTTGGAGGTGAGTGGCACTCTTAATTCGAGTGGCGTGGCACGCGGAATGTCGCATAAAATTTTATTAAGCGTGAGGTTTAACTCTTTACTTTCTTCGTGACCATAAACTAAGTAATCCATTAAGTAGGCTGCATGTGAACTTTCTTTTATGCCTATAAATTTATTTTGATGGATAAGGTTTAATGTTTGAAAATAATGTGCAAAAAATGGCCATAATAAAATTAAGCCAGCATTTTCAATTAAGGTACAATCAAAACTGGGTAAGTCTTCGGCTTGCTTTAAGGCTTCTTTTTTTTGCGCCGCTTGCTTTCGTTCTTTTTCTTTTTTAGCTTCAATTTCAAACTGCGTTTCGTTAAATTGTTCTAAGATTAAAAGCGATAAATTACTTTTTAAAGTGAAGCGACCACTTTTTAAAATTTGTTCCCATTGTTTTAATAAACGTTTAAAATCACGCTCATTCTTAAACCATTGTTTTTTTATATACGCCAAATAAGTTGATGCAGAAGTGGTTGAGGTATTTAAAAAATAAAGAAGTGTATCTTCTTTCAAGGCATTGGTATGGATGCGTGAATGGGTGTTGGTACTATTTAGAATTAACTGCCACAAATCCATATACAGCCAATTAACAGGTAACCAATTTTTTTTAAAGAAGTGATTAAAAAATAAAATGTATAACGCGGGTGAGTCAACCAATTTTAAAAACCGTTGACGTATAGTATGGTTTTTTAAAAGCACTAGCAAATGTCGGTAACTTGTACTCGTACTACTGAGTAATTTAGCGTAAGTAATGGCTTCGCTGGCAAGTTGCGTGGCATTAACAATGGGGTTTCGTTGAAGGGTTCCAGTTGATAGGTAATCGAAAAATAACCACCAAAATGTATCGGCATTGGCGGTGTGGCGGGTTAATAAAGGTGCATCAATAACCGTTGGCGTGGTGCTTGCAGCGGTGATAGTGGCTTGTTGGTGAGCGCGTTCGAGGTATTGTAAATTTTTCAACATTAAATTGGCATTCATTTTTTCGTAAAATAATTGCCAATCGTTTGGTTTAGTTTTTACTTGTTCTTCTCGAAACGCTAAACTATCAGCGGGTTTTGAAATAGATGGATGAAGCGAGTCTTTATTTTTAAGTGCCAACTGTTGCTGGCTTTCATTAACCGAAGTCTGTTCTGTATTTTTATTTTCGGTGCGGTTTAAAATTTCTTGAGTAGATAAATCTGTTACTTCTTGTCCTTTTAATTTTTGTTCGGCTTCAGCTTCTACATTCTCGGTTTGGGTGCTTGTTGTAGAGGTATTGGTTAAGTTATTCAGTTGTTCCTTTAGCTGCTGTTCAGCTTTAGCTTCTAAATTCTCGGTTTGGGTGCTTGTTGTAGAGGTATTGGTTAAGTTATTCAGTTGTTCCTTTAACTTTTGCTCCGCTTGGGTTTCATCTGTTATAGTTGCATCGGTACTTAAACGTTTAGTTGATAACGCGCGTTCTTCTTCTTGCTTTTTTAATTGATGCGCTAAGTCATTTATAGTTTGTTCAGTACCTAACGTTTTATTTGTCAGCGTATTTTTTTCAGACTCTACTTTTAGCGGTTGATCTATTTCAACCGATTTATTTTCAGTTGTTAAACGAAAATCTGATAATGTATTTTCTTCAGTTTCTGCTTTTAATGCTTGGGCATCGGTTGTGGTGTTTGATTTAATTTCGGTAGATTCTGAATTAGGGTTTACCCAATTAAGGGGTTCGTCTTGCGTTTTTTGGGTATCTCTTATATTGCTTTCTTCCGCCCAATTTAAAGGCGTTGTATCAGAAAATTCGCTGTTATTTTGTTCTTCGGTATCAATGCTGGTAAACGCATTATCAGTAGTTAGAGAAGTACTCGACGCGCTGTTTGTTTTTGACGAAGTAGTGTTGGCTAATTGTTGGGCAAATTGCCAAAGTGCCTGCCACGAAAAACCCGAATACGTTTCGGTAAACGTTTTATCATTTTCAAAAAGCGATGTAGATGAACCTTGGTTAAGAAGTGCTTGCAAAGCTTCGGTCGTTTTATCGGGATGTTGAATACTAAAAATGAATAGGTAAATAATTTGTTGAACAAATGGGTGGTAAAATAAACTTGGCTGCGCATTTGCTATGTTGATAAATGTCGAAAGCCATTTACCCAATGCCGCACGGTTACCATGTAAATTTTTAAAAAATGGCAAGTCAAAATATTGGCTTCTTATTATTTTTGGAGATTGCGTTAACTGCCACAAACGAAACGTTTGTAAAGCCCTGTATTCGTAGGCACTAAGGTGTTTAGAAAAGATAGACCAATGTTCAACATTTAGTCGAAAGGTAGTTGTTAGTTCTAACTTATTTTCTAAACGGGTAACATCGTATTGCAACAATTCTAACAAGCGTTGGCTTATCGTAAAATCGCTTAACCAAGGCGAAAGTTGTTGCAAGGTAGCCATTCGTGTTTTAGGCCGCAGCACAACTTCTAAGTAATAAGGTATTATTTTTTTTACATCGCCTTTGAGCCACCACGGTAAATGCCCATAGCGTAAATAAAATAGCAAGGCGCTTTGCTGTGCCTCTAGTGTTTCTTCTTGCAGTGCAATGGTAGTGGTTTCGTCCAATAATTGATTGGCTTTTTTTTCTCTTGCTAATTCAGATTTAGCATGGGTACGTTTTAAATCTTCGGCACTTAAATAATTATTTTCTGTTTCTTCTATACTTAAATAAGGTTTTAAATGCGCATCCGTTTCTAAAAGTCGAATTAAATTAGGTTTGGCAATATTGCTGTTTTTAAGTATTTGTTTTACAAGGGTATTTATAAACCTTGCTTTTGAAAAGGGCTGCTGGCGCATTTGCCAGAAGGAGATGAAAGTTTCTTGTTGCAAAATTTGCAGCCAAGTAACATTTCCAGTTTGTTTTAAAGAGCCAGTTTGTTGTTCTAGTTTTTCGGTAATAGAAGATAAACTAGTTTGTATCCACGTTCCATTTTCGGGTTCGGCAATGTGCAGCAATTGCTGGGCTTGTTCTGTAAAAAATGTGTGCAAGCGTTGCAACGATTTTGTGGTTGCGTTGTACTTCAAATAAACTTGTAAGCCGTTTCTGTCGGCTGTTTTCAATAAGTAGTTTAACCAGTTTTGCAGTTGCTCTAAACCAATGGCGTTGGCAGTAATGGGTAAATAACCTTTGTTTAAAAAATGAATAAACGCACTTTTATAATAAGGATGCGAAGGCGTTAAAAAAGCATCACTTGTGGTAAGATCTGAATTTTCTAAATGGATGGTCTTATTTTTTGAAGCCGTAAAGCCTTGCCAAGTTTCGCTCAATGCGGGCTTAGGGTTAAATTCAGTTGCATCTGCCAATGCAGTAGTGGTATTAGAAGTAGCTGTCCACTCATTCGTGTTGGTTGCATTTGTTAGATTCGAATTACCAACGGTCCAGTTTGGATTGGGAAAATCTTGAACAAAAACTTCTTTAATAAGCGTGGGCAAGGAGGTAGTGCGCTCTTGTAAAATAAACTCATCTATGTGTTGCATAAAGGTTAGCAGCAAGGCTTTATAGTTTAAGTTATAATGCGCTGCCATTTGTTTTAATAGACTTCGTACAAACTCGCGGGTATTAAAAATAGAACCTCTTTGCGTTAGTAAATAAGTTAATACGAAATAATATTTTGCGCGTTTAAATTCTTGGGTTTCGGTTTGTACAAGTTCGTCTTGTTGTTTTAATTGATCTACATCTTGCACGTATTGCAAAATAACTGCGGCATTAGCTGGTTCTAATACGTTGATAATAGTAATAACAGAGGGTTCTTCTAAATGATAGGCTAACCGTTTTCTGACACTTTCTTTTTTACCAAATTGTTGAATTAATTGAATAACAGCCGCTGTATTGGTTTTTAATAAAAGGGCTAATACATCTTCTGGATTAATTTCAGTAGGGCTAAACACATCGCCCATAATGCCTGTTTCGAGGTAACGTTGAAAAACATCTAAATAAAAGGCAGGGGTTAATATGGCTTCTAAGTTAGAGGACGATTGATTTTGTTTGTAGTAATGGATTTGTTGACTTAACTCTTCGCGTAAAGCCGCTTCGATTCGCTTAGGCCATTCTTCGTTAAACTCATCCACCAAAATTGCACCTGTGTTTAGTGTAATTTGCTTAATACGCAGGTGATGCCCGGGTATATCAAACTCAGTTAGCAAACGGTTTAGTAACGTTTCGATGTAGCGGTTAAAAATAGTGCTGGCCGCTTCTTGCACTTCAAAGCCACCTTGCCGAGTTTCGGTTTGTAAATCGAAAACGACACGTTCTATGTGGTGGCGGTGTTGCATAGTTCGGGTTAAGTATTAAATGGATTTTTTATAACGTAGGTTTTATTGTTTTCGATTGTAATTAAATAATTTAATAAAGCGTTGCGAGCGTGTTCCTTTCCAAAAATATAGTCTGCAATATGATCTAAAAATATCGGATAATTTTCTATATCTAACCAAATGATTTGGCTGGCAATGTGAGCAGGAATCAAAGAGCTAGACATGTACTTAAAAAAATCTCTAAATGGAGTTGTTGTTTTAAGTTGATTGGCATTTTTGGGTAGAAGAATACTGATTTGCGAAGAAAAAAATTGTTCATGCACCAGTACTTTACCTGCCGATACCCAAATCGAAACGATCGCATTAATTGCATAAGAGGCTCTATTCTTCATTGCTTCTGCAATACTACTTTGTAACAAATCGTAGGGCATGAGTGGAGGCATTTCAAATGTGGGGTCGTTATCGAACCGAAATGTAAACATGGGTTTCAATAAATCGGGCATTAATAAGAGGTGTTCAATAATGTATAAGTTGTCGTAATGTTTTTGAAATTCGGTAAAATCGGATGTGATTTGTTGAATTAAATTTTTAACTTCTTCTATGGTGTTGGCTCGAAAAAGTGCTTGGCTTAATTCTTTATCAGGGGCATTAAACCAAATTTGATACGCCTCTTGCTCTGTTGTAATGGTATAATTTTCGCTTAGGGTTCCTTGCGATAAACTATCGTAGAAGTAGATGTGATGCGTATTTACGGCAATGTTAGTTTGGCTAACTTTAAAAAGTGGGTCAGTAGCATCGGCATTAAAATCTAATTGTAAGTAAGCAACGTGTGGTGCTTTACCGTTTATAAAATCGGGATTTTTAAACCCTGAAAGGAGGCGCAGGCTTGAGGCTAAACCAAATTCAATAGGTTTTGAGTCGTAACCAACGGCGTGTTTAATGGATAAAGCCGAACGGGTAGAAGTAATTTCTGGTAAATAGGTTAGTAAAATCTCTTTCAATTCGGTGTTGCTAATGTTGGCGTACTCGCTGTTAATTACCGAACTGTCGGAGGTGAACGCACTGTTGTTAAGGTTAAAACGACCGAGTAGATGATCCAAAAAACCAGAACGCCGCACCTCAAAATTATCCAATTGTTCGTAAATTTGTTGTAGCCCTTTTGTGTAGGGGTTAAGAGGGTCGGTTATATAGGCTTCGGCATCGCGCCTAAAGTTTAAGGCTTTGCTGCTGTCGTAAATATCTGCTACCACTTTGGGGAACGCGCTTAACAAAGGAAGCACATCGGGTACCATGTAGAGTGGCTGGTAAAAGTATGTTTTCGATTGAGGCATCGAACTAAATAAGTGACTCAATGCCGAAGTTTGCTGCATAAAGTCGGCGAGTACTTGCTCAAAAAATAATAGATACGCTTTTAATTGCAATACATTACTTTTACGAATGTCGGTACTTTTGCGAGTGGGTTTGTTTTGACCAATGCCATAAATTTCTGGAAATTCATGCTGAATCGAATAATAAAGTTCACTATTAGGATAAGTCCCTTGTGGAACAGGTATGTCGGTTTGTACCTCCCCTAATTTATATTTTCCAGAGTTGTTTCGAAGACTTCGCAAATGATTGTAGTCGGAAATAACCTGTAGTGTATTGACGGAGTAAGTTACGTTTTTAAGTATAACGGTTATTTGCGAAATACTTCCAACAAAATCAAGCTCTAAAGATTCGTTAGGGTTTATTTGTGTTTTATGAGCGGATGGCGAAATATTGTTTTGTTGTAAATCTGGATATTTGGTGGTATAAACATTATTATCTACATCCATTAACTGCATTTTATCGGCACTTATCACTTCAGGATGCGACATAATTAGTCGTAGCAAGGAGTCCACATAAATTATTTCGGGTTTATCATTTAAGCTCTCATCTAAAATAAATCCGTGATCTAAGTTTGGACCTCTAAAAATTTCGTCGGTATTTAAACCCAAATTTTGCATTTGTGGATATGCGTAAAAATCTATTTCGGGTTTCAGTAATAATTCTATTTCATAAAGTATTTCGGCCAGTAACTGCTCAACCGAAGTTGTTTCGGTGAGGTAAAGCGTTGCAGAGAGGCGAAGATATACAGGATTTAAAATTTCGGCGGGTATAAAGTATTCGCCAATGTTACGGTTACGGCGCAACAACTCATTAATATTTGAACACAACTCCTCATTTGCAGTAACACTATCTTTTGATAATTGTGCATATACTTTGTAATAACCCGCAATGCCCAAACGTTCGTTTGAGTTGACTTTAAAATAATAAGGAATTACCCACGCATTGCTAACCTCTCTAAATTTATCTATGATGAGTTTTCGGTAATCGTGCGGTGTAAGCGGATTGTTATGTAAAATTTCGGCGGCGGTAAACATGGCGTTATTACTTGCCATGCTTTGTCCGTTTTTAGCGGTTAGTAAATCGGCTATTGGTAAATTAACGCGTTGAAATAATTCAGTAATAATGTAGCATAATTCTTCGAGTATCGTAAAACCAGGATCGTGTTCGTTGTAGTCTGTCCAAACGCTGCCTGCATATTGTTGAAGCAACGCTACGCCTTTTTCAAGCAAGGCTTCAAAAGGTGTCGGTTCATCTTCTGGAAAAGGCGTTATGGTTTTTTGTTCGTTCGCCATTTTATTTATTAGTTCCCTTTTTTAAAGCTGCTACTTTGGTTGGTTGGCTGGTTTGCGTGCTGTCAACAATTTTTTCGATAACCTGATACACTTCTTCAAACGGGCGTTTACCCAAGGCGTTTAATAAGAGTTTAAGTTCGCTTTCGGTAAAAGTAATGGTGTAATTTTCTTGTTTAGCACTCATTCGCAAATTAATTTTATAAGGTTATATTTAATTTTGACACCTTCGCCAAAGTTTGAGTTGGTGCGTATTTCTAAATTATAATTATTGGTTGTTCCTGTCCAACGTAAATCCATTCTTTTAAACAAGCCTTTGTAACGCGCTTGGTGGCTCACAATTTCACTTTTAGAATTACCAAATGCACTAAGCGCGGTGGCGTGTAAAATAGCATACTCGCCCTGCCCCTTAGGTCCGCTGGCCGATGCCGTTACTTCAAATAAATTTAGTCCATCCAACTTAGTGAGTATTTTGTGCCATTGACCATTGGCTAAAATAGTATCTGGGTTTACAGTGGGGTCGTTATAGTTTCCTTTTCTGGAAGTGCTAATGACTGTTCCGTTAATAGTAAACTCGCATGTGGAATCGGATAACGTGCCATTGGCTAAAGGCTGTGCTTGAACATTAAACAACGTGGCTTTAGATATGGCGTGTTTTGCAGAATAGCCCGTATTTGGATTATTTTCGAAGATGGCAAATAAGTTGGGACGATCTTTAAGTGCAGATGATGTTTTAGAAAAAAATGGAGCTAGTGTTGCCGTTTCTAAAGTACCCGATTCATTATCGGTAGTTAATTTATCTTCTAATTTATTGTACACCGAGTCAATCAAATCGGCAAAGTTACCAGCTGTTGGGCGGCTACCTTGCTCGAAGAATGTTTTTAGTGTGGCTCTATTTTGTAATGGCATAATGTGCTTATATTAAGTAAAAATTAGGGTTAACAGAATCTTCATCTTGGGAATTAGCTACCAAAATAGGTAGGCTAATTTTTACATTGTCCACAATAAAATCCGAATCAATGGCCAATAAACCGATACCCATTGGAACGGGATCTTTATAGGCAATTTCGGTAATGGGATTGATGAGGTGTTCTGTTGCAGAAACAAAAACCGAACGGGGACTGAGCGCGTAAAGCATATCTGTATGATTGGCAATTGTTTTTGCACTATCGTAAAAATAGTATTTGTTTTTTATTCGTGCGACTTTAGTAATTGAAAATTTAGTGATAAAATCTACATATTCTAATTGCTGTATAAAGCCCATAATGGTTGACTTTTGAATGCCTTCGCCAATGATGTATTTATGGCTTTTTTCATCGAGCCAAGGTGAGAGAAACGTTCGGATATCGTTATTTAATTGACGGATGTAGAACGCATCGTCGGTTTTAAATTTAACATCACAAGTTATTTTAAGCCGTTCGTAAATTGGGTTAAGCACATCGAACTTAACGTGTGGAGAAGCTAAGGGTTTTAAATACTGTTCCATTTCTTCGAGTAAAGCTAAACTAAATACAGGCCCAAAACGATTATTGGTAATAACGCCCTCGCCACTTAGTTGCGGAATAACCACTATATCGAAATGGTTTTTAAGCGCATTCATTTTTCGAGTATTAGTCGCATCTATACATTTGGCTTTGCTTACTTGCGGAAATTTTTGTAGGAGCAAACGTTCATAATCCCAACTTTGTATGGCACGGTTTTTATGCCTAAGGGTTTCGCTAATTCTCGTGTAAAAAGCCGTTTGATTTTCGGGTAAAATACCGCCTGCCGAAATTAAAGGTTGGAAAATACTTTTTATCGAAGGGACAGGAATTATACTTTTTGTAATGGTATTGGCGGGTAAAACTAAATTACTTCGTTGCGTTTGGTTACTGTTACTATACGCCACTTCTATCACTTGCGAATAAACAAAAAGTAAACGTGAGAAAACATTTAATTCGTTGCGTACTTGCGCTCTTAACCAAAATAAGCCATTGGGTAAAATTTGCGTTTCGTTTGTAATGTCTTCGGGCAAGGCTAAGGTAATGATTCCCGAACGCGTTAAATTATAAGTGGTATCGGTAATTGTTTTACCCACAACAAAATCTGTCCAACTGCCCGATTTAGACAAATAACTCCAATTTACCGTAGGTAATACATCCACATCGCGCTGCAACGATTTTTCAGCAATTACTAAGTATAATTTGAGTGAAGAAGGTGCAACAACTTCTGTTAAGCCGAGGTACAAATTGCCTTGCGACGTGTAAGACGGCACAAGTAGCCGATAGGCACCAATGGCGTTAATATCTCCTAATTCTGTATTTTCTTTTTTCTCTGCTAGGTTTACAACTAATTTTTGAAGCGCATCGGCATCTTTTTGAGTTGCACTATTCTTTTCAATAACAGATGTGGCTAATCCTTTTGAATCTAACGGGTATGTTGCAAAAGCATCTATGTGATAAAAAACTGTATTGGGGTCGTTGGCATAATTGCCCGAAACCAAATCAATGGTATCGGCGGCACTGTACGATACCGAAATACTTTTTGCTAACGGCGAAAATGGTGTTTGCGGTAACTCTTGTTCAGAGGCTGTTGCATCTTCACTTTTTTTACGTTTTAAAACATCCTCTAATTGCACTTTTGCATTTTTAAGTAAGGCCGACGATAGCAAATTACCGTAGAGGCTTGCTCCGAAACCTGTGTTAGGATTGTTCAATGTTAATTTTATAAATCCGTAACTGCTATTAGGGGTATAAACCAATGGTGCCGATAAGTAAGGTAATAAAATGGCATTGGGTGCTTGTGAGTTAGTTTGATTAGGAATGTTTAATACGGTAGTATCGGCTAAAGGTAAACTGCCTAAAGGCGTTGGTGTTATTTCAGTAGCCGAAGCATCAACTGGATTTACGGTAGTATTTGCAGGTGCTTGCTCGTTATATAAGTAAAGTGTATCTGTGAGGTCGAGATTAACCCAATTGCCATCTTTTAAAACAGAAGGGCTTAATGTAAACGATAGGTTGTTTATTTCGGGACTTAGATTGTAGGCTTTATAGTAGTGATAAAAATCTTTATAAGATGTTTTATCGAGTAAAACCAATGGTAAGGCTTGCCAATCCATTGTAATACTTAATTGGTTTAATTGCTTAGAGAATAATTCGGCACTGCCAATAAGCATGTAAGCCCCTTTATCGGGTTGCACGCCCAATGGTTGAAAGGGCTTGGATAAATCGAGTAAACCGTATTGATTGGTTAATGTAAAATTTTTAAGTTGCGATACATTCACCTCTACATCTACTTTGATTAATTCTAAGCCATTTAAAAAGTTATATACAGGATATGGAAATTGATTTTTAAGTTGAAAGGTTATAACTGGATAATTGCCTGCATACCCCGCACCATGCACCTTGGCATTGTAAGACGTAATGGCTTCTTGTGCTGCTGGTAAATGGATTAAAAATTGAAAGGTACTTGTTTCGACCGAATAGCTAATTTTATTTAATGTTAGGTTTATCCAACTTTTTGCACCTGTTACTAAAATTGTAAACGCGTTATCAAACACAACATGAAACAATTGCTCGGGACTTAAATCAATGGTGTGAGCAATTCTAATATCGGCTTGTGTTAAGTTGGTAAGTAAACTATAAAATTGTTTTTGAAAAGATGTTTTAGAAAAATAAATGGTAACACTTATTTGCCGTTCGCCGCCCGAGAGAAACAAAGCGGCCGATGAAAATGCAAATCCTAAATTTACATCTTCCATGGTGCGTTGCTCGGGTGCCAATTCTATTTGGTCTTCCCCAATAATGGCAAAGCCATTTGTTCCATTTAATTGAATTGGATCTTGTGCATTTCGATACATTCCAGTAACCAAGCGCATGGGTTTTTGAAGCTCGAAGTAGGGCTTAATGTAGGTGTTACCTCCTACAAAAAGAGTGCGTATATCTACTACTTTTATTTGATTTAAAATACTGGTGTCTATAGATTCGTAAACAATACCATTGCCTTGTTCGTCTTTACCTGCATCGAACTGCAAGCCCGCTTCAATTTGTAAATAGGGCGTTTCGGGCGTTAACTCAATCGTTAAAATAGTTTTATCGGGTTGTAAAGGGGCTTCGTTAAATTGTAAAACCGATTTATAGTAAAAATCGAGGTGCTTTTTAGTGAGGTCATTTTGTTTGTCTTGCGCTTCTTTAAAAAGTTGGAAGAAAGTAATCATTAAAGCCAAATCGGGTTTAATGTTTGAACTGGTGGCCAGGCGTTCGTCAAATAAACGTTTAGCTTGATTAATGAGGTAGTTTCGGTTATATTGTATAGATTGGGCAATTGTAGATAAGCCTGTGTATGTTAATCGAATTATTTCGTTAGGATCAGTGATGCCTTCTACCTTCGTTTTTAATTCGTTTTCTTTTTTTTCGATGAGATTGTAATCCCACTTTAGTTTCCAAAGGTCTTTATCAAAGCCATCAAACGCATTCTTTGGTAAATAGGTATATGGATGAATGTAGGCGTGGTTAGAATAGAATAAATCATAAGCTTTGATGGTTTGTAAGTTTGGTGCCAAGGTGTTTTCTATTCCATTACTACAGTCGGCATGAAGTGTTTGACATTCTTTTTGCGTGCGTAAATACCAGTCGTTTAATTGATTTAACATCTTTAAAATATGTTCAAATAACAATCGTAAGGCATACAGTTTATCGTTTAACACACTTGTTGTAATGCCAAGCGTCGAAACAATTAATCGTACTTGCTCGTGGCTTTGAAGCGAGTTAAAAGTTCCTATTTCGGCTAATAAAAAAAGTTCGTTTCGGGTCAAAAACGTCCAATCGCCATCGTGTATTAATTGATTATTGGCATCAGTAGTGTAGTAATTAATGAGGTTGGCGTATTTGGCACTAAAGTTAACTAAATCTATTAGTTCCCTTTGGTCAATAGGTGTATGGCTCGGGTCTAAGGTGTTCGGAAACCTTTCCTTTTGCATGATGCCTCTATTAATATAAATTATATCTGCCAAGTTTAATTATTGATCTATTAAAGTTCCTTCATTCAAATAAAATGGAAATACCATATTATTTCTATTGTTAGTTGTTCTTACGATGTAGGTTACTTCTACCAAAACTAAACCGTCGTTATAGCCTGTGGTATCTACGGTTACGTCTTCTACTAAAATACGAGCTTCGTAATTGATAATCGCTTTCATAATAACATCTTGAATGTAATTACGAAACGAGTTGTCCATGTTTTTAAATAAGAACTCGCGAATGTTGCATCCATATTTAGGACGCATGACACGTTCGCCAGCCGAGGTGTTAAACAAAATGGTTAAACTCTCACGAATGTCCACTTCGTCTGATACCATCACAATGCCACCAGCAGCTTTTTCAAAGCGTGGTGGAAAGCTCCAACCTTTACCTAAAAAATCGTCGTTAGTACTCATCGTTGTTAACCTCCTATCATCACAGTAAAACAGCCTAGTACAATGCTGCCACCGTGTGCAGTTGTGTCGCCCATGCGAGCGGCTGGCATGTTGTTAATCATTACAGTAGCAGAGCCTTTTACAATGCTATCGGGTGGGCCCACGCACACTAGCGAGTCGCCCAATTTGGCGGCTGGCAATTTACCTATGAGTACAGTAGGCGAGCCGGGGCCAACAATAGGCCCACCTACATGTGGAATGGGTGCAGGCACGGCAGGCGTTTGCATGGGGCAGGTGTGCATATCGGTTAGTCGGGCAGCTGGAGGCATCGTTTTCTTTTTTTATAAATTAATTAATCATGACCATTGCACCTTTTAAAGTGAGCGGGCCACTTGCCGAAAACTCAGCAGCGGCGGTTCCTTTCATGGTCATACTTGTTTGTGCGCTGCCACTTACCGCTAAGCCTTCGAGGCTTAAATTGCTCGTTGCTTTTACACTAATGTTGGCGGTGGCTTGCGCATCAATATTTTGATTGGCTTTTAAAGTGATGTTGGTATTACTTTGAATGGTAATGCCCGAACTACTCATTTCTATTTTATTACTGTTTTGATCGCTAAGGGTAATAGACTTGCCTTCGTCGCTAATAACAAGGCTATTGTTGCCGGGTGTAATGAGGGTTAGAATTTTTTTATCATCGTCAATCGTAATTTTTACACCACCTTTGGTAACAATGGCTTTGTTGGTGTTTTTAGAATCGGGAGTAAATGGTGGCGTTTTGGCAGCACCATATAACGACCCTAAAATAACGGGGTAGCGCGGATCGTTATTAAAAAAACCAAGCACTACTTCGTCGCCTATTTCAGGATAAAAAAACGCACCTGCCGAAGCGGTTGCATAAAAGGTTGAAAGACGCGCCCACACCGTTTTGTTGGCCAGTAAAGGTAAAGTAACCATTACCCGAAAGGCGTTATCGGGATCGGTATCAATTTGTTTAACTACTGCATTTTGTAAACCGGCTATGCCCGGCAATAAACCCGAAGCGGGTGGGCTTTCGATGTTGGATTGCAGTTCGGTTATCCATTGATTGTCTAAACCTATATCAATGGTTGTGCGCCAATTGCCACCTTCAATTTCGTGAAAAACTTTAGAGATTAAGCAATTGCCATCGAAACGTGCACCAGCTCCAGCAAGTTCAATTACTTTTCCGGGTAATGGCAAGGCATTCCCTTGAAACTCAATGTTTCCTTTCACTTGTGCAAAACAGGCTTTTGTGTAACAGGCATTAGCCCAATTTTGTATATCGCTTTGTTCGAGTGGTGCTGTGGTTTGCAGCGCAAATGTACTTAAACCAATAACTTCGGCTAAAGTAGATGAACTCAAATTACCAGGTGGGGTAATCCCTTGCGATTGCGAAGTGGCAGTAACTATGGCTTGGTTTTTGCTATCCCAAGCGGTAGAGGTAACCGAGGGGTATTGTGTACGCGCATCAACTTCTAAATTGAAACTAAAAATATCATCGCCATAGGTTACACTTAAAACGGGCGATGCAGAGGCATCAGGCTTTAATACATTTACTTTACCCGCATCGGTTACTACAATAAACCCATTGGCATCGGCTCTCGACAATAGAAAATCCCAATCGGTGGCGTAATACTGAATGAGTTCTTTAAATGTGTAAGACGTTGAAGCTACTGCTTTCGATAAGCTGTGGTTACCAATTACTTTACCCATAATGTCGGCGTCGGTCATGTTTTCATAAACGGCATTGTTACGACCAACCGTCATTTTTACAGACGCATCGCGGCACTCTACTTGCAATACGGGCGATTCGTTAGCCCGCGCTTTAATGGATTGTTTAATGATGATTCCTTCAAAAATGGAAGAAGAAGTGTCGTGATACCCTGCTGATATGGTAATGCTGGCGCCGGGCAAAAAATCGGCACTGCTACTTATAGTAAAATTTTCGGAGGCTGGGTCGCCATCTAAAATGGTAATGCTGGCACTTGAGATGCGGTTAACTGCTTTGGTAACTTGTACATCGGTTACTTGATAAGCTGTATTAATTTCGGTGCCATTAACTGAGATGGTGAGTGCTAATAAATCTGTATTTTCATTAACGGGAGAAGCGGCCATGGCTTAATTTTTTTTAAGTGGAGGAAAATAAAGTTTGGTGCCAGGGGTAATGTTTCGGTAATGAATAATACCATTGGCTTTTGCAACTTCTTGATAGTAATTGGCATCGCCATAAATTTGATAACACAAGTTGGGTAAATTATCGCCCGATTTGAATAAAATAGCATGTGTTAAATCGGGTGATTTTTTATCTTCGGTAAGTGCTAAAGTTTTCGCATCTACATACGATTGAAAGCTAACATTGGCTTTGGCTCGTAGTGGTGTGCCATCGGGTTTAAAAAGCGTATAATTTACTTCGAGGCTGGTGAGGCGACCGTTGAAGACCAAAGACCCCCACGATAATTTTAAATAATTGGGGCTATGAATATCGCCATTAAAGGTATAGGCAACGGTTTTCAGTTTATCAACATCTTGCGACGCATCGGTGCTGCTGCCTGGAATGGCACCTGTGGCATCGAACATCAATTCAAAACTAATGGTTTCGGGGGCTGTTTTTTCGAACTTGCTGCTAGAACCCGCCGAACCTAATGCTTGTTTATCGTTATAATTAATGTTGTGCGAATGCGTGTATTTTTCGGGGTTAATATTAACGACAAAAGGGTCTCCTGCTTTTTGAGAAAACCCCGGATCTTTAAATGGGTAGATCGTTAATTTTTCGAGTTTGCCAGATCCTGCCATTAACGCTCTTGATCTTTTGATAATTTATTTTTCACTTTCTCGAAACAGCTCTCAATTATTTCTGCTTTTAGCTTTTCTAACTCTTGCTTCGAGAACCCTGATTTTTGAGTAGTAACATTTACTTTTTCTACTACTGTGGTTCTAATTACTAGTTCTCTTATTTCTATGGCCATTTTAAGTAGAGTTAAAATAATTATATGCAAATTCTATAGACTCAATCACAATTTCGCCCTCTTTCGATTTGAAGTCGGATACAGACCATTTTACGGGCCAAGCATTCACAAAATTCCAAGCTTTTAAGGCTTTAGCATCGGGGTTTAAAAGGGTTACCGTAATATCTTTTGGCACAATGGCGTTTGTTAAATCGGAGCCTATGGTTTGTACACACCACTGCGCCAATTGCGAAGCGGGGGTAACAAATCCACGTTTGGCAACTAAATTACCATATTTGGTGCCATTGGGTACTTTATATTTGAAACGGTTTTCTCCTCCAGAACCAATTTCTTCTACATTCATTTCGGCACTAATGCCCGATATTTCCTGAAAGGCCATATCTAAGCTATTGGTAACACCTGGAATAGAAAATGCAAAATAAAATCCAACTGGAGGATAATAAACACCCATTGTTATTTAGTTTTATTTATTGGCAATCACTAATCCTTCGTGTGCAAATTCAATGGTTTCTACTGCTACCTCGTTACCGTCCGATTTTAAATCGGTACCTTGAATTTTAGTAGGCCATGCGTTTTGCAAGGTCCAAGTCATGGTTGGATTACCCGACTCGTCTAATAATTTTACAACTACTGTTACGCGTTTAATGGTATTCATTTTAATAGCCGAGTACCAAGTCCAATAGTTATTATCTTTCACAAACACACCTTTTTTAAGGGTAACGTTTCCTACTTTATTAATACCTGGCATTTTGATAGTTGAAAATTGTTTGCTGTTACTGTGTCGGTATTCAATAATTTGGGTTTCAGTTTCTAATCCAGAAACTTCTTGAAACGCATAATCTTTGCCATCTATGTTTACTGAAAAGTAAAACTTGGGTAAGGGCCAATTATTATCTTGTTTTTCTCCTGCCATAACGATTGATTTTAAATGTTTTTTATAGTTTTAGTTTTATGATTTTTGTAATTGTTGTTGGAATGTAATTTCGATAAACTCTGCTGGATGTGTAACGGCTACTAGCACGGATACATCTAAATACCCATCGAGAATATCTTGCGCCGTCATGGTGCTACCTAATCCAACAAAAACGCTAAACGCATCGGCTGGCACGGCACCCGCCAAGCCACCTTGTTTCCAAACGCCAGTTAAGAAATTTTCGATCATGCTTTTTAGGTTTAACCAGGTGTTGGCATCGTTGTTGGCAAATACATAGGCTCGTGTGGCTAATTTAACCGATTGTTCAATCATAATTAAAGTACGACGCACGCTAATGTAACGCCAATCTTGGCTATTACCATCCAAAGTACGAGCTCCCCAAATTAATACGCCAAAGCCTGTAAACGGACGAATAGCATTAACCGATTTTCCGGTAATTGCATCTACGTTCATGTTGCTTTGTAAATCGTCATCAATATTAAGAACAGGCGATTGTACCGAAATTAAACCCACGTTTGCTGGGGCTTTCCATACGCCTTGAGTGGCATCTACAACGGCTATGGCACCGGCTACTGCGGGAGCCACAGGTAAGCAATTTATTTTTAACGATACCAGCTTCATTAAATTTTGATAATTAGGACTGGTAGCCGTTAGTGCATTGTGTATGGCAGAGGCTTGTGAGGCATTGGTGTTTGGTAACGCTAAAATAGCAGCCACGTTATTTTTAATATCCGTAGCGGCTTTTGTACTGGTATCAGAATCGGCATAAGGCGCAAAACCACCTTTAATGTTAGCCCCTGTGATGTTGTTGGCCGATACCACATTGGTGTTTACAAATGGATAATAACATGCCCCGTAGTTTAGAAAAGGAGAAGTCATTCCATTGCGATACGAATTAATGGGATCGGTTTTACTAGCTTGTGCTGCTAAAAAATCGAGTGGATCGGTTATTTTATCGCCTCCCCAAATATCCATAAGGGACATACGGCTTTGTACATCGTTGCAATGGTTTAAACTTGCGTTCATTAAAGTATAGTAATCGGGTTCGCTCGCAAACAAAAGTGCATCGGGTATTAAAATAAGCGTAGGGTCTTGAACTCCTTTTAAAATATCGAATACACTTGGTTTGCCCTCGGGCATAAAATCATCTTTTTTAGGCTGACCTAACTCGTAAGTGCCAATAGAAATAACATAACAGGTGCTGCCTCCATTTTGAAAAAATAATTGAATGGCGTTGTACATATAAAATTGAGTAGATACAACTGGTGCAATGGTGTAACCTGTTCCGTTTAAGGTGATATCGGGGCTTGGCCCTTTAGCAGGATCAACGGCTGTTAATTCGTATTGAATAGTTGGCCCTGGAGAAGCACCACTTTCAAAGAAAGCCACGTACTCGGTAAGTGAGTTCAATTGTACAGGTTTGTTTTTAAGCGATTTGCCCTGAAACATATTGGTTTGTGTGTAGCCGATAAACACGGGTACGGCAGTAGCCACTTGTACTGCTGAATTTGGGAAGGCGTTTAGTTCCTTGATGTAAACGCCCGGCACGGTTCTTGGTTCAATCATATATTTGGTTTTTTAATTTAGTTTTGTTAAACATTATTTTGATTTATACTGAATTAGCAATTACGTTTTGTTATGAATAGAAGTATATTCAAGGCTTTTAAAAGGTTAGCCAGATTCGATTTTTTTTAAATCATTGCAACAATTAAACTTGAAAATTGCCTTTTTTTTCATGCTGATTATTTAATTAAAAATATACGTTTAATATATTTTTAGTTGAGTAGCTGTGTAAACTTAGATTAATTCTTTTCTTTTTAAAAATTTTATTTATTAACCAAGTACTTTTTTTATCAACAATTTGTTAATTGCCTCAATTATTTTGAATAAAACGCATTTGTATAAAAAATTATTTCAAAAGTACATCCGTATTTATACCTGTTTTTAATATTTAATTTTTCGGGTAATTCTAATTATTCGATTTTAAAATTGTGCAAACGCTTGTATGTATTATTTATACTATGTCGTTTTTATTGCCTTGGTTTGGAAGAGGGCTTAATGGTTTACTGAAATTAAAATTTAAAACATTTAAAATATTTAAAACTCTTCCAAACGAAAGAAATAAGGTTGTTGGATGGCTGCGTTTTATGTCGTTCACTTACAAACCTGCGTTGTTTACCCCAATTTTAAAAAAGTGTATTCAATCTTTTTTATATTGGCATTTAGTAATGCGCTCATTAAAATAACAAACGAAACAATTTACTAAATGGTATGGGCATAAGTATTTATGGATTATACCTTCTCTTGCTCGGGGTAAAGCCACATCCTTTGTTGTATAACAAAAGGGAATGGTGTTTATTGCTGTAAGAATAATTGTAAATCTGTTATCGAAAAAAATGAAAGTTTAATCCTTTAAGAAAAAATAAAAATGAAATTAAAAACTCTTTTAACTTTTGCAACAGTAGCTAGTTTGTTTAGTTGCGATAACACAAAGCCCGAAACAAAAACAGAAACAGATGTTCAAACGCCTGCGTCGCTTTCCTTTTATTTTAAGGTAGAGGCCGATGATACTAAAAAGAATTTTCCGGCTATACAATCGTTTGTTTTTGCTGAAAAGAATGGCTATTGGCTTATGTTTTCTGGACGCACCACTGGGTTTCATGGTTTCGACTCTAAAACATCTAACTTTCCAAAAGCGTATGCCAACGATTCTATTTTCGTTTACAAACCTTCGGTGGATTCGCTTTATAAAATGGCAATTCCTAATTATGGCGGCGATACCGCAAATGTATTTTTATGCACTAATTTAGCGCATACTGAATACGAAGGAGTCTTATATGCTTGTGGTGGCTACGGTGTTCGAGATAAAAATAATAAAGACGCTCAAAAGACCTACGACTATTTTATGAGTATGGATTTAAACAAAGCTATCTCGGCCGTTATTCATAACGATCCTAACTCTTTTAAACAAAATATTACTTGGGGGCAAAGCAAAATGGTATGCACTACAGGTGGCGAATTGTATCGTTTACCCGATGGTCTTTTTTACATGAATCTTGGGCATAAATTTACAGGCGTATATGGAGGTGGGAGTCCTTCGGCGAGCCAACAACAGTATAAAGACACGGTATGGATTTTTGCTATAAAAAGTAATACCACTAAACAAGGCAAGGCCTGGCAATTAGAAAATGTAGGGAACATTAACGATGGCTTACCAGATTCAACTACACAGTTTCACCGTCGCGATTTAGTGGTGGCTCCCTCTATTTTAGCCGATGGTAGTAGCATTGGTTTAGCAATATATGGTGGCGTGTTTACATACGGTAGTAATGTACCATTTTCTAATCCCATTTACATTAACCCAGCAACTAGTCCAAAATACAAGTTAGACCCTTATAATCAGTACCTTAATATTTATTCGACGGCCTTTATGTCGCATTACGATACAGAAACTAAAACCATGATGACAACTTTATTTGGAGGTATTGGTAATGCAGCGGCCTCTGGTGGCAGTGGTTTTGACGCGGCCGGAAATTGGAGTAATGTTATTGCTACTAACAAACGTATGTATGCTAACGGCGGTGATGTTACCACACAAATACAAGATACAGGGTTATTGCCCGCTTATTTAGGTTCCGAAGCGGTATTTGTACCCGATGCTGGCCTGCCGTTTTATAACAAAGAGTATAACATTATTGATTATGCTAAACTAGGTAAGAGTCAATCGGTGGGGTATATTTTTGGCGGAATTATTTCTAATCAATGTTGTAATGATACCACGGGTTCATCGTGGCCTTCAACAACACTTTATAAAGTAAGCATTTATAAATAGCACTAGCTTGATTTATAATTTAGTTTCATCTTGAAAGCGATAGCTTGTTACTTTACGCTGATGAAAATACTCGGCGTAGCTTTTACCAGTCCTCTGCTCTTTTCGCTTTCTCGCTTAAAGAGCTAGAGGTGCTGCATCGAACCTATACAATTGGAATGAGTTTTTTTACAACCAATCGAATCAAATTATGAATCAAGTTGGTGTAAGTATAAATACCAGTTTATAAAAACAGGTATTTATACCTATTGTAAAGCGTAACCAATCACCTACTTTTGAAAGGTAAGCGCATTACGAAGAACTAAACACTAAACATTAACAAATTATTAAAATTTAAAACTAAAAATTATGGATCCAATAATGGGAACAATTATGCCCTTTGCAGGAAACTTTGCCCCAGTCGGCTGGTTGACTTGTGAAGGTCAACTTTTGTCAATTTCTCAAAATACAGCCTTATTTTCGATTTTAGGTACTATTTATGGAGGCGATGGCATTCAAACGTTTAAGCTACCTGATTTACGTGGCGCATTTCCAACACAGTGTACTAATATCAATAGTCCTCATCTAGGAGGAACTTATTCTTATGGGGAAATAGGTGGAACTCAAAGTGCTACCATTATGAGTATTAACATGCCGCCTCATACGCATTCAATTATGAAAGGTTCTGGTACGAATTTATCGGGGGCTATTACCGTAACAACAGTTGTTAATGCCAACAATTCACTTACAGGTGCTTCTCCGAGTCCTTCAAGTGGAAATGTTTTAGGTCAGGTAACCGATGGAGGAGGTTCTGGCACAGCAGCGGGTATTTATAACACGCAGCCTGGCAACATTCCTTTGGGTGGCGTTGTAAGTTCTGTAAACAATACAATGACGTTTAATCCAAATGGTTTAACGCTTACACCTTGGGGTAGCGGTCCAACTCCAATTGGTACAGTACCGCCTTATGTAGCTATGCAGTATATCATTGCAGTCGAAGGGGTTTATCCTTCAAGACCTTAATAATCAAATTAAATAAAAATAAAAAAATAAATTAACCAAATAAAACTAAAATTATGGATCCAATAATGGGAACAATTGTTCTTTTTGCAGGTAATTTCGCGCCCAAGGGCTGGTTCACTTGCGAAGGACAAACTTTATCAATTGCTCAGTACTCAGCTCTATTCTCGCTCTTAGGTACAACTTATGGTGGTGATGGTACTCAAACTTTCAAATTACCTGATTTCCGTGGAGCGTTTCCAACGCAGTGTACTAATTTAGGTGGTGCACATCCAGGTGGCACTTATTCTTATGGTCAAGTTGGTGGAACTCAAAGTACTACCATTACAAGTATTAACATGCCGCCTCACACGCACTCAATTATAAAAGGCCCAGGTACGAATTTATCAGGTTCTGTTACCGTAGCAACAACCCTTAATGCCAACACTTCACTTACTGGTGCTTCTCCAAGTCCTTCAAGTGGAAATGTTTTAGGTCAGGTAACTGACGCAGGAGGTTCTGGCACAGCAGCGGGTATTTATAACACACAGCCTGGTAACATTCCTTTAGGTGGTGTTGTAAGTGCTGTAAATAATACAATGACGTTTGACCCAACTGGTTTAACGCTTACACCTTGGGGTAGCGGTCCAGTGCCAGTTAGTACAGTACCGCCTTATGTGGCCATGCAGTATATTATTGCTTGGCAAGGAATTTATCCATCACGCCCTTAACTTTAATTTTTAAACTAGCAATTACGCCCGAATTAAGTTTCGGGCGTTTTTTAGTATTGGACAAATAAGAGAAACTTGATAACTTTAAAAGAGTCGCATTTTTATAAATACTTTTCTTAATTGATTGCTCTTTGTTTAAATGATTTAAACTAAAATACTTCAGTAAGATTTAGATTTAATAAGGTTTTTACGTTACAGGAAACGCCATATCAAATATTCAATATTATAAAAATTTAATATATTTGAACTTTAATTAAATCGTTTTTAATATCACCTCAATTTAATATAAAAATTTAATCCTTTGCCATTTAACCATTAATACGACACCTTAATTACTAGAATTCAAATTCTTTCACATGAAAAAAATACAACACTTTATTATTTATTTAATTTTGGTTTTAACTACCAAAACCATTGCCCAACCTACAATTGGATTTAACGGTTTCACTGTTCCTACAACAACTATTGTTGCAGCCGTAAGCCCCTGCGGCACTCCCAAAGTTGCAAACATAATGGATGGATGGGTAATTTCCATTTCTACCATGAGTACTTGCGGCTTCAACATTGCTAATAGTGCCCCAAGTACAGGGCATATAAATTACTTTATAACTGGTTTTGCCAACCTCAATTACCTGACATTTGGTTCATCTAATGGCGGCGAATTTGCCATACAAGAAATGCATATTAGTACAAATTCCTTTAGTTGTATTAACGTACCAATGCTTTATACTGGTTACAAAAATGGCAACCCTATACCAGGTGCCACACTAACTGCTAATATGCCTGGAAGCACTTTCCCCAATACCGTTGCTGTTACATTTACTTCCAATCCACTGTTTAACGATGTTGATGACATTAGGGTAACAACGCCGTCTTATTGTGCTGGTTTATACCAAGTTTGGGACATAACAACAGCTGCTGCAACGCCAACTATTGCTTGCCCAACCCCAACTTTAAATTTAACAAGTAGTACCAATGTTTTGTGTAACGGCGGCAGTACGGGTTCCGCTACCATGAGCGCAAGCGGCGGCTCTCCTTTCACCTATACCTGGTCTCCAAGTGGTGGAAATGCAGCAACGGCAGGCGGTTTAGCTGCGGGTATTTATACCTGTGTAACCACCAACAGTTGTGGTTCTACGGCAAGCCAAACCGTTCAAATAACGCAACCCGCTTCGGCTTTAGCAAGTGCAACGGCAGTAGCCAATGTATTATGTTTTGGCAATTCAACAGGTGCAGCAACTGTTACAGCAAGTGGTGGCACATCGCCTTATACTTATTTATGGAGTGGCGCACAAACCACATCCGTCATTAGTGGTCAAACATCGGGTGTAAGAACTGTTACTATTACCGATGCCAATGCTTGCACTCGAACAGCTACTGCCACTATTACGCAACCCGCTTCTGCCTTAGCAAGCGCAACGGCAGTAACTAATGTATTATGCTTTGGTAATTCAACGGGTGCAGCAACTGTTACAGCAAGTGGTGGCACATCGCCTTATACTTATTTATGGAGTGGCGCACAAACCACATCCGTCATTAGTGGTCAAACATCGGGTGTAAGAACGGTTACTATTACCGATGCCAATGCTTGCACTCGAACAGCTACCGCCACCATTACGCAACCCGCTTCGGCTTTAGCAAGTGCAAC
>JAAFIL010000056.1 GCA_013297775.1 Bacteroidota bacterium
GTAGCAAGGCCTACGGGTATAATTTTTGAGGAAGTATAAGAGAAAAAGAAACTGGGTCAACGTATCTTTTAGAAATGATGTTGGTATTAGTTCTTAATAAACTAAATTATCTATTAACCGAATTTTACCAACGTAACAAGCAATAAGCCCAACAACGTGTTTCGATTCTTCCCACGAGTGAATAGCCTTTAATGTTTTGGCATCACAAATTTCAAAATAATCGAGTTGATAAATAGATTTTTTACTTAAAATACTAATTACTGCTTGACGGGTGGCTAACACCGAACTCTTCTTTTCTTTCATGCTTTTGCTTACTTGCATCACATCGTAAATTAAAGTAGCGGCTTGGCGTTCTTCTTCACTTAAAAGCATGTTGCGACTGCTCATGGCTAAACCGTCGGCCTCTCTTAAAATAGGGCAAGCCACAACATCTATGTTTAAGTGTAAGTTTTGCACCAGTTGTTTAACGACCATTACTTGCTGATAATCTTTACTCCCAAAAAAAGCACGATGCGGCTTAACCCTATCAAACAAACGGCTAACCACTTGAGCCACCCCGTTGAAATGACCTGGACGACGCGCCCCTTCGAGCACCTCATCGAGTAGGCCAAACGAAAATTGTCGGGTATCGGGTTCAGGATACACCTCCTCGACCGAAGGCATAAAAACAACATCGCAATTAGCTGCTTCGAGCATAGCTAAATCTTGCTCGGGCGTGCGCGGGTAACGCTCTAAATCGGCTTTATCGTTAAACTGCGTAGGATTTACAAAAATACTACACACACTAATATCGGTTTGTTGCTGGGCATAGCCCATTAAAGATAGGTGTCCTTTATGCAAAGCCCCCATGGTTGGTACAAACCCAATTTCTAAGCCTGCCTCACGTTTTGTGTCTAGAAAGGCAGTTAATTCGCTGTTCTTCGTAAATACTTTCATCTAATTAGCTGTAAATCTACAATTTACTTTGAAATATGGATTTTTTTTTATTACTTTTGTATAATTATCCAGAAAGGTTCTAAAATCCATTATGAAGAAAGCTAAGGTTCTTTTTGTTTCTCAAGATATTACTCCTTATTTAGACGAAACATACATTGGCAAAATTGCCCGCAAACTCCCCCAAGGCATACAAGAGCGGGGTAAGGAAATCCGAACTTTTATGCCCAAATACGGCACCATTAACGAACGCAGGCATCAATTACACGAAGTTATTCGTTTAAGCGGTATGAATTTGGTTATAAATGATGTGGATCATCCGCTCATTATTAAAGTAGCCAGCATTCCCTCGGCGCGTATGCAAGTTTATTTTATTGACAACGAAGAGTTTTTTAGCCGCAAAGCCATCTTAACCGATAAAACGAGCGGTAAATACTTCGACGATAACGATGAGCGCGCTATGTTTTTTGTGCGTGGTGTAGCCGAAACCGTGAAAAAATTGGGCTGGCAGCCCGATATTATTCATTGCCACGGCTGGCTAACCAGTTTAATGCCTCTCTACATTAAAAAATATTATGCCGAAGATCCCTTATTTGCCGATACTAAAATAGTAGTGTCGCTTTATGAAGATGAGTTTCCGAAACTGTTAAATAAAAAATTTATCGAGAAATTAAGTTTCGATGGGTTTAATAAAAAAGACTTTAAATTTTTAAATGAAGAAGCCAATTATATAAATCTTCAAAAGCAAGCCATCGAATTGGCAGACGGAATTATTCAAGGTACAGAGGCTTTAAACCCCGATTTAGAGAAATTTGTTAAAAAAACAGGGAAAGCCTTTTTAGGGTTTAAAAACGAACTCGAATATGTGGATGCCTTTAACGAATTTTATGACCTCATTTTAGAAGAAGCCAACGTTTTAAGTTAATCTTATTGTAAATTTATAAGCCGCTTTTCCCTACCCGAAAAGCGGCTTTTTAATACCTATTGTGAAAAAATTTTATTGCTTTATAGTTGTGATTGTTTGTTTGGCTATGGCCTGCAAAAAAGATAATTCTATTTTAGGTGTAGATGTGCTACCCGATGGCGATGCCGTGAATGCCGTGTATAGCGATACCTCCCAATTAGAACTGTTTACGGTTAAACAAGATAGCACCCGCTCGTTTAACGAACGCGAAAAATACATTGGCATGCACATAGACCCTTACTTTGGGCAAACCTCTGCCGATTTACTGACCCGTTTTATAATTCCTAATAATGCCAGCAACATTTCGTTTGGTAACGACCCACAAATTGTAAGCTCCGAAATTGTTTTGGCCGTTTCCATAAATGGTGTTATTGGCGATGTGAATGCACAATTAAATTATAAAGTGTATCCATTAAACACCGACCTCAGCAAAACTGTTAATTATTTTACCAATTTTAAAAACTATACCACCAGTGCCGCTCCTATTGCCGATTTTACAGGAGCTATTACCGTTAATGCTGGTAAAGTTTATTTAAAAATACCCATCAACGCTAATTTTGCACAAAACTTAATTGCAGACCCCAGTTACCTCACCAACAACGCCACTCTAATAAATACTTATAAAGGCTTAGTTATAAAAGCTTTTGGCAATAACTTAAACCCTGTTAATAATGCAGGTATTTTTTTAAAAATTGACATGAACGACACAGAAACAGGGCTGTTTGTTTACTATCAAAATGGTGTCCCTGCTTCTACAAAAACTACACAAACCTATCGCTTTGCCTTTGCGGGCGACGATGCAGTTAGGCTGAACACCGTCCGTTACGATCCGTTTAATGGTGGTAATATTTTCTTGCGTAAACAATTAGCTGGCGATAGCTTGGCGGGTGTTCAAAATGTATTTTTAAAAGGATTAGGAAATATGCGCATCCGCTTAAAAATACCTCACCTTTTAAACTACGCCAAAAACCAATCGGTGTCGGTAAGCCGCGCGCAAGTGGTTATAAAAGTAGATCAACTGCTTAATGGCACCAGCATTCCACGCCCCCCCTCTTTGGCACTGCTTACAAGCGATTCCTTAGGCCGCGAACTATTAGTAAGCGACCAACTCAGCGGCAGTGTGTTACAACGCTACGATGGGTTCTACGACACCACCAATAAAACATATAGTTTCGATATATCGCGCCACATTCAATCGCTCTTGAGTAAAAAACAGAAAGATTATGGCTTTTATTTAGTAATGGCCGATCCAAGTCCATTTTTAGCTATTCGTCGCGATAACTTTGCACAACGTTTAATTTTAGGTGGGGTTCAAAATGCTATTTATAAACCCCAATTCAAATTAACTTACGTTCCATTTCCTAAATAATACCCTTTATATTTCTACAAAAAGTTAATGGCATAGATTCGCTTTCATTTCTTTTGTAGGTTTACAATAGCGAAATGCCATGAATAAACACGCACAAGATTTAAACACCTTGTTCCACTTAGAAGTAGAAGCCACAGCCCCTTGCGTTGTTATTTATGCTCCTTTGCCCAGCGAGCGTTTGCGCTATACCTGCCAATTTATTTTTAATCAAGTTCTGCGTTGTTCGTTTCAAATAACCCATCAATTAAATACCTATCAAACAGCCGCGTACAAACTAAATTATTCGGATAAGGCCTTGGGCGATGCCTATCAAATTTTACCACACGGTTTATTATTGGATGATAAAATAAACGCGTTCACCCTCAATTGGGTAAAACACGAAATGCGCCCCCTTCTTTTTTGCGCCCCTCAAATAAGCCAACAACACCTATTACCCTTTGATGTTTTTGCTGCAGTTTTTTACTGCATTTCTCGTTACGAAGAATGGCAAACTGTTGAACGAGACGAGCACGGGCGTTTTGAAGCACAACACAGTCAATTGCGCCAAGCAGGCGTATTGCAGCAACCCATTGCCGATGAATGGATTTACACCTTAAAAACGGCATTATCACACGCGTTCCCAACATTAGCATTTCCTACAAAAACATTTCAATACATAAGTACGGTAGATGTTGACAATCTATTTGCCTATCAACACAAAAGTTTGGTTAGAACGTTAGGAGGTTTATTGAAAGACTTACTCCACCTGCGTTTAGCTGCTGTAAAAGAACGCATTCAAGTACGCCTTAACCTTCGCCCCGATCCGTTTGATGTTTATAAACGTTTAGGAGAATGGGCGCAAAATGACCGCTATCCCCTACTCTATTTTTTTCTTTACAGCAACGCCTCCAAATTTGATCGCACCTTAACCCCGGGCCACAAAGCCTATCAACAGGTGCTTCAACACATAGGATCCGCAGCAAGCATTGGTTTACATCCTTCTTATAACACGTCTATTCAAGAAGAATTATTAAAACACGAACTCGATACTTGGACCCAATTAAGCGGGCAAAAACCAAGCATAAGTCGTCAACATTATTTACGATTTGATATTAAAACAACGCCAACATTACTTAGCAAGAACGGTTTTTTAGCCGATTTTAGCATGGGCTTTGCCTCTCAACCGGGTTTTCGGGCAGGAACCGCTCATCCCTTTTACTATTATGATTTTTCGACCGAGCAAGGCACATCGTTTTTGTTAGTACCTTTTGCTTTTATGGATGGATCCTTTTTTATTTATCAAAAGTTGAGTGCCGATGAACTGTATGCACACGTTTTAAAACTTGCCGAAACTGTTAAAAAAGTAGAGGGGTTTTTGATAGGTGTATCGCACGAACGTAGCTTTAGTTCTGCCATTTACAAAGACTTTACGTCCATTTACAAAAAATTTGGTCAAACTTTAACAACCTAAATTTAATTTAATAGTATATTTGTGTTACGATGAAAAAAATTTTTGATAGTATTTTATTTTTAGCTCTAATACTTAGTTTCAGTTCTTGTAAAAATGATTTAGATATTTTAGCCCCTTACAAAGAAATTCCTAGTATTTATGCAGTTTTAACCCCACAAGAGAATTTGCAAATGATTCGGGTGAATAAAGTGTTTTTAGGAGAAGGAAATGCTTTTGACATGGCTAAAGTAGCCGACTCTATTAATTACAAACCAGGCGAGTTAACTTTAAAATTAGAGCATTACTTCAACGGTGTAAAATCGCCTGTGGCAAGTGCTAATGGCAACAGTTCCGAAATTATTTTTCGCGACTCTATCATCACAACGCAGCCTGGCGCATTTAACACTACGCAGCGGGTATATGTAAGCAACGAACGTTTAAAAAACTTTGGCAATTATCAACTCACCGTAAAAAATAACAGCTCAGGCTCGGTTTATATAGCTAAAAGTACGGTATTAGATAGCGTGAGTGGAAATAGCTTTCCGCCGTTTGTTACGCCTTACTACAAACTTACCCCTATTCAAATTTCGCAATGGCCGCCTAATAATGCCGTTTACACAAACTCTGTTTATATTGATTACAGTGGCTCTTTAGTTAACCACGGATTTAGAATAATTACCATACCCAATGTTAAACTATACGAAACACGCTTTCGAGTGCATTACGACGATAGTGTAATGGGTGGTCTTTCTGGCAAAGGCTATATGGATTTTATTCCTGGCTCGGCAACCGTTCAAGATATGAAACCAGGCGAACGATTGAATTTTAATTTTAGAGGCAGTGCTGTGTTAGAAGGGTTTAAAGCCGATTTGCAAGCGCGCAACGTGCAAACAGGAAGTGGTTTAATTGGGCGCCTTATTCGCTACATCGAAATTAGCTGTGTGTGTGCGGGGCAAGATTATTCGGATTACTTGCAATATGCTGCACCGTCGCAAACTATTGCGCAAGACAAAAAATTATACACTAATTTTACAGGTGGTGCTTATGGCTTATTTGCCTTCCGTTCGCGATGTTCCGTTAAAAAAGAAATGTTAAACAATTTTATAGATGCCATTGCCTTCGATAGAAATACCTGTTCTTATAAGTTCCTTAACTCCAACAAAGTGTGGCCGGGTTGTCCATAAATTTACACTGACAAAACATTAATGTTTAAACGCCTTGTCTGTCAAAATACAAGGCGTTTTTTTATTTTTCTGTCAAGCTGGCATAAAATACAGCAAAGGAGGCTTTGGCATAACAATTGAATAATTAAAGGAAATTTTAATACAATGGGAAAAATTATAGGAATTGATTTAGGTACCACTAATAGCTGCGTGGCAGTTATGGAAGGAAGTGAAGCAGTAGTAATTGCTAACAACGAAGGCAAGCGCACCACCCCTTCGGTAGTTGCTTTTGTGGAAGGTGGCGAACGTAAAGTTGGAGACCCTGCCAAACGTCAGGCTATCACCAATCCTAGAAAAACAATTTATTCAATCAAACGTTTCATGGGTCAAAATTTTGGCGAAGTTGCCAAAGAAGTAGCGCGTGTACCTTACCAAGTTGTGCAAGGCGAAAATAATACCCCCCGCGTACAAATAGATGACCGTAAATTTACGCCACAAGAAATATCGGCTATCATTTTACAAAAAATGAAAAAAACAGCCGAAGATTTTTTAGGTACCGAAATTACCGAAGCGGTTATTACCGTGCCTGCCTATTTTAACGATGCACAGCGTCAAGCTACTAAAGAAGCTGGTGAAATTGCCGGGTTAAAAGTAAAACGTATCATCAACGAACCCACAGCCGCTGCCCTAGCCTATGGCATGGATAAGAAAAATAAAGACATGAAAATTGTGGTGTTCGATTGTGGTGGTGGAACACACGATGTATCTGTTTTAGAACTAGGCGATGGCGTTTTTGAAGTAAAAAGTACAGATGGTGATACACACTTAGGTGGCGATGATTTTGACCAAGTAATTATTGATTGGTTAGCCGATGAATTTAAAAACGACGAAGGCATTGATTTACGTTTAGACCCTATGGCGCTTCAACGCTTAAAAGAAGCAGCTGAAAAAGCTAAAATCGAATTATCGAGTGCGACAAGTAGCGAAATAAATTTACCCTACATTATGCCCGTTAACGGCATTCCTAAACATTTGGTGAAAAGCCTAAGCCGCGCTAAATTCGAGCAATTAGCCGATAGCCTCATTCAACGTACCATTGACCCTTGCCGATCGGCTCTCAAAAATGCAGGCTTATCTACCTCCGAAATTGACGAAATTATTTTAGTAGGTGGTTCAACACGCATTCCAGCAGTACAAAGTGCCGTAGAAAA
Source organism: Bacteroidota bacterium (assembly GCA_013297775.1). Lineage (GTDB taxonomy): Bacteria > Bacteroidota > Bacteroidia > B-17B0 > Aurantibacillaceae > Aurantibacillus. The sequence continues at coordinate 7,070 of JAAFIL010000056.1, forward strand.
GTTCTTTGGCAAAGCCCCTAACAAAGGTGTAAACCCCGATGAAGTAGTTGCCCTAGGTGCTGCCATACAAGGTGGTGTATTAACTGGAGAAGTAAAAGATGTATTGTTGTTAGATGTAACACCACTCTCGTTAGGTATCGAAACCATGGGAGGTGTATTTACTAAACTCATTGAAGCCAATACAACCATTCCTGCAAAAAAATCACAAGATTTTAGTACGGCTGCCGATAATCAACCAAGTGTACAAATTGTGGTTTATCAAGGTGAACGCCCTATGGCACGCGATAACCGTAAATTAGGCGAATTTAATTTAGATGGTTTACCGCCCGCACCGCGTGGTGTACCACAAATTGAGGTAACGTTTGATATTGATGCCAATGGTATTTTAAATGTAAGTGCCAAAGATAAAGCCACTAACAAATCGCATAACATCCGTATCGAAGCCAAAAGCGGCCTTAGTCAAGAAGAAATTGACCGCATGAAGCGCGAAGCAGAAATGAATGCCGACTCGGACCGCAAAGCCAAAGAAGAAGTAGATAAATTAAACGAAGCGGACTCTATGGTGTTTCAAACGGAAAAACAATTGAAAGAGTTTGGCGATAAAATTCCAGCCGAGAAAAAAGCACCCATTGAAAGTGCGTTAACAGAACTAAAAGCAGCACATGCCTCTAAAAATATAGAACAAATAACAGCGGCTTTAGCTACTTTAAACACCGCGTGGAGTGCTGCCAGCGAAGATATGTACAAGGCACAACAACAAACTGAGCCACAAAACGAAAAGAATGCTCAACAACAAAACACGGCGCAAAATCAAAACACCGAAAACGTAACCGATGTAGATTTTGAAGAAGTGAAATAATAAAAAGTGAAATGTATAAAAAACGCCCGTTGTTCAATCAACGGGCGTTTTTTGTTATCTGTAGAAGGTTAATAGTGTTTAACCTAGATTATGCAATAGGAATCTACTACGAGTCGAAATCCCTTCAAAACAATAAACTTCGTCACTTTTTCTTCTTCACCATAGCAACACTATGCTTCAGTCGAAAAGTGCCTGTTTTATTGGGCTTTCACCTCTCACTACGATTCCTACTGCATAATCTAGGTTTAACTTCCTTCGCCAAGGCATCTCATCCACTCATAACTTTTATCCCAAAGCAATACGCTCTTTTAATGGCGTACTATTTACAAAACACCTTTTCCCATAACACCAACACATATAACTTATATAAAAAACCAAATTGTGTTGGCGATGCCCCATCCTTTTTAAATGCGAGTTGCAACGCCTCCGCATTGATAAAATCAAACTTCCTATCGAGTACTGTTTGCAAAACAAGTTCTTTTTGTTGAAGCAGCCACGTTTGCATAGGTGTACTAAATCCCATCTTATCTTTACGATTATAAATTACCGCTGGCAACAATGGTTTCATGGCTTCGCGCAACAAATATTTTAAAGTACCCTGTTGTATTTTAGCTTGCCCATCTATACGAAATGCTAAGTTGATTAAATCTATATCATCGCTAAACGGGGTTCTACTTTCTACTCCGTGCCACATCCCACAACGGTCTTCGCAGCGTAAAAATGTTTTTAGGCGCGCCGTTTCTATGTCGTGTTGCAATTGTGCATTTACCGTTGATTTATAAATACTACTATTTTCAATAATCCCCGAATGTTTAAATGTTGCTTTTACGAAACCACCCACGGCGTTCTCATAACGGTTAAGCCTTTGTTTATACTTTTCCTTCAAATAAAATAAAAAGGGATGAGATATACTTTTTCCAGCATCCGAAATAGCTTTTAGCCGATTGCTAAAACTTAAATTAGACCAATACGGAATATAATGATGATGATACCCCGCCAATAATTCATCGGCGCCTTGTCCATCTAACACAACCTTTATACCGTTTTCTTTAGCCAATTGCATCACCCTAAACTGCGCATAAGTACTGGTATCCCACGTTGGGGCATCTAAAGCATACGTTAACGTTTCCAAATCATTAAACAACGCTGTTGCCGTTGGGTAACATAAATGATGCTGTGCGTTTATATGTTGTGCAAGGGTTTTAGCATAGTGTCCTTCTCCGCCATCCGTAAAATCAGAAGTAAAACAATGAATGCGATTAGGCGTAAACTTTTGCATAATTACAGCAATACTACTGCTATCTAATCCACCACTTAAACAAGTGCCTACTGGTACATCGCTGCGCAAACGTATTTTAATAGCGGTTTGCAAGGTGTCGTAAATCGTTTTAATTAGAACCGATTCTTCTGGTGCTTTATCAATCGTCGAGTCTGGCTTTAATTGATAATACGTTTGGGTTTGGTAAGTATGTAACTTAATATCATAAATTAAATGCTGCCCCGGAAACAACTCCGATACGTCTTGAAAAAAGTTTTCTGGTTTTTGCTCCAATCTATTGTTTAACAGGTAATCGTGCAAAGCCGTTTGTCGCATTTCACCTTTGATAAGTCCCGCTTTTATAAATGCTTTTTGCTCACTCGCAAACGCAAAACACAAAGCTGTATTAATAAAGTAAAAAGGTTTTACGCCAAACCGATCGCGCGAGCAAATGAACTGTTGCGTTATACTGTCATAAATACAAAACGCCCACATGCCATTAAACCGTTCCACGCAGGCTAAGCCCCAGTGTTGATAGGCTTTTAACACAACCTCCGTGTCGGTACTCGAAACAAAAGTATGCCCTTTGTTTTTTAATTCGTCGCGCAGTTCTAAGTAATTATAAATCTCCCCATTAAAAGTAATCCAATACCGTTGTTCGTTAATGCATAAGGGTTGATGCCCACTTAAACTCAAATCTAATATAGCTAAACGCCGATGTGCTAAACCAAAATGATAGGTAGTTGCTTGCTCATTTTGCAAAGAGGCTTGTGGCCAATACTGTAAATCGGTTCGATTACCTTTAGGCGTTTCATCCGAGGCGTAAGGCTTGCTGTTGTGTGCATTGCCTAACATAAATCCTTCGCCATCGGGACCACGGTGTGCCAAACTTTTCGATAGTAGAGCCAACGTACGCGGTAAATCTATACTTGCATGTTTAGCAACAAGGCCAGCAATGCCGCACATTTTATAAACCTATTTTTTGATTAACCATACTTACAATTTCTGTTTCTAATGCTTTTGTTTTTTCTTCTAAAGCATACCCTTGTTGGATAAGATCATTAACAAATGTTTTATCGCTGTAGCCACTTGCATTAATACGCACATTCATAAACGCACCCATTACTGCACTACGTGCGCAAAGTGCCGCAACGCCTGCATCACTGGCACTATTGGGGTTACCAATTTCAGCCATGGCTTTTATAACACTCATGCTATCGAAACTTAATTGCATCACTTTAAACGGAATTTCCATAGCAAACTTTGTAGCGGCTTGTATAGCGTCTGTTCTTATTTTCTTTTCTTCGTCGGTAGTTTTTGCCAATGCAAACGCAGCCATAATACCGTTAAAAGCGGCCGTATCTTCATCCACTAAATTTAATAAGGCATCTTTATAATACTGTCCCTTCTCGGCCCAATCACTAAAGGTTTCCCATTGTTCATCCCAACCTTTTTTGTGCGAACTTAAATTAGCTACCATGGTTGCTAAAGCCGCACCCAAACTGCCCATGTATGCACTAATAGAGCCGCCGCCAGGAGCAGGACTCTCACTCGCCGTTTCGTTTACAAACGCACGCAAATTTAATTGTATGAGCGGTTGTTGGCTACCATCGTTTAAAAGGTATTCAATAATTCGTTCCCTAGGATTAAACGGAGCTAGTTCATCTAACCCTAAAGATTTAATCGCTATTTTAATTAGTTCATCGTCGCTAACGCCAACACTACGCTGTTGCTTCCGTAAAAAATACTTCCCCGCATCTAACATGGCTTGCAAAGGAATTAAGCCCACCAACTCGGACCCCGTTACACGCAAACCCCGCTCCGTTGCTTTTTTACAAACTTCATCAAACGCAACATGTACAGGCGTTACAGCTATGTTAGTGAGGTTCATCGAAATTTGACAAATGCCATACTCTTCAATATACCAACCCATTGCTTTCACACATTTTAAAGAGCCTGGTAAACTTTTCGGACTTCCGTCGGCGTTGCTTATAATTTTTCCAGTAATAGGATTGCCTTCGCGCAACACCCTGCCCGCCTCTCGCACATCAAACGCAATGGCATTTGCACGGCGTGTAGATGTGGTGTTTAAATTAATATTGTAAGCTACTAAAAAATCGCGCGCACCTATTACCGTGGCACCGCGCTTGGCATCCATTTCAACAGGTCCTTCGTCGGGTTTCCACTCTGGTAATTTTATTTTCTTAAAAAAACCTTCGTACTCGCCCGCCCGAATAACCGATAAATTAGACCGTGCAGCATTGCTTTGTGCGGCTTCGTATAAATAAACAGGAATGTGCAACTCGTTACCTACCCGCTTGGCCAACTGCAGGGCATAATGCGCCGTATCTGCCATGCTAATGCCACTTATCGGAATAAACGGACACACATCGGTTGCACCCATGCGCGGATGTTCGCCTTTGTGTTTACGCATATCAATCAACTCGCCTGCCTTTTGTATGCCTCTGAAAGCCGCTTCAACAACAGCCTCGGGCTTACCCACAAAGGTAACTACTGTTCGGTTAGTAGCTTTTCCAGGATCTACATTTAGTAATTTAATACCCGCTACACTTTCAATGGCATCGGTAATTTGTTTGATAATTTGTAAATCGTTTCCCTCACTAAAATTGGGAACACACTCTATTAATACTGACATGAAAATTAAATAGTTGAAGCTACAAAAAAAATAAGGATTAGAAAAATATTACAAAACGAAACGCAACACATAATAGTTATAATTGGGTTTACCTCACATTCTAAAGCAAGCGTTTCATTACAAAGGTTTGCTTTTTGAATTGACCTTTTACCGTTCCACTGATTTCGGCAGCAACCGAATCGGGTGTTAATTTGGTGTAGCGTATAAACTGCGGGTAGTCGTGTTGCAGGTTTTGAAATACTAAACTATCAGGCGTTAAAACACTGGCTACAAACACAACCGCTTTGCCTTCATTTTGATTGCTAACTGTGGGCACGTATTGTAAAATTTTATTTCGGTAACGCAACTCAATGCGCTCTTTCGATAAAGTGTCGTTGCCCTTACTAAAATAACTGTTCGCTATATAGGTGGAATCGTTTTCTTTGCGCCACATTTCACCCATTGTTACTGTTGTTGATTTAGCTTGCCAGTTCCCTAATAACCACGCTGCCGTTTGCAAATCAGAAACCTTTTTTGTTGGGTGTTGCGTTAACACTTCTGGGCGATTGCATGTAAACCCAATTAAAAAAATACCCAAACACAATAAGGTTTTCACAATTATTAATTGCCTTTAAAATCAGCTTTACGCTTGTCTAAAAATGCACTTACTCCTTCTTTAAAATCGCCAGTACCAAAACTTTTACCAAACTCTTCAATTTCTACTTCGTAGCCATTAACGTGATTGTTATAACCTGCATTAATTACTTTAATAGCCGTTCGAATAGCCGTTGGCGATTTAGAAGCAATCTTTGAGGTAATCTCAAAACACTTGGGTAACAACTCTTCTTGCGTTGTTAAATGATTGGCTAGGCCCCATTTATAGGCATCCGTGGCATTAATCATATCGGCTGTTACAATCATTTCGAACGCTTTGCCTTTACCTACTAATTGCGCTAAACGTTGTGTGCCACCATAACCAGGAATAACGCCTAAACTCACTTCGGGTAAACCCATTTTTGCATTATCGCTTACAACACGTATATGGCAAGCCATTGCTAACTCTAACCCACCACCTAAAGCAAAACCATTAACTGCCGCAACAATTGGTTTTGAATAATTCTCAATAAAATTAAAAATTTTAAAATGCCCTGTTGCGCTTAACTGACGACCTTGTTCTATCGTATAGTTAGCAAACTCTGCAATATCGGCACCTGCCACAAATGCCTTTTGCCCAGCACCTGTTAAAATGATGGATTTGATTTCGGGAAGGTTTTCAGCCTCTACCAACGTTTCGTGTAACTCTTCAATGGTTTGTTTATTAAGTGAGTTTAACTTGTCGGGACGATTAATTGTAATTACTAACACGCCGTTTTTTACTTCACTTAAAATATATTCTGTTGTCATTATCATTTGTTTCGTTTAATAAATTGGGTCAAATATAAAGTAATAAAGCCTATTCCACTAAAAAGTTTTAAACCGATTATCTAAAATATTTAGAAATGTTAAAACAGAACAGAAAAGTAAGAAACTCTTTTTCAAATACACGCCTCTGCGCTTATGCGTGTGTTAAAGCTAGTTTTAATGCAACGCAACAACTTCGATAAATTTGCATTGTCCGAAAACAAGTTACTAGGCGGCATAAACAGCGCGTATAGAAAAAGCAAGATTGATTGTCAGTTAGTTAAATTTTCTTAGTGTAATATTTACACTAAGAAATAATTACTTATAGAATTTTTTTACCTTTGTGTAATAATTACACTAAGCATGAAAAAAGGAAAAAAATATTCATATCTGTACGAACGTCCCGCTTTAGCAGCCGACACCGTAATTTTTGGGTTCGACGGCGAAACCCTAAAAGTGGTATTAACGCAACGTAAAAAAGACCCATTCAAAAGCCGGTGGGCCTTACCAGGTGGTTTTGTATTTATGGATGAAACGACCGAACAAGCCGCCAAACGTTTGTTGCTCGAAAAAGCTGGTTTAAAAAATGTATTTATTGAGCAGTTATATACCTTTAGCGATATGGACAGAGACCCGCGCGAACGCATTGTGTCGGTTGCTTATTATGCTTTGGTTAACGCCCGTCAATACGAAATTAGTGCTGGGCGCGATACCTTAAAAACCGAGTGGTTTAGCTTACAAGATATGCCAAAATTAGCATTCGACCATTCAAAAATTATTAAGTTAGCCGCCGAACGTTTAAAAGGAAAAGTTAGTTACCAACCCGTTGGATTTGAATTACTGAATGAAAAATTTACCTTACCGCAACTACAAGCACTTTATGAGGCCATCCTCGAAACGCCTATTGATAAACGAAATTTCAGGAAGAAAATTTTAAGTACGGGTTTATTATTAGCACTCGATGAGAAAGAGAAAAATGTAGCGCATAAAGCAGCACAATATTACAGCTTCGATAAAAAAATGTACAAAGAGCTAGGTAAAAAAGGATTCCACTTTGAACTATAAATTTTAAAATAATGAATTATGCTAACGATATTAAATTTATTTGAAAGTAGTAATGCCATCTAGTTAAAAAAATTTGCTGGTGGTTCGTGAAGTAAATGGCGCATTACAATTAAAAGATGAATGTACTTGGACTGAAGAAAAACAAGGCTTGTTACAACTTGTTTTTGAAAACGGAAAATTGATAAAAGAAGATTCGCTTACAGAGATAAGAGAAAGAATTAACCGACAATTGTAATTATTAAATGGGCGCATTAGCCTCAAGTAATGCAGTGGGAACTTCTTACTGAAATTCCCACTGCATCTTTTGTTATAATACCAACATTATTTCTAAAAGATACGTTGATCCAGTTTCTTTTTCTCTTATACTTCCTCAAAAATTATACCCGTAGGCCTTGCTACGCCTATAATTTTCTCGTCGCCTAAAATAAAAATAATTCTGGTTCAACTTGTATCTTTTAGAACCGATATTGGTATAAGAAGTAATTGAAATTATTTTATCTTCTACTTGAATGCCTTACTTTACATATACATTTTTAGACAAACCATAATATTTCCCTCTAATTTTACCGCCAGCACTGGTAAAATTGCCACTTGTTGTTTCAATAGACCTATCTAATTTGCAATACGACATACCTACCGATAGCTGATTTAATTTTGTAACTGGTAAAATTAAATTAGTAGCGTTAACAGCATTTTGAGTAAATAATTGCAAGTTCAATGGATTGGCATTGGCACCAATAACTAAACTAACTAATTCGTTTGTTTTAACACTATCGCCTACCCAAGTGTAAGTAAATGCGTTATTTCGAGCAATTGTATCAAGTGTTGGGTTAGAAATAACTTTTGCTACTGCAATGGCATTAGTATAAACGATGCCGTCTTTATCTTTAAAAGTGAAGGTGCCGCTATTAACCAAGCCTGCATACTCCTTTCGGTAGTAGGCAAATGTTCCGTCAAAAGGTAATACATCGGTATTAAATTTTACTTCGCTTGGTGCGCTCAGTTGCAAGGCTGTGCCACCGGCATTACTGAATTTAAAACTGGCAGATGCGTAAGTTTTATCTTCATCTTTGCTATACAACAATTCGTATTCGCAGTAAATTTTATCTTGACTAACATCTTTCGATTCTTCTTTTTCGCAAGATAAGAATGGGATTAGCCCTAAAATGATGGCACTAAACAGAACTACTTTTTTCATTGCTTCTAGTTTTTAAATTATAGCAACAAAATTAAATAAGACTTTTATAATGGTTACTTGACTAAAGTCAAATTCGACCTCTTATTCTGCTTAGGGTTTCGGGTTTTACGCCAATATAATCCGAAATTTGTTGTAAAGTAATGTATTGCAAGGCTTCGGGATGTGCGTTTATAAAGCTGTCGTATTTTTCTTTACCCGTTTTAAATAACAAATCGTTTACCCGTTCCATTTGAAATAATAAATATTGAATAGTGGTGAGCCGGCCAAACCGCTCCCAAATAATATCGGTAGCGTAAAGGTGTTCCAAGTCAGCATAGTTCATACATAAAAGCTCTGCATCGGTTATGGCAATAATATTATGTACTGCGGGTTTCTTGGTAATAAAACTATCTATCTCGGTTATAAGGTACCCTTCAAAGGAAAACCAAACGGTGCCTTCTTTTTCGTTATTAATGAGGTAATGCCTCAAAATGCCCGAATTGATAAACCACACATCGTTACAAATATCGCCCGATTGAATCAGCATCTCATTTTTTTTAACGGTTTGTACTTTTAAAAATTTTATAAAGTAATCGAGTTGCGATTGACTTGGCTGAACAAAACTGGTAATATAATTTTCGATTTTTTTAAAAGTATCCATTGTAAACTATTTTTTAAGTCGTTTTATGATTGACTCTTTCTCTCTTTTCTAAATTGTTTGGCGGTTTGTTTATATTTATTTTTAAAGAGTTTATTCAAATGGCTTTCATCGGTAAAATTTAACTCATGCGCAATTTCGGATATGGTTAAATTACTACGCAATAACCTGCTGGTGGCTAAACCCAGTTTATAATCTAGTATATATTCTTTTAAACTCAATCCGGTGCTGGCTTTAAAAAATGTACTTAAACTATTTTTCGATTTATTAAATGTATTGGCAACAGAAGTAAGCGACAGTTTCGTATTATCGTAAATATGGTACTGAATATAAAATATAATATCGGTAATGGTAGAGTCCGATTTATTGGGGGCAAAGTTTTGAGTGGCCGCTTCTGTTACATGGCGGGCAATTAAAGTGAGTAATAGTAAAACTGAATTTTGAATAACGGCATCAAAAAAAACCTTTTGTTTTTCAACTTCGTGTATAACTCTCGTAATCAATGTATCTATTACTAATTGATCGTCGCTAATCTCGAACGTATTTTGTGAGAGGTGATTTGCGTTATGTAAAATAAACTCAATCTTTTTAAATAAATTACTATAATCTGAAAGCCCTGTATCGCCTGCTTTAAAGAAGTAAATGCGATTGAATGTAATGATGCAAAACTTTGTTTTTTGTTTAATTTCAAAACTGTGTTCATCATTCGGAACTAAAAAATACAAGCTACCTTTTGAATACGAATAGGTATTTTGGTTAATTATGTGTTTACCACTTCCTTCTACAATGTAAATAAGTTCAAAAAAATTATGGCGGTGTACCCCATACTCCCAACGCCTTGCCTCGTAAAGTGCTACATCAAATTCTTGATTCAAAAACAAAGTCTTCATTATCTAATTATACTGTTTTTTTGTTCGTTTTTACTGGTTTTAACGCTGGTGTGCCTTCTACCTTTGTATCCTATTAAAAATTAAAATTTATTAAAATGAAAAAGATTATTCGATTTTTTACAACGCTTACCGTTTTGATGACAACACTAACTTTCGCAACAGCAAAAAATACTGGACAAATATACATATTTGAGAGTGATGGAAATGGATTTAATACCAAAACTATATTTTACGACGATGGCAAAGAAGTGGTGGCGTTTGATGCACAATTTACTTTAGCGTATGCAAAACAGGCACTAGCGTTTATAAAAACAAAAACAAAAAGTCCGGTTAAATATTTGGTAATTACCCATCCCAATCCAGATAAATTTAATGGCATTCCCGCCTTCCAAGAAATTGGGGCAAAAGTTATTGCTTCTAAATTAACGATTGCTAATATGCCAGAGGTTCACAAGTATAAGAAATACTATTTTGTTGAAATGGCAAAAATGTTTACAAACGAAACTTATCCTCAACTGCCTACGGCCGATATTATTTTTGATGAAAGCTATACTATTAAAATGGCAAATGAAGGCATTGTAACGTTAACAGAACTAAAGAAATCGGGCGTTTCAACCAACCAAACCATTGCTTATATTAAAGCTGTTAATGCCTTGGTGGTGGGCGATTTAGTTCATCATAAAGTACATGCTTGGTTAGAAGGGCCTATCGTAAATGGTAAAGCCAGTTACAATGGCTTAAATTGGATAGGTCTTTTAAAAACACTAAAAGATAAATACCCCGCCAATACTACTATTTATGGCGGACGAGGCGAGGCTGATAAATTGTCTGTTTCAATACCGCAACAAATTATCTATTTAGAAAAAGCCGAAAAAATAACTAAGAATTATCTTTTAACGGTGAGTAACAACCCATCTAAAGTAGATTATGCCGCATTACAAAATGTATTTGAAAAAGAATTTCCAAATTATACGTTGGGATATATGATTAACTACGGGGCTTATGGCTTAGTGAATAGTTTTAAGTAAAGCCTTAGTAAACGCATCTATTATTCAACAACTATTTATAAGAACCACCGTTTCACAAAAGTTTCAAACGCCTGAAAATTTGTAATAGTAAGAAATTAAGTTTTGATTAGAAGGGTTCACTCATAAAAAAATGAATCGGTTAATTATTCTCAATCCCTTTACTAGCAAAGAAATTTTTTAGGCGTTTAACTTGATTTATAGCCTCCTCATTAGCTTGTTAGCCCAACACTAAGTATATTTGTAAAAAAATTTCAGACATGTCTTTTTTAGCGAATAAAAACGAAAAAACGGTAAAGCTAATTATTTACATAACTACTATTGCGGTGTGTGCCTTAGTGGTTGTGCTTAACCAAAAATGGCTTCCACATCCCGATGTGTTCCCCAGCTTTATTTACAAACTGCCCATGGTGAATGCTTTTTTAAATGGCACTTGTTGCGTGCTACTGCTTTGTTCGTTAGTGGCCATCAAACAAAAAAATATTTTACTGCACAAACGTCTTAATTTAACGGCCTTTACTTTAAGTGCATTATTTTTACTTTCTTATGTTACTGCCCATTATTTTATTCCTGATACAAAATATGGCGACTTAAATCACGATGGTATTATGAGTGCCGATGAAAGCGCATTAGTAAGTGGTTCTAAACCTTTCTATATTATTTTACTCTTATCGCACATCTTTTTGGCGGTAGCGGTTCTGCCCATGATACTCATTAGTTTTTATTATGGCTTAACCGATCAACGGGATAAACACCGTAAACTAGTGCGGTATAGCTATCCTGTATGGTTATATGTAACCGTTACGGGTGTGGTGGTTTATATTTTGATAAGTCCATATTACAATTATCAGTAAACCGTTTGTTCAATAAATCGCTAATACAATTGCAAGTGGCAAGCTGTTACAAAAATTTACGGTTTACCAAAAGTTTAACTATTTATTGCTTTACTTCTTTTGTTTGTTTAGTGTTGTTTGCTTGTGCACCACCCGAAAATTCAAATCCCCAAAAAGGCGAAACTATTGAGTTCGATTCCATTCCGAAACAGCTTACGTTTAATGCACACATTGCCCCCATCATTTTTAAAAACTGTTTGCCTTGCCACCGCAAAGGACAAAGCGGACCCTTTGAGTTGATGACTTATGCCGATGTGAAACGTAAAGCCAAACAAATAAAATATGTAACGGGCATACGCTACATGCCGCCATGGCCAGCCGACGCCAACTATTCGCACTTCTCAAACGAACGGCTTTTAAGCAATCGCGAAATTAAATGGATTAAGCTTTGGGTAGAAAATGGATGTATGGAAGGCGATAAAACAAAACCAACGCCTCTACCTGTGTTTTACGATAGTTCGTGGTTTGGTAAACCCGATTTGGTGGTAAAAGCGATAAGGCCTTATCCTATTAAAGGCAATGGTACCGATGCTTTTGTTATTGTCAAATTTCCTTACGAATTAAATAAAGATACCTTGGTTGATTTTATAGAATTTGTACCACATCAAAAAAAATTAGTTCACCACGTTAACGGGCACACGTTGAGTTATGATGCGCAACGACCCACTAACTATTTTAAAGGCAAACCGTGGAACGATGATACCAACGGGCGTTACGACAGCATTTTTAAAACGATGAACCTGTCTTATGCCGATTCGCAAAGTCCGCAATTGCCAGCATTAACGCCCAACACCATTTATTATTTACCGGGCTATACACCGCCTGTATTTCCAGCAAATATTGGAGGTTATCGTTTAAATAAAAAAGGAGTATTCTTATTAAAAAGCATACATTATGGCCCGAGTAATAAGGATTTAACGGACAGTAGTTACCTCAACGTTTTTTTTCGGAAAACGAAAATTCAACGTCCCATTCAAGAAACGCAGATGGGTACTTTTGGTATCTCGCCAATTGAACCCGAATTAATTATTCCTGCGAATACTATTAAAACTTTTCATACCAAAGCCACCATTGCTAATGCCATTTCCCTACTAGCGGTAAACCCACACATGCACTTAATTGGTCAAAAATTTTGGGCCTTTGCTATCAATCCAAGCGGCGATACCATTCCATTAATTCGCATTAATAAATGGGATTTCCGTTGGCAATATTATTACAGCTATAAACATCCCATTAAAATTGAAGCTAATAGCACCATTCACGTGTATGGCACATTTGATAACACGTCTGCCAATCCCTTTAACCCTTATCATCCGCCGCAAACCATCACTCAAGGGAATGGAATCGAGAGTATGAAAACAACCGAAGAAATGTTTCAGTTCATTTTTTCGTATTTACCCTATCAAACTGGCGACGAAAAAATAGATTTGGAGAGGAAATAAGGGTTATTGTTTGATACCTAAAATTTTAATTTGCTGTAAATCAGGCGTTTTAACTTTTTTTAGGAATCGCATTCAAAATTAATTACCTTTATACTAATTAACCACCTTAAAATCTAAACCAATGAAAAAACGAACCACTAAAACATTGCTTGTTGCTGCATTAGCAATACTCAGCACCACACAAATTTCGGCACAATGGGTATTAGGAGTCAATGCAGTTTCGCCCCTTCAAGCCAATACAATCGGCACCTCTAGCTTGTCTGACCCTTCTAAATTATCCTTTAATATTCTAACAAATAGTGTTAGCCGTATTTCAGTTGATGGGTTAAGTTTTTTAACCATTTTTAGAGGCGCACCCGGTTCAAGGCTTTTTATAGATAACAATAGTCCTGGATTTGCAAATATTATTGGAGGCAAGAGTAACTTGGGATTGTATGGGTTTCCAAGTTGTAGTGAAGATGGAACTGCTGGAACCGATATTTATCAAGCGGCTCGTAATATCTTTATGCAACCCCCCGTTAACGTTCCTGGTTTTACAGGAGGCTCTAACAATGGGCGTGTATTTATTGGCGAGAAACCATTTATTCCTTTAGCAATTAGCAGCACACCAAAATTTTTAGTTCGTGGCGGTGGCAAAATTGATGCCGATTGCGGCGGTGTACCCAATCCCGATAACATTGGTTTAGTAAGCGAAGGTAACTTTGCTGAATCGCCTGCATCGCCCAATGCTAATAAGTGGATTTCTTTAGGCTCTCGTCCGCCTAGTAGTGTTGCAGATTTTAACTCGTATGGTTACCGCACCCAATGGAATAATTATGCTGGTGATTTAGCCGTACAAAATCAACCCAACATTGCCAGTACTGTAAAAGATGTGTCTTTAACTTGGCAAGATGGCTTAGCAACCGCATCGCCTACCCTGAGTACATTTACCAGTCCAAGCGGTTTATTAGTTCAATTCCGCAACGGATTAGCCCCAGGTGCAGGTCCTGCTGGTAATTTTCGTTTTACCGTAGCGCGTTTTGGAATGCAAAACGGAACAGGTCTTATTCAATTAAATGGCGTGTTTTCGGTTCCAGTACTTTTAAATCCATCGGATGCACGTTTGAAAAAAGATGTAAAAACATTTACCAACTCAATGGATATTATCAACCGATTAAATCCGGTTACTTACGATTATAAGGCTGATGAGTTTGGCGAATTTGGTTTGCCACGCACCCTTCAATATGGCTTTGTGGCGCAAGAATTAGAAAAAGTATTACCAACGCATGTAGCCGAAATGAATACAGGTTACAAAGCCGTTAACTATGTTATGCTAATTCCCATTTTAACGAAAGCCCTTCAAGAAGTAAATAAAAAAGTAAGTGCGTTAGAAACCACTAACCAAGAGTTAGTAAAAGAATTAGAACGCAAAGGCGTAGTTACGCCAGGCAGTTCATCGAGCATTAATAATTTAGGAGATCAATTTTTCCAAAACAAACCCAATCCATTTAACGATGTAACTACCATTAGTTATAACTTTAAAACCGATGAGGCTTATAAAATTATAGTAACCGATTTAACTGGAAAGAAAGTGAAAGAGTTTGCTAATTTACAAGGTAGTGGCGATTTACAAATTACCAAAAGCGATTTACCGGCTGCGGGCATTTACCTTTACAGCTTAATTACCTCGGGTGGAGAAATTGCAGCCACCAAACAAATGATTTTTGAGAAATAAAACTATTTTTATTACCTGTTCTTGATTACTCGTTCTTAATTACCAGTTCTTGAATACCTGTTCTTTATTGCCTAAAGACCCAATACTTAGTGTTGGGTCTTTATAACCCGTTACCAAACGCATTTGAGTGTGTTAAGTACATTTTATTGCTTAATCCATTCAAACATTTCATAATTATAAACCAAAAAAACCAAAAAAACATGAAGACACGATGGATTTCTTTAGGAACGTTGACGATAGCAACACTCCTATGTACGAACATGAATGCTCAACCATGGAATCAGGGGTTGAACACAGTATTAACCCCGCAACTCAACACAATAGGGACAACGAATTTATCTACACCTGCCCTACTACCCTTTATTGTGGCTACGAATAGTTTCAATCGCATTTTTGTAGATGGGACAACCTTTAGTACTCGCTTTTTCGGTGGTGGTAGCAACTCATTAGTCATTAATACCAACACAGCGGGGGCTTCTTGCGTGCAAGCCTTTAGATCGTTCTTAGGGTTATACGGTGCTCCCAGTTGTGTTCCTGATGGCACCGCGGGTACCGATATTTATCAAGCAGGGCGAAACATATTTATGCAGCCCCCAGTTGATGTAACAGGTTATACAGGGGCTTCAAATACAGGTCGTGTGTTTATTGGAGAGGCTCCTTTCATTCCAACATCTCCTAGTGGTGTGCCTAAATTATTGGTACGCGGTGGTGGTTCGGTAGCTGCAGCTTGTGGCGTGGGGCTTCCTAACCCCGATAATATTGGTTTAGTAAGCGAAGGAACGTTTGGTATATCGCCAACTACAGCAGCCGCCAATAAATGGTTAGCTTTAGGTACGCGCCCTTCGGCACAACCTGGGTTTAACACGTATGGCTTTAGAACACAATGGAATAATTATGCAGGTGATTTAGCTGTTCAACAACGTGCGGTGGGCACTATTAAAGACATTTCGTTGACGTGGCAAGATGGTACAACTACGGCAGCCCCTAATTCGGCTGGGTTCAACAGCAACAACGGCTTGTTGATTCAATTCCGTAACGGCAATATACCAAGTGTTACACCTTCAAACGATCGTTTTACCGTGGCACGTTACAGCATCACCAACGGTACAGGCTTAGTTGAAATTAATGGTAACCTTTCTACAGGTGTATTTTTAAGCCCTTCGGATATGCGCTTGAAAAAAGACATAGTTACGATGAATAACACTAAAGATCTTATTAACCGTTTAAATCCGGTTACTTACGATTACCGTGCCGAAGAGTTTGGCGAAATGGGATTACCACGTTACAAACAATATGGTTTCATTGCGCAAGAAATGGAAAAAGTGTTGCCAACGCATGTAGTAGATTTAAACAATGGTTTTAAAGCAGTTAATTACGTGATGTTAATTCCGATTTTAACCAAAGCCATGCAAGAAAATTATGCAACTAATGATAAAACTACCGAAAAAATGACAGCGTTAGAGCAAGATTTGACGCAAAAAATGACGGCATTAGAGCAAACCGTGGCCACTCTAAAAAATGAAAACCAAGATTTAAAATCGGAATTAGAGCGCAACGGTACACTCTTAAATAGCGGCACTAGCAGCGATTTAAAAAATCAGTTTTTCCAAAACAAGCCTAATCCGTTTAATGATGTAACTACTATTAATTTTGCATTTAAAAACGATGCGTCTTACAAAATCATTGTAACG
Organism: Bacteroidota bacterium; assembly: GCA_013297775.1. Taxonomy (GTDB): domain Bacteria; phylum Bacteroidota; class Bacteroidia; order B-17B0; family Aurantibacillaceae; genus Aurantibacillus. Next base: position 23,778 of record JAAFIL010000056.1, read on the forward strand.
GATTTAACTGGAAAAAAAGTAAAAGAATTTGCTAACCTCAGTGGAACGGGCGAATTACAAGTTACTAAAAGCGATTTACCTAGTGCTGGCATTTACCTTTACAGTTTAATTACTGCTAACGGCGAAATTGTAGCTACTAAACAAATGGTATTCGAGAAGTAATAATTATAATAAATACAATTGACCTCTAAAGACCCAACTGCAAAAGTTGGGTCTTTAAAATCTTTACTACAACGCATTTGAGTGTGTGAAGCCATTTTTAAGGCTTAATCCATTCAAACCTTTCATAATTATAAACCAATAAAATTAAAAAACATGAAGACACAAATGGCCTCTTTAGGAACGTTCGCGATAGCAACACTCCTATGCACGAACATGAATGCGCAACCATGGAATCTAGGCGGTAATATTGTTCCCGCCGCTGGGTTCAACACTATTGGTACTAATGTTGGCTCGGCACCAACGCGATTGCCATTTAATTTAATAACAAATAGTGTTACCCGAATTACATTAGATGGGACAACTTTTAATACAACCTTTCAAGGTGCTAGTGGTCCACAGTTGGGTATTGGAACCAATATTCCCAATTTTTCTTTTGTACAAGGCTTAAAAACCGACATGGGCTTGTACGGCTTTCCTGCCTGCGCACCCGACGGTAGTGCCGGTACTGATATTTACCAAGCAGCCCGAAATATTTTCATGCAACCTCCTGTTAGTTTACCTGGTTATGCAGGGGCATCTAATACTGGGCGTGTATTTATTGGCGAAACACCTTTTATTCCTTTAACCCCGAGCGGAGTACCTAAGTTATTGGTGCGTGGTGGTGGTGTTGTAGGCACAGTTTGCGGCAACATTCCTAATCCTGATAATATTGGTTTGGTAAGTGAGGGTAATTTTGGTGAGTCGCCAGTATCAACAGCAGCTAATAAATGGTTGGCTTTGGGTACTCGCCCTTCGGCACAACTGGGGTTTAACACGTATGGCTTTAGAGCACAATGGAATAATTATGCGGGCGATTTAGCCGTTCAACAACGTGCTGCGGGTGTTGTTAAAGACATTTCGCTAACATGGCAAGATGGCACAACATTATTGGCTCCTAACTCAGCAGGCTTTAATAGCAATAACAGTTTATTAATTCAATTCCGTAATGGGAATGTGCCAAGCGCTATACCTGGAAACGATCGTTTTACTGTGGCGCGTTATAGCATTACCAACGGTACGGGTTTGGTTCAAATTAATGGTAACCTTTCTACGGGAGTATTTTTAAGCCCTTCGGATATGCGCTTGAAAAAAGATATTGTCAACATGGGAAACACCAAGGACCTTATTAACCGTTTAAATCCGGTTACTTACGATTACCGTGCCGAAGAGTTTGGAGAAATGGGATTGCCTCGTTACAAACAATATGGTTTCATTGCGCAAGAAATGGAAAAAGTATTACCAACACATGTGGTTGATTTGAATGATGGATTTAAGGCCGTTAATTACGTGATGTTAATTCCGATTTTAACCAAAGCTATGCAAGAAAACTATGCGACTAACGATAAAATGACCGAGAAGGTAACAGCGTTAGAGCAAGCTATGACTACTCTAAAAAATGAAAATCAAGATTTAAAATCAGAATTACAGCGCAATGGCATTGTAACTAGCGGTGGCTCTACTAGCGATTTACGAAATCAATTTTTTCAAAACAAACCCAATCCATTTAATGATGTAACTACTATTAATTATGCATTTAAAAACGATGCGTCTTACAAAATTATTGTAACGGATTTAACTGGAAAAAAAGTAAAAGAATTTGCTAACCTCAGTGGAACCGGCGAATTACAAGTTACTAAAAGCGATTTACCTAGTGCTGGCATTTACCTTTACAGTTTAATTACTGCTAACGGCGAAATTGCAGCTACTAAACAAATGGTATTCGAGAAGTAATAGTTATAATAAATACAATTGACCTCTAAAGACCCAACTGCAAAAGTTGGGTCTTTAAAATCTTTACTACAACGCATTTGAGTGTTTGAAGCCATTTTTAAGGCTTAATCCATTCAAACCTTTCATCATTATAAACCTATAAAATTAAAAAACATGAAGACACAAACGATCTCTTTAGGAACGTTGGTCATAGCAACACTCCTATGCACGAACATGAATGCGCAACCATGGAATCTGGGCGGTAACATTGTTCCCGCTGCTGGTTTCAATACTATTGGTACTAATGTTGGCTCGGCACCAACGCGATTGCCATTTAATTTAATAACAAATAGTGTTACCCGAATTACATTAGATGGTACAACTTTTAATACAACCTTTCAAGGTGCTAGTGGTCCACAGTTGGGTATTGGAACCAATATTCCCAATTTTTCTTTTGTACAAGGGTTAAAAACTACTCTAGGTTTGTACGGCTTTCCTGACTGCTCAATAGACGGTAGTGCTGGTACTGATATTTACCAGGCAGCTCGAAATATTTTTATGCAGCCTCCTGTTAATTTACCCGGTTATGCAGGGGCATCTAATACTGGGCGTGTATTTATTGGCGAAACACCTTTTATTCCTTTAACCCCGAGCGGAG
>JAAFIL010000057.1 GCA_013297775.1 Bacteroidota bacterium
AATTATAGGCGTAGCAAGGCCTACGGGCGTAATTTTTGAGGAAGTATAAGAGAAAAAGAAACTGGGTCAACGTATCTTTTAGAAATGGTGTTGGTATAAGGGTTTAACACCGATTATAACTTCTCTAAACTTTTTTCTAAATGCTCTAACTCGAATCCATAAACGGAATGTTGCAAAATGTTTGCATCGGGCACGGGTACTTGTTGTAGGCCTTTAATAGCATCACTTGTAATCTTAGAAGTTCGAGGCCATGCGTTATAAACCTTAGCGGCTAGTTTTATGAACCCTATTGGTAAAGGCAAAAGGAACAAGCGTTTTTGAAACTGTTGCGCAATAGCTTTATAAAATTGTTTGTAGGGAATTGCTTGGTGATGCAAGGCATAAAAACAACCGATGCGTTTTTCAATAATTAATATTTCGCAAATTTTTACGAGGTCATCAATGCCAATGTAATAAACGGGCTGATTACCTTTACCTATAAGTGGCAACAAGCCAAAGCGTTTAATAAAGGTAAAGGTATTGTAAAATAAACCGCCTTTGCCGATTACTAAACCGGGCCTTAATACGCTGTTGTTAGTGCCTGCCAACACTTGTTCAATTTTATTTTTTTGTTGCGCATAATAGGTGTTAGAACTAGAACTTGCGGAAAGGCTTGAAAAAAAAATACAATGTTGAATGGTGTTATTTTTTAAATGTTGTAAAAGATGTTGCGCCGCTATTTCATTTGCATCAACACCGTTTGTAGAACTTTGCTTACTGTATGCGCAATGTATAAACACAGGCGCAGTACTAAAATTCATTTCGGGTAAAGGCTGCTCTAAATGGTAAAGTACATAGTTCAAATTAGGATGTTGGTGTTTAGGAAGGCTTCTTACCAAAGCACTTACGGCATACCCGCTTTGGCTAAAGTGTTGTGCCAAGGCCGAACCAATGAAGCCCGAAGCCCCCGAGATAACAATATGTGGCTTAGTTGTCGCTGGCATAATTGGCTACACAATGGGCATACGCCATCAAACTAAGGGTTAATCCTTTGCCCGATAAAAATCGAAAGCCCGATCCATCGGCTACAAACACATTTGTAAAATGGTGCAAACACCCATTAGAACGGATGCCTGGTGAAGACCCTAGCGTATCTGAAAACGGTAAAGTGCCACCGTAATGAATGCTGGCACCGTGTTGGTTACGTTGTGTTTTTAATGGATAGGTTCCTAATTTTCTTAAAGCACTTTTAAAAGCCCGTTCGGTTTGGCTTATTTGATTCCACTCATCGCTGCTGAGTTGATAGCAACTTTTAAACACATCGCCACTTAGCTGTTGAGAGTCTGGTAAGCGTTGCATCCATTTATGAGCACTTGCATACTCTGGGTGAAACACGCCTGTAATGTTTAAGGCTGGCTGCAAAAGTTTTACCCATTGCATCCCTAATTTAAAATCAAGTGGAAACTCGCGCATTAATCGAAAACCCATCAATGAACGGTAGCTATACAACGAACCCATGGCTATGTTTTGATGCGTTTGTGCAGCATCGTAGTATAAACTTAATTGCGCTAAGCCTGTTTGATAGCCCATATTGGCGGCTCCTAGTAAACGGGGTTGCAAAGAGGGAATATATGTATAGGGATTACAGAGTAAGGGTAATTTATCGAGGTTTAAAGCACGCATCACCATGCGCGCGGTGCCTAATGCCCCTGCTGCCAAAATCAGTTTTTTACACCGATACTGCTTCTTGGAACCTTCTTTTAGATCTAAACTTTCTACATAAATGACCTCATCTTTTTGATGAAAACTTAGAACCAATTGTTGAGGAGTATAATGTAATAAACCTGTTTTTTCGAGTTGCTCGATAAGGTTAATTGGACGGAAAGCTGAGGTTGTACCTGTTTCATAAAAATCGAGATCGTTATGCTGATAACGCTCGCCATTTTTAGTAGTTTCGGTTGATAGGGCTAGGGGCGCACGACCAATCGTAAATCCCTTTTTGGTTAAATGCGTTTGGTGTTTAAGGGCTTTGTTCCATAAACGTTGGCCGTTAAAATCGAGTGGAATGGGATGTTCGGGATCAAAAAGCGATTGATTGGCAAAAGCGGCCGACTGATCGTTGCCACCACTAATGCTAATGGTATTGGCTACCCACTGATACGCCTTTTGCATGGGCGCAACTGGTAAACCGCTTTGCTCTAACTCGGCGGCAGAGTAAACGTAAGAACCCAAGCCCCAAGCATTGCCAAGTCCCCCTTTAGCTAACGATTCGATGGGATTAAAATCGCCATCTTGCCACCGTAAATATTTATCTACCTCGGCCGTTGTAAAAATACGTTGGGGTGTTAAATGAACTGGATTTTTTTTCTGAAGGCTACCCAGCGATTCAAAATCTGAGCCTAATAAATAATTGGCTTGCTGGGTATTGGTTTGGCGAAGGCTTACAAACGACTCGTTTGTTTTTTTAGAAAATGTTTGGGGCAAAACGCCCGCATCGAGCAGCTGTACTTTGATACCTTTGTCCACCAGGGTTTTAGCAGCCATAGCCCCACAACACCCCGAACCAATAATGATGTAATCGTTTATTTCCAACCTTTGAATTTAAAAAGTAAAACCGACAAACAAATGGTAAAAGCTGACCGAAGCCCTAAAGCTATGAATTTAAACCCAACAAACGATAGGGGCTTGGGATTAAGAAACTTTTGATAATACGCCGTATCGCATTCTAAAATAGCTGTTGCTAATAAAAGGCGTGCTTTTAGTTTGCTATTTTTTCGTTTTAAAGCTAATCCAGCATCTACCAAACTTAAAAAACGAGGGTGTTTTAAGCTCCAGTTTAAAATACGTTGGTCTTCAACATTGAGTTCAAGATGTAACGTTTTAACGCCTGTGTTATACAATTCGATTTGATGCGCAGAAGGATCTTTTCCGCACAAGTATTGAAAAAAAACAGCTATTTCTGGATGAGTCTCTGGCATACCCCCTATTCCATCGGCAATTTTAACACGACTTAGTTAAATTATCGAATTTTTTAGACGAATCTATATTTATGAACTATGAATACAACTTATTAACTAAATTGTTAATTTATTAACTAATTAACAGATATTTTACAAAAATACTTGTTCGACCTAAAAAGATTTATATATTTACGAATGTATTATTAATAATTAAGTAAAATGAAGAGAGCTTTTATTGCATTGGGATGTTTTACTACCATTGGTCTCGCAAGGGGTCAAACAGTAACGCCCACCGTTTATGCCAGCGATGGCGGTAACAGTGCTCAAGCAGGAGGTATGATTCAATGGACGATTGGGGAACCTATATCCGAAACGTACTTTCAGTTGGCAAATGTTACCACCATGGGGTTTCAACAACCCGAGTTAGGCATTACTTCTATGATTCAGGAACAAGGATCTGATGTTAACGTATTGGTTTACCCCAATCCTGTTTTTTCGGAGTTAAGACTGGATTTGGCAGGTTTACCAAATGGTAAGTATAACTTAGAGTTACACGACGCTATTGGTAAATTAATTCGTGTTAGCCAAAAAGAGGTGGACACTTACGACACCAAACACGTTTTAAACGTTCAAGAGTTAGCGGCAGGAGAATATTTCTTGTCGGTAAGAAGTAATTCGTTTAACAAAACCATCAAAATTGTAAAAACCAACTAATTAAATCCAAAACATGAAAAAACAAACTTTACTCGTTTTAATGTCGCTACTAGGTTTAGTAGGGATTCTTAATGCGCAGGCTCCCCAATCTATCAAATACCAGGGGGTTGCGCGCAATGCTTCGGGCTCGGCATTAAATAATACGGCCTTAACTGTTCAGCTCACCATTCATAACACCACACCAAATGGTCCTGTGTTATACCGCGAAACACATGCCGTTACAACCAACTCGTTTGGTTTATATAACGTAAGCATTGGTCAAGGTGTGGCTTCAACAGGTACATTTAATGTTATCAACTGGGGTTCGGGTTCTAAATTTATTGAACAAGAAGTTGACTTTGGTGCTGGTTTAGTAAACATGGGCACTTCACAATTTTTAAGTGTTCCTTACGCTTTATACGCCGAAACATCGGGTACAGCGGGACCTGCGGGGCCAACAGGTGCTACAGGTGCTGCGGGTACTAATGGAACAAATGGCACTAACGGAATCAACGGCGCTACGGGTGCAACTGGTGCTGCGGGCGTGGCTGGTCCAGTGGGACCAACTGGTGCTGCGGGTACTAATGGAACCAACGGAACTAATGGTGCTACGGGCGCAACAGGTGCTGCGGGTGTAGCTGGTCCAGCCGGCGTGGCAGGTCCAGTAGGTGCTACAGGTGCAAACGGAACCAATGGCGCAACAGGTGCTGCTGGTGTCGCAGGTCCTGTGGGGCCAACAGGTGTTAGTGGAACAAACGGTACTAATGGTGCTACTGGTGCGGCTGGCCCTGCGGGTGCTACTGGTGCTGCTGGCCCTGCGGGTGCTACTGGCGCAACAGGTGTTAATGGTGTAACGGGTCCAACTGGTCCTGGTTCGGTTGCTGGTACTACTAACTATATTTCTAAGTTTACAAGTGCTACTGGTTTAGGTAACTCTTCCATGCAAGATAATGGTACAAGTATTAGTGCTGGTTTAACAACACCAAGTGTTATTTATCAATTATATGCTTACCGTCAACAATTAACAGTTAATGGTGATGGACAAACTACTTTATATGGTTACCGTACACGCGATAGCCAAAATGATGGTACAAACTACTCTCAAATATCAACTAACCGTGCAAGTGGTGGATTTAATTTTTGGGGTGATGTTTATACCTTTGGTGATGCAAGTTATAGTTACAACGATTACAGCCGTACAGGCGGTTCATTAGGAGCTGATGTAAATGGTACATATTGGGGTTCATTAGGGTACAGAAGTAGTGGTTTATTAAACTATGGTGTTTATGGTTCGGGTGCTTATACAAGCGGAGCAGGTTTAGTGCCTACTTCAGAAGCTAATGGTGTTGGTGGTGGTTTCTTTGGGACATTTGGTACTTTATCAAAAGGTTCAGTTATTGGTCATATCAATAGTGGTGATTTATTTGCTGCTTACAACATTGGTGATGTTTATACTTCGGGTAAAAATATCGAAATGGTTGCATCTGGCGAAGAAATGGTACCTGCTTTTGCAGCTACTTCAACAGAAGCTACAGTTTACAAAAAAGGAAAAATCCAATTAGTAAACGGTTTGGCTACTATTGAATTTGATGCTAATTACGCTAAATTATTAGGCGAAGAACCAATTGTAACTGTTTCAGCAATGGGCGAGTGTAATGGTGTTTATGTAACTTCAGTTACTAAAACAGGCTTTACTGTAAAAGAATTAAACAATGGTAACTCTAATGTTCAAATCTCTTGGATTGCAGTAGGTAACCGTGTAGATGCTTCTAATACTGAAGTTCCTAATTTTGTAAAAGCAAAATCATTCGACCTTAACATCGGCAATGTATTGTTTAACGATGGTAACAAAAAACAAAGTGGAGAAGCATTTTGGTGGGATGGTCAAACCATTAAGTTTGGTAAAAACTTACCTCCTTCATTAAACTTAACTCGCGAACAAAAAACGCAATTATTACAACAAGGTAATTAAAATTTAATCAAATTTTTAAAAAGGTTTCTTGGCAACAAGAAACCTTTTTTATTTAACTTAGAGTGAGTTAACGAAATGATAGTGAAATAAGGAACATCGTTTTTAAGTTTTAAATGTTGAATGCGTTAGAACCTAGGCATGGAGCAATCGAGAAATGAATAAAGGATTAAAAACAAAAAATAAAATCGCACTTACTATCTGTCTTTTATTAATAAGTGGATACAGCGCAATTGGTCAGTCGGCAACTGACTCATTAGAAAAAATAAAGTACTATAAAAAAGTGATTGGCTTTTTAGCTTCGGATAGTTTGAGGGGACGAGAAGTATCGAGTATTTACGAACGAATGGCAGCAGAGTTTATAGTAAAGGAGTTAAAACAGTTAAAGTTATTTAAACCAAAGTACAACGATTTCATTTATCAAATTTCCGATACAGCTACCGCAAAATCAACGTCAAATATTTATTGCTACATAGATAATAAAGCAGATAGCACGGTGGTCATAAGCGCGCATTACGAACACATTGGTATGGGCGGAAAGCTATCATTAGCCTTTGGTAAAAAAAACCAAATACATAACGGAGCCGATGATAACGCCTCGGGAGTAGCATTGCTATTAAGTTTAGCAAAAAATTACCCAAAATGGAGAAGTAAAAAAGTAAATTATGTTTTTGTATTTTACTCGGCACACGAAATTGGTTTATATGGTTCTAAAGCATTTTATAGTTTGTGTAAACTACAGTTTAAACCTATATGTGCAGTTTTAAATTTTGATATGGTAGGGCGGTTGGATTTACTTTATTCACCCATTTTTACACTGTATGGTGCACGTACGATTCCTGCTAACGTGAAACCAGATTTAAAAGCATTAGCACTTAAAGTAAATTTAGATTTCGATAGAACAAGTAGCATCAATCAAACAGATTGTAGAGTATTTGTTGAAAATAAAATTCCATGTTTATCCATTACTACTGGAACCCACAACGAGTACCACAAACCAGATGACGACATTGAATACATTAGATGGGACGGTATTTATTACATTCAAACGTTTTTAGAACAGCACTTGTTAAAACATTTGTTTTACTCGAAGGAACCGGCTTTGAAAAAATAGTTCAATCCATTTGAGACTGGACGGTTTCAGTAATTTCTCGTTTACGTTTCCAACGTCTGTGACTCCATAGCCAAATATACGGTGTTTGTTGAATGTCAATTTCTAAAGCCTGCGTGTGCCATTCACTAATTTTAGTTTCGGGTACGTTTTTAGGCACTTCACTCATTACTTGACAAGCAATGGCATAGTATCCCCTTTTGGGTTTAGAAACAGATACATAAACCACAGGCCAATTTAATTTTCGGGCAATGCGTTCGGTACCCGAAAACACAGCCGTATCTTGATTTAAAAAGGTAGTCCAATAAGCATTATTATGCGATGGGGTCTGGTCGGCAATAAACGACAGTGCAGTTACTTTAGCTTTAATACCAGGCAACTGTCGAGGTAAGGTGTGCATATTCACCAAATTTGCACCAAAGCGTCCACGTAGGTTAATCATAAGTCGGTCAAATCCTTTATTCGATAGTGGATGATACAAGCCATCGAGTTCTTGTTTAAAAGCCAAACTAAAGGCTAAGCAACTCCACTCCCAATTGCCTAAGTGTCCCATTACAACTACCACGCCTTGTTTTTTTTCATTGTACTCATCAAAGGTTTTACGAAACGCAGGGCTAAATTGAACCCTTTTACTTAATTCGTTTTTCGAAATACTAAGTGCTTTAATGGTTTCTACAAAAACATCGCTTAAATGCTTATAAAATTGTTTTTCGATAACCCTTAGATCCTGATCTGTTTTGGTAGGAAACGCGCGTTTCAGATTTTGCCAAACGACCAAACGTCTGTATTTGAAAACATAGAAAAGTAAGAAATAAATAAACGAACTCAAACCGTATAAAACAGTAAACGGCAATAACGAAATAACATATAAAATAGGATATATAAAGTAATAACTCACGCTTAAAAATTAGGCTTGAGTAAATAGCGACTATAAAAATCAACAATGTATTTTACAGCTTCATCAGCGGTATCTACTATTTCAAATAGTTCTAAATCATCCACGTTAATGTTATGTTCGGTTTCGAGCATACTTTCTTTTAACCAGTCTATTAATCCTTTCCAATAACTGCGCCCCACCAACACCACCGGAAATTGCGCTATTTTGTGCGTTTGCACCAAGGTTAACGATTCAAACAACTCATCCATGGTGCCAAAACCACCGGGCATACCAATAAACCCTTGTGAGTATTTTAAAAAAATGGTTTTTCGCACAAAGAAATAATCGAAATCAATACACTTATCGCTGTCAATAAAATCGTTGTGCTTTTGTTCAAACGGTAATACGATGTTTAAACCTACACTTTTTCCGTTTCCTCGTCTAGCACCTTTATTGGCCGCTTCCATAATACCTGGACCTCCGCCCGTAATAATGCCATAGCCCTCTTGCACTAGTTTAAAAGCAATCTCTTCGGCTAATACATAATATTTATTGTCGGGTTTGGTGCGGGCACTTCCAAAAATGGAAACACAGGGCCCAATGCGTTGCATTTTTTCAAATCCTTCTACAAACTCGCTCATTATTTTGAATACTTGCCACGAGTCTTGTGCTTTTAAATCGTTCCAATCTTTGGTTGCAAAAGCTTTCCTAATTTTTTCTTCGCCTTCTTGCGTCATAATCGTTTGTTTTTAATTTTTATCTAGGTTGAGTAGAAGCCATGTAATCTTGCAAAATAATAATGGCACTTATCAAATCAACAGTTGCTTTGTTTTGTCGGTCTTTTTTTTTCGCGCCTCCTAAAAGCAGTGTTTGATGGGCAATAGCTGAGGTAAACCGTTCATCGTAACGCACAATTTTTTTATCGGGAAACTTACGTTGCAAATGCACAACGAAGGGATCTATAAAACGCGCACTATCGCTTTTTAGATTGGCTAAGGTTTTAGGTTCTCCAACAATAATGGTTTCGACCGCCTCTTGTTTAAAGTAATTTTCTAAATACACAATCACATCTTTACTATGCACGGTGGCTAATCCGCTAGCTACTATTTGTAAGGTGTCGCTAACCGCCAAACCAACACGCTTGCTTCCATAATCTATCGCCAATAATCGTGCCATTCTTCTTACTGTATAACGGGTTTATATCTTAAAATATTGTAAAAACAAGTCGCACCATTTGCGGTTTCTTTTGTTTAAACCGAGATTATGCTATAGAACTCTATTACGAGCCGAAATCCCTTCAAAACAGTAAACTTCGTCACTTTTTCTTCTTTACCATAGCAGCACTATGCCTCAGTCGAAAACGTGCCTGTTTTATCGGGCTTTCGCCTCTCACTACGATTCCTATTGCATAATCTCGGTTAAAGGTAATTAAAACATAAGGGCTTGTTTTTAGTTTGAAGAGAGAATGTGAACAGCTAAATTTTAATTACTTTTAAATATGATTAAAAAGATAGGTTTACTCACCTCAGGTGGCGACTCGCCCGGCATGAATGCCTGCATCCGTGCGGTTGTAAGAACAGCTTTATACCACCAAATAGAAGTGATTGGGTTTATTAGAGGCTACGAAGGGTTAATAGATAATCAATTTATGACCTTGCAACACGCACAAGTTAGCGGCATCATTCACAAAGGCGGCACTATTTTAAAAACCGCTCGTAGCGACCGTTTCAGAACCGAAGCAGGTCTTACCCAAGCCATTAATACCTTGCAACAACACGCCCTCGGTGGCCTTATTGTTATTGGAGGCGATGGTAGTTTTAGAGGTGCCATTGAGTTGAGCAAGCGCACGCAATTACCGATTTTAGGCTGCGCTGGTACAATAGACAACGATTTAATAGGAACCGATTTTACTATTGGATACGATACCGCCATTAACACGGCCTTAGATGCCATAGATAAAATACGCGACACGGCCGAAAGTCACGATAGGGTATTTATTATTGAAATGATGGGGCGCGACGCCGGACTCATTGCCCTGCGAAGTGCCATTGCTGGCGGTGCCGAAGCTCTACTTATTCCTGAACTACACCACGATTTAGAAGACCTAATTACAAAAATTAAAAGTTGGCGCAGCAATAAAGGCAGTCGAATTATTGTTGTTTCGGAAGGCGACGAAGTGGGTGGGGCTTATAAACTGGCGCAAACCATTAAACCCCATTGCGCTGGTCTCGATATTAAAGTAAGTATATTAGGACACATCCAACGGGGCGGAACACCAACCTGCATGGAGCGCGTAAATGCTAGTATTGTAGGGCACCACGCTGTGTTAGAATTAATGAACGGAAAGCAAGGCTGTTTGGTAGGCATTATAGATAAAACGGTTACACTTACGCCGTTTGAAAAAGCCGTGAAACACATTGACCAAGTAGATGAACGTTTAGAAGAACTGATTCGTATTTTATCGCATTAATGCGTTTTAATTTCTAGCAAACGTGATTCTAACAGCGTTTAAAAGCATTTAATGAATATATAATTGAGGTATTCCCAATTTGAAATAAAAAATGTATTACTTTAGCAATGGAAACTTAACAGAAGGATTTTAATTTGCGCTTTAATAGACATAATAGGGAAGAAACCATTCGCGTAGCTATTGTTGATGATCAGGCTTTATTCAGAAAAGGTTTAATATCGCTATTAGAAGAATATGACCATTTAGATGTGATGTTAGAGGCTTCTAATGGAAAAGATTTTTTTCAGGGTTTACGACGCTGCCGCGAAGAACTCCCGCATTTGGTAATATTAGATATTCAAATGCCCGAAATGGATGGCATCGAAACCTTAATTAAACTCAATTACGAATACCCTAACATGCATGCCCTTATGCTTACTATGCATAACGAAGCAGAAATGATTTTTCATTTGGTTGATAAAGGTGCAAAAGGATTTTTATTGAAAGATACAGCTGTAGAAACGGTCGTGAGAGCCATAGACTCCATTTTAACATCGGGCTTTTATTTCCCCGATAATATTTCTAAGTCGTTAGTAAAAGGCATGGTTACTAACCAAAAAGCGAAATCATTAAACGATCACAACAACCTTTCAGAGCGTGAAATTGAAATCATCCGTTTAATTTGTAAAGAACACAGCTCGCAAGAGATTGCCGATAAACTCAACATCAGTTTGAACACGGTAAATAAACACCGCGAAAGTATTTTCCAAAAAATAAATGCACGCAATGTAGTAGGCGTGGTAATGTACGCGCTTAAAAATAATTTAGTTAACCAACCCAACGAATAAGTTGTTTTTGAGTTAATTCGTAAAACTATATTTTATAGCTATCCGCCTCGGTAAATACTTGTAATTTAGCAATTCATTCCTCTTTCATGTTAAAAGCAAAAAAAGTTTTTTATTGCCAAAATTGCGGGGCTCAATACGATAAATGGTTGGGTAAGTGTAATAGTTGCAACGAATGGAATACCATTGTGGAAGAGGTTGTGAAAAAAGAAACCAAAAACGACCGCCTGCAATTATTCACGGGTCATAAAAACACCGCTGGCAAATCGAACCAACCCATATTATTGCAAGATGTAGGTTTACAAGAGTTTCCGCGTATTGCGGTGCCTGGTAAAGAACTTACACGGGTATTAGGCGGTGGCATTGTGCCCGGCAGTTTGGTGCTGTTTGGTGGCGAACCGGGTATTGGTAAATCTACGCTGATGCTGCAATTGGCCTTGCGAATGAAAAACTTAAAAGTACTTTATGTTAGCGGCGAAGAAAGCGAACAACAAATAAAAATGCGTGCCGAACGCATCAGCATTACTACCGACACCTGTTTTATTTTACAAGAAACCAATACCCAAAATATTTTTCAGCAAATAATGGAAATTGAACCGCAATTGGTTATTATAGATTCGATTCAAACCTTACACACCGCCTATGTAGATAGCAGCCCGGGCAGCGTGAGCCAAGTACGCGAGTGCGCCGCCGAATTACTGCGCTTTGCCAAAGAAACCAATACCCCTGTGTTTATGATTGGCCACATCACCAAAGAAGGCAGTTTAGCTGGCCCTAAAGTACTCGAACACATGGTGGATACGGTATTGCAATTTGAAGGCGATCGCAACCACATTTACCGGTTGTTACGCGCTACCAAAAATAGATTCGGGAGCACTAACGAAATGGGGATTTACGAAATGAATGGCGATGGTTTACGCGAAGTAACCAATCCATCCGAAATACTGATTACCAATCGGGATAGCCCAACCAGCGGTGTAGCCATTGCCGCCACCATGGAAGGCAACCGCCCCATGTTAATTGAAACCCAAGCCTTAGTAAGCAGTGCGGCGTATGGCACACCTCAACGCTCCTCCACTGGATTCGATTTACGGCGTTTATCTATGCTATTAGCCGTACTCGAAAAACGCTGTGGCTTTCGAATGGGTATCAAAGATGTGTTTATTAATATAGCTGGCGGCATACGTGTTGAAGACCCAGGCATTGATTTAGCTTTGGTTTGTGGCATTTTAAGCAGCAACGAAGATTTACCTATTCCACAAGATACGTGCTTTGCGGGCGAAGTAGGTCTTACTGGCGAAATACGCCCCGTTAACCGGATTGAACAACGCATTAGCGAAGCCGAAAAATTAGGCTTTACTAAAATCATTGTTAGCACACACAACTTAAAAGGAATAAATGTAAATTCATATAAAATTAAAATATTACATGCTTCTAAAATGGAAGAGGTATTTAGTTTACTATTTGGCTAATGAAACGATTCCTTGTTTTTTTAATATTCGGTATAAACCAATTCTTGAGCGCGCAAACGGATACCAACGTTGTAAAAGCAAGCATTGACGCCGCCCGAGCCTTATTTTCGACAGACCCTAATTTGGCACTTGCCGAAGCCCAAAAAGCACTTTACTTAGCCGAAAAAATAAACGATTGGCGTTTTATTGCTAAAAGTTATAACACCATAGGCTCGGCCTTCTATTTTAAAAATCAACTCGATAGTGCTACTTACTATCAACTTCAAGCACTTTCCATTCAAGAAAAGTTAAACGACCCCGAAGGAAAAGGACGAAGCTATGCCAACTTATCGAGTATTAAAAGTGATAAACGCCAATTTGAAGAAGCCATTGCTTACGCCATTAAAGCCGAAAAAGAATTTTTAGCGTGCAATTATTTTTTAGGCTTAGGAAAACTCTACAACATCATTGGTGGTTTATTTTACAAGCGCAAAGATTTAGTCAATACCGAAAAATACTTTTTAAAAGCTAAAAACTACATCGAAAAAATAAATGACGATTCGTTCACCTACACCGTTTACTCCAATCTTGGTAACTATTACGATGAGATTCAGAAAAAAGAAATCGCCTTAAACTATTACATACAAGCCTATACCATTGCTTTAAAAAACGAACACGTTTCTAATCTCATCATTGTAACTAACAATTTATGTGCACAATACTTAAGTTTAAAAAACTACGAGTTAGCTAAAAAATATGGGATAGAATCATTAATCCTAATACAAAAAAACAACGTTGATCCTTATTACAAAGTAAATGCTTTCGCCAATTTTTCGGAAGTATTAAAATACGAGAAAAATTATGTGGAGGCCAAACGCTATATAGACTCGGCTCTATACATAGCTACCTCAGAAAAACATTTAGAGAAAGTGGTTACTTGCAAAATGCTCCTCTCTAATCTGTTTAATGCTCAAAACGATTATAAAGCAGCTTATAAAACCTTACTTGAAGCAAACAACCTATCCGACTCATTATACAAAGCTAACCTAGAAAGTCAAGTAAATGCCATTAACGAAACCTACGAAACCGAAAAGAAAGACTTAAAAATACAACAACAGCAAGATGTTTTAAAACAACAAACTTTAGAAAATAAACGCAAGACCATAATGCTTTGGTTAGGTATAATTGCCTTTTCGATTAGTAGTTTTTTTGCCGCTTTAGCTTTTATTAATTTTAGGAAAGCACGCAAAGCCAACCACATTATTCAAAATCAAAACCAAGTGCTTACCTTACAAAAAACCGATATAGCGCATCAAAAAGAGTTAATAGAAGAAAAACAAAGAGAAATTATTGATAGCATCAATTACGCTCAACGCATCCAACAAGCCGTTTTAACTAGCACCGATGTATGGGAAAAAATAAGTAAAGATTATTTTATTTTCTTTCGACCAAAAGATATAGTGAGTGGCGATTTTTATTGGGCTTACAACACCCCTAACGGGCGTAGCATATTTGCCATAGCCGACTGCACCGGACACGGCGTACCAGGTGGTTTTATGAGTATGTTAGGCAATAGTTTTTTAAACGAACTCATCATCGAAAATAAGTTATTTAAAGCCGATATTATTTTAAACAAACTCCGAACACGCATCATTCAAGCACTCGAACAACAAGGTAAAACCAATCAAAAAGATGGAATGGACATGGCCCTTTGTGTTTGGAATCGCTTAGACAATACATTAGAATATGCAGGGGCTAACAACCCCTTGTGGCTAGTACGTCAAGGTAAAATTACAGAGTACAAAGCCGACAAAATGCCCATTGGCACTTACACTACTGATGCCACTCCATTTACAGCGCACACCATTACTTTGCAAAAAGAAGACTGCCTCTATTTAAGCACCGATGGGTTTCCTGACCAATTTGGCGGCGATAAAGGAAAAAAATACAAATACAAAAACATGGAATTGCTCTTTGAAAAAATAGCGAACCAATCCATGAACGAACAAGGTCAACTTATTCAACACGAATTTGAAAACTGGAAAGGTACCCTCGAACAATTAGATGATGTGTGTATTTTAGGAATAAAGATATAATGAATGCGCAGAATTGCTTCATGCAAATTGTTGGAAAGAAAAGTTTATACCCCAAAAGAATTTTTTATTTTTTCATAAACACCCCACACATAAAAGAAGTGCTAATACTAACAAACAAAAATGGTAACAAGCGCGCAGTGGTTGACTTGAACGCACTTAAATCGCTAATTTGAGCGGCAATAATACCAGGATATTGTTCTGCTTTTAGCTTTGGATTTTTCTGTAAAAACGTTAAGTAATCGGCACTGTTGTAATAATCTATCGCTATTTCTTTAAACTTCCAATTAAACTCGATGTAATTATAAACACTAAGTATAACCGCCGAAACAGCTACCACCATTAATCCGGCTACAAAGGCTTCGCGCCCCATAATAACACCACCGTAATCTTTATCGCGCACTAATTTTATAGTTAACCAAATAAATGGAATAATCATAAAAACCGATACAATGTGTGAATAGTAAAAGCCAAACTTAGTGAGTAGCAAGCCTTGGCTAACTACCAATAGTTTATACACAATAACCAAAAGGCAGTAAATGCCAGCCATATAAAAGGGACGTTTATTCATAGATTGGGCGGCGTTGTTTATCCGTTCATGCTAATTAAAAACTCTTCATTGGTTTGTGAGCGGCGCAAACGGTCTAGTAAAAATTCCATAGCTTCTTGTGGAGTCATATCGCCGAGGTGTTTGCGCAAAACCCAAAGGCGTCTTAATAATTCTTTTTCAATAAGTAAATCATCGCGGCGTGTAGAAGAAGCTAAAAGATCAATGGCTGGATAAATACGACGGTTAGATAATTTTCGATCTAACTGCAATTCCATATTACCCGTTCCTTTAAATTCTTCAAAAATAACCTCATCCATTTTGCTACCTGTTTCGGTTAAGGCTGTTGCTAAAATGGTTAGTGAACCACCGTTTTCAACTTTACGTGCCGCACCAAAAAAGCGTTTAGGTTTATGAAGTGCATTGGCATCTACACCACCCGTTAACACCTTACCACTAGCGGGCGAAACGGTGTTATACGCGCGTGCTAAACGCGTAATGCTATCGAGTAAAATCACCACATCGTGCCCGCATTCGACCATGCGCTTGGCTTTTTCGAGAACGATGTTGGCAATTTTCACATGTTTTTCGGCAGGCTCATCAAAAGTACTGCTCACCACCTCGGCTTTAACGCTGCGGGCCATATCGGTTACCTCTTCGGGGCGTTCATCTACCAATAAAATAATTAAATAAATTTCGGGATGGTTGTAAGCAATGGCATTGGCCACATCTTTCAACAACACCGTTTTACCCGTTTTGGGTTGCGCCACAATTAATCCCCGTTGCCCTTTACCAATAGGCGAAAACATATCCATAATTCGGGTACTCATGTTTTCTTGAGGATGACCTGTTAAACGAATCTTTTCGAATGGGAACAGTGGAGTTAAGTAATCGAACATCACCCGATCGCGCACAAACGACGGATCGCGTCCGTTAATTTCTTCGACCTTAATGAGTGGAAAATATTTTTCGCCTTCTTTTGGAGGACGCACACCACCTTTAACGGCATCGCCTGTTTTTAAACCAAATAATTTAATTTGCGATTGAGAAACATAAACGTCGTCGGGCGAGTTAAGGTAATTGTAATCGGGACTGCGTAAAAACCCATACCCATCGGGCATAATTTCGAGTACACCCGTAACAAAAACAATGTTATCAAAATTATAATAAACCTTTTCAGGACGTTTAATTTCGGGCATTGGAGGTTCGTTAAATTCCATGGGTGCATCTGGAATAAGTAAACTCTCATCTACCACGGTTACAGGAGGTTCTAAATTGGTGGTAGAAGAGTCTGATTTTTCGTCGGTTAATACCGAATGTGTAATTTTATCTTCTTCCTCGGTAGTATGATCATGCATCATTGGCTGATGAAACGGCACTTCCATTTGTGGTTCCGATTTAACCTTTCGGGGTCGCTTTTCTCGAACCACTGGATCTTTTTCTACTTTAAACTCTTTTTCTGGTTTAACGGCTGCCGGTTTTGCAGGTGCTTTTTTACCTTGAAACATTTCAAAGACCTCTTTGGCCAATTGCGGCGAGTCTATTTGCGCATCAACAATTTTAAGGATAAGATCACCTTTTGATAACCCTTTAACATCCACATTAAAATTTTTTGCAATCTCTTTTAAATCGGGCAACACGCGGTTGCTTAAATCCATAACTTCAAACATAGGTAAAGGAGTATGATAAAACGACTGTTATATGTATTTTTTTAATTTTAAATTCTTTTGATTAGGACTACAGAACTAGTAGTATTAGAATTATCTTGCAATATTAAGTCTTTTATTTGTATCTCACAAAGAAAAAGTGATTTTTAATGAACAATGGCTATAAAGAAGTTTGGGTACACTCATTTGGGTTAAACCTAGATTATGCAATAGGAATCTATTACGAGCCGAAATCCCTTCAAAACAGTAAACTTCGTCACTTTTTCTTCTTCACCATAGCAACACTATGCCTCAGTCGAAAAAGTGCCTGTTTTATTGGGCTTTCACCTCTCACTACGATTCCTATTGCATAATCTAGGTTAAAACAATTAAAAATGAAATAGAGTCTATTTTTGACGTTTCACTTTAAAATTTAATAGTAATACCAACATCATTTCTAAAAGATACGTTGACCCAGTTTCTTTTTCTCTTATACTTCCTCAAAAATTATACCCGTAGGCCTTGCTACAACTATATTTTTTTCGTCGCCTACAAGAAAAATAATTCTGGTTCAACTTGTATCTTTTAGAACCGATATTGGTATAACAAATGGATTAGTAAAGGCCTTTAGGAATAAAGCGGATAGGATTGGGAGGTTTGGGTGTGTTCGGGCTTCACAAAATCAATTATCAACGAATTGATTAAACTAAAAAAGCTACTTTTTAGGGTAGCTTTTTAAACAAAAAGTGCAAACAAATTATTTTTTTACTTCGGCAGTTGTTTTAGTAGCATCAGCTACAGAAGCAGTACCTTCCGTTTTTTTCTTGCAACAAGCTTTAGCTTCGCCATCTTTTGCACAGGCTTCTTTTTTCTCGCCAGCGCAAGCCTTAGCTTCACCTTTTTTGCAACATTCTTTTTTAGCTTTTTTATCCTTGTCATCACCTTTGGTGTTGGCAACGGCTGCGCTGCTGAGTAAACCTACAAAAGCAGCTAACATTAATACTTTTTTCATTTTATTTAATTTAACTAGTTAATGTTGTAAAAATAGTAAAGTTTATGGGTTATAAATGTTAAAATATACGAATAAATAAAAGGTTTTTATCAACCCCAACTTTTGCCTGAGACTAATTTCTAAGCTACACCCCCGCTGATTTATAATTTGGTTCAGTTACAAGAAGTCCGACAAAGTACTTATGGCTCTTTAACCGAGATCTAACAAAAGCTACGACTAGTATTGCTAACAAAGTAAACCCATAAGTTTTCGTTCCAGATCAGATGAATTAGTAAATCAATACGGTATTAGCCGAACGATACGTTGGCAAAGCATACCAAAAACGCAAATACTACTGCGGGTATCCAAAACAAAAAGCACAACACTAAATCTATCCAAAAATCTACCGTAATATCATCTTGAAAAAGGAAAACAGCAAGTGGTGGTATAAAAATACAACACACAACGAGAAGGATGGTATTCGCATCACTTTTTCCTTTCTTACTTTGTTGGGCTAGTAGCGTTTTAAAAGCAGCAGGCGTTTGGTGAAGTGCTGGCTTAAAATCAACCGCAGCTACTGCATTTGATTTTAGTTTTGCTTCGTTTTTTTGAGTAAAATAAGAGACCGAACTTTTGGTTGGCAAAGAAGGCGTATTACCTGACTCAACTGGTGCAGATGAAACGTTGGCTAACCCTTTTTCTGACGTACTTTGTTGAGCTGCCGAGGCATTCGGTGTGGCTTTCGGGTCAAGTTTAGCTAAACGTGTTACCCCTTCGGAAAGCGCAGAAATGCCGGTTGGCGTTTTAGGAGCTTTAACAAATTCGCGGTGGTAGCCCTTACGGTATTTACGTTTCATAAATCCAGCACGAGAGCCACAAGAACTAATAAGTATAACCAATATTAAGCCTATACAGATGTTTAGAGTTGATTTCATAAATAAAATTATAGAATAAGTAGTAATAATAGAATTTAATAACGAATATAAAAAAAGAAATATTAAACATTTTTTAAATTTTGTAAAATATATATCCATCCTTGTTAATTAAAAGCATTCCATTTTGTTTTATTCATTAATTTTATTGAACCAAATACAATACTAATTACACAATGAATAAACACCATCCACTATCAGCGTTTGATAATTATATCAACCAATCGGTAAACTGTAAATTACTGTTTAACACACTTTGCCTCTCATCGCAATGGAAATACGATTTGGAAGAAAAAGGTTTACTCTCCTTTTTTTCGAGGTACAGTTCAGATCTTAACTACAAAGTCATTTTAGAGTTAGATAACTATGTAACCGTTCCGCCAGGCAATGAAATAGAGAGCATCAAAGCTATTATGGCTTTTAAAGTAAATCCGCTTCATTTAATAAATGAACATAAACCCAACTTTACTTTAGAATCCTTAACCAACGAAGATGTTAGCCGCTATGCTATTTTATACGGCGATTACAACTACGATTGTTTTGGAAGAGTTATTCCAACGGCTGAACTCCCTCTCGACTTTTTTAATTCGGTTAAGCAAGAATTAACGAGTGCCATCGAAAAGTCGAAACTACCCGTTTGAGTTTCGTTTTTTCCTTCTTAACAAAAACACCTTATACTTAGTATTACATAATAATTAAGTCTTATATTCGTTATCTATTTGAATTTTTTGAGTTTGAATTTTTTGAGAGCGAAGATTTTATATTTAATACTACTAATGTTTGGGGGGCTTCGTGCTATTTCTCAAACCGCCGAAGTAAGTGGTTATATTAGAGACGAAACTGGGCAAGCCATCGAAGCCATTAACATAGGCGTATTAGAAGATGGGCGTTTTGCAACCACAACTGATAGCAAAGGGTTTTATAGTTTAATTTTACCTTCGGGCACCGAATGGTCTTTAACGTTTTACAACCTCAATTACGATAAACAAATTATTAAGCTAAAATTAAAACCAGGCGAAACTAAAATACTATCGCCGCAATTAAAATTTAAAAATGCACTTACCGAAGTGAATGTAGATGGCGGAAAACGTGATGTAGAAATGACGCGTATAGACCCCAGAGTGTTTACGCAACTGCCCTCTGTTAGTGGAAACTTAGAAGATTTAATAAAAACGCAAATTGGCGTAAGTAGCAACAACGAGTTAAGCAGCGGCTACAGTGTAAGAGGCGGTAACTTTGACGAAAACTTAGTGTATGTAAACGACATTGAAGTCTATCGTCCATTTTTAGCACGCAGTGGACAGCAAGAGGGGCTGAGCTTTGCCAACCCCGAAATGGTGAGTAATATTAATTTTAGCGCAGGTGGCTTTGAAGCCCGCTATGGCGATAAGTTAAGCAGTGTATTGGATATTACTTATAAAAAACCACTCAAGTTTGGTGGTGCAGCATCGGCAAGTGCATTAGGCGGAAACCTGCATCTGCAAGGGGTTACAAAAAACAGATTGCTATCGTGGAGCATTGGCTCGCGGTACCGTACCAATGCTTATTTATTAAAAGGACTCGATACCAAAGGCGAGTACCGCCCACGTTTTATTGACGTACAAAGTTTTTTAACCTTCGATATCAATCCCAAATTTAAACTAGAGTTTTTAGGAAACATTGCCAACAACCAATACCTTGTTATACCTGCCAATCGCGAAACCACTTTTGGAACCGTTAACAATGCTTTAAAATTTACGGTGTTTTTTGATGGAAAAGAACTAATGCAATACACCACGTTTATGGGCGGACTAAGTGCTACCTATTTACCACAGCCAAAATTAAAATTAAAGTTTATTACATCGGCCTACCGAGCCCAAGAAGAAGAGTTATACACCGTTCAGGGGCAATACTTCATAGACCAGTTAGAAGCCGATTTTGGGAAATCAAATTTTGGACAAGTTGCCTTTAACCGAGGCGTGGGTACATTTTTAAACAATGGCCGCAATTACTTAACTGCAACGGTTTTAAATACCGAACACAAAGGCACCTTTTACATTAACCCCAAAAGCGAGTTGTTATGGGGCGCACGCCTACAAGCCGAACGCATAGATGATAAGCTAAGTGAATGGCGTTTGGTGGACTCATCTGGCTTTATTAGTCCTTATAGCCCAACGGCCATTGATTTACAAGATGTTTATAAAACCAAAATACAACTCATTAGCCAACGCATGCAAGGCTATGTGCAATACAACAATACCTACACCTTTGCCGATACCAGTTCGCTCACGTTTACAGGCGGTGTGAGGGCGCAATACTGGACTGTAAATGCGCAAACAGTTGTATCGCCGCGTGTAACCCTAGCTTATAAACCCAACTGGAAACGCGATTGGTTATTTCGATTTTCGACAGGATTGTATTACCAACCGCCCTTTTACCGCGAGTTACGAAACATACAAGGTCAAATTAACACCAACGTTAAAGCCCAACAATCCATTCATTTTTTATTAAGCAGCGATTACAATTTTAAAATGTGGAAACGTCCATTTAAACTCATCATGGCCAGTTATTACAAACAATTAAATGCCATCATTCCTTACGAAGTAGATAACGTGCGTGTGCGCTATTTTGCCAACAACAACGCAACAGGTTATGCCACCGGATTAGATTTACGCATTAATGGCGAGTTTGTAAAAGGCGTAGAAAGTTGGGCCACCATTGGCATTTTACAAACCCGCGAAAAATCGCCTGATAACATTCATTACATCCGCTACAACAAAGACGGCGAAAAAATTGTTAAAGGTCGAACGTTAGATCAAGTAGCAACCGATAGCATTCGCGTTGATCCTGGTTTTATTCCGCGCCCCAGCGACCAATTGGTAACCTTTGGTTTATTCTTTCAAGATTATTTACCCAAACTACCAAATTGTAAATTTAATATCAATATGAATTTTGGATTGGGTTTACCATTTGGCCCTCCTAACCATTTGCGCTACCAACAAGTCTTTCGGATGCCGCCCTACCGCCGCGTAGATGTTGGCTTTGCTTATAACATCTTAAAAGAAAACCGAACCTTTAAACGTAAAAACGGATTTAACCACATAAAAGATATTTGGTTATTTGCCGAAGTGATGAATATTTTACAAATTAATAATACCGTTTCTTACACATGGCTGCAAGATGTAACGGGGCAAACCTATGCCATTCCTAATTATTTAACGAACAGACAAATTAATTTGCGTTTATACGTTAGTTTTTAACCCATGAAACATTATTCCTCTTTTGCCATTGATCAATTTACAAGGCATTGTTTAAACGATACCCAAGGCTTTAATTGGTTAATGAATAATGGCTACCAAGAATTGATTGCCACCCTCGATGCCATACGCGATGATAAAAAAGCCTTTCAATTTTTAATGAAAAATAAACATGTTGAATTAGCCGCTTTTGTAAATGCCATTTGGGAAGATAAAAAAGCCTTTCAATTTTTATTACATATAAAAGCCGTGGATTGGGCAGCTTGTGCCAACATTATAAACGGCGATGATAAGGCCGAAGCGGTATTAAATCAACTTAACAAAAAACACTTTGTACTTTTGGCACACGCCATTCAAAGCCGCATTCACGAAGATGGCGACCGCAACGTAAGCCCTTGGGGTGTTTTACAAAATTTATTGAATTTTAAAAAAGCATTTAAAAAAGATGAGAATCATTGATAGCATTCCGCACCCAAGCATTAGCATTAGTATTTTTCAAATGAACGATAAATACATGGTTAAATTTGAAGCAGGCCCCATGGAACAAACGTTTAAGTTTTTAGTAGAAGAGGTACGAACGGTAGATCAATTAAAACAGAAAATAAACGAAGCCTTCATCGAAAAAGTACGCTTACGGTTTAACGATATGTTTTTACAATTAAAAGAATCGTAAAGCCGTTTTGTATGTATCCACATCGGTAAAGTCCAATAAAGAAAAATTTATTTTGTAATTGGATAGTTTAAGTCTGTCTTCATATATATTTCTGACTCCAGCATAAATGTCAAGTTGATGATCAATGTTTTGCAATGACTTTATCACTTCCGTACCAACATTTCCGGTAGCACCTGTAATTAAAATTTTTGTCATTTATTTTCGATTTCAAATTGTGATTTTTCATAATCATTTGCAAAATTTTTCATATCATCAATAAGTGGTATTATTTTATGGCCAATGGGTTTCAATTCATATTCTACCCTTGGCGGTACTTCGCCAAAATTATTTCGCTCTACCAATTTGCTGTCCATAAGATTTTTCAATTCTTGAATTAGCATCTTTTCACTAATATCAGGTATTTGCCTTTTGAGCTCCGAAAGACGAAGTGGTTTGTTTGCCAATTGAAACAAAATAAGTAATTTCCATTTGCCACCTACTAGTTCTAACGTTGTTCTGATAGGACAACGAGCCGAGATTTTTATTACTTCTTTTTCCATACTTACAAAAAGGTTAGTACCGTTAGTTAGATTATGTACTGCAAAGTTAGTTATCTTTGAGGCACAATTCAAATTCGATGAAAAAATGTTTGTTTGCTTTGTTTTTTTTAGTGTTTGTTACCAATTGCAAAACGCAAAATAGTATGAAAATAATATATGTATATGATGCCTTATGTGGCTGGTGCTATGGTTTTTCGCCAGCGATGAACCAGTTTCACGAAAAATATAAAAAAAGTCTGGCTTTTGAAGTAGTGTCTGGTGGAATGATTACGGGCAATAGAATTGGCCCAATTGGTGAGGTTGCGCCTTATATCAGTTGGGCTTATAAGGATGTTGAAAAAGCCTGCAATGTCAAATTTGGCAATGATTTTTTGAATAAAACACTCAAAAATGGTACAGCCATTTTTACTTCTATACCACCTTCTATTGCATTATCTGTATTTAAAAAACTGCAACCCGAAAACAGCGTTCAGTTTGCATCGGCACTTCAAAAAGCAATTTATTTTGATGGCATAGAGCCAAAAAATTATGAAGCGTATGGTAAAATTGCCAAAGAATTTGGGTTGGATTCTGCGGATTTTGTTTTGCAAATGAGTGACAGCATCAATATCAAAAGTGCAGAAACCGATTTTAAAAAGTCGAATGATTTGGGTGTAAGCGGTTTCCCGACCGTATTTTTAGAGATTGGTGGTGTTTACCACAAGGTTGCAAGTGGATTTGTTCCATTTGAAGTTTTAGAAGGTAATTTTTTAACGATACAAAATAAATTAAAATGAAAAAGAAAATAGCATTATTCGGTGCAACTGGTCAAACTGGTCAAAAGTTTTTAGAAATTGCCCTTAATCAAGGTTATGAAGTTAAGGTGTTGGTTCGTGATAGCACAAAACTAAAAGCTAGTAATGAAAAACTTACAATCGTACAAGGCGATGTATTGAATATACAAGATGTTGAAAAAGCTGTTGAGAGTACCGATATAGTTGTTAGTTTATTTGGACACGTAAAAGATTCACCTGAATGGGTGCAGACCAATGGAACCAAAAATATTATTTCAGCAATGCAAAAGTATAAAGTTGATAGGATTATTTCATTGTCAGGTGGTGGTTTACCGTTTCCAGAAAAAGACAAACCCAAATTTGCCGACCATTTGATAAGAACTATAATGAAAATTGCTGTTCCAAAAATTTTGAACGATGCAATTGCTCACGCTGATGTATTGAAAGCAAGCGATAAAAAATGGGTCATTGTTAGAGGTCCAAGACTAACAAACGATGCAAGAGTAGGAAATTACAGGGTTGGTTGGGTTGGTGTAAATGCAAGCACAAAAATAAGTCGGTTTGATTTGGCAGATTTCATTTTGTCGCAAGTCGAAGTCGAAAACTTTAATTTTCAAATGCCGTTTGTTAGTATATAGTTGGTCTTTACAGCAGTGCTTGTAGCAGTTTCAAACTTGGCGAAGGTGGCGATTTGCAACACAAATGTTGATGCGGAGAACCAAACTTTGATTAACCACAAATGTGTCTGCGGAGCACTGAACCGCCACTTTTGCCAAACCCGTGTTAGCGGTTCGTTGTTTTTTCTGTCTGGTTTCTCGCAATTCTAAATCCAAGGTCCTCAATTTTAAATTTCATTGGATGGCTTCTTCTTCTGGTTGTCGCCATTACACTTCGTTCTTCGTCAGCCCAACCACCACCTCTAAAAATTCTATATGAACCATAAACGGTCTCGTCATAGATGTCTGAACACCATTCCCAAACGTTACCAAGCATATCGTAGAGTCCCCAAGAGTTTGGTTCTTTTTGTCCAACAATATGAGATGTCATTGACGAATTATCTTTGTACCAAGCAATATTATTTAATTCTCCATATCTTATTCCAATTTCGCCTGCTTTACAAGCATATTCCCATTCCGCTTCTGTTGGTAAACGAAATCCATTTGCTGTTCTGTCAAATGTAATTTCATCGTTTTCAGCCATAACTGCATAACAAGATTTTAGCCCTAATTTTTCTGATAAAAGATTGCAAAAATTTACGGCTTCTTTCCAAGTAACCGTTTCAACAGGTCGTTTGTCGCCTTTAAATGTACTTGGCAATTCGTTTGTAATGTCAAAATAAACATCTTGTGTTACTGGAAATTTTGCTATCAAAAATGGTACTATTTCCACAATCCACTTTTGTTTTATTCTGTCATCTCGTAACTCTATTTTTCCCGCAGGTATTTCTACCATTGTGGTTTCAATGTCAAACCTTGTACCCAAATTAATATTGGTGAATATTTCCATAAATATTATTTTCTTGATTTCATTGCTTTCACTTTTTTTATTTTAATGTCTGCTAAAAACTTTTGATATTCCTCAGTTTCCATACCGTAAAGTGCCACTTTGCCATTTTTGTTACTGTGGATACCAAAACCATACGTTTTCGTTAGAGGTGATGCACGAAAACAAGGTTGTCCTTTTGAAAAAAATTGTTCTCTTGCTTTTTCGTATTCAGCTTTTGTCAAATCGTTTCTATCAGCAAATACTTGAAAAAAAATGTCATCCGAACTGAACTTATAGGGGTTTTTAGCAACGAGTTCGTATTGCATTTCTGCAATAGTCTTTTTCTCTTTTGTTAGCGGTATTATCCCGAAGTCCGCTTTTGTATCTTCTGCTACTTCAATAAAAGTGTCAAAATAGTTTGTTGAATGTATCTTCATATTCTTGCTTTATTTCTTGTTTTTCCGTCTTGTGTTTTTCCATTATAACTGCTGTCTAAAAAACCGTCTGCAATTTGAGAAACTATTAAATGGCTTGAACTCCAAGAATGATATACTTCTTCCGCCCATTTTTTTATTAGTTCAACACATTCGTTTGCTGTTGTTACCTTAATCAAGTCTTTTGCTGTTATTTTTCCTCTGTCTAATGGTTTCGGGATAGTAAGAAACTCATTGGGTCTGTTTAGTTTGTATGCGTTTAAGTAGTCACTTAGCATTGGTGACTTTTTGTAGTCCCATTTGAATTTTTTGATTAAAATTAAGTTCAGTCTTGTCAAGTGAAAATGGTTGCTCCGTCTGTCTCGTCCTGAATTTAGTTGACACATTTTGGTTAATAATCCTAATACAAATTTACACTTTTAAATTAATCCTAAATTGGGTTTACACAGTCTAAGTTTCGCCAAAAAGTTATTCTGAATTTT
>JAAFIL010000058.1 GCA_013297775.1 Bacteroidota bacterium
GAGGATGTGCTAAACGGGCGTTTGTAACGCCCACACCATCACTTTATCTGCGTTACAAACGCAGCTCTCAAACGTCCTCGTTACGCTTCGCTAAACAAGGACGAGATAAGGGTTCAAGTATTTTTATAGAGTTAGCTATTTTATTCTAAAGACCCTCTTTCTTAAAATCTCGGATAATACAACCATTACTTTAGAAGCCTCCTTATACCTATTGATTGCTAGGTTAAAAAAGCGGTTAATGCTTACCTTTTTTCATCACTACCTTTTGCGCTTTTTTAATGCAAGCTAAAACCGAAGGCGCAGTGTGAAATTGCTGAAGTTCTTTTAATACCAATAAAAATTCTTCTATCAGTTCGGGGTATCGTTTACAAATAGGTGCCGCCACATTTATAGCAAAAGCAATAAGTGCTGGGGCATGCGCAGCATTTTTCATAAACAAATAGCATTGCTCTAAAAGCTCGCCCACAAAGGCTTCGGGGCAATCCAACTCCTGAAAACAACGTAACACATTTCGTTTGGTACTCTCGTGTATATTTTTGCGTTGCAATAAATTTAAAAACAAAGCGCAATGTGGAAGTAGCAGTTGCGCATCGTTTAACGCCACATGAAACAGGGCATAAGACGTATGGTGTTGAAGTTTGATGTCGCCCTTATCTAACAAAACAAGCAACTCTTTCAACCGTTCGGTATCGTGTTGAATGTAGTTAACTACGGGTTTTACCATACTTAAACCCATACCACCCGAAAGTATTTTTTTCAAATCCATACGTTACGCCAAATTAAAACAACCACGCCTAAAATAGCGGTTAAACAAGCCAATGCTGCGGTAAGTGTAATTTTTTCTTTGTAAAAAAAATAATTTAAAGGCAATACAAAAATGGGAAGTAACGCAAAAACCGTTTGCGCTTCGGCTACTTGCAAATGTAAAATAGCTAATAACGAGCAGCTAACGCCAATTACCGGACCTAAAACAGTGCCTATCAACATATACCGTAAGCCGCCATTTTGATTGGTAAACACAATGCGTGTATTGGTTTTAAAACTGCCATTTAAAATAGAAAGCAACAGAGCAGCCCCAGCAGCAAACAACAAACGCACCCACACCGCATGTAAGGTTGGTAACTCGTTAGAAGATCCGTTACCAGCTTGTAAAGCAAGTTTAGATAAAACCAAGCCCGAACCTTGACACAGCGCACCTAACACGCCAAATAAAATACCTTTTCTATCGCGGTTAAAGCCTAATTGCGCCGATTTTTTTTGGTCAGATTTAGATAAGGTCAACCAAACCACACCACCAATGGTAATGCTCATCCCCAAAATACCAATCCAGTTAATGTGTTCATTTAAAACAAGGCTACTTAAAAACAAAGCAGCAAAAGGCGCAATGGTGGTATAAAGGCTTCCTAGTTTAGGGCCTAAAATTTGAAAGGAATTAAATGCAAAATAATCGCCAATGGTAAACCCAATAATACCCGATAGCCCCAAGTATAAATAGTTTTGCGCAGTAGGTAAAGTAAAAACGGTGAGTGGACTTATTCTACAATACACACAAACAATTCCGCTTATAAATAGCCAAGCTAACAACAATCGGTATTGATTTAATGCCGCTGTGCCAAAACGTTTTGCCGCTTCTGTAAACGGGAAAATACCAATGCTCCAACATAAAGTGGTTATTAATGCAATTAAATAGCCCATCGTTGCTAACTTACGTTTTAATAGTTAGATAATTAATAGTCACGATATACGTTCCAAAAGCTAGAACGGATGCCAAAGTAAACATAAGGATTTTGCAATTGATACCGTTGCGTAAAATTTTCGCTACGTTGAATGTAACCTAGTTCGGCTTTTAAATTTAAACGAGACAGTAATAGATACGATACGCGGAGGTGGCTTTGTAAAATATATTGTTTAAGGCCCTGTGTAGTTTTATGACCATACTCAAAAGTGCGCGTGGTGTAACTTAAAAAAAGATTTTGCCCCAAATTACTTTTTAAAGAATCTCTACCAACAATGGCATACATCCCTTGCCAATTCAATTGCCAACGGTTTTTATGAAAATTAATGATGCCAATATATTCTTTAAAATTAGCACCTAATGGATGCGCTAAGGGTTGACCGTAATGGGCATAATTTTGAGCCACAGCCCCATGCGTATAAGTGTAAGGACGGGCAGTGTTGTATTCGGCTTGTAACGTTAAATGCGGCACATGAAACGCATTCATATATTTAAAGCCTACTTGCCAGGCTTGTTTATTGGCCCACCAACCTCTACGTGCACGAATTTCTTTTAAAAAAAATTCATCCAATCCTAACTGCGCGTACAACTTAAAGGTGTTGGCTAATTTCGCATTCATATTAATACCAATAAACGCATTGTCGGGCGAGCCTACCGAAAATTCTTGGGGGCGGAAAAAAATAACTGGATTAAGGTAATTGGCATCAAATGTTCGAACTCTATTGCTATCCGTTCCTTGCCAAATAATATTTTCGAACACACCAATTTGAAATTCTTTAGCCACATTCCAACTTAAATAATGAAAGGTGCCAAATTTATTTTGAAAGTTATGTTTGATGCCATTGGCATTGGTGATGTCGTAAAGCCACGTGTACCAAACGTGGTATTGCAAATGCCAAATAGAAGTATTGATGCGGAAGTAAGGATAATTAGCAGCGTAATCGCTGAGTAACACACTGCGGTAACCATCGCCAATAAAGTGTTTATCTTTTCCTAATTGAAAATTAAAAATTTTATTTTGTTGGGGCGAATAAGAAATATACCCACTGTAATCTAAAAACGTATAAGTGTTAGCATTAACGCGGTAGGCTTGTTCATAATTGGGAATGAGGGCGGTTTGAACAATTTGTGTATCTAAAAAAAAGGGAAGTTGTGTACGCGCACCGTAAACAGTTCCAGCAAAAGTAAAATCGTTATTGATGTTTAGTTTAACGTGTGCACCGCCGCCCGTGTAATTAATAAGGCGTTGACTTAATAAATCGTAACCTACTTCAACATCGGCAATAGGTAAAAATTGAAAGTTGTAAGTATTACGTTTATTGGGCGCATCATTAAATGTTTTACTTAAAAAAAAATTATGAATCGGAAAATGAGCATAATTACATAGCGAGTCGCGATAGTTTAAAAGCGTTCGCGACCAAAAGGGTTTAAACGACGAATGAAAACTTAAATCGCCCGTTTTTAAATCCCATTCATCTAAAGTATTAACAACATCGGTGTTAAGCGGAATATTACGTGCTAAGGGTTCGTATTGCGCCAAGACCAACCCATTCAAAATGCAAAGTAATAAACAGGTATAGAGTTTATTCTGCATCACGCTTTTTCTGACGTTTTAAATTTAATACCACAAATAAAAACGATAAGCCACAAACAACCACCGCAACAAGTGAACTATTCGGATTATTAAATAAATAACTCACTACCGATGCGGCCAAAGTAAAAAGTGTAAAGCCATAAATGATAATGACCGTTTTAGCATGACTAAAACCACACTCTAACAAGCGGTGATGGATATGATTTTTATCGGCAGTAAAAGGCGATTGCCCCTTGGCTGCGCGGATAATAAAAATACGAAGGGTATCTACCAAGGGGTAAATTAATGCGGCAATGGCATACACGGGCTTACTAATCGTAATCCAAAAATTATCGAGGCGTTCAACCGGATATTCGATAAGTTTAATGGCTAACACGCAAGTAAACATGCCAATAATTAGCGAACCCGAGTCGCCCATAAAAATTCGGGCAGGCGAAAAATTAAACACTAAAAACCCAAGTAAAGAACCCGCTAAGGCAAATGCTAACGAAGCCAAAGCATAATCGCCCGCAAAAATGAACCACATCCCAAAGGCCGACGTGCTAATAAAACCAACACCAGCAGCCAATCCATCAACCCCATCTATTAAATTAAACGCATTCACAACAACGATATAAGTAAACAGCGATAAAAAAACACTGCCCCAATATGGAATTTGTTCTACGCCAAAAATACCATGTAAACCTGTGATGCGTATATCGCCCATCAAGATTAAAATTAAAGCAACAATAATGTGTGCAAATAATTTTTTAACGGCGGCCGTTCCAACAATATCGTCTTTAACGCCTACAAAAAATAAAACCAAACTGGTGGCTACTAATAACTTAAATTCTTTTACCGATTGAAAAATTAAATCGTATTGATGTAAGTCATCTACATTAAACCACAATGAGTAAGAAAATAAAGTAGCAGCATAAATAATGATGCCTCCAATTGTTGGAATGCTGCGTTTATGAATTTTACGTTCTTCGCCTGGCGAATCAATAAGCCGTTTTAATACCGCCACCTTAATTAACGCGGGGGTAGAGTATAACACCACCGCAAAAGCCACCACAAAAACCAGTATAAGTACTATCATTAAAAATCGTAATAGGTGTTAAATAAACTTGTTCTGATACTAAAGTAAATATAATTCGTGTAGCTATCAAAACCTTTTACCAAAGATACCATTTGGCTGCGAGATAGTAAGCCCATGTTTATATTCAAATTATAAGCGGGGTTAATAAGATAACCAATGGATGCATTTAAAATGGAAGTAGTGCTTGGTAAAATTTTTTGGGTTCCCCCCATATTTTGAAAGTGATAGCGCGCGTTGATAAATACACGTTTAAATTTATAATCGCCTAACATTAAAAATTCGCTGCCCCTAAAAGGGGTAAATGCCAAGGTTTGTCCGTAATGCGAATAGTCTTGCATCGAACTATTTACTGGACTTTGATAAGCGCTTCCGAATACCTGATTATATTCGGTTTGCAAGCATAAATTTTTAATAGTAAACGCATCAAAATATTTAACACCACCTTGAACCCCCCAACCATTACCCGTTTTAAGTTGATTGCTTAAATCATCGGCCATCCATTGCGCATAAACAACAACGTTTTTAAATGGAACTAATCTAAGGGTGGTTCCAACTAATAAATTATTGGCATTGTTTAAACCTAAAACGGCTAGGTTGCTGTATAAAATCGGATTAAAGTATTCCCAGCCCAAGCGCATAC
Organism: Bacteroidota bacterium; assembly: GCA_013297775.1. Classification (GTDB taxonomy): domain Bacteria; phylum Bacteroidota; class Bacteroidia; order B-17B0; family Aurantibacillaceae; genus Aurantibacillus. The sequence goes on from JAAFIL010000058.1 coordinate 5,048, forward strand.
GGTTTTTAGAGTCGGGCGTTTGCCAAATCAATCCTTGAAAAAAACCAATGTTTAAACGTTTGTGTAAATTTAAACTGAGGTATTGAAAGGCTGCTGCCTTTTTTTGAAAGAGCCGTTCGGTGTTGGCTGGAATAGTGGTGCTGGCCGAAACTAAATTCATTAAACTGGCATAAATATGGCTGTATTGCAAGCGTCCTTTCCACCATTGCTGTGTGAAACGAATGTAGGGATAGTTGAATGAGTTATCGCTTAGTAATAAACTGCGGTACCCATCGCCAATTTTTTGTTTGCCATGCCCTGCTTGTATATTCAAATGTTTATTTGCTTGCCACGATACGATGCCCGCCGAGTTGGCATAATCGAAGCCCGTGGTTTTAAAAATTTTCCAACGGCCTTGCCCCGGAATAATGGTGCTGGCTTTGGCATAGTTGCTTAAATAATCGGGCAAAAAACTTTGCGACTCGGCAAAGGTGCTTTCAAAATAAAAATCGTTGCCAACGGTGCCGCTTACCATAAACCCACGGGTGTTGGTGTATAAACGACTGGGCGTGGTGTCGCGGGTGTCTCTTCCTAATTCTAAATTTAATAAGGGATTAATGCGTAAGTTAAACTTAGGTTCTTTTAAATGTAAGTCAATTAAGTCGGTATAAAATGTTTTATCGAGCGCCACATCGCGAGTAATGTATTTAAACAAACGGTGCGAGTCGGCAACGGCTTCGTATTTTTTTGAGAAAAAAGGAATGTAAGGTAAAATGCCAGAGTGAATAGAGGAGTCGGGTTGAGCCAATTGTTTTTGAGTAAGTAGCGAAAATTGATAATTGCTGGGTTGCCCATACAGTTGTGCCCGCAGCGGATTAAGCGTTACTAAAAGGAAGATGAAAAAAAAACTAAAATGCAAATATGAAATTGATTTTATCAAACCTTGCTTATTTCTTGTTGTTTAAAGGCTTCGTAAACAGCCGTAATACCATCTTTCAATTCAATGGTATGGTGCCAACCTAATTGGTGTAAATGCGACACATCCATTAGTTTGCGAGGAGTGCCATCGGGTTTACTTAAATCGTGTTGAATGGTTCCTGTATAACCTACAATAGATTGAATGAGTAAAGCCAAATCTTTAATGCTTATATCGCTGCCAGTACCAATGTTAACGTGTTGTTCGTTGCTGTAATTCATCATTAAATAAACGCAGGCATCGGCCATGTCATCGGCGTGTAAAAATTCACGTAAAGGCGAACCTGTTCCCCACATTTCTACAAAAGGGGCTTGGCTTAATTTGGCTTCGTGAAATTTGCGAATTAGAGCAGGTAAAACGTGCGAAGTATTCAAATTATAATTATCGTTAGGACCATATAAATTAGTGGGCATCACGCTTATAAAATCGCAACCGTATTGCCTTCGGTAGCTTTCGCACATTTTGATGCCGCTAATTTTTGCAATGGCATAAGGTTCGTTGGTTTCTTCGAGGTAACCACTTAGCAAATAATCTTCTTTTAAAGGTTGTGGTGCCATTTTCGGATAAATGCACGATGAGCCTAAGAACATTAACTTTTTAACTTGGTTTAAATAAGCAGCATGAATAACGTTGTTTTGTATCATCAAGTTTTCGTACAAAAACTCGGCGCGCAAGGTGTTGTTGGCTTGTATGCCGCCTACTTTAGCGGCTGCCAAAAAAACATAATCGGGTTTTTCGGTTTCAAAAAAAGTAGTAACCGCTTGCTGGTTTCTTAAATCTAGTTCGGCTGAGGTGCGCACAACAAAATTAGTAAACCCTTTTTTTTGCAAGTTGCGAATAATGGCCGAGCCAACCATACCGCGGTGTCCGGCTACATATAATTTATCTGTTGGTTTCATAAAGGGTGTAGGCTTTTATTCTTTGTAGTTTAATACTTTGTGCCCACCTTCTAATAAATATTTATCGCGTTTAAACAATTCAACGTCGGCTATTACCATTTCTTTACACAATTGTGCCACGCTGCGTTTGGGAGTCCACCCTAATTTGGCTTTGGCTTTGCTGGCATCGCCCACTAACAATTCTACTTCGGCAGGTCTAAAATATTTGGGATCTATTTCAATAAGTATTTTGCCCGTAGTTTTGTCTATTCCTTTTTCGTTAACGTCTTTGCCTTGCCAAGTAATGGTAATGCCTACTTCGGCAAAAGCCATTTCAATAAATTGACGCACCGTTATTTTGATGCCTGTTGCTAATACAAAATCATCGGCTTCTTCTTGTTGCAACATCAACCACATGCCTTCTACATAATCTTGGGCGTGTCCCCAATCGCGTTCGGCATCTATGTTGCCCATAAATAATTTGTCTTGCATACCCAAACTAATTTTAGCAACGGCGCGGGTAATTTTGCGGGTAACAAAGGTTTCGCCTCTAAGCGGACTTTCGTGGTTAAACAAAATACCATTGCACGCATACATGCCATAACTCTCGCGGTAATTTTTGGTAATCCAAAACCCATAAAGTTTGGCCACGCCATAAGGGCTGCGCGGGTAAAAAGGCGTTGTTTCTTTTTGAGGAATTTCTTGCACCAAGCCATATAACTCAGAGGTAGAGGCTTGATAAAAACGGGTTTTCTTTTCTAAACCTAAAATACGAATGGCTTCTAATAAACGAAGCGTGCCCAAAGCATCGGAGTTAGCGGTGTACTCGGGTGTTTCGAAGCTCACTTTTACATGCGATTGAGCGGCTAAGTTATAAATTTCGTCGGGTTGTACTTCTTGTATGATGCGAATTAAATTGGTGCTATCGGTTAAATCGCCATAATGTAATTTAAAATGAACATTGTTTTCGTGGCGATCTTGGTAGAGGTGGTCAATGCGATCGGTATTAAATAACGAACTACGGCGTTTAACCCCATGAACGGTGTAGCCTTTCGATAGTAATAATTCAGCAAGGTAGGCACCATCTTGCCCGGTTACGCCGGTAATTAAAGCAACTTTTGACATAGTGTGGTATAAATAGCAATATTAAGAAAATTTAATGAAAATAAGGCTAAAGATTGGGCTTCAATATCCCATCAAAAAAGTGTAGATTTGTTGTTTACTTAGAAAATTATGAAAGCTCCATTTGCTAGAAAAAACTATATCCTTTTTTTGTCGGGCCTAGCACTTATTGCCCTTGGCTATTTGTTAATGATGGGCGGTGGTAGCGAAGACCCCAACGTGTTTAATCCCGAAATTTTTGGTTTCAGACGTATTACTTTAGCACCCATAGTTTGCCTCGCTGGGTTTGTAACCATTATTGTAGCCATCATGTGGCGATCTCCAGTTTCTAACGAAGGAAAATAAACGCTTAATTAGGAAAAATATCTTGTACCCGTTCGGTCGAAATGGGAATTTCCTCGCCATTGAGTAAAGTAGAAAGATAGCTTTGTCGCGAAAAAGTGGAAATGTATTTTTTATTAAGTATATACGACTTGTGGCAACGTTTTAAAAAGGTAATTCCCATAATCATATCTTCCACGTATTTTAAATTGCGACTTAACATATACTTTTCGCCATTGGCTAAATAAAAGGTAGAGTAAGCCCCTTCGCCTTTTATATACATAACGTCTTCTGGTTTCAAATAATGAATGGTATCGCGGCTCGGAATGGCAATTTTTTTTTCCTCTTGGCTATTAAGGTTACTCTTTAAAATATTGAGTTGATTGAGCCGACGTGTATTTATTTTCTCGTAACGTTCTACCGCTTCTACTAACAGTGAAGGGTTTAAAGGTTTTAATAAATAATCTATAGCCGAAAGTTTAAATGCTTGGATGGCGTAATTATTATAGGCCGTAACAAAAATAATAGAGAAGGTGATCTCATCTTCATTGATGAAGTCTAAAAGTTGAAGACCGCTTAGGCCCGGCAATTCAATATCTAAAAAAACAAGATCGGGGCGGTGTTTATGAATGGCTTTAACACCAGTTGGTAAATCTTCGCAAGCCTCAGCAATTTCGACGTGTGGGCAATGTTCGTTTAATAGCACTTCTAAGAGTTGCCTCGATTTTTTTTCGTCTTCAATAATTATAGCTTTCATTATTTAACAAATGTAAACATTAACTATTTCTTTAACCTACAGATTTTACCAAAGGTAAATTCCATTTTACCATTATCCGAGATTATGCAATAGAAATCTATTACGAGCCGAAATCCCTTCAAAACAGTCACTTTTTCTTCTTCACCATAGCAGCACTGTGCCTCAGTCGAAAAAGTGCCTGTTTTATTGGGCTTTCACCCCTCACTACAATTCCTATTGCATAATCTCGGATTATCCGTCAATAGATCGCAGAACCGAGTTTTTCTGATAGCTGCCGCAGATTTTGTTTTGTGATAGATTTCAATAGTCTATTTACAAATTATACCGGAATGGATAAAGTAACTTTAGTACCAATGCTTTGTTGCATGGTATTTTCGAGGTTAATAATGGTTACGCCAATGTTGTATAAACTGGCTTGGTTAAGCAGTTCAAATCGTTTTTGATTAGCTTGCGTGGCAAACGACTCGTGTTTTTTTCCGCGGAAGGCTTGCAATTGCTTCGAGGCTTCTATACCAATTCCATTATCTTCGATGTTAACGAGGAGTACATTTTGCTTCAATTCAAAATTTATTTTAAGCCGTTTAGCCCCTTTTTTATGCAGAAGCCCGTGTTTAATGGCGTTTTCAACGTAAGGTTGAATAAGCATAGAGGGAATAAGCAAGGCATCTTGGTCGAGTTCATTTTTCGAGAGTTCAAAATTAAAATCGTCTTCAAATCTCATTTTTTCGAGATCTAGATAAAGTTTCAAGGCTTTTAGTTCTTCATAAAGCGTTACTTTTTCTTTGTTACTCATCTCTAAAATTAAACGGGTCAACTCGCTAAATTGCACTAAGTAATCGGCTGCACTTTTTTTATCGTTTAAGTAGATATAAGATTGAATGGTGTTTAAAGCATTAAAAATAAAATGCGGATTCATTTGCGATTTGATGCCCGAGAGTGTGGATTGATACAATGCTTTTTCGAGTGCCGATTTTTCGGCTAACAAGGTTGTTTTGCGCTCGGCTGCTTTTAACCGAATTCGAAAAAGTCCAAATAAAATACTTAATACAAAAATGGCCATTAAAAGTATAAACCACCACGTTTTATAAAAAGGCGCATTAATGGTAAAATAGATGCTGGTGATAGCCGACTCCGTGCCACGTATAGTAATGGCTTTAAATCTTAAATTATACTGTTCGGGTTGCAGGGCTGTTAACTGTAACGATGAACCGCTTACTTCTTTCCAAACGCCATTATTGATGCTGTAAAATACTTTACTCGACGCTTGCCCTTTAAAATCGAGTAAAGAAAACAAGACTTCAATTTCGTTTTGTTGAGGCGTTAAAACAAGCGGTTCGTTAATAGGGTAGGGCATTTGATTTACTAGCACTTGGTTAATATGTAGTAATGGCGTGTAGTTTACTTCAAAAGCCGACTTTAGCGGAATTTCGAGAATACCATTGGCGTTAATGCCTATAATGGTATCGTTACGAATTAAAAAATCGGTTAAACTCACGCCGCTTAACCCATTACTTAACAATAACGATTGACGAATTTTCCCATCCATTCCAATAACATCTATTCCGTTTTTATGAAGTAGAAATAGGTGGTGATTTTGAATGCGGAACGTAATAATATCATAGAGACGTTTGTCTTCTTTCCAATTAAAAAAAGAATGCAGTTGACCTTTAACGTAAAGTAAAATACCTTTATCAATGGTAGCAATAAAAAGTGAGTCGTTTTGCTTTTGTATTTTAATAGCTTGAATGCTAGTTTTATTGAACAGTACTTCAGCAGTTTGTCCATTAAAATGTTTTATTAAACCTGTAGAACCCACTGAAAATATAGTGTCGCCAATGTTTTCTGACGATTTAACGCGCACAAATGTTTTCCCTAAAGCCAAACGTTTATTCAAATACACATCACTATTAATGAAGGGGCTATTTCTATACCACGCATCGCCTTCCATAACAGGATAAATACTCGTGCCGCCGCCTTCCGATAAAAGGTAATGCGTGCTATCTAACCGTTTAATTTCATTAATGGATACATTTAAAAGTGAGGTATTTTTACCGTTCTGCCATTGGTTTAAAAAGGGATTGGCATACATTATTTCGGACTTGGTTTTATTATAGTAGATGCTTGTAATTTGATGAATCACCTTATTTTTTTGAAGCGATTGTAGGGTGTAATGAGGTGCGTTAACTTTTAGTAATTCGTTATTGTAAGTACCAATTAAAAAACTGCTGTTGTTAATGGCACTGGTGGCAGTAATAAAGTAATCGGTTAAAAACTGTCGGATACCTAAATTTGGAATAAATAGAACACCTCTGTTGAGTGTGCTAACCCATGTATTTCCCTCGCGGTCTTCTAAAATACTCGATACATTTTCTTCCGGAAAATAATGTTGGCTAAGTTTAAATTGTTTATCTAAAATATAAAAACCAGAAGTACTCATAATGGCAAAACGTTGACGTGGCAAGGCGCATACATTTTGGATGAGAACATCTTTTAACAGCGGTTCAAGCGAGAGAATATTATCTTTTGTATTAATTTGTAATTGTATGGGGTTCGATTTAGTGAGTCCTAACTTTTGATCATTAAATTCAAATGTATAAAACGTTTGCATTTGCATAGGAAACGCTTTAGTACTTATAACCCCTTTGGCATTTATTGCAATGAGTTTATCTTGGGTTTGTAAAAGGTATTCAGAATGATTAAATTGCATGGCTGGTCGAAAGTTTGTTTCAGATAATTGTAACAATTTTTGTTGACCAGTAATGGTGTTGAATAGTGAAACACCATTGGCGGTGCAAGAGACCAAGATGGTGTCGTTTAAAATATTGGCCAACGCGTAATTACTAAAGATTGAAATTTTGGGTTGATAAATTAAGCTATCGTTACGGGTGGCATAAAAACGACCCGAAAAATTTTGACACCAAATAACCCCATTAGCCGACTCCATTATGTTACTAACCGCTTTGCCATTTACAACATTTACAGGAAAGGTTTTAAACACTTTGCCATCGTATTGGATGAGGCCAATGTCGGTGGCAAACCATATAAAACCCGCTTTATCTTGATGGATATCGTAAACCACTTCGGAGGGAAAACGCATTTCGGATGAAAGCCTTTTAAAATAAGGGTTTTGGGCATTGAAGGTGCTTATTAAACTCAACACCAATAATTTTATAATTATGATTTTATAATTCAAGCGGTGTAAATTTAAGGCTTTTACTTGAGTAAACTTCTGTAACTTTAGCAGCAAAGGAAATTGATTTAATTATGAGGCGTGCATGGCAAACTCCAATTATTAAAAGTATTCATTTGCCTTCGGGATTTCCGATTTCTATTTTGCATTTAGAACAGATGCACCCCTTGTATGGTGGCAATAAATATTTTAAATTAAAATATAATATGCCTAGCAGCAGCCAAAGTGGCTTGCTTACGTTTGGAGGTGCGCACTCTAATCACATCCATGCTACTGCCGCTTATTGTTACGCGCAACAAATTCCTTGCACGGCTATTATTAGAGGCGAAGAAAACGAATTACTAAGCTCGCCTACTTTACAATTTGCTAAACGTAAAAACATGGCTCTACATTTTGTAACGCGACAGGTTTATAAAACTAAACAAGCCGATGCGTTTATTGCCGAGTTTATTCGTAAGCAGGGTCACGTAAAAGTAGTACCCGAAGGCGGTAACAATGCCCAGGGCGTAAAAGGGTGTATGGAAATAGTTAACTATATTCCATCTAACTACGATATTATTTTTTGCGCCTGTGGCACCGCAACCACGTTTAGCGGAATTTTAGCGGCGTTACCAATACATCAAACGCTCATTGGTATTTCGGTTTTGAAAGGTGAAAATGAATTGTTGAAACAAGTAAACGATTGGCGGGCGCATGGATTTAATTTTGAGCCTATTGCTGCACCAACCGATCCTTTATCCATCCACCATTCTACTATTTTAAATTCGTTTCATCAAGGCGGTTATGCTAAACATACTGCTGAGTTATTGGCTTTTAAAAAACAAGTTGAGCAACAAAATGAGTTAGAGTTGGATTACGTTTATACAGCAAAAGTTTTGTGGGCTATTCAAACGATTTTAAAGGCAAAGCCCGAGTTTCGGCATAAACGTATTTTAATGCTGCATAGTGGCGGGCTTCAAGGGAATGCAGCTTACGAGCGGCGTTATGGTATTTAACCGAAATTTCAAGAAAGAAGTTCTTTAGAATAAAAGTCATAACTCCGTTAGATACTAGCATACACGAAAAATAGCACGCAAAGGCGCAAAGTTCGCAAAGGAAGAAATGAATGGTTGGTACTAAATTTTAAAAAGTATTTATATATAACGCATTGGTGTTAAGAATTACTATGAGTTAAGTTAGATGGAATAAGCCGTTGATACATTAACGTTTAACTTTAGCTTTTGATAAAAAGGGAAACCGTAAACTGGTGCGGTAGTTTATGCTCATCCAAGTTATGATTTGATTTTGAAAAGCGCCATTGTCATAGATTTTAAGAATACCAAAACCAAATGAAAGGTGGTGCATTAATTGTTGTTTAGGCGTACCTAACATCCATCCTATTTGAATTTGAGCGGTGCCTGCCGAAATACCAATCAGTAAATCTTCGCCTAATCGTAAACGGGGACCTACAAAAAATTTATTATAGGGTCTTTTGGTAAAATAAAAATTAACATCGGCACCATAAATCCAACTATAGGAAGGTGGCGGAGTGCTTCTTGTAGTAAGCGCAGGTTGACCGTTAAAATAAGGATTGAATGTTAAGGATAGCGGTAGCATAATACCAATGGTTTTATTAGCAAAAAGGTATTCGTAGTTAACTGTTAATCGTCCTAAAGAGATGCCTATAAGTTGAGCACCAATTAAGTGATTGCCATGTAAGCTCTCTTGCTTTCGCCAATTAGTCATGGTGCTATCGGGTTCTAATTCCCATTGTTTTTGCGCCGAAAAATTAGCATCTGAAAACAACAAAAGTGTACCATCGGCTTTTTCAAGGAGTGCTATTTCTTTTTTCTCAAAGTGTTGTGTATAATTATCTACCGAGGCTGTATCTGTGTACATGACTAACGTTTCGTTAATACTTTTAACCTTCACATACTTGATGCTGCCATTTTTTAAAATTATTTTATCTTGAGCGGCCAGACCTGTGCAGAGCAGCAAAAAGTAAATGCAATAGTATGTTTTTAAAATTGCCAGCCGATACATAAACCGATATATAACTTAGGTAAGTAATTAATGCGAGCAGGGTCGTTAATGAGTCTACCTTCATTCCTTCCAATTTCTCTACTTATTTCTTTGGCGTAATTATCTTTAACTTTAAAGCCACCAAAACTTAATAAATTTCTGAAAAAACAGGTTTTACTTAATTGCACATCGTAACCCATCGAAAACATAATTGCTAAAAGCGAACCATTTCTTTTTTCGAAGCCTCTGGAAATAACTTGAGGAAAGCCAGATGTGTAAACTGTTGTTTGTTTCTCAGCCTCAAACGTAAAAGCAGTGTATTTGACCATGCAGCCTATAAACCCAGAGGCACGGTATTTAGGATTGCCACCGCCGGGTTTAAATAAAAAATAGGAACCAATATCGTATTGTTTTTTAGACTTGGTAAGTAGAGATAGCCAAAGGTTAGGCCAACTTGTGCGTGTATTAAAATTATACGAGGCCAAAAAACCTAAAGTGAATGCCGAATTTTTCAAATGCCGTTCACCTAAAAAAGTAATGTCTGAATTAAAGAAAGCTAAAGTGTTTAAAGAAATACTATAAGGTGTTTTTGACACATATATTTTTTTGGAATTAGTTCGGTTTGTAACGGGTTCTTCAAGGGTATTCAACTTTTCGACAAGGCCATTGGCGTATTGAATTAAATAAACAAGATTAATAGAAATACTATCGGATTGGGTTTTATTAATGGTGTAAAAAACCGATGTTTCAGTTATTTCAGTAATGCGGCAGTTAATTTTTTCGGCAGTAATGGTATATAAAATATCTTGCCCAAAAACTGGATTTAGTAGCCATCCTAAACTAAAAATTATAAGTAGTTTACGCTTCATACGTGATATGTAAATATAATTGATATTTAACGATTACTCGATAATTTAACACAGTCTTTTTAAATACAATGGGTTAAATGCATTGGGTATAAAGTATATTTCTTACTTTCGTTAACTAATCAAGTAATGAAAACGAAATTTCAAATAGCTAATTTTTTTAAGGAGTACAACCAGTTTTTGTTGCCTATTTACATCCTAAATACGCTCTTGTTGGTGGGTACGCTAGGGTTTTATTTTATTGAGAGTTATCCGCTGTTTGATGCGTTTTACATGACCGTTATTACCATTGCTACGGTTGGATATGGCGAGATACATCCACTTACCAACACGGGGCGTTTATTTGCTGCATTTTTAATTATCACAAGTTTTGGTACATTTGCATACGCCGTTAGTACCATCACACGATTTGTTACTGACGGTGAGTTTAACCAATTTTTTAGAAATAAACGTTTGAATTCGGCCATTGAAAAATTAGATGATCATGTTATTATTTGCGGTTTCGGGCGCAATGGACGCCAAGCTGCGCAAATTTTAAAAAAACACGATAAACGTTTTGTGGTAATTGAACAAAGTACAAAAGTTACCGAAGCACTCAATCATAAATTTTCAGAACTCATTATTACTGGCGACTCAACGCAAGATGAAGTGTTATTAAAAGCTGGTATTTTGAGAGCTAAGGCTTTAATTACCACTTTACCCATAGATGCTGATAATTTATTTATAGTACTAACGGCTCGTAACTTGAACTCGAAGCTAACGATTATTTCGCGGGCCAGCGACGATGGAAGTGATACCAAATTAAAAATTGCAGGAGCCGATAACGTCATTATGCCCGATAAAGTGGGTGGCGCACACATGGCTAGTTTGGTAATGAAGCCCGATGTGATGGAGTTTATTGATTACGTGGTAGCGCAAGGTGGCGATAATAATAACCTCGAAGAAATTAGCTTTGAACACATCCCCGAAGATTTGAAACATAAAACATTAAGTGATTTAGAAATTCGTAACCGCTCGGGGGCTAATATTATTGGGTATAAAACGGCCATGGGCGAGTATATTGTAAACCCAAGTGCCGATACTAAAATAATTCCTCAATCGAAATTATTTGTGTTGGGTACACCCGAACAAATTCGTCGGCTAAAAGCTATTTTAACTGCTTAACTTAAATGCTATGAAAATTTTAATAACAGGTGCTAATGGCCTCTTGGGTCAAAAATTGGTTTATAAATTAAAAGATAAATCGGATGTTCGCTTAATTGCAACGGCTCGCGGCGAGAACCGTTTACTGCAACAAGATGGATATGCGTATCAAGAAATGGATATTACCAATGCTACACAAGTGAAGGAGGTATTAGCTTTACATAAACCCGATGTAGTTATTAATACGGCTGCCATGACTAATGTAGATGCTTGCGAAACCGAACAGACTGATTGTTGGGCCATGAATGTGTTGGCGGTGCAATACCAAGTAGATACTTTACAATTTTTGATGAATCAAGATGCAGCGTATCGGCCACAGTACATTCACCTCAGTACCGATTTTATTTTTGATGGTACGCACGGTCCTTTAGATGAAACGGCTGTTCCTAACCCGCTTAGTTACTATGCCGAAAGTAAATTGGCGGCAGAGGTAATTGTACAAAAAAGTAGTTTGCATTGGGCCATGGCACGCACGGTGCTGGTATATGGTATTGTAGATAACATGAGCCGTAGTAACATTGTGTTGTGGGTAAAAGGTAGTTTAGAACAAGGTAAAACTATTCATGTGGTAGATGATCAATTTAGAACACCCACCTTAGCCGAAGATTTAGCGGATGGTTGCATTTTAATAGCCGAGAAAAAGGCGAGAGGTATTTTTAATATTAGCGGCCCTGATTTTTATAGCATCTTAGAATTGGCGCATACCGTTGCCGATTATTATGGCTTAGATAAACAATTAATTAAACCAAGTAAAAGTGCCGACATTAAACAAGCGGCCAAACGCCCACCCATTACTGGATTTATTATTGATAAAGCCCGAAAAGAGTTAGGTTACAAGCCCCATACATTTGTAGAGGGTATTGCGTTGTTGGAAGCACAAATTAAACAGATTAGTAAACCGTAAAGTAGAATTTATAAAAAATATAAGTTCACTTGGTATTATTTATATTCAATTTAGGGAACGCTTACCTTTGAAAGAAGAGTCCAAAACAGGTACAGCCCGCAAAGGCGCAAAGTTCGTAAAGAAAAAATAATGCGTAATGTGAGTTAAAGAAATTAACTTATACTACTGCAATCGGTTTTATAAATGTTCAATAAAATAATTACAAATTTTTTCCATTAAATGCGCTCGGTCTTTTCCTAACACATTATGAAAATGACCGGGATACATATAGTAATCTATCTGCACGCCTTTATCTACGGCTTTTTTAGCGTACAATATACTATGTTGCCAAACCACCACATCGTCTTGTGCGCCGTGTATCATCAACAAACGGCCTTTTAATTTATCAACACGGTTTAATAAATTGGTTTTATCGTAGCCTTCTTTATTTTCAAGCGGTGTATCCATGTAACGCTCGGTGTACATAATTTCGTAATAGCTCCAATCAATAACAGGGCCACCAGCTGCGGCTACTTTGTAAACGCCGGGGTAATGCGTCATTAACGAGGTGGTCATAAATCCACCAAAACTCCAACCATGCACCCCAATACGGTTGGCATCTACATAACTTAACGTTTTTAAATACTCTACACCAGCCAATTGGTCTTCCATTTCTTTTTGTCCCAATTGCCTAAACGTAGCTTGTTCAAATTCTTTACCTCGGTAAGAGGTGCCTCGCCCATCTACAGTAAATACGATAAAGCCTTTTTGTGCCATGTATTGATACCATAACTCGCCACCCGCCATCCAAGTGTTAGTAACCATTTGCGAGTGTGGTCCATTGTAGAGGTAAACTAAAACCGGGTATTTTTTGGTGCTATCAAAATCGGTAGGTTTAAACAAACGGGCATATAAATCTAATCCCTCTTTATTTTTAATGGTAAATAATTTCCAAGCCCCCAATTTATAATCTTTAATCGGATTATCGGCTTTAAAAATATTGACTGCTTTTTTACTGTTGGTGTGTATAATATTGTATTCGCGCGGCACGTTTACGTTGGAATAGTTATCTATAAAATAATCGCCATTGTCGTTTACCATTGCGGTGTGAAAGCCATTGCCATACGTTAACCGTTTTACTTCTCCTGTTTTTAATTGCACGGTGTAAAAATCTTGGTTAACCGGACTTTGTTCGTTGGCATGAAAAAAGAAACGTTCGCCTTTGGCATCAAATCCATTTTGTGCTTTTACTTCCCAATTGCCTTTGGTTAATTGACGGATGAGTTGCCCGTTTATGTGGTATAAGTAGAGGTGATTGAATCCATCTTTTCGGCTTTGCCAAATAAACTGGGTTGGATTATTTTTTACAAATACCATTTCGTTTAAAGGCTCGGTGTATTTTTTATCTTGCTCTTCTAAAAGGGTTCTTACAAAATTACCACTTGCTCTATCGTACTCATTAAGTTTATAACTGTTTTGCTCGCGGTTAACAATGGCTATGTAAATAAATTTTTCATCTGGACTCCACGCTATGTTGGTTAAGTATTGATCTTTAGGCCCTTCGGTTTTAATGTAAACCGTTGTTTTAGCCGCTGCATCATAAACGCCGAGTGTAACGTAATGCGATTTGTTGCCAGCCATGGGGTATTTAATGTTTTTATTTTGAGCGGGGTATTTGCTCCAATCAATAACGGGGTAATCGCTAACGTCGCTTTGATCCATCCGATAAAAGGCGAGGTAATTGCTTTTCGGACTCCAAAACGTTCCTTTACTAATACCAAACTCGTCGCGGTGTACGCTTTTGCCATAAACTAAAGTATAGCTTCCATCTTTGGTAATAGGTGTTTCAGAGTCGTCGAGAGTAGCTACCACTAAATTATTATCGCGGGTAAAGGCAATGTATTTTCCATCTGGACTTTTTTCGGCATTTTCATTTTCTAAGGCTTTAACTGGGGCTTTGATGCTTAGTAATTTACTTTTCAAATCGTAAGTGCAGTCGGCTTTTCCATTCGAAAAGGTTAGCGTTTGTGCATTGGTAAAACTAAGAAACGGCCAGGTTCCTAAAGTATCTTGTTTATTAGCTTTAAGGGCACTGTTGAGATTAGTTAAGGTGAGTGCGTCGGTCGTTTTTCCATTCGCATTCTCCCCCATTTTTAGAGTGCTTCCCTCTACATAATAAAATTGTGCGCTGCCCGGTATGGTGTTTATATTTTGAAGTCGCTTGGGGGCTAAGGCACTGCGTCCTTTCAAAACGGCATCTTGAATGGTGAGTAGTTTTGTTTGCGCAAAAAGGCTCAAAGACCCAATAAAATAAAGGGTAAGCGTTGAATAGCATATTTTCATAAAGCGTTCATTTGTTTAATTCTGCTAATTTATCATTAAAAACCGAAAATAAGTAATGTTGTATTTACTAGACATTTGTTTATTACAACAATAGAAATAACTTTGCTGCATTAAATAAAATCTATGGTTTTAAAAATCTCCCAACTCAGCAAAACCTATTCAACAGGTTTAAAAGCCTTAACAAATATTAATCTCGAAATTGAAAGCGGTATGTTTGGTTTACTTGGCCCCAATGGTGCTGGTAAATCGAGTTTGATGCGCACGATTGCGACTTTGCAAGAACCAAGCGAAGGCTCTATTTTTTTAGATGACTTGGATGTGATTAAAGGCAAAGAAGAGATGCGCCGCTATTTAGGCTATTTGCCGCAAGATTTTGGCTTTTATCCTAAAGTAAGTGCCGAAGATATGTTGCATCACTTTGCTATTTTAAAAGGAATAGATAACAAAGCCGAACGTAAAGAAGTGTGCGATGCCTTATTGCACCAAACCAATTTATACGAAGTACGTTCGCGTTACATTGGCGATTATAGCGGGGGTATGCGACAACGCTTTGGTATTGCACAAGCCTTATTGGGCAACCCTAAAGTGGTTATTGTAGATGAGCCCACCGCAGGATTGGATCCGCAAGAGCGAAACCGTTTTCATAATTTATTAAGTGAAGTAGGCGAGCACATCATTGTTATTTTATCAACGCACATTGTAGAAGATGTTCGTAACCTTTGCCAAAATATGGCGGTTATGAATTTGGGGCAAGTTTTGTTTCATGGTAAAACCAGTGCCGCCCTTCAGCAAATTCAAGGTAAAATTTGGCGCATTAAAATTGCCAAAGACGAATTACAAACTTACCGCGAACGTTACAAAGTTATATCTACCAAAGTTGTGGAAGGGAAAATTGAAATACACGTTTATGCCGATGAGAAACCCGATGGCCATTTTGAGAACGTGTCGCCCGATTTGGAAGATGTTTACTTTGCTTATATTAACCGTTAGTACTTATTGCTTTTATAAATTATTACCTTATGCTTAAAGAGATATTTACCTTCGAGTTAAAACAATGGTTTAAACGCCCTGGTGTTTACATTTATTTTTTCTTAATATTTATTATTGTTTTTTTATTGGGAGCCTTGGCCACGGGCTTGTTTTCGGGTAGCAGCCGCGATACCAATACCTACATCAATTCGGCTACTTCTTTAAGTGGCTTGTTTACCAGTTTTAATAGTAACTTTTTATTAGGGTTTATTACCTTAATAATTATTGTAGCCATTATGGGTAATGCGGTTAATAAAGATTTTCAACACAATACCCATGCCTTATTTTTCACTAAACCTATCTCCAAATCCGATTATTTACTTGGGCGTTTTTTTGCATCGTTTTTTGTAACTATTTTTTGTATGCTAGGGGTTATGTTGGGTGCCATGCTTGTGTTTGCGTTAGCTCCCAATTCTAACGGGCAAATAGGGCCTTTTTCGATATTAAACTACCTGATGCCATTTTTACTATTTACGTTTATCAATACCTTCTTTTTAAGCGCCTTGTTTTTTTCGTTGGTAACATTTACACGTAATTTAACCGCTGGTTATGTGTGCAGCTTAGTACTAATTGTGTTAGTGGGTATAACCAATGCGCTTACCAAAGACATTGATAATAAAACCATAGGTGCATTGCTAGACCCCTTTGGTAGCAAGGCTTTACGCGCTATAACCGAATATTGGACACCTAACGATCGCAATACAAATAGTGTGCCTTTGCAAGGCGTTTTGTTGGCCAACCGTTTAGTGTGGTTAGGCTTATCCATTGGTTTATTTTTACTAACGTATTATAAATTTACGTTTAGTCAATTTTTAAGTCCGTTTACTTTATTTTCGCGTAAACCTAAAGAAGAAAAATCGGCGGTGTCTAAACCTATTTTTACCATTGACCAAATTTTAAAGCCGCATCAAAACTTTAGTGCTTCGTATAGTTGGAATCAGTTTTCTTTTTTAACGCGATTTGAATTTTTTAAATTCATTAAGTCTATCTTTTTTGTTATCATTTTAGCACTATCTATTTTATTAACGGCTATTAGTGTAGGTGCTGCGGGCTTAATTTATGGTACCAAAACTTATCCAGTTACCTATCAAATGTTAGAGTTTAGCGGCGGTTTGTTTTCGTTCTTTATGCTCATCATGGTTGTCTTTTATTCGGGTATTACCATTTGGCGCGAGAAGGAAAGTAAGGTAGATGAATTGGTGGGGGCTTCGCCTGTAAAAAGTTGGGTTTTATTTTTATCTAAATTTACGGCCTTATGTTTATTGTGTTTAATAACCCTTTTGGCATCGGTGCTAACGGGTATGGGTGTTCAAGCGTATCAAGGCTATTACAATTTTGAGATAGGCTTGTATTTGAAAACCATGATGGGTTTCACGCTTGTGTCTTTAATTCTAACTTGTGCTTTAGCAGCGGCTGTGCAAGTGTTTGTTAACAATAAATTTGTGGGTTATATTATTGTTACGGTTTTAGTGGTAGCCGTTCCGTTGGTGTTATCGCTTGGGTTTAATGTTAATAATCCTTTACTTGAATTTAATGCGGATGGCCCTTTATTGCAATACTCAGATATGAATGGCTTTGCTCGAAACGCATCTTACTTTTTTACTTATAAATTGTATTGGATAGGTTTTGTGTTGATGCTGTTGGCGTTTACGATTGCCATGTATAATCGTGGAAAAGAAAAACATTACAAGATGCGTGTAGCTGGCGCCAGGCGTTCGTTTGGTGGCTTATCTAAAACTTTGTTTTTTATTGGTAGCATTATTTTTATAGGAATGGGCATTTTTATTTACTATAACATTCGTGTAATCAATCCATACAAATCGCAAAAGCAACAGGAAAACGATGCGATGAAGTATGAAAAGACGTTTAGCCACTTGGCTAAATTGCCGCAACCGCGCATTGTAGAGAGTAATGTTAAGATGGCCATTTTTCCAAGTCAATTAGGCTTTAAGGCGAGTGGATTTTATTATTTAAAAAATAAAACCCAACAACCCATTCCAACTATATACATACAACTTTATAACGACTCGAAGGTAAACTTTATGCGCTTTGATGCAGCATTTACCAAAGTTTTAAACGATACTGCAATGGGATTAAGCGGTTATACTTTAAAAGTACCTTTAGCCCCTGGCGACTCTGTAAAATTTGAATATGAACTCGAAGATTTTGCAAATGGGTTAAATGGAAGCGGGCAAAGTACACAAGTTGTAGATAATGGCAGTTTTTTAAACAGTAACGTATTGCCACATATTGGTTACACCGAAGATGGCGAAATAAGTGATAATAGCGAGCGCATCAAGAAAGGCTTAAAACCAAAAGAACGCATGGCTTCTATTTTAGACACAAATGCCTATGCCAATACTTATATTTCTAAAGATGCCGATTGGATTCGTTTTGAAACGGTTGTATCTACCAATGCCGATCAAATAGCCATAGCCCCAGGTTATTTGCAAAAAGAATGGACCGAGAAAGGCCGTAAGTATTACCATTATAAAATGGATGCGCCTATATTAAACTTTTATTCGTGGCTATCGGCTCGTTACCAAGTTAAACGCGATAGTTGGAAAAACGAAGAAGGGAAAAATGTAGCCATAGAAATTTATTACCACAAAGGGCACGAGTATAATATTGACCGCATGGTTAAAGGCGTAAAAAAATCGTTAGACTATTATACCAAAAATTTTAGTCCTTATCAACACCGTCAAGTGCGTATCATCGAGTTCCCGAGGTATTCAACGTTTGCGCAATCGTTCCCTAACACCATTCCATTTTCGGAGTCTATTGGGTTTATTGCCAAGGTAGATGAAGCTGACCCAGAAGATGTAGATTACCCATTTTATGTTACTGCACACGAGGTGGCGCACCAATGGTGGGCGCATCAAGTTATTGGGGCTAATGTGCAAGGCAGCACCTTAATGAGCGAAACCATGAGTCAATACAGTGCCTTAATGGTTATGGAAAAAGAGTATGGCCCGCACATGATGCACAAGTTTTTAAAATACGAAATGACCAATTATTTGAGAGGGCGTGCCACCGAAAGTAAAAAAGAATTACCCTTAATGTATAGCGAAAATCAGCAATACATTCATTATAACAAAGGCAGCGTGGCCATGTATGCGTTAAAAGATTATATTGGCGAAGACAGTTTAAACAAAGCCATGCGCAATTATATTAAAAAAGTGGCCTATCAAGAACCCCCTTACACCACGGCTATTGAGTTTATGGAAGAGATTCGTAAAGTAACCCCCGACTCGTTAAAGTATGTGATTAACGATTTGTTTGAAACGATTACCGTTTATGAAAACAAAGTAACTTCTTTTAGTGCCACCAAGTTAATAGGCGGGAAGTACAAAGTAAAAATAGACATTAGTGCTAAAAAATTTCAGAGCGATAGTGTTGGCAAACAAAAAGAGATACCCATTAACGATTGGGTAGATGTGGCTGTGTTTGCTAAACGTAAACCTAACGACACCAAGCCCGAAGTGCCTTTGTATATAACCAAAGTAAAGTTAACTAAAGCCACTCAAACGTTTGAGTTGATATTGGATGAAGAACCCGAGCGGGCAGGTGTAGATCCGTATAATAAGTTAATAGATAGAGACCCCGACGATAATGTTCAAAAGCAAGGCGTGTACTCGGCTAACAGTTCTTCTAAAAACCAAGGGGGTGGGGTTACCATAAAAATAGGTAAGTAGGTTTTTATTGTGGTACAACTATTATAAGTTCAGAAGGAGGATGCCTTGCCCCCAGTTAATAGCTGAGAACTCTTATAACACGTAAAACGGAACAATCCCATATCGTGGGGAAAATTTTAATTTTGCGGAATAAATTAAGATTTTTAAAATTGGATTATAAAGAATTAGCGAAGAGCATATTGCCCAAGGGCTTATTAGAATACTTTGATGTTTCT
>JAAFIL010000059.1 GCA_013297775.1 Bacteroidota bacterium
CGTAATCGTAATTCCAACTTTGTTTACTCACATCCGTTACCACTGCCTGTCCTTGGTCGTCTATATCACTTGGGTAATTGGCACCATTTACCCCATCACGCACCCCTATCAAACGGTTCGTCTTTCGGCTCAACGTCCCCGCTTGCGCATCATACGTGTAAGTCAAATTATCCATCCCTATCCCACTCACACCAATACCATTACGCCGCAACTGCTCAATATTGCCATTGGCATCGTAACTTAAATTCATCTTATAGTCCAAATAACTCCCTCCAACAGTAACAGCCGCCCAGTAATTACCCGGTGCACCCGCCGTTAGGCCCAAATCCTTATACGCCATCACCTGCTTCAACCGCTGCAACTGGTCATAGCGGTAAGCCGTTAACTGGGGCATCGCCTTCAAATAATCAGGGCTTTGCACATCCAAATTCACAATACTAGTTACCATCCCACTAATATTGCCATTATACAAACTCGGCCCATGCCCCGCATTCGTATTCAAATTAAAATTAATCGCCCCTTGCCGCAAAGCCCCATCATCCATACTAAACTGAGACCCAATCGGCATAGTCCGTATGGGCTTATAATCCACATCGCTACTCGTCTTATAATAATTCAGCGTAAACCCAAACGCATCCTTCCCAAAGTTCGCATGCACATTCGGCTGGCTATACATAAACTCATTTTGCCACACGCTCGCATCATCCCCATCACGCCCCATATCCGTCTTAGCACTCAACAACTCACTATTCACCCCTTTCACCCACCCATGTATCGTATAAGCCCAATCCCTACCTTGTACTTGTTTGGCCCCCGTTTCAACCCTTGCCAAATCCCCATGCTCATAATAAAAATACTTCGCATCTCTATCCCAATGCTCCCCGTTCTTACTGGTAAACACTTCCTTCAAACGGTTATCCGCATCATACGTGTAACGGTGTATAAACTGCTCCACAGTCCCAAGCTCATAAGTAGCCCTGTTCATATTCCCACTTATCAAATCATAGTCATACGCCACGTGCCTAAACTGCAAACCTATCGCCGCCAAGTCCGGGTTATCCTGAACCACCTCACGCACCTGACCGTGGTCATCGTAACTATAATGCGTCGCATAGTTATACGTTAAAGCATTGCCATCATCCACCTCCTCAAACTGCACCCCACTCACCCGGTTACGCAAATGCTGCTGTCCACCCGCAAAAGCCGCATTCGCCGTGTTACTCATCGGCGCATCGTAAAACGTACGCACCACCTCGCTTCTAGTCCACGCCGCATTGGTTCTAAAACTTAACCACGCCCCTGGGCTACCACTAATCGCCTCGGTTAACACAGGCGCCAATGCATTCCCACTCAATACCCCCACCTCAGCAATCCGCCCCAACTCATCATACACCGTATAACTGTATTGCTTTTTCACCAAACCATCTTGCTTGGCGTTTTGAGAAGCCACTATACGCCCTAAATAATCATAAAAATAAACCGCCGCTGCCTCTTCATCGGGGCTAATGCTCTCCCGTGCCGCCCCAAAAGTCTGGTATTGAGTAGCGCTAATATACGTGTGCTTGGGGTAAATACGCAACGCCGTCGCATTCGTGTGCGAGGCCGCCGCCACCAACAAATCGCTCGCACTGCTCAATGGCACCACCCCCTTAGGCGGCACCGTGCGCACCAAACTCCCCGCTTGGTCATAATAATACAAGGTATAATGATGCTCGCGCAACGCATACACACGCGTAAACGTCTCTCTCACCTTATAGCACTTATCCCGATACCTCTTTATAAAATTAGCCTGTGCCGCTTTTATCAATTGCATATACTTTATCGCCGCATTATTTTCAGCTTGCGCAATCAAACTTTGAATACAATCATCCTCCAATTCTACACTAGTCAACAACGGCTTGTTACACAAACACGCCTGACTTTGTCCACCCACCCAACACGTCGGTAACGGAACCGAACTCAATACCAACCGATTCGTATATCCACTCAATAAAAGGGTATCCATATACGCCCCCGACGATCCATCGGGCGTTGCCGAACCACTGCCCGCACTAGCAAACACAGCACTCACATAAAAATGACGCATCTGCTCAAAAGTAGCCACATCCTTCCGCCCATAAAACCCAATAATTTCCTTCAAATCCGAAACCAAATGCAACGCACGCCCATCAGGCCCCGCCGGAATTTCAAGAACAACCGAGTCCATCACCGAACCAGCCGTGTCCAATCGAGTAAAACCCATCGTAACCCTTCGCCCATCCGCACTACGCGTCGTCGTCTGCATAACCGTATCCTCGGTACTTAAACCCGTCTCCAAAGCCCCATCAAAATAAGCCGGCAACTTCGATACCGTAATAGCCTGTGTCCCCTCCCTAGTAATCAACGCATTAACCCCAGTTGCTAACAACTGGTTTAACCCCACCGCACGCGCATTCAAATTTTCAAGGGGCTCTACCCCCACATCCACTGGCATCCAATTGCCACTACCAGGTCCCGCAGGTCGCTGTCCCCCTCCACACGAAGCCATAAAATTAGCATAGTCATCATACAACAAATTAAAATTAAACACATTATTAAAATAATTAGTCGAAACAACAGGCCAATTAGCATGAGTAACAGAAATAGCACTCGACAAAATAGGCGGACTAGGTGCCGGCACAGTACCCGTAGCCAAACCTAACAAATCATTTTTAGCCTTTATCAAATCATTACAAACAATACAGTTTGGGCAGCCCAAACCACCCGGCACAGTAAAATCACTACCCAAAGCATTAAACTGCGCCAATTGCGCACTACTCCAAACATAAGGCCGTGGGCTAACAACAACATTAGTAGCCACACCCGCTATTTGCTTACACTTACATTTAAGCTTACTATACAACGCAGCACTCATCGCCGCACCCGGGTTATTGTTATTAAAATACTCCCATTCCTTAACCCCCGTTCCAGCCAAAACCGTATAGGTTTGATAAGCCGCCTCATTCTCAAACAATTTATCACAACCACAATTACTCAACACCAACGTACTAGTAGCACCCGAACTAACACTATGGTTCTTAGGAAAAGGAAAATCAATTAACAACGCCGAACATTCAGGCACACTACCATTACTACCCAAAAAACCAGTCAACACCTGTTGAAACGATGTATAACTACCAAAAGCAGGAGGGCTTACACTAGGCGTAGCCCCACTACTAACCCCAAACGGATTATTCCCATCCACACCACGTCCACACACATTAATCAACCCATTTTTAATATTATTATACACCACCGTATTACTCGGGTCAGTAATCAATAAATTATTAGAGCCTTTACAAGCACTCAACTTTTGCATCCAATTATTACCATTAGCCGCACAAAAACTTTGACCGTTTTGCACAATACTACTTGGCGCATAGTTAGAGGGGCTACCCACATTACCCGCACCCAACATAGCCCCCATATTGCTAAAATTACCACTAGCACCAATCATCGAAAAATCTAAAAAATTAGGCCGCGAGGCAACCTTGTAGCCACTAAAAGCATCACTAATCTGATACAAATCCTGTCCCCCATAATACCCATTACTCACACCAACGCAAACACTATTCAAATAAAATACACTCGTTAAATTAACGGGCGTAGTAGGCGGTACCGTTTTAGGCAAAAATGGCGTGTACACCACACTCGCATCTACACACGTTTGAAACTCGCCTCCAAAATGATTATGCTGAAACGGTATTACCTGCCCATTGCCCGAAACCAAAGCACCATTATAACACTTATTAGAAATAGCATACGAAGCACGCTCCTTTTCATACAACACCAACTTTTTACTCAAATACGCCGCTTTAAACACTTCCCATTCCATATCCTTATTGCAACTACTACCAAAAATACCATTCCCCGAGGCACAACTTTGCAACCCATTACAATTAGCCACCTTCACCGCAAAAGCATACATACTCAAAGTGGGGTTAGGAGCCGAGGCAATAGAACCACAACCCGCAGCCGTGTAGCCAGCAGGTAAATTACCCGCTGTTCCAAAATTGCCACTTAACGCCGGAAATCCAGAAATATTCAAACTTAAACACAAAGCATCGTTTCGGTTAAAAGTCCGCACCTCATTCATAAACACACATTTACCAAAATCACTCGATACAATAGCCTTCGTATTATCAACCGTACTCGGGTTCACCAAAAAAAACGGATCATAATTGGCCGTATAAGTGCCACCCACACACGTTAAAGCCGGAAAAGCCCCAGGTACACCTGCCGAAAAACTACAATTCGTATTACTTGTAAAATCAGAAGAAGGAATAGGCGTAATTAAACCCAAACGGCAAGCCTCATCATAAGTAGAAGTAGAACGCATCAACTCATCATACTTTAAACTAGCTTTGGTCTTATTACAAAACTCCAAATAACAATACTCCGGGTGCATAGGTAAAAAATACTCAGCCCAATGATCCTGAAACTGATCAACAAATTCCTTCATAGTCAAATTCATAATACTCTTAGGGTTACCAGCCGCATCCACAAACTGATAAGGATTACCATCCTCATCCTTATAAGCAATACTAGTAGTTTGCCAAACGTTAAACCACGTAATATTTAACACACCACTTATATTAGCAGTAACATAAACACCACCTTGGTCGGCATAAGCACCGTATTGCCCACCTGGTCTTAAATCTGCCAACATAGCATCCCTATAAGACTCACAAGGATCATCTTCGCAATTTTCGTTACACTCCGCCAACAAAACACTATAAGCACTCGCCGATAACGGATTTTGCACCGTATAACTATTCAAAGCCGTAACACACTCCGCACAAGTATAACCACACGAACTAAAATCAATAGCGTTTAATTCATCTTCTAAAATATCATCTTTATTAATACAACTATTTCGCAACGCAAACATCTCAGCATAAGCCTCCAACGGCAATTCACTAATCTTTAACTTCTTACTAATCACATACGAACCAACCGCAGGGAAAGTAACACTCACAGGTCCACCCGCCATACTAAACCGTCCCGCAGGGTCATTAGGGTCAGGGTTTACACCATCACTCGGATTTTGGCAAGCCCCATCCAATGGACTAATATGCCCCACAACAATAGTATTATCCAATCCAATAGTCTCAGGGTAAAAATCAAACAACTCATTACCACAGTCATCCTTTATGCTAATCTCCAACTCATAAATACAATCAAAACAAAGCGTCGAACAAGAGTCAACATAAATATCTTCCATCAACGCATAATCAATCTGCTGAACGCTATTGGCACTTTCCACAAAAATCGTCTTTTGGCTCTCCCAAACATAATCCGATTTATTCGCACGGTTACCAGCAGCCAAATTATCCGTAAGCGTTGCCACCGCCGAAGTATAACTTTCAATTTCATCCAGTACTAAAGGTTTATTCCCCGTTAAACCCGTAGCAATAGTCCGCCCAAGTATATCTATATAGGCAACCCCCGCTTGCCCATTCGCATCAATACTCACATTCTTTTTATAATGATTCACATTCCCAACTTCCGAACCAAATAAACGATCTAATTCCTGCGTACCCGGATTAGCATAAAAATTTTTAAGTTCACGCCCACCACCCAAACGGTGGGTTTGCCCAGGCATAGAAGAGGCCCTTATCCGTCCTGTCATATCAGGCGTGTACTCCACTTGCACAAACGGATACTTCTCCGCATCTGGCACCAAAGCCTGTTGCGCCTCCTTATTCGGATTTAATGGCGAGTAATACTTTTCGGCCCCCGAACCTGGCGCACTAGGTTCTATTCCATAGGTTACGGGTGTGCAGTTAGCCCCCCCATCTACATCAAAACGACTCTTATCAAAAGGCACTAAACTAGAGCTAACCAGTGCTTTATAATCGTTAACATAATACTTTAACAGTGGGCTATTTAAAGGCGTTGGCAAAAAATTAACAGCCGGTCGCCCATTAAAATCATACAAAAAACTACTCGTCATCACTTTGGTTTCAGAATTCAAGTAAGCAACACTCTGCCGCGGCATCAATAACCCATCCGAAAAACTAAGCCCCGTGCCTTGCCTTCCATTCTCATCAAACGTCATTTCACCCACCCAATTCAAATTATTAACAGCACTCACGCCAAGCGTAAAATAATTCATATTAGAAGGAAAATTACTAACGATACCTTTAACAGGCGTACCTGGGCTTTCTGTTGTCCAATACCCTTCAATTTTAGTATCATACCCCGGCGCAGCATAACCCACGCCCCTCAATCGAAACAACACCATCCCCTGAACATAAAGGTTAGGAATACGGTACCAAGTATTACTAGTTATAACCCGCGTTGCATTATTCGTAAAATCGTATGAATAAGAAGAAGCCGCCGCCGGTCCATCTATATTAACATGAGTCCATTCTAACTGATACTCCTCCGCCCCAGGTATAAAATCCCAGTAAACCTCAAACTCATTCTGTGCCGAAATGTATTTCCAATTCAATTTACTAGGCGTACTCGGTGTAAACGCCATCGAATTAAAATTATAATACCGCTCCGCCTCAATTTCCGCCTCTAAAAAAATACCCGCTGGCACACTCGGCAAAACCACAGGGTTAACGTTCGATACATCGCTGGCCACAACACTAGTAACAGTTACCTCCATTTTGTTAACGTTAGCCATCATCCACGAAGTATAATCCGTATAACGCGTACCATCCCGTCGGTCATACAACACCTCTAACTGCTGGTTAGTATATACCACAGGCGCATTACCAATCGGATATACTTTAACATCAAACTTCAAAACAAACTTTACTTGGTCTTGCAAATAATAGTTTTTTGCCGCCTCATTCAAACCAAAAATAACGCGTCCCGTAAACGCCTTATCAACCCAACCACTAATTGGTAACCCAAATTTATTATCGGCCACCACCACCAACTTTTTAGTAGTCGTATTCGGGTCCTCAACGCGGCTATTGCTACGCTCACGAGCAGCATGTACACTCAACGTACAAACCATAAGAAAACAAAATGCTTTCCAGAATTTATTTAGTCTCATCTTGTAACACATAATTTCCATAATTAGCTTTTAACTTAAAAACACCAGGCGATCCACTTAAATAATTCAGTTCAGAAAAAACCCCCATATTTAATCCCGACGTAACATAATTCTTAAACTCTACTTTAATATGCACTTGAACAGGCTTATCCTCTACCTCTTCCAGTTCAGCAAAATACAAAGTCATATCTCTTAAAAACCAAGTTTTAGTATCAATACTTAAATCCACTTTTTCATAAATACCACCCAGCGGAATCAAACGGTACTGTTTCACATCACCTACACCCTTCAACAACTCAATTTTACTATAAGCACTTATCAAAGAGTCCAAATACAGCGTAAGATCTTGAAAAGTAGGCGCATTGGCTTGTTTTTTCTTAACATTTTTCTGAATAACAACTTCCTTATCCTCATGATCTACAAACAACACATACCGTTCGTTTATCAAAAATTCCTCATCCACACTCCTCGAATAAAAATTATACCCAGCACGTTTAAAAACCATCTCAAAACTTTCAAGAGGCTTAACCATATTTTCGCCATAAAGCGTATAATGCGCTTCGTAGCCAAGTTGCTTCAAACTCACATAATGCTTATTTAAACGTTCAAAATCACTTTTCGGCGTTTGTGCATTCACATCCCCCGCACACAAACACAAAAAGCCATACAATAGCACCAGTGCCAACCGCCTTTTATACCTCAATTCTACTTGCATCCGTTTATACATTTTATTCCATCACTCAATATAAATCCCTATTATTTATCTTCTTAATGGGCTACTACGCACCTCCTTAACAGTAAACATACCGCGCTCCGTTTCCTTCTTCGTTCTCACCAAAGTACCCTCCTCATCATATTCATAATAAGTAGCATAATTCCTATCATCCAACTCTGCCCACAAACGCAACGATACCGGATCGTAAACCGTTGACACCATACTCGAATTAAACGGATGAATACGGATATCATCAAAAAACGCATCATAATTCAAATCCGTATTATACAACTCCACCTCCCAAATCTGATTCTGAAGCGCGTTAGGCGGTATAGTAAACGTATAATCCAACTTTTGCCAGCCATTAATAAGCCCCGATTTGCGAGGCGGTGCCACCGTAATTAAGCTACCATTTAACTTAAAACGAGCACCCGCAAAACCCGAGTAATCCGTAACATTAGGCACATCCGATCCATTTATGCGCACCCAAACACTCATAACATACGTTTGAGCCTTACTTTGCCCATACAACGGCCCAAAACGACCAGCCAAATCTTCTTCTTTCAACCAATACAACCCACTACTATTTGCCGCCACATACTTATCTTGCGTTAAATCGTAATTCGCAAAACTACCCGAACTATACAGCACACGATTCTGCGTTTCCGAATAAGAAGGTGCATTGGCATTAAGTTTGCCCTTCACTTTTACCGTTTGCGTACTCCCCACATTTAAGCTATAACGCCCCGTATGCGCCATCGTATTAGAAACATAATTCGGATAATCAGTAAACTTAAAATGTTCAATACACACATTTCGCACATAATTATAATCCTCAAACCCATCAAAAGCAATATCAGTATATAAAGCATCAGAAGCCCCCGCCGTTTGCCGCATAAAATTATACCCATACAAAGCCGCCGCAGGCCGTTTTAGCCCATTTTGTGTTTGTAAAACATTCGACTGCACATCCATTTTATTAACCTCCGACTGCACCACCCAATTATCAAAAATACCATTAGGATTGGTAGTTTGCGCCGCAAGCGTATAAATCGGCTTCCAACCTTGCCCACTCACATAATTCCAAAACGGACTAAAACTTGTATAAACACCATCATTACGAACATCACCCTTCATATTACCTCCCACCTGCGTAATACCCGTTTGGCGGTTGCCTAGGTACGAGTAACTGCGTTTAACACCATAATTACCCCTTATATTTTCAAAATAAGGATTTACCTTCCCCGGAATAGAATTAGCGCAACCCACATTAGTACACCCCGAAAACAAACTGCCACAAGGCACCGAACCCTCATAAATCCCCGTGTAAGTCGGCGCATTATAAAAAGACATATTGGCCGTTACTTGAAACAAATTATTAGGTTTACCCGGTATATTCGTCGTCACATTTGAAAACACAGCATTATATAGTTGGTTATTACTATTAGCAGCTGGCGGTGTAACCCGCGACAAAATAACCTTACAAGTCGAAATAACAGGGCCACCAACATCCACATAATCAAAAGTATAAGCCGCATTTTGCCTCACAACCTGTATTTCCAAATTGTTCGTAAAAGTATTTTCACTAATAACTAAATAAATTCTTACATGATTGCCCTGCGTATTAGGATAAGAACTCGTAGAAGGAAAACCAATAGAAGTCAAAAACCCATTAAACTCAGCAGCCGTAATATTACAACTCAAATAAGAATTAACGGGGTTACCCGGACTTTGCTGATTATAACTCCGGAATAAAGGGGTTACTCTACAATTCCCAAATGCTGGATAAGTACTTGAAGTATTAAAACTCCCACCTGCACAATTCAACAACTTTTGATACACCGTAAACAAATTAGTATAAACCGGCACACAAGGATCCAAAGAAGCATCCTTAGCCTCCACGTACGACCCATAATAATTCCACTTATCATCAAACTCAACAGCACTCGAACCTATAATCTTAGTCGCCGCACTTAAACTAATACCATTCCCACTCCTCGGATTAGCCAAAGCACTAATCGCACCCATAGGTACATTTTGTTGGTTACGCCGCCCCGACCGCGTAATCTCGCAAAACAAATCCCCACTCAAACTCGCCTTTGTACCCGTAGCATCCAACAAATACAATTCATTATAAGTTGGCGATCCGCTTACCAAATCCTTTACCACCCAATACTTTTGCCCCTTATAACTGCCCGCTATATAATACCCATTGGTTTGAGTAGCATCAAAAATAGCCACTTCATCGCCAGGGTGAAGCAAACTCTTAACCCCATTAGCCGTAACTTGTCCATTACTATTTATAACCGGGTTAGCAGAGGTATGTACAAATTTAAACTGCCCGTTTCTATAAGAACCACCCATACCCGAGTAAGCCCAATGAGCAGGGTAGTTAAGGTTATAAACAGGATCGTCGTATTGGTTAGATGTTTTAGTAACTACCACCTCACCACTTTCCTTATCATATAAAGTATTTTCCGTCTCAATAACCGAATTATTGTCAAAAGCAATAACCCTATCCACCAAACCATACTTATGAATAGTTTTGGTAGTTACTATCGAGTAAAATTGGTTTTCAATTTTTGAAAAACCAGGCGATACAAAAATCAATGGAATCCAACTTGAACAGGCAAAAACAGCCACATTAACTTGCCCCGAAAAAGTTCGAACCTTATGATTCGACATACGCGAATCATTAATAACGTCCATATCAACACCCACCTCCTCCGAGGTAATGGTATTATTCGCATCAATCACATCCACCGTATTCGCCAGTTCATTGCCATTGCGTTTATACTCGTAACGCACACCCGAAATTGGGGCAACACTATTTTCAGCAAAATACTCTATTGATTTTTGCTGACCATGCATATCGTTTAACTTTATAACATAACCCTGCGTCGCATACAATTTTTCCTTATTTCTAAGCTTCAATAGCCTCACTATTTTTTTAGGCGAAACAATTCTACTATTTAAGTTCGATTGAGTAAATAGAACTGGAAAATCGCGTGAAGTATAAAATTGATACTCCGTTCGTCCCGTACCATGCCGCTTAACAGTTGTCCCCGCTGGGTTATCGTAAACATTTTTCACACTTACTTTTGAATACCCCACCACAGCACCAGGTATAAAACTTTCGCCAACCGGTTGTTCCAACATTAACTCATCATTAGTACTTAAACTCGATTTATACGCCTGCAAAATAGGTACCCGATAGGGGTTTTCATCACCACCTAATAATGGTTCGTAACTGGCCACACCCGAACTCACATTTCTTCCACTTGCATCCACCACACTATAATCATACTCTTGTGTATAAGAACTACTACTTTCCGCAGCAATCATACTATTCCACGAATCTGAGCTACATAAACGTTTAACACGATTACCACCTCCCATTTTTTTCATGTTCGGATTGGTTAAACGCACAAACGATTCAGAAGCATCAATAAACCGACAATAACCTCGCATCATCAATTTTTTATTAACACCTTGTATCATAGCAGCCACCTCACGAAAAGTCCCCGCAAGCTGTTGAATATAGTCTAATGGCGTATAACTACCACTTGCCACAAAATCGGGGTACATCACCTCGCTTAAATACTTTCTCCCCAGTTGAAGAGCAGCCTTAGTTACTGGATGAATAGATAAATTATTTTGTTTATCGCCGCTAGGTACAGGTTTAAGTTGTATATAAAGCCTATCGTAAACAGATGAAGCCGATAAAGACTTGTGCGCTGTTACCGATTGAATATCGGCGAAACCTGAAACAAATTCAGTCGAATTTCCAGCACCCGTTAATTGCACTTTAGTTTTAAAAAACAACCGATCATCCAATCCCTTCATGTAATGATTATACACATAATCATTAACTTTTGTAGCACTCCACGTATCTGGAATACCATAAATATCATTCCCTAGCGCATCTTTAATACCCGAAGGAGCCGTCGCAATATTAACAACCAAAAAATTATTAAACTGATAAGAACTAAATAAACTCGAAGGATTAAACAACTTGTTACTAGGAACACCCCCCACAGTATTCGCAAAACCCATTATCCCAAACATTTGCCCAGCCCGTTTTTCCATAACGTGTGCATAATCGTCCGACTCATAATCTATCTTTAAAACACCTCCCGAAGGCGTTACTATAGTATTTAAACACCAAGCTCGGCTATATAAATCCTGAAAAACCTTACTAGATTGATAAACATAAGGAAATTTTATATTGTCGAAAGTACCCGTAGGTTTGTAATTACCCCATCTATCTAAATCTTTAGGATTGTAATTAAAATTAGCATTGTTACTTCCCGTATCCTCAACCAAATCATGATTAGCCTGATCATTGTAAGCAAATTCGTAAGGCGACAACGAGCCTTTAGTACTCGGAGTTGACCCATAAGAAAACCAAATTTTCTTTAAAGTTAATTTTCCTTGTCCCGAATTAATTTGATTAGGAACACCCTTACATAAGGAATAATCATACGAAAAATTTACAATTTTAATAGGAGAACTTGGCACGCCACTTTGTACTGAATAGATAAGATCCTGCTTATTATAAAGAATAATTTTATCCAATTTCTTTTGCTTTTGATTATTCTGTATCCCACCAAAAGGATTAGCTTGAAGCGGATTAGCCCCCGACGACAAACTAGAGTTACTTTGAGCCCCACTCGACTCTTCACTAAAAGGCGAGATATTAGGCGTACTGTTAACCTGAGGCCCCGTTGCATCATCTCGATCCGATAGCTGAAAAAAAGCAACATAGTTCTTCGTTTCCACCGAATGTAAATACCAACGCTGTTTCAATCCATAAGAATAAGAAGCCTTATTGTCCTTAGAGTCCGAATAAAAACCTTCATTATAAACAGCCTTATTACTTGCGCTTGTCATAGGCGCACGCCACGCCACATCGCCCACTCTCGAATAGTTAAACTTAACGTAAGTTCCATAATCATCAAGCGTTGGTCCATTTCCTGTCCTATCAACATAATCAGCCGATAATACCGAGGTTAACAAATAACTAAACGCATAAGCAGGAGTAATAGTGCTTTCAATAAAACCATCTCTTCCTTTCCCATTCCCAACCGAAACATTACTAGAAATTCCATTTTCATTAACATACGAAACATGACCATTACCATCTGGGCTGGCCTCCGTCGAAAACGTAACATCCTTTTGGTATAAGTTATATACCGGAATACCATAAACATAACGCGAACCCGAAGCATCAGTAGAAGTAATTTCCGAAATGTGATCTGTAACCGACGAGTTAACATTAGCCACCGATGATAAAATAGCATCTCTATCCATTTCTCCAGATGCAGCAAAATACCTAACGTTTCCTATAACCGTTGGATGTAAACTAAAACTATTCATCCAATAATTCCTAATCTTAGGTTCAAATGCTAAATTTTTGGCTTTCCCTGCCGATAATTGGGTAATACTTATATTCCGCGGTTTACGTGCCAGAATGTTCGCATTATCAAAAGATGCCGAACTTGTATTGACAACTCCATTACCTAATAAATAATTGGCACTAGTCTTATACGTTTCTCTACTCACTTTATTTAAGTTAGCATGTATAGGTGCTTCGCCTCCCAATAATTGTTTGTGCACTTTATCAGTAATTGTTTTCTCGCCCGCAAAACTAAAATAGCTAATCTCATTGGTTCTATGAATACCAGCTTTTGTTTCTTCTTCATTTCTAAATTGAGTAGCAAATTGTAACTCACTATTCCAGTAACCCGATTCGCCCGAACTGCTGTTACGTAAAATATTCCCCCCAACATTTACACCATCTC
Source organism: Bacteroidota bacterium (assembly GCA_013297775.1). Lineage (GTDB taxonomy): Bacteria > Bacteroidota > Bacteroidia > B-17B0 > Aurantibacillaceae > Aurantibacillus. Next base: position 13,553 of record JAAFIL010000059.1, read on the forward strand.
CAAAAGCTATTTCTCCCGAAAACGACAAAGCCCCTGAAGAAGTTGTAACTTTTGGATCGTAAACAGTACCTATATCATTGCGATGCGCCCTAAAAGCACCACTAAGCCCCTGCGAGGTCATAGAAAACAAATCGTAGTTATGAGAAGTAAGGGGCAGATTTGTACTTTCTTTATAAGTTGTACCATCTTTTTCGCGCGAAAAATCCAAAAGATTTTCTACCCGATTCTTATTCGCCATCCCCTCATTCAAATAACCATACGCCTTATAATCTAAATCATTATCTGCTACTTTCGTATTAGAAAAATACCCTCTTAGGGTGCCATAGACGGCATATTTACAAGTGCCGCTTCCAACCTTAATATCAGCAGCCCACATGTTACTCTTCATACTATAAGGTATTTGAGGCGAGAAAGCTAAAGAAGAAGCCGGAATAAACACAGAAAAATTCATACCTATCCCTCTACCTTTGTGCGAATCCTTTTTATCGCTAGCAGAAGAACTTTCGTTTTTCTTAGAATACGAAGCACTAATCGAAGCCGACCAAGTCCTATCCCAAACACCAGAACGAGAGTTAATCGCTGGGCTAAAGTTAACACCAACACCGCCTCCCCACTTCGACCCCGTTTTGGCCATTTCCTTTCTATAACTCGCCGATAACCCAAACGATGGAGCAAAACTAGCCCCATCTAAAGTAGAACTCTTAAAACCTAATCCTAATCCTGCGGCTAAACCTAATCCCGATTCCTTACTAAAGTTAGCCCCCAATCCAAAATCAAAGGCAAATTCGGCGCCCCAACCTCTATAATTATTAAATGAAGCGCCATACGCAATAGAGCCAGTTGTACTCAAATTTCTTAAAGCACTAGTATTCTTACCAGATAATTCAACATCATAGCCTATCATTCCCCCATAACTCGTGTAATCGCGCATCCCAATTCTACGGCGTACTACATCGCCTTTAAAATCGTCAGGCATACCTCTCAAAGATCGGTTAATACTACCTGGGTTTAAACTCCAGCCGAGTCCCACCCACGAAGACTCATCTTCCATGTTTATATTGGCGTTGTATGCAATATTGATTGGATAACCTTCAACATCCAAAAGTGGAATGTTATAATTAAAATCACCCGTAAATAAATTTACCATTTCACTAGTTCCTGCCGGAGCAAATTGAGCACTCTCGGGCTGTGACGGCCCCGAGGTTAATGCCCATGCTTTCATTGGCATTAAAAAAGTACTAATCAAAAAAGCCGTTAATATAACACTCGAAGTGGTTCGGCTGATAGCTTTATTATAAAAAAATCGTAACATACTTAAATCAAAGTTTTAAATTAGGAATTGCTTTTATACTTTCTTTTTTAAAATTAAATTTCATAACCCCAAGCCCAAATAATTTATCGTCATAAATCAGTTTTACATCCGATAAAACAACTTCGCTTAGTTTCAAATCGTCAAATACTAAAGAAAAGGTTTGCTCTTCCGATAAATTTCGTGCTGGTTCAAAAATAACAACTCGGCAATCAATAGTTGTTTGGTTATACTCCAGCTTAAAATCCTTCTGAATACCTGTATTAGCATACTGCATGCGCATAGCATACTCTTCTCTCGTTTTAGCACCCTCCAAAAAAGGATCCGATTTTTTATTGGAATGTATCTTGAAAACGAAATAAGTTAAATTTTCTATTTGTTTTAAATTAGAAGCTATCCGTTCTTCGTTACCCAAACTTCGTTTAATGGCTAATAACGAATTAGTAACCACAGCCGCTTTAAATTGCAACTGCTCAAAACACTGCTCCTTTATCAAACCATTTGATGTTTCATTAAAGTAGTTCACATAACCATTTGGCGTAACATAGTCAGGGGCACAACCAAACATTAAAAGAAAACCAGCCATAAAACAAAAAATATTAGTCGCCTTCATACTTATCATTAATGTACTTTAACACAACTTCACTAATATTTTCTTTATCAGAAGCAAACATAATAGAACCTTGTCCATTAGCACCTAATAAGTAATCATAGTTATTATCTTTCCCATAGATTGAAATTTTATCGTTAATGTAACGCCATATTTTATCTTCATAGTTGTTAGATAGTACCTTAAGTTCTTCATTAAACTTTTGCTCCCGATAAAAGTAAGCCTCTCGCATTTGCTCCACTTTCAAACGATTAGCTTCATCCTTTTCAGAAGAGTTAATAAGCGTTTCCACTTCTAATTTAAGAGAGTCAAGAATGGCTTTTCTGGTCTTTTTATCAGCTTCAAACTTTTCAAATAACTCTTTCTTTACTTTGCTATTTTCAAACAAATACACATTATCTACATAAGCAACTTTCTTCTGGGTTACTATTAAATAAATTACCCCACCTGCCAAAACAGTCATTAGAACTCCAAACAAAATAGTTTTCCAACTCATTTTTTTACCGTTTAAATCGTAAATAAAATTTTTCCTTTTTTTCATTAATCACTTCGAGTGTATAAAAACTACCTATCGTTGTAGTGGAGCAATTGGTGAGGTTTATCACACAACGGTTATCTCCTGGCTTTTTTGACAAACTATTACAACTAGAAACCAAACTATGCGAGTAATCCCAAATCCTGTAATCCAAATTAGTACTGTTATATTCGCCTTCAAAAACAAAACATAGTAAATTGTTAGTACCAACATTATAATAACCACCATCAAGAATTTTGCGTAATACTACATACGGCATTGCCAATACTTCAACCGTTGCCGAGCCCACACAACCAACAGCATCAGTTGCTGTTAAAGTATAAGTTAAACTTGCGTCAATATTCACTTGGGTATTAGCACTTGTGTTAGTAAACGGACTCACAAAACCATAATTGGGTTGCCAATTATAGCTGTATGGGGCGTTACCTTGACTCGCCGAACCATTTAAAGTAACTACGCCTGACGGTGCAAAAGTAACACTGTTTGGATTGGCAACAACACTTATAGTTGTTACAACCACACTTGCTGTAGCCGTAAATGTACACCCCAAATAATTAACACTTGCCGTATAAGTTGTATTGACAGTCGGGCAAACATTTACTAGTTGTCCCGATAAATTTCCTGGCTGCCAAATAAACCCACTAACATCTTGTTCCACTAAGGCGGTTTGCCCCAAACCAACAGGTACAATCAAATAAAGCGAAGCCAGCAAATCTGTACAAGCACCCGCACAAACAGTTGGGGCTTTAGCCATGGCTTGCAATACATATCCAGCGGTTATAGCTGCACAATCTATAAGGGGTGGGCTACCCCCTGGAGTCTTACCCTTTGCGGCAAATACAGCGGTATTAGCAATGCGCGAGGGGTTGGTTACTTGGTCAAAGCCCAAATTAACATTGCTGGCATTACTAACCAAAGTCAAATCATGCACCAACAAAAAGTTTTGTATATAGCCATCGGTTCTCGAACCGCCTTTAATTACCAAACGCGCATAATCAGCAAAACCGGTTCCTGCCGATGGTGCCCCAATAATGGTGGCCGTGCTGGTGGTATTAATACAACTATCGGTTCTAATTAAACTTTTAGCGGCTAAATTTAACCTTGCTCTATTGCTAAGTTTTCCAAAAATATCTATAAAGGCATTATTATTTACAATGCCTGTTGAGGTATTGGCTAATAAATTTCGATTGACTCTTAACTCTCCATTATTGGTAGCTTGTGCTGCTCTTACGTCTAAATCCCGAACCGTTAAACTTTTGTTATTGGTTAAACTTCCCGCAGTTAATATCACATCAAAATTAACGCTAACAACGTTGCGGTTAATAAAAGTATGATTAACAGCTCCTAAAGTTAAACTGGAATTAACAGTAAATACACCATCGTTAGAGATATTGACCGTTGCATTTGAAACGGCCGCGGTTAAAAAATCGCCTACGCTAAAATTTCCTGTATTATTAACAGTTACCACGCCATTGCCCGAGGCATTTCCGGCCATGTTAAAAAAACTGGTAATGTTAAACGTTCCTCGATTGGTTAGTGTTTTATTATAAGTATTGTTTAAGGCCAAAGAACCATCAATGTTTACAAGACTTCTGGCCTCATTAATAAGCGTAAACTCCGCAAAACTAGCCGAGGCATTGCCACCAATATTCAATAACGTTTGTGCCCCCGTTGGATTAGAACCCGTTACACCAACATTAACGGTCATTATCCCTCTGCTATGCGTTAAATTACCGCCCAACCTAAACTGTGCCCCTCTTAAAATATTAATAGTCATTGGAACAGTTATAGCCGATGCCAACATACTTAAAGACCCACTGGTCGTAAATGTTGAAAGAGGATAACAGTTAATAGTAGTAGTACTTGTGATGTTTGCCGTTAAACTGGTTGAAGCGCGCAATGTATTATAATTATCAAACGTTCCCGATAAAAAGGTGATAGCAGTTATAGTGCCATTGTTACATACCCTACCGCCGTTTAATCGAATGGTGCCCGTATGCACAACGCCGGCATTAATACAAAGTACAGCACCAGCATTTACCGTATAATTGGTAGATGAATTACTCGTAATAACGGTCGTACATCCCGTGCACTGTGCGTAGTGCCTATTAGCCATACACACCAAGAGGCAAACTACTAAGCAGAGCTTGTGTTTAAAACATAAACGAATTTCTTTCATAATATGTTAATGTTGTTAGTTAGTGTTTAAAACTCCTGTGCCGTTTATAGCATTAGCGCCGCTCAACTGGGTACAATTAGTAATTCCCGAGTTGGTAAAAATACCAGAAGTGTTGGTTAAGGTTTGACGTACATTCAATATCCCAGTGTTCGTTACTTGTCCGCCCGAGAGCGTAAAATTTCCCGAAATACTTAACACGCCGTCCACCAAATTCTGTAAAACTTTACCAGAACCAAGTGATAGCGTTGCCAAATTGATACTGCCGCTATTAACCAATGTACCGCTGTTGAAAGTAAACGTTTGCGGTCTAAACAATCCCTTCACGCAAAGTGTGCCGCCGCTCAATACAATTTGCCCTTCAAAATTGCCTAAAGAGTCAATACATAGGGTTTGACCTGCCGTTACGGTGTAACTCGAACCGTCGTAATCTATAATGTTTGTAGCGCAGGTACCGCAGGTTTGAGCCATTGAATGCCTCGCAAATAGGGTTAACAAGAGGCTTAGTGTCAATAATACTTTCATAATTGTTGTTGAGTTTTTAGATCTTGGTTTTAACGGTTTCTTTGTTTAATATTTGTTTGAAATAATTTAATCTAGTGATTGTGTTCTAAGGGGAGGATTTACATACGTTTAATTTTTTAATTTATTTTTTGTTTATTAAATGCAATATTACAACATTACAACGCCCTTTGTCAAGGGTAATTATATCCAAAATTGTTAAATTCTTGCGTTTGATGTATGAAAAGAACTTATTATTTTGATTTTCAACAAGATAAAAATCATCTACCCAATAATTATTTTTTGAACAACGCTTTTAGTTGCTACAATAATAAAAAATAGGTGTAAAATAGATTTGCCTTTTACACAAGTTCCATCTACTTACTTTTTCAGTCTCGTCTTCAAAAAATTCTTCCTACGATTCAACGTATTCATTATACGTTAACTTTAAAAACACTGCTCAAAAATAGTTCTCCTTAAATTTTAATATTAAATTGAATAAGATAAAAAACGCTATCGTATATTATCATATATTTAGCCAATAACATTCCATGAAGTTTAAGTCAAAATTAATTGTTTCTTTTAGTAAAGTGTACTTCAAAAAAATCACTGCACTTAATTCACCTATAATCAAAATCTTTCTTACTCTTCTTTGTACTTTTCTTTGCAAACCCTCTTTAGCGCAATACAACTGCCCTACTGATATTCAAGAAAACATGACGCGGCTCGATAAATATTACAAAGAAGGTAAAATTGACAGCGTCTATATAGAAGTCAACCGCACGCTTTCAAAAAAAATTAGTGTGTTCTCTCAGCAAATTATGTATTACGAGTTGGGCTATTACTATTCTTTAAAGGGAAATAAAAATGAAGCGTTAAGCGCTTACAAAAAATCAGTCCAGTTAACCAACAATGAAACGGACTCTGAGGAGTTTATGCAAGTTACCACTTCCGATATCGCAAACCTTTTTTTTACACATAAACAATACGATAGTGTTGTAGTCTATTTGAAAAAAATTGTAGATAACTTGAGCCCAAAACTACATAAAAGGTATTGCGATGTGCACTCCATGCTTGGCTTTTGTTATTACCAACAAAATAAAATAGAGCCAAGTTTAAAAGAGTATAATCTAGCCCTTGAAGTTGCCAATGAATACGATCATTGTCTAAAACCAATCATCATAAATAAACTGGCCAGAGTTTATGGCAGTCAAAAACAAGTTAAAAAAGCAGAAGATGTAATTTGGGAATCCGTACACACACTTGAAGCAGAATGCAATAATATAGAATTAAAAATCAATTGTTTAAAAGCCTTAATTGAGGTCTATCGCGAAAATGAATTATTTAGAAAAGCCTTTGAAACAAAACTGGTGGTAGATAGCTTAGTTGAAAAATTAAATGTTGACGAACGAAATAAAACCTTAGACTTAGCAGAAATTAAATTTAATACCAAGTTAAAAGATCAAGAGAATGAATCACTAAAAAAAGCCAATAGCGATAAAGATGAAATTGTAAGTCAACAAAAAAAGGGATTGATAATTATGATTTCAGCAATCCTCGTTTTTAGTTTACTATCTGTTGTTCTCATTATTTTTTTGAGGCAACGAAATAAACTTAATAAAGAGTTGGCCAAACAAAAAACAGAAATTGAGCAAATTAATAACGATTTGCAACGCTTTAACTTACTCAATCAAAAAATATTTTCGGTTATATCGCACGACTTTAAAAGTCCCATTCAAACACTCAGCATCATGCTTAAAAACGAAGAAATTTCAAGTACTGAAAATACAGTTTTAAAAAATTATATTAATGATTTAAGTGATCAAATATCGCAATCAAACGAACTACTCGAAAATTTATTAAGCTGGGCAAAAACAGAGTTAAATATTAGTCCCTTAGTTTTAGAACCTGTTTTATTAAACGAACTATTAGAAAAACTTAAAAAAGAGTTTGAGAAAAAATTGCAAGAAAAAGATTTACAATTGATGATTACAGGCGATAAAAATATATTTATAACAAAACCTCGCGAAGTACTTTTAATACTATTAAGAAATGGGTTGAGTAATGCCATAAAGTTTAGTCCCGCCTCAAGAAAAATTTTAATTAATCTTAATCACGTAACATGCACAATTACTGATTTTGGTTCGGGTATTCCCGAAAATTTAAAGGCACAAATTTTAAAAGGAAAAGTTTACCCTCACTTTGGAACAAATTTAGAAAGTGGATTTGGAATGGGGCTTTATCTATGCAGTGAACTCGCATTAAAGCATAAAATTATATTAAGCGTTGAAAATAATAGTTCATCAACAGGCGTTACATTTAGTCTTAAATTTTAAGCTGTATGCATAAAACTAGTAGATAAATTGATACGCTATTTCGGTTAGTTTAAACTCAATGATAAAGATAGTTATATTTGAAGACCATATTTTTATGCGCGACAGCCTTAAAAATAAATTATCACTCGAAAAGAATATTGAAGTTTGCTTTGTTACTAGCAATAAAGTTAACCTTTATGAATTTATTGATAAAACACCCAGTATTCATTTAATTATTGCCGATTATTTAGCCGAAGATGTTGTTGGTCCCGAAGTTTTTGAGTGGGTGTGTAAGTTCTATCCTAAAATTAAAGTGATTGCATTTACCTCGCTTAAAAGCCCAATACTGGTTGAAAATTTACTTGCATTAGGCGTAAAAGGCTATGTGCACAAAACCCAGCCTATCGAAGATTTAATCAAAGCCATCAACGAAGTTTATAACAACGAACTCTATTTACCCAACGATTTTTCTTTTCTAAAAGATAAAAAAACACCAGAACCCAAAAACCTAACAAGTAAGGAACTCGAAATTGTACGACTAATTGCTTTAGAGTTTTCCTCGTCTGATATTTCGGAGCGATTAGGCATATCCATCCGCACAGTAGATACACACAAAAAAAATATTTTTGCAAAGTTAGATGTTAAAAATTCTGCGGGAATGGTTCGCGAAGCCATTAAATTAGGTCTTTTAGAATAAGTTTCTTTTCATTTTATACCAACATTATTTCTAAAAGAAACTGGGTCAACGTATCTTTTAAAAATAATGTTGGTATTATTACTACTTGATTTAAAAAAAACATTACATTTTGCAGAAAACTGTTAGAGGCGATTCGTGTTAATGTCAATACGTTTGCAACTTGATATTTTACCGATTTAAAATTTTATAGTATTAGAACCTAAAATCATAAATGTTAGTCAACTCAAACAAAATAGTTTTTATAGCTTTGCTAAGTTTTTTCTTTGTGTTGTTTAGTCCTGCACAAACATCGGTAAACACCTGTGGTGGCAACACATCGGGTTTGGGTGGCACAGTAGCCTTTTCCATTGGACAAGTTACTTACAAACAATACAGCACAAGTACTCATATCGAATGCCAAGGCGTTCAAAAATCATCCGAATTTTTAAATGCAATTACGACTCCCCTTGATTTGGGCGAATTTAAAATTAGTAATTACATGAGTCCTAATAATGATGGACAAAACGATACTTGGAAAATCAGCAATACATCCGTAATTAAAGATTGTGCGATTACAATTGTAGATATGTGGGGCAACAAAGTATTTAGTGTTAGTAATAACTATAACAACGAATTTGATGGAACATCGGCCGGACGAAAGTTATTAGATGGCGTTTATTATTATGTAATAAGCGAAAATGGTAAAACGAAATACAGTGGAAGTATTACAATCCTAAAATAGAATGCGATTAAATTCAAAAAATAAAATAGGGGTAGGTGTACTGATACTGTTTTTTAGCTTTGGTTACTCTCAACAAAATAGTTTATTTAATACTTACAGTTACGACTTAATGCAGCTAAATATAGCCGCTGCGGGTCGCACTTGTTTCGAGTCCAACTTAAACTACCGCACACAATGGTTAGGCGTAAAAGAAACTCCAAAACTCTACCAATTAAATGTTGGCATTTCTCTTCAAAAAAATAATGGTTTAGGATTAAAAGTGGCGCAGCAAACCATGGGTTTATTAAAAAATACCAATGCCACTTTAGGATATACTTACCGGGTAAAATTAAACGAAACGTCTAAACTTCATTTTGGAGTGGGTTTAGCTTGGCAACAAAATAATTTTGTAGCAAACAAAGCTATTGTACTCGATAATAACGATGTATCGCTCGTTACAGATTTATCTACACAACGTATAAATAATTTTGACTCAGAAGCTGGCCTACTATTTTTAGGCGATAAACTAACGGCTAGTATTTCAGCATTCCACCTTTATAATAGCAACAGAAAATTTGATGCGTCATTGTATAAAACCGTTCAACAGTTTAACATGGCTTTAGCCTATAAATTCAACAAAGGGAAGATTGTTGAAATAGAACCTTGGCTCGTTAATCGTTACGCACTTGGGGGAATCAATCAACCAGAAGGAATGATAAATGTAAAATTTAAACAGGTGTTCACAGTTGGTGCAGGGTACCGTTTAAACTATGGGTTCTTATCTTTAATCGGTTTCGATTTAAACAAATTTAAAATGGCGTATAGCTTTGATTATGGCTCTAGTAAACTATTACGCAATCTAGGTTCTACCCACCAAATTAATATTGGGTTTGATTTATGTAAATCTAGAAATCAAAAAAAGAAAATAGAAGTTATAACGGAAACACCGACACCACCTGCTAAAACAGAGCCTGTTGTTATTAACGAAGAACCTAAGCAAGAAGAACCAAAAGTTGTAATAGCAGAAAAGGAAGAACCAAAAGTTGACTTAGAAGCGGAAAAATTAATAAATCAAAAAAAGGCACTTGTAAAAATAGATGCATTATGCAGCGAACTTTTATTTGAGGTTAATAAAACTATTTTAACTAATGATAAATTGACTAATCTCGATAAAATAGCCACGCTCATTAACGAAAATAATTTGACAGTTACAGTTAAAGGATATGCCAGTAAAGACGGTAATCCAGTAAGAAATAAAACCCTGTCTATAATGCGAGCAAACTATATAAAAGGAGAGTTAGTAAAAAGAGGTGTAAAATCAAATACTATTCAGCATGAAGGGGCTAAAGACTCGGAAGAGTTATTTGATAACGGAAACGAAAGTTTAAAAGCTAAGAATAGAACAGTAAGAATTAAAACAATTCATTAAAGAACACTAGTTAATAATACGATGAGAAAAATTTTGTTTTTAGTAAGCATTTTATTTTTTGCTTTAGAAGTGGCTCAAGCACAAGCACCCGAAAGACTGAGTTATCAGGCTGTTATTCGTAATAGCAATAATGCTTTGGTAACAAACAGTCCAGTTGGTATGCAAATAAGCATTTTACAGGGATCGTCTTCTGGCGCAGCAGTATATGTCGAAACGCATAATGCCAATACAAATGCAAACGGTTTGTTATCATTAGAAATTGGTGGTGGCAACGTTGTGTCAGGTAATTTTGGTTTAATTAACTGGGGCGTTGGCCCTTATTTTATTAAAACCGAAACCGATCCAAGTGGAGGAAGCAACTATTCTATTGTTGGTATAAATGGTCTTATAAGTGTGCCTTATGCTTTATATGCTAAGAATGCAGGAAGCTCAATACCTGGACCAACAGGTGCAACAGGTGCTAATGGAACAAATGGTATTAATGGTGCAACAGGCGCAACGGGCGCAACTGGCGCAGGATTAACAGGTGCAACGGGCGCAACAGGTGCTAATGGAACAAATGGTATTAATGGTGCAACTGGAGCTACAGGCGCAACGGGTGCAAC
>JAAFIL010000006.1 GCA_013297775.1 Bacteroidota bacterium
GATCTCCAAAAATATCTTCCAAATCTTCTTTAAAAATAACTTCTTTCTCTAACAATTTTTCAGCTAAGAGGCTTAGTTTTTCTTTGTTACTCATTAAAATTTGTTTGGTTCGCGCATAAGCTACATCAATCATCTTTTTCACCTCTTCATCAATTGTTTTAGCCGTATTTTCGCTATACGGTTTCCCAAAAGAGTATTCGCTTTGTCCGCTGCTATCGTAATAACTTACATTCCCCACTTTATCGTTTAAGCCGTAATAAACAATGCTTGCATACGCTTGCTTGGTTATTTTTTCTAAATCACTCAACGCACCTGTGCTTACTTTACCAAATATAATTTCTTCGGCGGCTCTTCCACCCAAGGCGGCGCACATTTCATCCATAATTTGTTCTGCCGTTGTAATTTGGCGTTCTTCGGGCAAATACCAAGCTGCACCTAAGGAGCGACCGCGTGGCACAATGGTTACCTTCACAAGCGGACTAGCGTATTCTAGCATCCAACTTACCGTTGCGTGTCCCGCTTCGTGAAATGCAATCACGCGTTTTTCTTGGGGCGTAATAATTTTATTTTTCTTTTCGAGGCCAGCAATAATGCGGTCAACAGCGTCTAAAAAATCTTGTTTTTCAACTTGTTTTTTATTAGCGCGTGCCGCAATTAAAGCGGCTTCATTACAAATGTTAGCAATGTCGGCACCACTAAACCCTGGTGTTTGGCGTGCTAAGAAATCTATGTCCACCGTTGCATCTATTTTGATTCGTTTCAAATGCACTTGAAAAATTTCTTTACGTTCGTTCATGTCGGGCATATCCACATAAATTTGCCTATCGAAACGCCCAGCACGCATTAATGCACGGTCTAATATATCGGCACGGTTAGTAGCTGCTAAAATAATAACACCGCTATTGGTACCAAAGCCATCCATTTCGGTTAATAATTGATTTAACGTATTCTCGCGTTCGTCGTTAGCACCCGCATTAACGCTTTTACCACGTGCACGGCCAATGGCATCAATCTCATCAATAAAAATAATACAAGGGGCTTTGGCTTTCGCATTGCTAAATAAATCGCGCACACGGCTTGCACCTACACCCACAAACATTTCCACAAAATCACTACCACTCAACGAAAAGAAAGGCACCTTTGCCTCGCCAGCAACGGCTTTGGCTAAAAGTGTTTTTCCAGTACCCGGAGGACCCACTAACAAAGCTCCTTTCGGAATTTTAGCACCTAGATCAGTATATTTTTTGGGATTCTTTAAAAAATCTACAATCTCTTTGATTTCAATTTTGGCTCCATCTAAACCCGCCACGTCATCAAACGTAACGTTTACATTGGTATCTTTATCAAATAAAACTGCTTTCGATTTTCCTATATTAAAAATTTGACCAGGACCACCAGACCCACCGCTCATGCGACGCATCATAAAAATCCATAAAACAACCATAATTAAAATCGGAATAACCCATCCCAGTTCGCTCATCCAACTGGTTTCTTCGGTGCTGCGTGGGTAAACTTGCCGCTCTTTGGCTATACCTGCATCTTGCTGCACCCGCTCTACCCGTCGCATAAAATCTTCTACATTGGGAACACTAATTTTGAAATGAGGACCTTTAAAGCGCGCATCCGGAAACTTAGGCTGCCCCGTTTTACTGTCTTTATAACGGTTACACTTCACCAAACTATCTGGATTGATAGTGATAAACGCATCTTTATGATTGACAATATTAATGTCGGTTACATCGCCCGAAGCCAACATGGTTTGCTCGAAGCGTGTTTGGTTGGTTTCTTCTACACGCGTACCAATGTTGCCGCCATAAAACGCCACAATTAATAACGCCACAATCACTAAACCATAAATCCAATAAAAATTATTGCCACTTGTGTTGTTAGGATTTTTATTTCCGCCCGAATTACTATTTGGTTTAGAAAACCGTTCTTTCATGCGTTCAAATTGCTTCTTGCGTTCTTCCTCGGCCGAAGGTTTTTGATTATTATTTGTTGATTCTTCTTGCTGACTCATGCTTTCGTTTTAAAAACTGTTCTTTCTTAATCTTCTATTACTTGAATTTCGGCATCACCCCATAACTCTTCAATGGCGTAAAACTCGCGTATCTCGCGTAAAAATACGTGAACAACTATATTGATATAATCCATTAAAATCCATTCTGCATTTTGATGCCCCTCGCTATGAAACGCTTTTTCCTTTGTTTTGTTTAACACCATTTCTTCTACCGAGTCGGCAATTGAACTAACATGGGTTTTACTATCGGCATCGCAAATCACATAAAAATCGCAAACCCGACTTTCAATATTACTTAAATTCAATACGGTGATGTTCTTCGCTTTGCGGTCTTGCATCCCATCAATAATAGCATCTATCAACGAAGTGGTTTCTTGGGGCGAAGAAATTTTCTTGGGGCGTTTTGCTTTTTTCTTTTTCTCGCTATTGGCAATCAAATTAGCAGCACGTTCGTCGCGTTCTTTATCGGTAATAACTTTTTTGGTTACTTTTTTTGCCGCTTTTTTAGCTGCACCGCGTTTGGCAGTAGCCACTTTTTTAACCGCTTTTTTTGCAGCGGGTTTTTTCTCAATTTTTTTTGCCATATAGCTTTTTAAAAACTTGTCTTAACTTTGGAAACGATGCGTGTTAAAACCCGTTTCTTTTAGATTAACTGACAAATTTAACCTTTTTGAGTGAATGGATACATTATTTATAGGTCAAAATCTTATTCAGCTTAACGAAGTAGAGAGTACCAATTCGTATGCCATAGCCTTGTTAAAGAACGTTAACCCACCCGAAGGCACAGTTATTATGACCAAACATCAAACACAAGGGCGTGGGCAAAGAGGCAGCCTGTGGGAGGCGCAGATGGGGCAAAATGCCATTTTTAGTCTAGTTTTAAAGCCCTCGTTTTTAGATGAAAAACATCTATTTTACCTTAGTAAATGTGCGGCTTTAGCCTTGTATGACGTGTTGACGCAAAGGCTAAATAGTAGCCATTTTGACATTAAAATTAAATGGCCCAATGACATTTTAGTGAACGGCAAAAAAATAGCCGGCGTATTAATCGAAAATCATTTTTCGGAACGCCGAGTGGCCTGGTCGGTAGTTGGCGTTGGCATAAACATTAATCAAGCTGTTTTTTCGCAAGCATTAAATGCAACTTCGCTCTACTTGTGCGAGCCGCAAAACCATGACATTCTGTTAGCCATTCAACACTTTTGCATGGCTTTTGAAGGGTACTACTTGCAATTAAAAAATAAATCGTTGTTGGCGTTAACGGCTTTCTACAACGCCCGCTTATTGGGCTTGGGCAAATGGATAGATGTAGAAATGAATGGCGAACCGCAATACTTATTTTTTGAAGCCGTAACCGAAGAAGGACGTATTCAATTATTAGAAACAGATGGCAAAACCCATTTATTGGATGTGAAACAGATAAAATGGTTAAAGCTCAATTTCTAAGCCTTGTATATGCTTTCTTTTTATTACCTTTAAACCCTTATAAATTACACGTATTATGTTTGATTTTCTTAAAAAATTTTTTGGAACAAAGAGTGAGAAAGATGTGAAAAGTCTTGAGCCTATTATTGTTGAGATTAATACTATTTTTGATACACTCGCTGGAATTTCGAACGATGCCTTGCGTCAAAAATCGCAGGATTTAAAAATTAAAATCCGAACTGACATACAAGCCGAGTTAGATGAGGTAAAAATTATCCAAGCTAAAATTGCATCAGACTCTGAAATGAATGTGGATGAGAAAGAAAACTTGTACAAAGAAATTGATGAGATTGAGAAAGACATTACAAAAAAATTAGACCTCACCTTAACGGCTGTTTTACCCGAAGCTTTTGCCATCTTAAAAGAAACCGCCCGCCGTTTTTCGGTTAACGAAAGTTTAGAAGTTACAGCCACTGATTTTGACCGAACCTTAGCTAAAACACATCCGAATGTTTCTATTCAAGAAGGGAAAGCCCATTGGAAAAATAAATGGATGGCGGCAGGAAGCGAAATTACCTGGAACATGGTGCATTACGACGTTCAGTTGATTGGTGGCGTGGTGTTGCACCAAGGTAAAATTTCGGAAATGGCAACGGGCGAAGGGAAAACATTGGTTTCTACTCTGCCCGTGTTTTTAAATGCTTTAACAGGTCGTGGGGTACATTTAGTAACCGTTAATAATTATTTGGCCAAACGCGATAGTGAATGGAATGCGCCCTTGTTTCAATTTCATGGTTTGAGTGTAGATTGTATTGATAAGCACGAACCTAACACCACCGAACGCCGCGATGCCTATTTGTGCGACATTACTTATGGCACCAATAACGAGTTTGGTTTCGATTACTTGCGCGATAACATGAGCCGCTCGGTGGAAGAGTTAGTACAGCGTAAACATAATTTTGCCATTGTGGATGAGGTGGACTCTGTTTTAATTGACGATGCTCGAACACCTTTAATTATCAGTGGACCAACACCTCAAGGCGATAAACACGAATTTAATGAGTACAAACCACGCATCGAAAAAATTGTTGGGGTGCAAAAATCGTTTATACAAACTTGCATTACCGATGCAAAACGTTTATTAAGCGAAGGCAAAGAAAAAGAAGCAGGTATTCCGTTGTTGCGCGCTTACAGAGGCTTACCAAAAAATACGGCACTCATTAAATTTTTAAGCGAGCAAGGCGTGAGAGCTTTGTTGCAAAAAACGGAAAACTATTACATGCAAGACCAAAATAAGGAAATGCACAAAATAGACGTTGAACTTTATTTTACCATCGAAGAAAAAAATAACCACGTAGAGTTAACCGAAAAAGGAATTGATTTTTTAACGGGTAATTCAGACGATACTAAATTTTTTGTTATTCCTAACGTTGGCGATGAGGTAGCCGATATTGAACGCACCATTTTAGACCCTAAAGAAAAAGTTATTGCCAAAGAAGTGGTGATGCGAGAATTTAGTATTAAAAGCGAACGCATCCACACCGTTAACCAATTGCTAAAAGCTTACACTGTATTTGAAAAAGATGTTGAATATGTTATTGATGGCGGGCAAGTAAAAATTGTAGATGAGCAAACGGGACGTATTATGGAAGGTCGCCGTTATAGCGATGGTTTGCATCAAGCGATTGAAGCCAAAGAAAATGTCAAAATTGAAGCGGCTACACAAACCTACGCTACCATCACGTTACAAAATTATTTCCGCATGTATAATAAATTGGCGGGAATGACGGGAACTGCCACTACCGAAGCGCAAGAGTTTTGGGATATTTATAAATTAGATGTAGTTGAAATTCCTACCAATCGTAACATTTCTCGAAAAGACGAACAAGATTTGGTATTTAAAACCAAGCGCGAAAAATACAGTGCCGTTATTGAAGAGGTGGTTAAACTCGTGCAGGCGGGTCGCCCAGTTTTAGTAGGAACGACTAGTGTTGAAATTTCGGAATTATTGAGCCGCATGTTAAAACTGCGCAACATTAAGCATAACGTTTTAAATGCCAAGTTACATCAAAAAGAAGCCGACATTGTGGCCGAGGCTGGGCAAGCTGGAACGGTTACTATTGCCACCAACATGGCTGGCCGCGGCACCGATATTAAATTAGGAACAGGTGTTAAAGAAGCAGGAGGTTTAGCCATTATTGGTACCGAACGCCACGAAAGCCGCCGCGTGGATAGGCAGTTACGTGGGCGGGCCGGTCGTCAGGGCGATCCGGGCAGTTCACAATTTTTTGTGAGTTTAGAAGATAGTCTCATGCGTTTATTTGGGAGCGAGCGCATTGCCGCTTTAATGGATAGAATGGGCTTAAAAGAAGGCGAAGTTATTCAACACAGCATGATTACTAAATCCATTGAACGGGCGCAGAAAAAAGTAGAAGAAAATCACTTTGGTACTCGTAAGCGTTTAATTGAATACGATGATGTGATGAATGCCCAAAGAGATGTGATTTATAAACGTCGTCGCAATGCTTTGTATGGCGATAAACTGAGCATTGACATTGCGAACATGATGTTTGAAGCTGCCGAAAACATTGTGCAAGAATACAGAGATAGCAAAGATTACAGTGGGTTTAGTTTAGAATGTGTGCGTGTATTTGGTATGGAAGCTCCCGTTTCGCAAACTGAATTTACTACACAAAAAGAAGAAGATTTATCGCAACATGTTTTTCAAGCGGCGTTAAACCATTACAACGAAAAAACACAACGCTTGTGCGACATGGTGTTTCCGGTTGTGCGCGATGTTTATACCAATCCGAACAACACCTTCGAAAACATTGTTACACCTATTACCGACGGTATTCGTGGGTTACAAATTATAGCCAATCTAAAAAAATCGTTTGAAACGAAGGGGCGCGAATTAGCTTTATCCTTTGAAAAAAGTGTGGTGTTACACATGATTGATGATGCTTGGAAAGAACACTTGCGTGAGTTAGACGATTTAAAACAAGCCGTTCAAAACGCATCGTTAGAGCAAAAAGATCCTTTAGTTATTTATAAACTCGAATCGTTTAACCTTTTTAAAGACATGGTTATTAAAACCAATAAAGAAGTGATAGAGTTTTTAATGAAGGGAGGCTTGCCGCAAGAAGGGCCGCAACAAACCGTAGAAGAGCAAGCTCGCTTTACGCAAGAGGCACCAGTAGCTAAAAAAGAACGCTTAACCGAAAGCAGAGAAGAAGTGAGTGCCGAGCAAGAAGAAGAAAAACAAAAACCTAAATTACAACCCATTCGCGTTGAAAAACAAATTGGTCGAAACGATCCTTGCCCATGTGGAAGTGGCAAAAAATATAAAAACTGCCACGGGTAGTTAAGTGCATTCATACATTTTAAAAGCCGTTGATACTTGGTATGAACGGCTTTTTTATGGAGTAGAGTATTAGACGATTCGGTTTTGATTTAGCCGAGATTTTAGAAATGAAATACTTTAGAATAAAATAATTAACTCTGTGAAATACTCCCCTCGTCCTTGTTTGAGCGTTAGCGGAAACGAGGACGTGCTAAATGGGCGTTTGTAAGGCCCGCACCATTACTTTATTTATCTGCGTTACAGTTGAAATTTGGTGTAACAGCAAACAGAATATAAATTTACGATTGTGTAGATGAGCCGCTTTCAAAACAAAACTTATCTTTACTTGATGAACATCTATTTTTATATAAGTATTATTCTAATTGGATGGAGTAGGATATTCGCGCAAAATTATACAAGTGATTTTAAACGTTTGATGGATAAGCCAGACCAAACCACGCAAGCACAACTTTTAACATTCGAGAAAAAATATAAAAACCAATTTGATAAAAATCCAGATAACAGCGTTCAATTTT
The DNA here is from genome assembly GCA_013297775.1 of Bacteroidota bacterium. Lineage (GTDB taxonomy): Bacteria > Bacteroidota > Bacteroidia > B-17B0 > Aurantibacillaceae > Aurantibacillus. The sequence goes on from JAAFIL010000006.1 coordinate 7,325, forward strand.
ATTCGCTTTTAGCAAGTACTTACTTTATTGAAGGCAACGATGAGTTAACCAATACAAATTATATTGAAGCGTTTAACTATGCACGGCAAGCCACCGATACGCAATTGGTTTATTTGTGTGAACTGAACTTAGCTCAATTTTACCGCAGTCGAAATTATTTACGGGAAGCCGATAAAATGTATAATGCGTGTATGTATGGGTTATCTGTTATATACGGACAGAGCAGTAGAGCTTACACACAAATTTTTTACGAATACACTTGCTTACAAGTTGAATTGGAAAACTACAGTACAGCTCAACCCCATGTAGAAGCTCTTTTATTTTATTATAAAACATTAGATGGCGAAAATAATTTAAGGTATTTAAGTTTGTTGAACTACAAAGCTATCATTCTTCAAAATTTAGGTAAGTACGACGGTGCCATTTCGATATATAAAAGTATTGTTGACGAAGAACGTGCCGTTCAAATAAAAGATCCCGATGCACACATTACCGCTTACTTAAACTTAGGAGATGCTTACCGAGAAGTGGGACGTTACGAAGATGCAATTTTCAATTTAAAAACGGCGCAACGTTTGCATCAAAACTATGGCTTAAAAGAAGACTTAACGGTGGCAACGCTTTGCAATAATTTAGCGTTGAGTTACAAGGCCCTTAGTAATTTAAAAAGTGCTGAGCAACAGTATAACGAAGCCCAACGTATTTACAAGGCATTAAATAAAACCGATACCGAACCTTATTGCAGCGTGCTTAGTAACAAAGCCGACTTGTTTAGGGAGCTAGGGCGTTATAACGAAGCCATCAGTTTGTTGCAAACGGCACTAAGCATACGCGCCGAACGTTTTGGTACAAAAACCGAAAATTATGCGAACGCTACTACTAATTTAGCTATGGTTTTGTTAGATGCAGGCGAACACAAAAATGCCTTAGATTTATTTTTAAAAGCTCGCAGTATTTATGCTGAGACTGTTGGTGAGCAACACCAAGGTTATGCCAATATTTTAAATGCGCTGTCTATTACTTATTTATATTTGAACGATTATAAAAACGCCGAAGAAAATAAAGTACTTGCCTTAAAAATTATTGAACAGAGTGTGGGTAAAAATCATTTTCGGTACGCCTCTTACCTTATATCGAGTTGTGGTTTATATACGCGGACAAAAAATTATTTAAAAGCCGAAACTAATTTAAAAGAGGCCATACTGTTGGTTGAAAAGAACTTCGGTAAAAAGCATGAACTCTACGCCCTCTCGCAATTTAAGTTGGCCGAAGTTTATTTTTTGATGAACCGTTACGAAGACGCCTCGCCCTATTACATCGAAAGTTTAAACTATTACTCGCAACAATTGAATGCGTATTTTGATGCCATGAGCGAAGAGAACCAAGCCTCCTTTTTGGCTTTTATAACGCCTGTTATAGAAAGTTATAATAGCTTTGTGATGCACTATCAATTAAAGCAACCTAAGGCCAATCTTACACCACATCTATTAAATATTTTACGCTATCAATTGCAATTAAAAGCCTTGCTTACTAACCAATCGGCACAATTACGTCGGCAGGTAAATGCAAGTAACGATACCGAATTGAAAACACTTTTTCAAAATTGGATTTTAGCAAAAAATGAATTAATTAATAACTACAAATCTACTCAACCAACATTTGAAGATACCGAGTTAATGAAAACCATTTCGGATATTGAAGCTAGACTTAAATTAAAACTGAACAGCTTTAATCGGACGAACCTTATTACATTTAAAGCCTATCAACAAAACTTAGCGAAAGACGAAGCACTCGTTGAAATTTTTAAGGTTAACGAATTAATAAACGATACACTTGTTGATATTAAATATGGTGTGCTATTAACTTTTGCCAATTCTACCGCTCCTCAATTAATCACGTATCAAAATGGAAATTATTTAGACTCTTCGGGGTTTGAACGGTATTACCGACACATTGAACAACAGTTAAAAGATAGCATAAGTTATACTTCTTTTTTTCAACCCATTATGTCTCAACTAAAAGGGATACGCCGTATTTATTTTTCGCCATCGGGGGTGTTTTGTAAAATAAATCCACTCAATTTTTACAATGCGCAAACGAAGCGTTACGTTGGCGAAGAACTCGATATACAAACAGTTTTAAGCACGGCATATTATAAATCCGAAAAGAGTCCAGAAAACACTTCGGAAAATACGGCCAGTTTATTTGGGTATCCTGATTTTGATTTTGATTTAAAAAGTAATTCAGCCACAAGCAGCATAAACAATGTAGCCAGTCGTTATGGTTTAACCCACTTATCGAAACTGCCTGGCACTAAATTAGAAGTTGAAGAGGCGAAACAAATATTAGAAAAAAATAAATGGCAGGTTAATTTATTCGTTAATGAAAAAGCGAGTGAGCAAAACTTGCGTGGGGTGTTATCGCCTAAAATTTTACATATTGCCACGCATGGCTATTTTTTAAGCGATGTAAAAACCGACGATAAATTGTTTTTAGGATTTGAAAACAGTCGCTTAAAATACAATCCTAATTTACGTTCGGGCTTATTGCTAGCTGGCGTAGGACCTGCTACTAACGATTCGTTAAATACTAATTCGGAAAATGATGGCGTTTTAACCGCTAAAGAAGCCGAACTGTTAAACCTTTCTAACACACAATTGGTTGTGTTGAGTGCTTGCCAAACGGGTTTGGGTGCCGAAATGGGCAGCGAAGGAGTGGCAGGTTTGCAACGGGCGTTTACCATTGCAGGCGCGCGCAACATTATTATGAGTTTGTGGCCAGTAGATGATAACGCCACACAGCTTTTAATGACCGAATTTTACAAAAATTTTTCGGAGAGCAATCGCATTGAAACGGCTTTTCAAATGGCACAAACGGCAGTTAAAAAAGTATATCCACATCCGTATTATTGGTCGGCATTTATTGTGTTAAAAACGATAAATCCTTAAATCATTAATGAAATTATTTTATTTCATTTTTATAATCAAAATGCTGTTGTTTAACATCCATAAAGCCTTGTTTATATGATTTACTCTTACTAACTCTAAGTGCATGTGTTATCGGGAATCGCGATTAGCGCAATAAACGCATTAAATTCTTTACTAAAATTTAGATTAATTTAACAATTTGTTAAAACATTATGACAATTGAAGTCTAGGTTATATATTTACGCAAATAAATAAAAAATAATTAAACATGAAAAAAATCTATAAATTGTTTGCAGTCCTATCGTTATCGGCACTAGGGTTTAGCGAAAGTAAAGCGCAAAGTTGTATTTTTACTACCCAGTATCCTAGTACATCAACGATTGCTATTAATGGTGTCCCTGGTTTCACCACAAATGTAACAACATGTAATTTTGGTGGAGAATATAGTGTTAATAATTTCACAACAGCTGGTACTTATAGTGCCACCAGTTCGGTAGGTACCGATTTTTTAACGGTTACCAATAATGCGAACGTTGTAATTATAGCGGGTCTTTCACCGTTGTCATTTACAATTCCATCCGTTGGTTTGTATCGCATTCATGTGGCTACATCATCTACATGTGGTACGCAATCTTCTTGCCGAAACATCAATGTGATAAAACCACCTACACCTTGTACGGTAGTGCCTTCGGCAACAGCAACAGCCAACAGTATCTTACCTTGTCCTGGTACTACTTTAAGTTTAAACTCTAATGCTATTTATGTAGGATCTGGTTTCACCTACCAATGGCATTCGTCAACGGTGAGTATAGCTGGTCCGTTTACATCGGTTGGTGGTGCAACAAATACTGCCTTCAGTACTACTGTATTACCTGTTACCAATACATGGTACCAATTGGTAGCCACTTGTGCTAATGGCCCTCTTACTGGTACTTCTGCGCCTATTCAAGTTGGAGCAGCTGTTACAACTACCAATACTGTGCCTTATTTTGAAGGCTTCGAAACATTAACTGCCGGAAATTTACCGAATTGCTCTTGGTCAAGAACAGGCGATTGGACTACTGCTACAACCACATTAAACTTCAACCGCGCACCCAAGTCGGGCGTAGGTTATGCGTACACATTTTGGTCAACCATTGCTGGTGGCGATATGTTATATTCAAATGGTATTCAATTGAACGCTGGTGTTACCTATTCTGGTGCGGTATCTTACAACACAGATGGTACTTCGGGTTTTACTGAATTGAGTATGTTAGTTGGTCCTAATCAAAGCACCCTTGCCGCAGTGAGTATTGCTTCGGTTGCAGCCATCACCAATTCGGTTTATGCTACCATCACCAATACGTTTAATGTACCTACTTCTGGTATTTACTTTTTAGGTTTTAGAGCAGTTGCTCCTACATCAAATCCTTGGTATTTAATGGTTGATGATATTTCTGTAACCGCACCTTGTTCATTAAATGCACCCGTATTAAGTGTAAGTGGAAACAGTGCTATCTGTAGCGGTTCTTCTACTAGTTTAACTGCGTCAGGAGCCTCTAGTTACGTTTGGAGTTCTGGTCCTAGTACGCCAAGTATTTCGGTAAGCCCTTCAGTTACTACCACTTATACAGTTACAGGAACTAACGCTTTATCGTGTACCAACACCGCAGTTCAAGTGGTGAGTGTTACACCTTTACCGACTATAATTATTTCGGGGACTAACTCTATTTGTGCGGGTTCATCTACTACTTTAACAGCTGGTGGTGCAACTTCTTACAGTTGGTCTAATGGTCCAGCTACTGCAACTAATGCGGTATCTCCTGTGGCTACTACTTCTTATACTGTGATGGGCACAACGAATGGCTGTACAGGTATGGCTATGCAAACTGTTTCGGTGAATGCCATTCCTACAGTAAGCATTGCTGGCACTGCTGCAATTTGTGCGGGTTCATCTACTACTTTAACAGCAAGTGGTGCAACGTCTTACAGTTGGTCTAATGGTCCAGCTACAGCAGCTAACGCGGTATCTCCTGCGGCTACTACTTCTTATACAGTAATGGGTACATCAAATGGTTGTACAGGTATGGCTATGCAAACCGTTTCGGTAAATGCCGCTCCTTCGTTAAGTATCGCTGGTACTGCTGCAATTTGTGCGGGTTCATCTACTACTTTAACAGCTAGCGGTGCAACGTCTTACAGTTGGTCTAATGGTCCAGCTACAGCAGCTAACGCGGTATCTCCTGCGGCTACTACTTCTTATACAGTAATGGGCACAGCAAATGGTTGTACAGGTATGGCTATGCAAACTGTTTCGGTAAATGCTTTACCAAGTGTTAGTTTAACGGCTAGTTCTACAACTGTATGTATTAATACATCAACTATTACATTGGCAGGTACTCCTGCGGGTGGTACTTATACTGGAACTAACGTTGCAGGTAATGTGTTTACCCCAGGTGCAATAGCGGGTACTTTTAACCCAACGTATGCTTTTACAAATACAGTAACAGGTTGTTCAAATACCGCTACAGCGAGTATTATTGTATCGGGTTGTGTTGGTTTAGCTGCTAACGCTGTTAATGCAACAGAGTTCACCGCTTATCCAAATCCAACCAATGGTGTATTTACTTTAACGTTTGCTAATGGTTTAGAAAAAACAGTTACTGTTACCGATGTAACAGGTAAAGTTGTGTTTACAACTGTTTCTAAACAAACACAATTAGAAATTAATTTGAATGAATTAACGAATGGTATCTATACTGTAAAAGTACAAGGTAACCAAAGTGTTAATGTTTTGAAAGTAGTTAAAAACTAATCTATAAAATTAGCTATTAAAAAGGGGCTATCTTTTTAAGATAGCCCTTTTTTTTGTGATTTTTAGTAGAGGTTTGGCTTCAGCCGCTTTGCACAAAAGCAATGCGCTCTTAAACTAAACTCTTAAACTAATTAGTATCCTTTCTTTTGTTTGAAAGATATAGGCAACCGCCCGCCCTTGATTTTTAAAAATTTATACCATTAAAATTTTTAATTTAGGTAGGCAAACGGTATATAAACTTTACGCAGGTATTGGCATTATTTTTTAAAATTGGAATTAAATAATTGCATTAGTCCAGTTAAAATTCCAGTGGCTTTATTTACAGTATCTTTGTTTTCGATTGGAATTTTAAAGTAGGATTGCCCTGTTTTTTTATCGGTTTCTACAATACTATTCACTAATGCTTTTGTTTTTTCAGAGTCGGATAAGGTGTCGCTTAATTTTTCGAGAAAACTTAAGCCTGTATTTAGTAAATTTTTTACGTCTTGGTCTATTAATGACGAATTCTTTTCTTCTTCTAAGTTTGCTAAAGTTTCTGTTTCAGTAAATGCAAACGAGTCTGTACCTTCGCTAGGCTTGGGTTCTGTAAACATAGGGTCAAGTGCTGGGTCAGCAAACTCTTCTGGTTGATCAACCGTTTCGGGCGTTTTTTCAACGGTTAGATCTTCAACCGTTTTCATAAATTGTTTCATTTTACTTTCGGTCATAAATACAGCGTCTTCTCCTCCATCTAATACCCCTTCAAACATTTTCTTTTTAAAGTTCAGTAGTTCGAGCATTCGTTCTTCAATGGTGCCTTTCGAAATAAGATTGATAATTGTAACGGGTTTTTCTTGACCAAGACGATGAATGCGTGCTATTCTTTGTTCGAGTACCACAGGATTCCAGGGGCAATCCATGTTAATAAGTACCGAGGCACTTTGCAAATTTAAACCTACACCGCCGGCATCGGTCGAAAGAAATACTTTACAGTGTGGATCATTTTTAAAATTGGTTAATAAATCTTTTCTTTGAATAGCTGGAATACCACCGTGCAGATATTCGTATTTTACACCCATTTTATCAAGTTCCATCGAAACAAGTCGGGTCATGCGCTCCCATTGGCTAAAAATAACCACTTTATCGTCTTCGTTTTGAAAGACTTCTTCGAGGAGATTTTTTAACTCTGTAATTTTAGTATCGTGGCGGGTTTGCTGATCAATAATGTAAGTGCTATCGCTTACCATGCGCATTTGATTTAATCCAATCATTAACAACTGCCTTTCTTTTTCACTTAAAAAGCCAAAACGTTTCCATTTATTAACTAGTTTACAAACGCTTTCGTAATACTCGCTGTGGCGGTCTAATTGCTCTTGCGTAACATTAACCATTAGTGTTTTTGTAATACGTGGTGGCAATTGTTTTAAAACTTCATTTTTGGTTCGGCGAATACAAATGGAGGCAATGGATTCTCCTATTTTATTCAAATTTTTATAGCCTGTTACTTTACCAGTTTCATCTGTAATTTGATGATCGAATAAGAATCGTGCTAACAGCCCCATTTTATAGCGGTCAACAAACTCAACTAAAGAGTGTAATTCATCTAATTTATTTTCGAGTGGTGTTCCTGTTAAAACCAAGCAATAGGGCGAGTGAAGTAACTTAATGCTTTGCGCCGTTTTTGTTTTCCAGTTTTTAATGCGTTGTGCTTCATCGAGTATGATAAGGTCGGGTTTCATTTTAGTAATAAATTCTGTATCTCGTATGGCTATTTGATATGAAATTATTTTATAGAATGCGTTTGAGTTGTATTGATTTTGCCTTTGGTTGGCATTGCCTTCAATGACTTTAGAGGAACTTTCTGTAAACTTTTCTAATTCAGTTTGCCACTGGTACTTAAGCGAAGTTGGGCAAATGATGAGAACGTTTTCGATGCCTAATAATTTTTTAAGTAGTTCGGCAATGGCAAGGGATTGTATAGTTTTCCCGAGGCCCATATCGTCGGCTATCATGTAGCGGCCTGCTTCTGCAGCTTTTAAAACGGCTTCTTTTTGATAAGGGTAAAGATTTGCTTTTATGATTTTATTTAATGCGCTGCTGTGTATTCCATTCGGGAAATAGTCTTGCAACATTTTTTTCTGTTTTGTTTTTCGCGCTCGTTTAATATGTACTCCAAAGCATCGGGATAACAGCGGAATTGCGGGTCGAGCCGCTTCACTTTATCAATAAATTTTTCAAAATTTTTAAGACCTTCCTCTTTTAGAATAAAATCTTTATCAAAAAAGGTGTTGGCTAATTTTTTGATTTCGTTGGCGTTATAACGACCTACACGAAGTACAATTTTGCGTTCATTGCCATACTTTAAGGTTACAGATGAATAGTCTCTTTCAAGACCTTCATTTAGTATTTTTACAAGATTTTTTTTAGATTTTATAAAATTAAATACATGCTCAATGTGCTTACAAGTGCCTAGATTATTGACTTTGAAGTCGGGACAGGAGCAAAAATTCAGCCCAGTTGTTTGGCTTCGAATGGCTACTTTATAAACTCTTTTAGTTAGTGGATTTCGTACTTCAAAATCTGAATATACTTTGTGGCTACCGATATTTTTAATACTAAATTTTTGTTCTGTCGAAAATTGTTGTCTTAAAATGGTTTGCCACTCTTCAAATGAAATGGCTTCTGGTTTCTTGGTATTTGAAATTTTTGGTATTCTTTTTTTTGATGCCGTATTTTTTGTTTTCATGGTTTTTAGACTGTTTCAAGCACGAAAGTATTTGTTATTTATAAATTTAGAATATTTAATGCGTTAAACTTTATAATAATTTTGAACAATTAAACCGTATGAATAGTAACAACTTTTACTGTAATTTAAAATAACTTTTTCAACGCTATTTACAAATCCACCTAGTATTAAACCCAAATTTTTAAGAAAGAGGGGTTTTGGAATAAAGGGGATAACACGATTAAATAGCACGCAAAGGCGCAGAGGGCGCAAAGGTGGAAATTAAATATTGCACTAAAGATAGCACGCAAAGGCGCAGAGTTCGTAAAGGGAGGAATATCGAGAAAATAGCACGCGAAGGCGCAGAGGACGCAAAGGCGGAAATTAAATTTTGAAAAAGGATTTCAGAATAAATCATTGCCTTTATTAAATACTATGATTTAAGTTATATGGAAATAGGTAATTGAAATCTATTATAAAACAAAATCTGATGCAGCTATTAGAAATGCTCGGTTCTGCGGTCTTCAAAATAGCGTTAACTATTCTTACAGTCCTCGAACCTGCGCTTCCTAATATCTTTGCAGCTTTTGTCTTTCACTACGATTTCAACTGTCTTTTTACGGTTAAGAGCATGAACCGTTTATGTTTATTGTAAAACTCTAAATTAAAGTACCCCCTCTTTGCGTGAGGGATTGAAGCGATAGCCTGCGAAGGGCTTTTGCGAACAGATGCGCGAGCGGCGGAGGCTGAGGCACGAAGACCCCGCACGCCGCAGCAACTGTGGCAAAAGACCAAGCAGCTAAAGCGTAAAGCCCGACCCCGACTTTAAGTGCCAGTGTAATCATTTAGTACACCATTTACTAATGCGCCAACACAACCACTTGCCATAGATGAGGGGACACGCCTAACACTAATAATTAGACAGAATGAAATTGTATTGGCTTACGGTGTTGTAAACAGTTCTTAATTAAATGTTTAAGAACACCACCTCGTTTTTATCCTAAGTATGAATTTTTAAAATGGAGATTAGTTTAAAAAATGCTCGTACATTTGAATTTAATGCAAAGCAATTTTCAATTAATTTCTGGGGCTACTTATCAGCAATTAGTGCGCAAGCGTGCCAATGAGCGTAAGTTGGGCGAAGATGCCGTGTGGTACGATACTTCTGAGGATTTAAGTTTACAACTCCAGCAAAGTAAGGCTTTGTTTGTTATTGTTGGCATTCCGGAGGATGTTGGCGTGCGTGCCAATTTTGGTAGAGGTGGCGCGCATACGGCTTTTAAACCTGCTTTAGAAAGTTTTTTAAATCAACAGAGTAATGCGTTTTTAAATGGGTCGCATTGCCTAATTTTAGGGGAATTGGAGGTAAGCGATTTAATGCAATTGCCCGAGTCGGCTACTAAGGAAGCACAGCTTCAAATGCTTCGCCATAACGTAACAGAAATAGATAAGCGGGTTACAGCACTCATTCAAATTTGCGTTCAATACCAAAAAATACCGATTGTTATTGGGGGCGGGCACAACAATGCGTATGGCAACATAAAAGGGAGTAGTTTGGCTCTAAACCAAAAAATAAATGCGATTAATTGCGATCCACATGCTGATTTTAGACCCCTCGAAGGGCGGCACAGTGGCAATGGTTTTAGTTACGCCTATAACGAACAGTATCTTAATCGCTATGCTGTATTTGCTTTGCACGAGCAGTACAATACATCGCTGGCTTTAGATACCTTTCATAAAGATCCTAACCGATTAAATTACCAAACCTATGAAAGTATTTTTGTAAGAGAAACGCAAACCTTCACGCGGGCCCTTCATAATTGCATCCATTTTGTAAAGCAAGAACCTTGTGGGGTAGAGTTGGATATGGATGCCATTACCAATGTGCCATCGAGCGCAAAAACCAGTAGTGGACTTTCGCCCATACAAGCGCGGCAATATGCGTATCAATGCGGTGCGCAGTTAAATGCTGTTTATTTTCACATTGCTGAGGCGGCACCTATTTTATCGCATATTAAAGCCGATAATAAAACTGGGAAATTAATTGCTTACTTAATTAGCGATTTTATAAAAGGTGTATTATCTCGAAGTTCAGGAGAGTAGGGCTTTAGAATAAAATCTATAACTCGGTTAAATAATAGATTACACTAAAAATAGCACGCAAAGGACGCAAAGGTAGAAATGCTTAATTGTAGGTGTTACATCAAAGTTAAAGAGAGTAGGGCGTTAGAACAAAATCTATAACTCGGTTAAATAATGGATTACACTAAAAATAGCACGCAAAGGAGCAAAGGACGCAAAGGTAGAAATGTTTAATTGTAGGTGTTACATCAAAGCTTGGGAGAGTAGCGCTTTAGAATAAAATCTATAACTCGATTAAATAATAGATTACACTAAAGATAGCACGCAAAGGACGCAAAGTTCGCAAAGGTAGAAATGTTTAATTGTAGGTGTTACAACAAAGCTCAGGAGAGTAGGGCTTTAGAACAAAGGTTATAATTTTTCTCTAAGCATTTGATTGTTTTAAATTTTCAATAAGTTATAGGGGAAATATTATTGAATTTGCTTTTTGCTTTGTAATACACTTAAACGATTCAGGGCTTTTTCAAGTAGTTGCTTGTATAATTGAGGATGTTGCGAATAAAAATAAACGCTGGTATCGTATTGTTTTTTAGCAATACCATGTTCTTTAAACGGATTAAAGGCGTACACCGAATCGTTTTGCTGCGAACTTACGTTTTTAACGTTAAGCGAAGCTGCACTTTCGGCCAAAGCTAAATCGGCAGTTAATTTAATAAACACATCTTCAGCTAATACATACGAAGGAATAATTAATGCTGCATTTTCTTGTGATTTATCTTTACACCCAAAGCCCAGCCATAGCAAGGCAATTGCCCATGTACTTTTTTTTAAGAACCTTCTTATCATTTTCTTCTTTTCTAAAACCATCCGCCTTGGTCCTCCAAATCCCTTCTGTTTTTTTTGGTGGGTCGCCCACTTCCGCGCTCGTTATTAACGTTCATTGTAAAAAAGGCTTTCTCTTGCTTTTCGGTTTTATCGGGTGTAGGCGAGCAATCTATATAATAGTTTTTAGCAATTTCGAACGACGCTCGTTTATCAATAAACCCGGTTACTTCAATTATTTTTTTGAGACCGTTTCCAATGCTAATGACATAACGTTCGCCTATTTTAACCAGATGCGCAGGTTTAAGCGTTGCCTCTTGCAATTTCACTTTCCCACCTTTAATAGCATCGGCGGCTAAGGTACGGCTCTTAAAAATTCGGATAGCCCACAAATAAGTATCTGCTCTTAGTTCCACTCGTTAAAATAAAGTAGTCAAAAATACAAAAACACATTGAGTTAATGTTTTTTTATAAATGCTTCAACTCAAAAATTACTGAGTAAGAATAACTTCTCCTTCCTTTTTAAAAGCGAGGCGAAACAGCTTGTATTTTGATTAAAAAAAGATTTTTTTTGCATTTTAACAATATCTCAAAAAAAAATGCGTTATTTGTATTCCATCCCCTAAAATCTAGCAGTACAAAGCATTTCAAACTCCCCAAGAAATGTTAAAGAATCAATTATTGGCACATTTTATGATACGTTTATTAATAAATTTAACTTTTATATAACAAGCTATGGAAGCAGTTAAGAACAAAATATTATTGGTGGAAGATGATCCGAGTTTAGGGCCTTTATTGCAAGAATACTTAGATGCCAAAGGTTTCGAAACCAAGTTAGCCGACGATGGGAAAAAAGGCTTCGATGCGTTTTGTAAATCTACTTTCGATTTATTATTGCTCGATGTAATGATGCCTGTAAAAGATGGGATTACTTTAGCTAAAGAGGTTCGCGTAACCGATAAAAGTGTACCCATCATTTTTTTAACGGCTAAAGGGATGAAAGAAGATACCCTAGAAGGATTTGCCGCAGGAGCCGATGATTACATCACCAAGCCATTTAGCATGGAAGAGCTATTGGTTCGGGTAAATGCAGTGTTGCGTCGTACCAACAAAATGCGCTCTACCGAAATGGAAGAGGTAACTTTTAAGGTGGGTGTTTACGATTTTAACTCCGAGAAACAGGTTTTGCTTCATAACGGGCAAGAGCAAAAGTTAACCACCAAAGAAAGCCAATTGTTACGGTTATTGTGCGTTCATCAAAACGATGTACTCGACCGCTCTTTTGCGCTAAAAGCTATTTGGCACGACGATAACTACTTCAACGGCCGAAGCATGGACGTTTATATTGCTAAACTTCGCAAATATCTTAAAGACGATGCCAAACTCGAAATCATCAACATACATGGCAAAGGTTTTAAGTTATTAATAAATAGTTAAACCCTTTTCTCACTTTAGTGTTAACTTACAGTACTATACCTCAAGTACTTTATTCAGTATTAAGGTTAACGACTATTTTTTGTACTCCCGCTTTGTTTATCGCATAAAAGCTGTAACTTAACGCTTACGAAATCGAATGCTAAAAAGTTTAAGATATATAGGGTGTTGGTTTATACTGATGGTGTTGTGCCTCGACGGTTTTGCCACACACAACCGAGGCGGCGAAATTATGTACAGACGAATTTCAGGATTCACTTACGAATTTCGAGTGGTTATTTACACCGACGACGGTTCCAATGTAGCTGACCGTTGTAGCCTAACTGTTAATTTCGGCGATGGCGATACGGCAGTGGCCTACCGCGTAAATGGCTCTACAAACAGCAGTTGTGGTCAGGGGATAGGAAGCGGTGTTATTATTTCAACAACACCCAGAGTTAAAAGGAATGAATATTTGGTAACGCATACTTACTCAGGAGCCTTCAATTATGTAATTTCAGTATTTGACCGAAACCGAAATGGAGATTCCCGAAACATTCCTAATTCTATTAATCAACCTTTTTATTTAGAAACCAAATTGTCGTTCGATAATTTTACACCTTTTAATAATTCCCCCATCTTTAACGTTCCGCCTATTGACCGTGCCTGCATAGGGAAATGCTTTTACCATAATCCGGCTGCTTTTGACCCCGACGGCGATAGTTTAAGTTACGAGTTAACCATACCCAGGGGTGAGGGTCCCAACGGTCAAATTGGAGTTCCTATACCAGGTTATGTGTTTCCAAGTTTTGGCGGTGGTAACGGTAAGTTTGAAATTGATGCTTCTGACGGCACATTAACTTGGTGTTCGCCAATAGCAGGTTCAACTTTTGGAACAGGACAAGGCGAATACAATGTAGCTTTTTTTGTTAAAGAATGGCGAAAATTTAATGGCGTTTATAGGCAAATTGGTTACGTTTTACGCGACATGCAAATTATTGTTGCCGCTGGTTGCAATAACGACTCCCCGGTTATTGTTGTGCCTGCCGATACCTGCGTAGAAGCTGGTTCAAGCATTCAAAAACAAATTCGTGTAACCGATCCCGATAATGATCCCATCACGCTTCAAGGCTTTGGTGGCTCTTTTTCTGCGTCTGCCCCTACCTCGTTCTTATCTCCCACTTCGGGAACAGGTTTGTTAATTGCTAATTACACTTGGCAAACGGCTTGCGTTCACATTCGCAAACAGCCCTACCAAATTACTTTAAAAGCCGAAGATTCTCCAGGGAACGTCAATGCGATTAAATTAGTTGATTTTAAAACGTTTTCGGTTAGAGTTGTTGCACCTGCGCCCAAAAATTTAACGGCCACGCCTTTGGGGGTATCCGTCAACCTATCTTGGCAATTGAGTAATTGTTCAACCCCTAACAATCGCTTGCGAGAGTATAAAATTTTTCGCCGTGTAGGCTGTTCAACATTTTCTTTAAATCCTTGCGATTTAGGCGTTAACCCAGCTTGGGGCTATACCAATGTGGGAGCGGTTTCATTCAGTGTGAATACATTTAACGACAATAACAATGGCAATGGACTTTCGCCAGGTATAGATTATTCGTACTTAATCATTGCCGTTTATGCCGATGGCTCCGAGAGTTATGCTAGCAACCGCGTGTGTGTGCGCCTCAAGCGCGATGTACCACTCATTATTAATACCGATGTGCTTACCACCAATACTACAACAGGTTCTGTATTTGTAAGATGGATTAAGCCGATTGTATCTGCCACTAATTTAGATACCTTGCAATTGCCAGGGCCTTACACGTTTCAATTGCTTTACAAAGCAGCCAACTCACTTACTTACTCGCCTATTTATACGGTAACAAAACCGTATTTTGCAAACCTTACCGACCTAAACGATACTACCTACACGCACACCAACATAGATACAGAAACAAAAGATGCGGAATATAAAGTAGAATTTATAGCCACTAACTCGTTGATTGCAGTAGGTGCTTCGCAACGTGCTAAAACTATTTTTTTAAATGCCATAGGTGGCGAGCGCAGAGTTAGTTTAACTTGGAGCGTAACCGTGCCTTGGATAAATACACTTTATGAAGTTTACCGCAGTTCGGCAACCCAGACAACCGCTGTGTTGATAGGAACCACCACCAGTACAAGTTACGAAGATACAGCAGGCGTTATTAACCTTAGAGCGTATTGCTACTATGTGCGTTCGATTGGAGCTTATAGCGAGCCTACCATTTTTAGCCCTTTGTTTAATCGCTCGCAAATTGTTTGTGCAACAGCCCGTGACATTACGCCACCTTGTTCGCCTACGGTAAGCACTAATGCCAATTGCCTCACTGGTTTTGTAGATGTGCGTTGGACTAACCCCAATAACTCGTGTGCTAACGATGTGGTAAGTTATAAATTATACACCAAACCTACCGTGGCCGATGATTATACCTTACTTGCTAATTTTAGCTCAGCTACCAGTACCATTTATACCATAGATGGACTAGAATTTGTGGCTGCTTGCTATGCCGTTACAGCCACAGATAGCAGCGGTAACGAAAGTGCAAAAAGTTTGCAAGTTTGCGTCGAAAATTGCCCCGAGTTTGAGTTACCTAATATTGTAACCGTTAACGGCGATGGGGCAAACGATTTTTACAAGGCTATAAAAGTTAGGCAAATTAAAGAAATTGATTTGCAAATATATAACCGTTGGGGCAACTTAGTTTACGAAACCCGCGATCCTTATTTTAAATGGGATGCCACCAGCAAACAAACGGGGCAAGGGTTAAACGAAGGCACTTATTTTTATACGTGTATTGTTTATTTCCCAACCACCAAAGGCATACAAGAACGCAAGCTAAAAGGTTTCGTGCAGATTGTGCGCTAACTAAAGTTCTGTTTAGATAAAACATTTTAAGTAAATTGCCACACTTAATTTTTTTGCACATGCGAAGCCTATTCTTTATTTTACTTATTTTTCTGATAATTTGTAACGGCATGGCGCAAAATTTGGCGAAATACGTTAACCCTTTTGTTGGAACCGATGGGCATGGCCACACCTTTCCAGGGGCATTAGTGCCATTTGGTATGGTGCAATTAAGCCCCGATACACGTATAGATAACAGTTGGGACGGTTGTTCAGGTTATCATTACAGCGATTCGTTAATCTATGGTTTTTCACACACCCATTTAAGTGGCACTGGCGTTAGCGATTATGGCGATGTGATGCTAATGCCCGTATTAGAAAAAAAAACCTTTAAAAGCGAGTCATATTCTGCCAGTTTTACACACCCGAACGAAAAAGCAACACCCGGCTTTTACGAAGTAAAATTAAACACAGGCATTAAAGTAGAGTTAACGGCTACTACCCGATGCGGCATACAACGCTACACATTCCCAAAAGATAGTGCGGCTAAATTAGTGATTGATTTGTTGCACCGCGATAAATTATTAAAAGGCAATTTAAAGGTAATAGACAGTGTAACCCTAGTAGGATACCGCATAAGCCAAGCATGGGCGGCTGAACAACATTGTTATTTTGCCATTCGCTTTTCGCAACCCATTAAACGCTTGCAATTTGGAAAAAATAAAGCCTTTATTAATCCACCCACTTCTAAAACCGATTATGCCGATGCGTGTTTTATTGAATTCAAATCGCTAACCAATGCGCCTTTATTAATAAAAACAGGTATTTCGTTTGTGGACATAGATGGGGCTTTGGCTAATTTAAAAGCCGAAACAAGTGCTTCTAATTTTGAGGAGTATCGCCGTGAGGCTGAAAAGGCGTGGGACACCCAATTATCAAAAATTAAAGTAGAAAGTAACAACCCAACTTTACTTGCCAATTTTTATACGGCATTTTACCATTGCTGCATTCACCCTTCTATTTTTCAAGATGTGGATAAGCGTTACCGTGGAATGGATAATAAAATACATTTAGCACAGCAACACACGCAATACTCTATTTTCTCGCTGTGGGATACCTACCGAGCTTTGCACCCTCTCTTTTCGATTATTGAACAAAACCGTACCCGCGATTTTATTTCAACCTTTATTCAACATTATGATCAAACCAAACGCTTACCCGTGTGGGAACTAGCTGCCAACGAAACCAATTGTATGATTGGTTTTCATGCCGTTTCGGTTATTGCCGATTGTTTTGCAAAAGGGATAGGTGGCTTTGATACGGTGTTGGCTTACGAAGCCATGCGTGCCTCGGCCAAGTACCCCAAGTTTGGATTAGAAACCTTTAACCAAAAAGGGTATTTGCAAATAGATGACGAGAGCGAAAGTGTAAGTAAAAGTTTAGAGTATGCCTACGATCATTGGTGCATTGCACAAGTTGCACAACGCTTAAATAAACCCGAAGATTATAAGTATCACCTCCGTTTATCTTTAGCTTACAAACATTTGTTCGATAGTACAACGGGTATGATGCGCCCACGACTTAATGGCAATTGGTTACAAGCTTTTGACCCCAAGCAAATTAATAGCTATTACACCGAAGCCAATGCGTGGCAGTATGCGTTTTATGTGCCACACGACATCGAGGGTTTAATAAAATTACACGGTGGCGAGCAAGCCTTTGAAAAAAAATTAGATGAATTTTTTACAACAAGTAGCGAGTTAAATGGACTAACGCAAGCCGATGTAACGGGCTTAATTGGTCAGTATGCGCATGGTAACGAACCTAGCCACCACTGCGCCTATTTATACAACTACGTGGGCCAACCTCACAAAACAATTGAGCGGGTGCATCAACTATTAAATACATTTTATAAACCTACACCCGATGGGTTAATTGGTAACGACGATTGCGGTCAAATGAGTGCATGGTATGTATTAAGCAGCATGGGGTTTTATCCAGTTTGTCCGGGCTCAAGCGAATACGTTTTAGGGGCACCACTGTTCGATAAAGTAAGTATTCAGTTAGAAAACGGGAAAATATTTGTGATTAAAAATGAAGTTAAAACCAACACTAAGCTAAGTCACGTAGAAATGAATGGAAAGCCTTTAACCCGCTCTGCCATTGATAACTTAATAATAAACCGTGGCGAAATCTTGGTTTTTAAGTACGATTTGGCGGATTTGAAAAACCTATCTACTTATGGAACTACCCTTTTTAAACGCCCTGCATCTCGTGTTAATAAACTTACTATTTTACCTGCGCCTCTTATTTTATCTGAAAGTAAAAGCATTAGTGGTAAATCTTTTATTCAATTGCAAGCCACTAATTCTAAAGCGATAAATATTGCTTACACAACAGATGGCAGCGCGCCCACTCGTCAGTCGGAACTTTATTTTAAACCGTTTCCAATTACCAAATCGTGCGTTGTAAAAGCGATGGCATTTACAAAAACCGACAGCAGTGCTATTGCTCAAGCTTTTTTTGTTAAGAGTAATAAAACCTACAGTACACAACTTAACTGCACGTATAATAAACAATACGATGGCGGCGGCATAAATGCGTTAACCGATAGCATCTTTGGCAGCGAAGACTGGCGGCGTGGCAGTTGGCAAGGTTATCAAAATCAAAATTTTGAGTGTGTAGTGGATTTAAAAACGGTGCAAGCAGTGCGTTATGTGGGTGCTCATTTTTTGCAAGATACACGGTCGTGGATAATTTATCCGAGTAAAGTCAATTATTATTTTAGTAAGGATGGTAAAAATTGGATTCTACAAGAAAGTGTAGAACACGCCGTAAAACCTGACGATTATCGCATTCAAATGCAATGGCTAGATAAACAATTGCCCAAGCCCGAAACCGCACGCTACATTAAAATAGTAGCCACTAACTTTGGTAAGTTACCAACTTGGCACGAGGGCAAAGGAGGCGATGCGTTTATTTTTATAGATGAATTAGACATACGTTAAACCATGATTATTACCAAGCCAATTACTTACGGTTCCGAAGCCTATAAAGACATGTTAGCCTTGCGCAACGAGGTGTTGCGAAAACCCATTAACTGGCCTTATTTTGAATTGGCTAACACCCGACACGAAACCGAGTTTATCCTCTTAGGGGGATATGACAAACAGCATACATTAGTGGCGTGTTGCATTTTGGCAGAGAAAACGCCCAGCGAAGTGCAATTAAAACAAATGGCGGTGTTGCCCAATCAACAGGGGAAAGGCACAGGGGCGCAATTGTTGCATCATGCCGAAATAATAGCTTTGCAAAAGGGATATAAAAAACTAAGCATGCACGCCCGACAAACGGCTTTGGGGTTTTACCAAAAATACAATTATGTAAGCATTGGAACTGTTTTTGAAGAGGTGGGTATTCCTCATTTTAAAATGGAAAAGGTATTATCGCTTCCGAAAGCCAAATGAGTTAACTCCGAAAGATAATTTTAAATTAACACCAAGTATGGATAATAAATTGTATATTTACGTTGTACCTCCTGTCCTTTGGTTCAATCCATCGTCCCGATAGCCCTGTAATTTTAGAAGATTTGAGTCATGTTTGAGCAGTTTGAGAGACATCTTTATTGTAAACGGTTTTTTAGTTCCGAAAAAAAATACCTTCTGGCATTTAGTTCAGGTGTAGATAGTGTTGTGTTAGCACACTTACTCATTAAAGCCGGTGTCAATTTTTCGATAGCTCATTGTAATTTTAATTTACGCGGGCAAGATAGCGAAGATGATGCCACCTTTGCACGTACATTTGCCGAAACAAAGGACATTCCTTTCTTTTACCGATCGTTCGATACAGAACTTTATAAAAAAGAACAACACGTTAATACACAAATAGCAGCACGCGAATTACGTTACACGTGGTTTAAACAATTACTTGCCGAAGAGGGCTTTGAACAAATTATTACGGCGCATCATGCCAGCGATAACATTGAAACGTTTTTAATTAACGCGTTACGTGGCAGTGGCGTAAAAGGATTTAAAGGCATCAACGAACAAACTCACGAAATACGCCGACCTCTACTACCATTTAGCAAAACGCAAATCTTAGAGTATGCGCATCAAAATTACCTTAATTACCGAAACGACATTAGTAATTTTGATTTAAAATACGAACGGAATTACCTGCGTACAAAAGTAGTGCCCTTACTTAAAAATTTAAACCCCTCATTTGAACAAACGTTATATACCAATACTCAACATTTGGTAGATGTTATTTCTATTGCCGAAGAATACATGCAAGTGCGATTAAACCAAATCGTTAATAAAGAAAACGATGTTTGGAAGATTGATAAAGCACAGTTATCGAAAGAGGCGCACCAATCGGCCTTGTTGTTTACATTACTGCACCCACTCGGGTTTAATAGCCACCAACTTGTTCAGTTGACCGAAAGTTTAAAGCAAACCCATCACTCAGGCAAGTTATTTTATTCGCACACGCACCGCTTGCTACTCGATCGTGATTTTATCTTTGTTAAGTCTATCGAAAGTGAAGATGAAGAGTTTCGCCAAACTTTTTTATTCAACAATATCGAAGAAGTTTCACATTTTCCACACCTTAAATTAAAAGTAGAGCCAAGTACCGAACTGGTTTTTGATAGCCCTGCTCAATTATTAGTAGATGTTTCGAGTTTGGTATTTCCTTTGTGCATTCGTCAAAAAAAACAAGGTGATAAGTTTAAACCTTTTGGGATGAAACAATTTAAAAAGCTGAGTGATTTTTTTATCAACTCTAAACTCAGCGAATTTGAAAAAGAAAAAGTGTGGATATTAGAGAATGGCAATGAAGAAATTATTTGGGTAATTGGGTATCGAAGCGATGAACGCTACCGTGTGCGCGGCAACGAAACCCACCTTTATAAATTTCAAATAGATGAAGGACGATGAGCTAATATTTGAAGAACGGCAATACATGGGCTATAACCGTTTCAGTATGTTGGTACGCACTATTTTGGCCGTGTTTTGTTTTATGGCCTATTACTGGTCCGAAAATCCCAAACCCGTTGAACTCACTTTTTTTAAAATAGGCTCTTACCCTATACAACACTTTAGCCAATCGGGTACTATTTTTTTTATTATTGGGCTTTTTGTGTTGCTCATTTCTATTGCGCTAACGTATGTTCTTCACATTCACACCAAGGTATATAACAATTATATGGTTATTGATGGGTTTTGGAATGCGCGCCGTGTAAAAATAGATTTGAATGGCATTACACATATTCGTAAGAGCCGTTACAAAAAAAATGGTTTTCGCCGAGCAGTTTATAATTTACACAACAAGGGCATAATAAAATTTTATACCAGCGGTTCCGATTTTATAGAACTAACCGACAACAGCGGGTTTGTTTACCGTATTGGTAGTCAAAAAACAGTCGAATTGTATCGGTTATTAAAAGCACGCCTTAATTATTTAGCAGTGTAATTAATACAAAACAGGTAAAGCAGTCTCTATAATTTCGACGGACACATTGGCTAGTTTCAAGTTTTTTTAGCATCTTGGCTCTCCATTGTTTGAAAAAATCTTATACATATTTGCTTCTTCTCTGTTTACTAGGTTACCTTGGTTTTACGCAAACGGCTAACGAGCCCCGTTTAAAGCGGTTAACAGAAGAAGCCAGCAACCTCTGCGATAGGGGTAATTATAAACTCGCTCTATTAAAAGTAGATACCATTTTCTTTTTGGCCAATTTAGATGAGAACAAAAGTTATGTTGCTGAAGCGCATAATGTATTGGGTATTATTTTTGATGAGCAATACAAATACATAGATGCTTTAAAAAATTATAACAGTGCGGTCGAAATTTTTAAAACGTTTGGTCAAGATGAAAAAGAAGCGGGTTGTTACAATAACATAGGAAAAGTACATGCTTCCTTAGATGAGTTTAAAACAGCCTTGAACTACTATTTTAAAGCAGCAAACATTTATAAAAAACGCGATAAAAATAATTACTTACGAACGACGTATAACAACATTGGCACCAGCTACCAAAAGTTAAATCAATTTGAGTCGGCTAAACATTATTTGTACCTTTCTTTAGCGATTAGCAAACGTATTAGCGATTCATTGTCCATAGCCAGAGCCTATCATAACATAGGGCGCAACCACCAATTACAAAGACGTTACGATAGTTCTCTATTCTATTTCCGTAAATCTCTCACTTTTCTTAACCGCAACAGTGGTTCGTACGGACTCATTCTTAACTTCAGCGAAATGGGTAATTCCTTTTTTAAAAAGGGATTCATTGATAGCAGTGAAACGTATTTGTTACGAGCAGTAAAAGTTGTAAAAGAATCGGGTAACACGCAAAATTTATCCGAAATTTCGGACTACCTCTCTAAAGTATATGAGCAAAAAAAAGATTTTGTACAAGCCTATTTTTATTTGAAAGAGAAAGAACGGTTAAGAGACTCGGTAGCCTTTATTGTTACCCCTGCCGATGTGGTGCGTGCCGAAATGGAGCGCACCTATAACGAAGAAAAAGGACGCGAACAATTAAAACAACTTTACGCTCGTCAATCGGAAGCCATTGAAAAAGAAAACCGATCTCGCTTATTAAATTATACATTTATAGCCCTATTAATTGCCATTGTTTTAGTAGTTATTTCGTTACGCAGTTATTACCAAAAGCGTAAATCTAATTTTATCATTTCTAAACAAAAAGAAATTGTAGAACGCAAGAACAAAGAAATTTTGGATTCGTTGAACTATGCCAAGCGCATTCAAAATGCACAACTCACGTCTCCCTTATATATTTCGGAACATATTAACGAGCATTTTATTTTTTATAAACCACGCGATATTGTGAGTGGTGATTTTTATTGGGCACTTAAACAAGGTACTGTATTTTATTTTTTAGTTGGCGATTGCACAGGGCATGGCGTTCCGGGTGCATTTATGAGTTTACTAAACATTAATTTATTAAACGAAGTTATTATTGAACGCCGTATTGCGCGCCCCGATTTGGTATTAAACGAAATTCGTAAAGAGATCATTAAATCATTAAAAAATCCGGATGAAACCTCCGAAATACGAGATGGTATGGATTGCGTGTTATGTGCCTTTGATTTTGAAAAGAGCAGCGTTGAATATGCCTGTGCCAACAATAAATTCTTTTTAGCGCGAAACGATGAGTTGATAACATCCTTCACCACAAAAATGCCAGTAGGCCGCTCGCACGATGATAACGTACCTTTCCGCTTATTTGAAATGCCCATTGAAAAAGGCGATGTGTTTTATTTTACGACCGATGGGTACATTGGGCAATTTGGAGGCCCTCTAAATAAAAAATTTAAGTACTCTCGCTTAGAACAAAAATTGTTGGAAATATCGCATTTAACCATTACGAAGCAACATAAAATTATTGAACAAACTTTTGAAAACTGGCGTGGAAGTCAAGAACAGATTGATGATGTATGTGTAGTAGGAATTAAAATTTAATCAGATATTTGCACTTGCTTATGATTGCCATTAAACAGTTATATAAATCGTATCAATTGGGCAAAACCGCCTTCGATGTGTTAAAAGGAATTGATTTAAACATCGAAGCAGGCGAGTTTGTTTCCATTATGGGTTCATCAGGTTCGGGCAAATCTACACTGCTCAACATTTTAGGCATCCTCGATACTTACGACCAAGGACAATACCACTTAAATGGGATGTTGATTGATAAAAAACTTTCGCAAAAACAAGCCGCTCAATTGCGCAATAAATTTTTAGGATTTTGTTTTCAATCGTTTAACTTACTATCGTTTAAAAATGCGGCCGATAATGTAGCTTTACCTTTGTACTATCAAAAAGTATCGCGCCGCGAACGCACTAAAAAAGCACACGAATACCTCGATAAGGTGGGGCTTTTACCGTGGGCTAACCACATGCCCTCTGAGTTAAGCGGCGGTCAAAAACAAAGAGTGGCCATTGCCCGCGCTTTAATAGGAAAACCAAAAGTTATTTTTGCCGATGAACCAACGGGTGCCCTCGACTCGGCAACCTCTTACGAAATTATAAAACTATTTAAAGAAGTAAATGCCCAAGGAATTACCGTTGTCATTGTTACCCACGAAGACGATATCAGTAAAATGACGCAACGCATTATCCGTTTAAAAGACGGGCTTATTAATACCAATTAGCCATGTTTGAAAAAGAAATTTGGCTCGAAATAATTTCAGCCATTCGGCAAAATAAATTACGCACCTTTTTAACAGCACTTAGTGTAGGTTGGGGTATTTTTATTTTAATCATTTTATTAGGGGCGGGCAATGGCTTAACCAACGGCACTAATGAACAGTTTGCTGGCGATGCGGTAAACAGCATTTGGGTTTCGCCAGGCGTTACATCTATGGCTTATAAAGGGTTTAAAGTAGGGCGGCAACTTAAATTAAAAAACGAAGACTTTACCCTTATTGGCTCGCAGGTAAAAGCGTTAGAACATAAAACCGCTATCTATAACCGCAATAGCAATCGTAACATTGTTTATAAACGCGAGCGTGGTAATTATTTATGTCGCCCTGTATTGCCCCAACATCAGTTTCTCGAAAATATAACCGTTGTAAAAGGACGATTCTTAAATCAACTCGATATGAGTGAATTTCGGAAAGTGTGCGTAATGGGTCAATCGCTAAAAGAACCTTTGTTTAAAACCGAAGATCCTATTGGTAAATATATACTCATAGATAATACACCTTACAAAGTGGTTGGGGTTTTTACGGATCCTAATCAAAACGATATGCAGCGGTTTTATATTCCTTTAACTACGGCGCAACGGGCGTTTAATGCGGCCGATCAAATAACCGATATTTGGGTAAGCACAGGTCAAGTAAGCGTGGCACAAAGCGAAAAGATGGCAGAACAAATGCAACAGGTATTAGCAGCTAAATATCAATACAATAAAGAAGATCGCAGTGCCATGTATATTAATAACAATTACGTCGAGTATCAACGTATTATGAATGTATTGAGCGGCATTAAACTATTTGTTTGGATTATTGGCATTATGACTTTGATTGCTGGCATTGTTAGCGTGAGTAATATTATGATTATTGTGGTTAAAGAACGTACACGCGAAATAGGCATTCGTAAAGCCTTAGGTGCTACTCCAGCTTCAATTGTTGGATTGATTATACAAGAGGCTATATTTATTACGGCAATAGCTGGCTTTGTTGGATTGGCTCTGGGTTGGGGCTTGTTAAGTTTACTCAATTCAATAGGGATTGATAGCGACTTTTTTAAGCACCCCGAAGTAGATGGAAGCATTGCCATTTCAGCTACTTTATTAATTGTTGTAGCTGGTGCTATTGCAGGATTTTTTCCAGCATTACGAGCAGCTAAAATTAATCCGGTTGAAGCCTTAAACGCATAAGTATGCACGCCTTAGAAAAATTTGAAAATGAAAATACGTTTGTGGTGTTTGAATGGCAAGCATTGGCAAATACGCTAAAGGCCTATATTTTAGAGCCACAGCATCAATTATCTACATCTGCCAAAACCTTTTGCCTAATTCCCTTTCCAACAAGCGAAACTAAAACGGTAAGTCCACAGTATTACCAATGTGTAAATGAACAATCGTTTCCGTTACCCACTTTTACTGATACTGATTTTAGTCCATTACTACTCGAAGCGCAATCCGAAACCGATTATATAGCCGCCGTTAACGCGTTAAAACAACATATCCAACTTGGCAATATTTATGAAGTGAATTACTGCGTGGAATTGTTTAGTAAAGAAGCCAATATTTCTCCCTTACATGTCTTTTTAAAACTTCAACAACTGGCTAACGCACCTTATGCACGTTTGGTAAAGTTAAACGAGCAATACATTATTAGTGTAAGCCCCGAATTGTTTTTGAAACGCCAAGGCTTGCGGTTAATTTCAAAACCTATAAAAGGCACCGCTGCACGAGGAGCCACCGAAGCCGCCGACGAACAAAATAAAAACGATTTACGCCATTCGGTAAAAGAGCAAACCGAAAATGTGATGATTGTGGATGTTACCCGAAACGATTTTTCAAAACTGGCTCAAAGAGGAAGCGTTGCCACCGATGTATTATTTGGAATAGAAACGTTTAATACCGTTCATCAAATGGTAAGCACCGTAAGTTGTCGCTTGCCAGCTAATTTAACGTTCGAACAAATTATAGAAGCAACCTATCCCATTCCCAGCATTACAGGCGCGCCTAAACAACGTGCTACACAATTAATCTTAGAAACCGAAACCTTTAAACGGCATTACTATTGTGGTGCCATGGGCTTTATTGAACCCAACGGCGATTTTGAATTGGCTGTAATTATTCGGAGTATTTTTTACAACGCCAACACTCACTTTTTAAATATTGGTGTGGGCAGTGCTATTACTCATTTGTGCAATGCCAAAGCAGAGTACGAAGAGTGTTTATTAAAAGCGAAAGTATTGATAAAGGCGTTAAACGCCACTATTCTAAAATAAACTTACCGCTGCCTATGTACTGTTTTTCCTGCCTCAAACGCAATGTATAAGCACCCCTAGTCCAAGTACTGGTTTCTATTAAATGACTGGTGTTGTTGGCTGGCATACTATAAACTAATTTATCGCTCAAGTAAATATCTAACACGTAATTTTTAGCAGGTATAGTTTTTAAATCAACCGTAATTTTTGTTTTAGCCGGATTTGGAAATATAGAAAGGGCCATCGGTTCATTTACCAATTTGGGCAAACCAATTTGAAATTGTAAAGAGTCGGTGTAAGTACCAAAAGCATACTCGCCTAATTTTAAAGTATCTATGGTAATGATACCGTTTTTAAACCCAGCATTAAAAACGGTATAATGTTTTACCAATTGCCAATCTTTTGCGGTGTTGGCGCGGTAATAAACCACCACGCTATCGCCCGAGTAAGTGGTGAGTAACGTATCCATATAGGAATACGTGCCACCAATGGTTTTATTGCCATCGTAATTAAAACGAACTCTTGAAACAAATCCAGGTGATAAAATACCATCTATTTTCCAATAGTGTTGATTAGATATTTTAGCATTATACGGATTGTTTTTAAAAGGATCAGCACCCACATAATGGTGTTCAATTCTAATTAACGAAGAGTCTTGTCCTTTATTGGTAACAATTAAACCTAGCTTGGCAATGTTATAATTAAAATTGCCAGTTGTTTTAATGGTGCGTATTTCGCTACTAACAGCATCAAAAATTTTGGAGTCGTAATTTAAAGCTGTGTAAACGGGTTTAAAAGGTAAGGTAAACGTATAGGTGTTTAACGCACCGCTCATGCTTAAATTACGAACATGCTGCGTGCGCGTTTGATCGAAAAACGAAACCTCTAAAGGCACCGCCGTAAATAATTGAGGCGCACCAAATTTACGTTGCCTAACGTGAACAATTAAATTGTAATTGCCATTGGATAATGTAATGGCTTTGGTAGAGTCTATCGTGAAATTAGGCCAGCCCCCATTTAAAATCCAGTTATCGAAAAAGGGAACTAAGTTTAAGCCACTCGCCGTTTGCAATAGATCTCTTAACTGGAGAGAGTTAATACTTTGTCGTTGTTTTTGCTGCATAACATATTTACACGCATTAAAAAATGTTTGGTCGGTCATATAACTTCTTAGTGTATGCGCCACATCCGAGCCTTTTAAATACACATGGTCGCCATAAGTTAAAGCATGTGGAATTCCCGAAACGGCTCTAAACCCGCCTTCTTTTTGGTGTAACGATTTGAGTAAGTTATCGTGTTGGCGTTTTAAGCCATCTAAGTATTGTGCTTTGCCGTAGCGCCATTCGGTAAATAAAAATGCGCTGTAACTCGCCATGCCTTCGTTTATCCACATGTCTTCTTGTGTTTCGCAAGTAATTAAATTGCCCCACCAATGGTGCGATAATTCGTGTGCCATTAAACTGGCCTCGTATTGCAAAGAGCCAATTACTGCGCGAGGGTAAGCAATGTTGGTGGCGTGTTCCATAGCCCCGCTGTTAAACGGAACTAACGCATAGCCAAACCGATTCCATTGATAGGGGCCAAAAAAAGTTTCGAACCCGTTGATACAATTTTTTAAGTTAACAAAGGCTACTTTTAAACCGTTGGTATCATTTGCCAAAGCGG
This sequence comes from Bacteroidota bacterium, assembly GCA_013297775.1. GTDB lineage: Bacteria > Bacteroidota > Bacteroidia > B-17B0 > Aurantibacillaceae > Aurantibacillus. The sequence continues at coordinate 35,076 of JAAFIL010000006.1, forward strand.
CAAGGGTAATGGGTTTAACGCCGTTAAGGGTATTCGCCGTCCAGTTAACTTGTCGGTAGCGAGCCACAGCTACATTTGCTAAGTAAGTGGGTATTTCTTCGTTCAATCGCCAAGTGCGGGTGCGCTTATTGCTTGTAACCACATCGCTTATTAAAGCACCATTGCAATAGGCACGTCGTATCGAATCGTTAGTGATTATAAATTCGTATTGACTACGTTCTACAAAATTATCGAAACACGGAAACCACACACGCCCATAGTTGTGCGGTTTAGCAGCAAAGCCTACTCCTAAGTTATAGGCATAATCGCCGCCGCCGCTGTTATCGAAATAAAAGCCACCCCATCCGCTGGCATCGCCTTTGGGCTGACCTCGGTAATAAACCGTAAGCTCTGAGGTATCTAACGGTAATGGCGCGGGTGGCAGTTGAATGCTAATTACAGTATCGTTGTATTGAAAAGAAATGGGAGCATTACCAAGGCGCACAGAGTCAACCGTTAGCTTTAATAAATCTAATCGTAATTTATTAGCACTCGTTAATTTTGGAAGAAACCTAATAGAAGTGTTACCTGCAATTTGTTTACTAATGCTGTTTCCAATTTCTAAGCGAATGGTATATTTTAAAATATCAAACGTATCGCTGCGTTTATTTTCGATACTGTTGTATAGCCCTGGCCCTACCGTGTAGTTTTGTTTGGCCAATTGGCAGCTGTGGTGCTGCGCCAAAACGGGAACAGAAAAATGGATGAGTGAAGCAAAAATGAATGTAGTGAAAAAACGAGCCATGCGTTAAAATTTATTAAAAGTACAGAAATTGACTAAAAAAGCCTAAATTTAATTCATTCGCTAAGATGTTTAACCCGTATAAGAGTAATAAGACAAGATGATTGCGGTTACCCATAACGATTTACACGCTTTTGTGCGCTCACTAACTAAAAGTGAGAAACGCTTTTTTAAATTGCAAATTGCCAATCACCCAAAGCAATTGGCATTAAGCCAACTCTTCGATTATTTTGATAAACGCGCAGTGCACCAAACCGCCGTTCAAGAAGATTTTCAGGCGATGATTAACACGGCGCAAACCGAAAAGCAGTATTTACTTTATGAGCAAATATTAAAAAGTCAACGTTTATTTTACGCCGATAGTATTGTCAATTTTCGTATCAAAGACGATATGGATAACTTGCGGCTTCTGTTTGATAAAGGGCAATATAAACAATGTTTGAAAATGCTAAAGCCGCTTAAACAATTGGCTTACGAGCACGAAAAGTTTCACTTTGCCCTCGAGGTTTTAGTGATTGAAAAAGAAATTCTTGTACTCGGGAAAAGCAGTACTGCCGATGAAACCATCGTAAAAATTACAGAAGAAGAAAAAGTATTTAACCTAGAAAAAAACTTGAGTGCATACATTGGTCTTTATGCGCAAGTGAAACAAATCTATAAACAAGAATTAATTAATCCATTTAAAGAGAACTACCCATCTATTTATTTAGAATTGTTAGAAAATCCCTTGTTAAAATGGGATGAAAGGGCCATTTCTATAAAAGCGCAATTGCTGCGGCATAAAACGTTGGGCTTATGTTATACCCGCTTAGGCGACCCAGAAAAACGTGAGGCGCATTATTTAGCCTGTCATCATTTATTTGAAACGAAAGACTTTCTAAAATACGAGATGCCTCGTATTCATTTAGAAGTATTTTATAATCTAATTCATGTCAATTTAGAAAGTAAAAATTTTAAACGTGCCGAGTACTACCTCAAAGCATTTGAAAATATTAACCAAAAGCCATTGCAAACTAGTATAGACATTGCCTTTAAATACCAAAGTTATTTAATCAACTCCAATTTGTTATTGTACTCTGATTTGAAGCAAGATAAACTGTTAATTCCTATTGCGCATCAAATTGAGAAACACCTTTCTGAACACCAATCGCTTATTAGTAATGATGATTACTTAGTATTATTATTTAACCTGATTAACTATTATATTTTTTGTGGGTATTATTTAAAAGCTAAATCGTACAATGCGTTATTGTTTAGCTTATCCGATAAAAATTCGCGTTGGGATGTGCAACATTATGGCCGCTTGCAACAACTTATTATTTTTTATGAGTTGGAACAAGAGGCGCAATTACAATATGCTTTAAATACGATTCATAAGTTAAAAACCGAGCAACAAATTGTTTCTCGAACCGAACATTTGGTATTACAGTGTTTTACCAATTTAATAAGTAAAAATGGGCATCCTAAAGATCTATTTTCGAAACTGAATGCTGCCCTTACCGCATGTTTAGAAGATAAAACGGAAGAAAAAATAAATCGATTCTATATTAATTTTATTAAATACAGTCAACAAAAGGCAAACCTATGAAGCCATCAGAACTGTTATTCGACATTATACATACTCTAACACCACAAGAAGAGGCGGCGTTTTTAAATGTAGCTTCTTTACAGCAAGGCGAAAAAAATTATTTGAAAATATACGAGGCCATAAAAGAAATGACCGACTATGATGAAGTGCAGTTAAAAGAAAAATTTAAAAACGAAGTTTTTATAAGACATTTACCTTCCGAAAAAAATCAATTGCTGCATCACCTATTAAAAGGTTTACGGCAAAATTATGCCGCTGAAAATACGGCTTCTTACATTCGCGAAGAACTTAAGAATGTGCAAGTACTGTTTAATAAATCGTTATACAAATTAGCCCGACGCGAGTTAGATAAAGTAAAAAGTTTAGCTTACGAACACGAATTGTTTTATGCCGTTTTAGAGATTATAGATTTAGAGCGAATTATTATTGACATCGAATCGCGCTTTGATGACAATAGCCCCGATAAAATTAGGCTATTGATGGATGAAAAAAAGGAAATACTAGATGACATCGAACTCTTAACTAAATGCGAAGATTTTTATTCAATATGCTCTCTATTTTTTGGGCAAGGGCTCAATTTAAGCGATTCTATTAGAGAAGGAAAAATCAAAGAAAAACTAAAAGACCCATTGCTGCAACAGCTTTATCACATTTCTTCAAAGCGTTCACGAATTTATTTGTTGTTATCGAAGGCTATCCTTTACAGGTTGTTGTTAAAAAACGAAGAGATGTTTGCTGGCATCACCGAACTGCTTTCTATCTTCGAGAAAAACACTGCACTTATTTCAGAAATGCCGCGCATCTATTTAAACGTACATGGTTTTTTAACGCGGTATTATTCTATCAATCGTCAGTATCAAATGACAGAAAAGGTAATTGATAAAATTGCAAACTTAGCAAACGACCGCGTGTATGCAACACCCGATTTACAAATGCAAATTTTTGCGAAGCTGGCGGTTAATCGGTTAATGTTTTTGTCTTACAAGGGGCAGTTTAACCGCTCGAACGAGTATTTACCCGATATTATTAAAGGCTTAGAACAATTTGAATCGAAGTTAAATAAAGAAGAAGTTTTATTTTTAAATTATACCATTGCCATTAACTATTATGGAAGTGGCTTACTCAACAAAGCATTAACGTACTTAAATAAAATTATTAATGAAGTGTGGAGCAATTCAAAAAAGGAGATATTACGCATTGCCCGATTATTAAATTTAATTGTCCATTTAGAACTCCGAAATACGGACTTGTTACCTTACCTCTATAAATCAACACGCCGATATTTTGATCAGTTAACTGATGTTCAGCCTTATGAAGTATTGTTTCTTGATTTTTATAAAAAGTATGCGCTATCGAAACGGCAAATTGTACACACCGAATTGCTAAACGAGTTTGAATACGCCTTAAATGAAGTGTTTCAAAATCCTCATTTTGGGTACGCATTAGAGTATTTTGATTTTTACGCTTGGATAGATACCAAACGTCACCGTATCTCCTATCAAGAAGCCGTTAACATTAAAAAGCAAATTGTATAATTGGAATTGGTATGAATGATAGATGCAACGCATTATTTATATAATTTCGTGCAGCTATTTTTTAAGATAAAACGTGTCTAATGCCAATACCCCATCCAAAATGAGCAGTTATTCGTTTAACGGGCGAACTCTTGTGTTTGCTACCATGCACCAAAAGGAACGTATTTTAAAAACTGATTTTTTAAATCAGTTAGGAATTACCCTTGTAGTTGCCAATGCGTTTGATAGCGATGCGTTTGGAACTTTTAGTGGAGAAATAGAACGTACACAAACGCCATTAGAAACCGCAAGGCTAAAGTGCGAGGCGGTGTTAGCTCAAACTCAAGCCGATATGGTAATGGCCAGCGAAGGCACATTTGGCGCGCATCCTCACTACGCATTTTTACCAGGCAATAACGAACTTTTATTAATAGTAGATAAGCGTTTGCAAACCGAATTTGTAACTTCGATATGGAGCACTGCTACAAACTTTGATGCAAGGTATGTTTCCAGCAATAGCGAGTTAATGGCGTTTGCCAAACAGATTGGATTTCCTGAACATGCTTTAATTTTAAAGTCGAGCGAAACCCATGCTTTAGAAATTAGCAAAGGCATTTGTACCAAGGCCGAGTTATTAAACGTATTTGCACAACTTCAAGCCAGATATGGAAAAGTTTATGCGGAAACCGACATGCGTGCGCTGTATAACCCGAAACGCCAAGCCGTTATTCGCGAAGCTGGAAAAGCCTTAATTGAACTAATGGCATCAACGTGTCCTAATTGTCAGTTTCCGGGCTTTGCTATAACCGAATATGTGCCGGGTTTACCTTGCGCGCAATGCCAACAACCCACGCGCGCCATTCGAGAACACATACGAACGTGTAAAAATTGTAAACACCAATCGGCTATGTTGTTTCCAAATGGTAAATTTACCGAAGATCCAATGTATTGTAATTATTGTAACCCTTAGCTTTAAACCTTATGAATTTAGATTTATTAATCTCAAATATTACCAACCCCGCCTTCTTGTTTTTTATTTTAGGAATTGTAGCCGTAAAACTTAAAAGCGATTTAGAAATTCCTTCTAACTCTTCTCGTTTTATTTCGTTGTATTTGCTATTATCCATTGGGTTTAAAGGTGGGCAAGAGTTATCGCACGAAGGGTTTAGCCTAGAAATAGTGGGCTCGGTGTTGTTGGGCATTAGCATTTCGTTGCTCATTCCTATTTACACCTTTTTTATTTTAAAACGCCGGATGAATCTTTATAATGCAGCCGCTATTGCTGCCGCTTATGGTTCGGTAAGTGCCGTAACATTTGTAACAGGTGCATCGTATTTAGAAGCGCAAAAAATGAGTTTTCATGGGCACATGGTAGCCATTATGGCCTTAATGGAATCGCCTGCTATTATTGCAGGCTTGGCACTTATGTCGTACTTTAACCGAACCGAGCAAGAGAAAATTAGTAATAAAATGGTGTTGCGCCACAGTTTTACGAATGGAAGTGTTTTAATGATTTTAGGAAGTTTATTAATTGGCTATTTAGCCGATGCCAAGCAAGCCGAGGGCATTAAACCATTTACCAACGATATTTTTAAAGGATTTTTAGCCATCTTTTTACTAGATATGGGCATTACCAGTGGTCGCAAATTGCAATCGTTTATTTCGGGTGGATGGTTTCCTATTGTTTTTGCAATTGCCATTCCGCTTCTAAATGGCTGTGTATTTACTTTGATAAGCACTGTGGTAACCCACGATGTATCTAATCGGTTTATGTTTGGTGTATTAGCTGCTAGCGCTTCTTATATTGCTGTGCCTGCTGCCATGAAACTCACCAATCCAAAAGCCGATGCCGGACTGTATTTGCCCATGGCTTTGGCTATCACATTTCCGTTTAACATCACCTTGGGTATGCCCATTTATTTCTATTTAGCGCAATAAGCGTTGTGCGTTCCATATAACTTATACCAATATCGGTTCTAAATGATACAAGTTGAACCAGAATTATTTTTCTTTTAGGCGACGAAAAAATTATAGGCGTAGCAAGGCCTACGGGTATAATTTTTGAGGAAGTATAAGAGAAAAAGAAACTGGGTCAACGTATCTTTTAGAAATGATGTTGGTATTAACTCATAGTAATTAATAAATACAAGGATTGGTTCTAAAATTCTTTTCCAAAATTCAATTTCTGCCTCTGCGAACTTTGCGCCTTTGCGTGCTATTTTTAGTGTCATCTATTGTTTAATCGAGTTGTAGATTTTATTTTAAGCCCTTCTTTCTTAAATTACGGTTTAATTTCCGCCTCTGCGTTTTTTGCGTGCCACTTAAAATGCAGCACCATTCAAACATATCAACACCGCTTTATCTTCTTCTTTCCTTTGCGACCTTTGCGATCTTTGCGCGCCATTTAAAATACAGCACCATTCAAAAACATATCAATACCGCCTCGTCTTTTTCTTCCCTTTGCGTCCTTTGCGACTTTGCGTGCCATCGACTAACAAAAACAGTTATTCCAAACTACTTCTCTTAAACCTAGTCCCCATTAATTTCATGTATTTTTTCTTTGCGTCCTTTGCGCCTTTGCGTGCCACCCCTCTTTTACCTTTATTCTAACGCAATACGTTCTTAAAGTTTACCTTAGTAAACCATTAAGCGTTTCAACTTTTCTTTAAACCGTTCTTTAGGTAAAAAATTGTGTTCCAAATCGGCATTCATAGGCACAGGTGTATCTAAGCTGCCTTCGCGCATCACAGGCGCATCCAAATACTCAAAACAATGTTCAGTAATTAGTGCTGCAATTTCGCCACCAATGCCGCCCGTTAAAGTATCTTCGTGTAAAACAAATACTTTACCCGTTTTACGCACACTTGCATAAATTGTTTCCGTATCTAAAGGAGCCAAAGTACGCAGGTCAATTAAATCGGCACTCAACTCTGGCAATTCAGCCAAAGCCTCTAAAGCCCAATGCACGCCTAATCCATAACTTACAATGGTTAAATCATTACCTTGTTTCAATAAATTGGCTTTCCCAAATGGAATAGTATAGTAATCATTCGGCACATCTTCGCTAATGCTGCGGTAAAGTGCTTTGTGTTCAAAAAACATAACCGGATTTGGGTCTTCAAAAGCACTTAACAACAAACCCTTTGCATCAGATGGAAAAGCAGGATACGCAATTTTTAAGCCCGGTGTTTTAAAAAACCAAGCCTCATTACTTTGGCTGTGAAATGGACCCGCCGCCACAGCCGCGCCCGTTGGCATCCGCACCACCACATCGGCATGTTGACCCCATCGGTAATGGCTCTTCGCTAAATTATTCACAATCTGCGTCATCCCTTCGCTCACAAAATCAGCAAACTGCATTTCAACCATGGCCTTCATACCGTTAATAGATAAACCAAAACCTGCACCCAATATGGCACTCTCGCACAAAGGCGTGTTGCGCACACGGCCTTTCCCAAAGGCTTCTACAAACCCTTCGGTTATTTTAAACACCCCTCCATACTCCGCAATATCTTGCCCCATTAACACCAAGTTCAAATGTTTCTCCATCGCTAAACGCAAACCATTACTAATGGCATCAATTAAACGCATCGAAGTGGTAGCCCCTTGTGTAGGTTTAGTGTCAGCAATAGCAATTGGTTTATAAAGTTCAGCTAATTCCTTTTGTGTGTCGGGAGGTGGCAACTGCTCGGCAAACGCCAGTTCTAAGCCATCTTCAATTTTTTTCTTAATCTCTCCACGTAATTGTTCAATACTGTCGTCGGTTAAAACGCCTTCTTTAATTAAATAATTTTCAAACGTACTTACAGGGTCTTTCTTCCCCCATTGGTCAAACAAAGATTTAGGAACATATTTTGTGCCGCTAGCTTCTTCGTGCCCACGCATGCGAAAGGTAACGCATTCGAGCAACACAGGCCGCGGATCGGTGCGCATACGCTCGGCCAATTGCTTCACCGTTTCATAAACCTTCAAAACATTGTTGCCATCTACTGTTACTCCTTCTATTCCATAACCAATAGCTTTATCGGCAAACGATTGACACCTAAACTGTTCGTTGCTAGGCGTGCTCAACCCATAGCCATTGTTTTCAATCACAAAAATAACGGGCAAATTCCAAACTGCTGCTGTGTTAATACTTTCGTGAAAATCACCTTCACTCGCCCCACCGTCGCCACTAAACACCACCGTTACTTTTTTATCTGCTCGCAATACATTCGCCAATGCAATCCCATCGGCTACGCCCATTTGAGGGCCTAAGTGCGAAATCATCCCTACAATTTTATAGTCCTGCGTACCAAAGTGAAACGAACGATCGCGACCTTGTGTAAACCCACTTGGTTTACCCTGAAACTGCGAAAACAAACGGTTAAACGGAATGCCTCGTGTTGTAAATACACCAAGGTTACGGTGCATGGGTAATATGTACTCATCGGGCTCTAAAGCCGAGGCAACACCAACCGAAATAGCCTCTTGCCCAATGCCACTAAACCATTTCGCTATTCGACCTTGTCGCAACAACAACAACATCTTCTCTTCAATCATGCGGGGCGTTAAAATGTTTTTATACAACATCAACAACACCTCATCCTTTTGTTTTTTTCGGTCAAATTTTACCGGCGACTCTGCAGTTATCATTCTAATTCCAATGGTTTTAAATTATTTTTTCCTAACAAAACATGACAGCTAAATCCAAGATTAAACCAGTTCATGTAAGCATTATTTTTAAGTTTTTTGTAATTCAGGTATCCATCCATATAACCAATGCGAGGATTATACCTATCTATTATAATTTGTTGCGAGAGTTGAATGCCAAAACTTAAATGCGAACTTGTGGCAAAATTAACGCTCAATTCGGGGGTTAAAAATAAACTATTAAACGTATTGTTGTTGGCGGGCAAAATAGTATCGGCCAACGAACGGCTTACTCCTTTATAAAAATTATAAGAGTAACCACTATTTAAGGCCATCGAAAAGTAACCCTTATCCGAAAAAAAATAATCGTAACCTAGCTTTAAAAACGCACCGTGCATTTGCAGTCGGGTTTTTAAGTTCGCATTATCAAACTCAGGTCGCCTTGCCCTATTAAATAACGCATTATAATAGCCTACACCCGCATAAAAATTGCTAAACAAAATTGTATTAAACGAAATATTGCCGTCGTAAATGCCCCTAAAAGATTCCTTAAACGCTTGGCTACCAACAATAGCGGGGATGTTAGCATTACCCCGAATAGTATATTTTGAATTCTTGATGCGACTGCCTTGCGCAACACACACACTTACGGCTAAACTAAAAGTGAATATGAATATGAATTTGACTTTCACTAACAAAATATAAATATAAGCGTTTCAAAAATAATATTAAGCCTATTTTTTCTAGCTGATTATCAATAAGTTTGTAAAATTAACTTGTCATAATGTAAACTTTACTTTACATTATGTAAATTATATTTAACTTTGTAATATGTTACCATTTTTACTTTTTCCGAATTATTGTAAATGGATTGGCGTTTTAGTTTACATTGCAGGCTACGGACTTATGTTTTTTGCAACACCTGATTTAGATAATTCATCCGATGGTTTGGGTCTGTTTGTACAGGTATTTATTTTACTAGGGCTTCTATTAATAGCCAATGCGCGTCAAAAAATAGAAGATGAATTTATACAACACCATCGCCTAGTAGCCTTGCGGTGGAGTTTAGTAATATTTATTGCTTTGCGTTTATTTCATAAATGTATGGCCTATTTTTTAAAAGACCCTACTTGGCAACCCGAAGGCTTACAGGTAAATTTTTTATTGCTCTTATACTTAGTTCTGTTTCATTACTTGGCAGTTATTAAAGATAAACTATCGGCGTTAAGGCCTAAGAAAGGAGTTAATCTTGAAAAATAACATCAAGGTAGAGCGCGCAAAGCGTAACCTCACACAAGAAGAATTATCTGAAAAATTAGGCGTATCTAGGCAATCTGTTAACGCTATCGAAACCGGAAAGTTTGTACCAAGTACGGTTCTAGCTTTAAAACTAGCCCGCTTTTTTAAAATAAGTGTCAACGATTTATTTGAATTAGAAAAAACCGATTAACCCACCCTCTATATGATGAAAAAATATCTATACATGCTATTTACAGCACTAGCTATTCATAACGGTAAAGCACAAGTAAATGTAAAAGACCGTTGCATAGAACTTACCGAACAATTTAAGCAAACATTTAATCAACAAAAAGACGAAGCGTTTTATAAATTATTAAGCAAAGATTTTCAGAAGCAACTCACCTTAAAAGATTACATCGGGTTTACAAACGACATTCGTTCGCAATTTGGAGAGTTAAAAACAAGCGCTTGGTTACGTGCCGAAAATGGTGGACACGTTTTTAAGAATGAACATAAAAATAGCACTCTATTATTTAATATAGTTTGTAACGATAAAGGATTAATAGATGGCTTACAAATGCAACCCCTCACCGAAAAAAAAGTAGAGCCACGAAATAACTATGCAACCGACAATCTTAAAACCGACTCTTTAGGTTTATTAATAGATAAAGTAGTAACCGATTACATGCGCACACCAGCCAATTGTGGGTTAAGTATTGCCGTTTTCAAAAATAATGAAACCACATTTTATAACTATGGCGAAACAGCAAGAGATACTAAGCAACTTCCGAACTCAAAAAGTATTTACGAAATAGGCTCCATCACCAAAGTGTTTACGGGCTTGTTATTAGCTAAAGCCATCGAAGATAAAAAAGTAAAACTAGAAGATGATATTCGTCTGTATTTACCAAGTACGTGTAAAAAATTAATGGCAGGCAATCAAATAATTACACTACAACATTTGGTTACACATACCTCAGGCATACCAAGCGTTCCCGATGATATGTTTACTGGTAAGTTCGATAGCCTTAACCCATACATCCATTACAATAAAGAGCGCATCATCCGCTTCCTAAGTAAATTAAGCATTACCGAAAAGCCAGGTAAAAAAATGGAGTACTCTAATTTAGGAATGGGCTTATTAGGAATCATCCTAGCCGATGTGTATAAACAAACGTACGAAGCCTTGGTACAATCCATGATTGTAACACCCTTAAATTTAACAACCGTAAAAATGAGTTTGAATGGTAACGAACAAAGCCAATTTGTAAATGGCTATAATTCAGATGGAGAAAGTACCCCGCATTGGGACTTAGGCGATTTGTGCGGCGCGGGCGGTTTACGCTCCACACCAAAAGACATGTTACAATTTATGATAGCGAATCTGAATGCAACCTTACCATTTATAAAAGTTGCACAACAAAGTTTATTTCAAACAGAACGTGATAATATAGGAATGGCTTGGGTAATACAAAAAACCAAAGCCAGAAATACTTTGGTTTGGCACAACGGCGGCACTTACGGGTTTAGTAGTTTTGCGGGATTGGTTAAAGAAAAAAATTGCGCGGTAGTTATTCTAAGCAATTCGGGAAACTCTGTAGATGCAATGGCATTAAGTATTTTAAAATATATACAACGCTAATACTGCAAAATGGTAAGCCTATAAAAAATGGATGTTACTATGCTTAGTTATTACATTCCTAATGTTTATAGTAAACACAGGGTTTATACAATAAAATGATACCTGAATAATGAACCCAAGTAAACTATTTATTACGGAATGCTTAATACCGTATTTATGAATCTTAACTAAATAAATCATTTAAAAATTTAATTAAACTTTTAATAGCATGTTGCTAAGAACGCCGTAAACCCCCTCTACTCACCGCTCTGTAACTTTGAGAAAAAAAGACAATGAAAAAATTTTTATTCTCACTTAGTAGTTTCGTAGCTGTCAGAACGGCTTTATTAGCCCAAACAGCATTAACTGGTCCTTCAACATCACAAAGCCCGTATCTTCTTCCTTCTACCCCTAACACTACCATTACCTCGGTGTTAACTGTATCGGATGTAGTTTCAGGGTATCGCATGTGTGGTATTGCAGATGGAACAGGAGCGTATGATAATGGCAATGGTACGTTTACTTATTTAGTAGCTCACGAAATTGGATCTACTGCTGGTATTGCTCGTGCACACGGACAACCTGGTGCCTTTATTTCAAAATGGATCATTAATAAAAATACGTTAAGCGTAGTTAGTGGTTCCGATTTAATTCAAAACGTTAACTTATGGAATGGGAGTAGCTACACCACTTTCAATGCGGGTAATACCTCTACCTTAACAGCGTTTGGTCGTTTTTGCTCGGCCGATTTACCAGAAGTGTCGGCATTCTTTAATAGTGCTAGCAACTTAGGCACACAAGAGCGTATCTTTATGAACGGTGAAGAAGTAGGAGCCGAAGGTCGTGCTTTTGCTCACATTGCTACTGGTGCAAGTGCTGGTACTTCTTACGAATTACCTCATCTCGGAAAGGCATCTTGGGAAAACGCAGTAGCTAATCCAAACTCGGGTAACAAAACGGTAGTAGGCTTATTAGATGATGCAACGCCGGGGCAGGTTTATTTTTATATAGGTACTAAAACTAACACAGGTACACCCGTTGACCGCGCTGGTTTAACCAATGGTAAATTATTCGGTATCTCTGTAACAGGTATGTTAGCCGAGTCAAGCGCATCAATTACTCCTGCTAATACAACATTTACTTTAGTAGATCTTAATAACGTATCTGCCATCACAGGTTCTAGTTTAAATACGTTAAGCAACAATCTTGGTGTAACCACCTTTTTACGTCCTGAAGATGGTGCTTGGAATCCTTCAAGTCCTAATGATTTTTATTTCTTAACGACCAATTCCTTTTCGAGTCCAAGTCGTTTGTGGAAACTTAGTTTTATTGATGGAACTAATCCAGAGTTAGGAGGCACTATTACAGCAGTTTTAGACGGCACAGAGGGACAAAAAATGATGGATAATATGTGTGTTACTGCCAATGGACAAATCTTAATTCAAGAAGACCCAGGTAACCAAAGTTACAATGCAAAAATTTGGAGTTACGATATTTTAACCGATGCTTTAACACAAGTAGCGGATCACGATCCTGCTCGTTTTATTACTGGCGGCGCATCGTTCTTAACACAAGATGAAGAATCATCAGGTATTATTGATGTATCTTCTATCTTAGGTGCTGGCACCTATATTTTTGTTGACCAAGCGCATTACCCTTTAGGTGGCGAAGTAGTAGAAGGCGGTCAAATGCTAGTGATGAAAATTGGAGGAACAGTGGGTTTACCCGTTTACGAGCGTATGGCAAAGTCTATCGAACTATTTCCTAATCCAACCAACACCGAAGCAACCGTTCGCTTTACTTTACCAAGTGTAGAAAAAGTAAGCATCAATGTGTATAGCCTAGAAGGGAAGTTAGTTCACACGCAAAGCGAAACGTTAGAGATGGGCGAACAAGCAATTACTTTTCCTACCAATAATTTTTCATCGGGTAACTACCTTGTAGAAGTGAAAGCCAACACAACAGTTGTAAACACTTTGAAATTGATTGTCAATCACTAAACCACAAATCATATAAACTGCTCAAAACCGGATGCTTTTAATAGCGTCTGGTTTTTGCATAAGTGTACTTTAATCATGCTAACAAAAAAAATTGGGTTACTGGCCGTATTCATCGTTTTAGTGGCCGTATTAGGTTTTACTAGCTTAGACCGAAATACATATACCAACGATTATAAAACGAAACTATTAAGGTTAGATGAAACACTAACTCAACTTCACGCATTTATTCAAAGTAAAACACACAACGATACCGCAGGCATAGATGAAGCTATTAACCAAGCACGTCTCCAACTGAAGACAGTAGATTTTTGGTTGCGCTATTTAGAACCTACGGTATATAAACAACTCAATGGCCCTTTGCCAATAGAGTGGGAAACAGAAGTTTTTGAAAAGTATGAGCCGCCTTATAAACGAGAAGGGGCGGGCTTAACCTTAGCTAAGTTATATTTAGAAGAAAGTAAACCGCAAACAGACGTGATGCTGCAACTGATTAGCAGAGCCATACGCGCCAGTAAAATTTATCAAAATGATTCCATCACCCAACAATTGGCACAACCCGAACACTTTTATTTATGCAACCGTTTATACCTATTAAATCTAGCAACGATTTATACAACGGGTTTTGAAAACCCCACTTCAGCGCAAATTATACCAGAATTAAAATACCTATTACACAGCACAAAAACTATTTATAATGCGTTTAATCAAACTTACAGTCAGTTAGCATTGAGTAACGATTACCTAACTTTATACAATGCGCTTCTCAAATACATGGATAAGCAAACAAACGGTATTGAACAGTTCGATCATTTTGAATTTATCAAATCCTATATCAATCCACTATTTACCCTTAACCAACAACTCATTCGGCAACACGGTATTGTAAGTCGAAGTAATATGGATTACGCATTAAATAACTCTAGCACATCGTTGTTCGATAAAAATTTATACGATGCACAACACACCAAAGGTATTTTCTTACGTGTGAGTGATAGTAGTGCCTTAAAAAAAATTGAGGAGCTAGGACGTTTACTTTTTTACGACCCCATCTTATCGGGAAATAACGAACGCAGTTGTGCTTCTTGTCATCAACCCACACAGTACTTTACTGATACCTCGTTGGCTTTGGCAAGTAATTTTACCAAGTCGGGTGTTTTAGAGCGCAATGCCCCCAGCCTCATCAATGCGCCTTATAACCATTTAATGATGCAAGATGGCTTACATTTAACCCTCCAAGCACAAACCCGCGCAGTTATTACCAATTCTATCGAAATGAATGGTGATGAATTAACGATTCTTAAAAAAATAAAAAGTTGCGCAACATATAAAAACACATTTAAAGAATTATTAAAATTTACACCAACCGAAAAAGAAATAACACTCGATCATATTTGTTCGGCCATCACTTATTACTATGGGCGTTTTAGTAATTACACATCGCCATTCGACGAGGCCATGTTAGGTAACCACGCCATAGATAACGAAGCAAGGCAAGGATTTAATTTATTTATGGGCAAAGCGCAATGCGCAACGTGTCATTTTGTACCACAATTTAATGGGGTAAAACCACCCTACATTGGTTCAGAGTTTGAAGTATTGGGTACACCCAGCGATACCAGTTATACAGCGTTAAGTAAAGATGAAGGGCGGTATCGCGTTAATCCAGCAACAGAAACACAACATGCCTTTAGAACCAGCACCCTGCGCAATGTGGCAAAAACCGCACCCTATATGCACAATGGCGTTTTTAAAACACTGGCACAAGTGATTGATTTTTACGATGGAGGTGGCGGCGCAGGGCATGGTCTTTTAGTTAGTAATCAAACACTATCGAGCGATTCGTTACACTTAACGCCGTCCGAAAAAAAAGCATTGCAGCGGTTTATGGAATCACTAACCGAAACAATTCCAATAGCACCAGCACCAAAGCGTTTGCCCGAATCACGAATCAAACGATTAAATACACGGCAGGTAGGCGGACGTTTCTAACGAATATATAAATGGTATAAGCAGCACTCTTAGAAATAAGTACAAGGTAAGCCATGCCCAAAACAAAAAGATAAAAATCATTATATGAAAAAACAAATGAATTGCTCCGTTATACAACTAATGAAAATGAGTGGTCTATTTTTTTTAGTGAATTGTTCCGTTCAAAAGCGCATCGAGTATGCTTTTCCCGAAGGCATGTTAACAGCCGTCAAACAAAGCTATACCATTCAATGCGATAAAGGACAAACACTCTATCACCTCAATTGCGGCCAATGCCATACCAAAGTAACAGGAAGACAAATATTAGTCCCCGATTTTAAAGAAGAACAATTAAAAGGTTACGAGTTAAGAATATCGAATGCTAAACATGCCTCTAGTTTGCCCGACGAAAAAGTAACAGAAGAAGAATTAGGATTAATAATGACGTTTTTAAGATATAAAAAACCCAATCCCGAAAAGTAAAATAATAAACAAAAGGTTAATCTTTAAAACTCGAATTTGTAACCAACACCTTTAATGGTTTTAAAGTAATCGTCTCCAATTTTTTCGCGGAGCTTACGAATGTGAACATCTATTGTGCGGTCGCCCACAATGACTTCATCGCCCCACACTTGTTCTAAAATATATTCGCGCGTAAACACTTTACCAGGTTTGCTGCTTAATAAAACAAACAAACGAAATTCTTTTTTAGGTAAATTAATTTCATCTTGTCCTTTATACACAATATGTTTTTCTTTATCAATACGAATGTTACCAAACTCTAAGGTTTCGCTTTTAGGCGTGTTACTTTGTAGGCGGCGTAACAACGCTTTGATGCGGCTAATAAACACACGGGGTTTAATAGGTTTGGTAATGTAATCATCGGCACCTACTTCAAAACCTGCTATTTGCGTATAATCTTCTGAACGCGCACTTAAAAATGCAATTAATACATCTTTCATGCCGCTTAGTGCACGAATTTCGCGACACGTTTCAATCCCATCCATATCAGGCATCATCACATCTAACACAATTAAATGAGGCTGTTCGCGCTTGGCGACCTCAATGGCTTGCTTTCCGTTCTGCGCAATCAATACCGTAAACTCCTCCTTACGCAAATTGTACGATAAGAATTCTAATATATCGTCCTCATCATCCACCAACAGTATCTTAAACTCACTATTACTCATATTATAATTTTAACATTTGCGCCCTAAAGATACGGCGGCTTTTCTAGTCTCTAAGTTAACTAATTATTAAATAATTAAACGATTAATGTACGAATACTTAATCTTTTGGTAACATCAAATTTAAGTGCAGCTAAGTTTGGGTTTCGTTCTTTGCATGAAAATTTATACCATGTTAACACGTTACTTTTTAGTTTTTATTGTTTTTATTTCGGGGCTTTGCTTACATGCGCAAACAGGTCGCATTGCAGGAATTATTACAGATGCTAAAACAGGAGAAACCTTACCCGGCGCTACTGCCATGATAGAAGGAACTACAAAAGGAGCAAGTGCCGATTTCGACGGAAAATTTTCAATCAACAATATTCCTGTTGGTAAAGTTAATGTTATCATTAGTTATATTTCGTACACCACCAAAAAAATAACCGATGTTCAAGTAAAAGCGGGCGACGAAACGTTTATAAATATATTGTTAGATCCATCTACCTCGCAAGATTTAGCAGAGGTTGAAGTTGTAGTTACATTGAACAAAGAAAATAACACCGCCCTTGTGTTGCAACAAAAAAATAATGCAAGTGTGAGCGATGGAGTAAGTGCCGAAAGTATTAAACGAACACCCGATCGTAACACAGGCGATGTGTTGAAACGTATTAGTGGGGCTACCATTCAAGATGGGAAGTACGCCATTATAAGGGGTCTAAGCGATCGTTACAATTCGGCCTACTTAAATGGATCGCCCTTACCAAGCACCGAAAGTGATCGCAAATCGTTTTCGTTCGATATTTTTCCGAGTAACATGCTCGATAATTTAGTGATTTACAAAACGGCGCGTCCCGATTTACCTGGCGATTTTGCAGGGGGCGTTATCGAAATTACAACCAAAAGTATTCCCGAAAAAAACTTTGTATTAGTATCTACTGGCTTAGGTTACAACCGCATCACCACAGGTCAAGAACGTTTATTTTTAAATAAAGGAAAAACAGATTGGTTAGGCTTAGATGACGGTACGCGTCAATTAGATAAGAACCTCCCAGGCTCAACCGATTTTTCGGTAGATTCTAAAGTGCAAGCCAATTATGCAAAAACAATTAATACAGGGCCTTGGGGCGCGCAAAGCGATAAGTTTGCACCCAATAGCAGTTATCAATTATCAGCAGGATATAACTTCAAATTAAAAGAAAGAGATTTTTTTGGTGTGCTAGGTTCTCTATCTTATAATAACACAAATAATTACTTTACAACAACACGTATCGAATACGACCCAGCCACTGTTCCTAACGACCCCATTAATCCACTAGCTGCCGAACGCGATTTTACCGATGCAACGTATCAAAATCAAAAACTCGTAGCGGCTTTATTAAACCTTTCGTGTAAAATCAATAGCAACAATTCCATCAGTTCTAAAAACATGTACAGCATTAATACCGACGACCGCACCATTAAACGTACAGGTATTATCAATTTAGTTTCGGATAGAGAAAATCCAGACTCATTAAAAGCCTTTGCCTATTGGTACACACAAAATACTATTTTAAGCAATCAATTAATAGGTGAGCATTTTATACCAGCGGCAAAACTTAAAATTACTTGGAATGGATCTCTCACCAACGTGAAGCGCATTATTCCCGATTTGAAACGTACCATTTATACACGAAAACAAAAATTAATAAACAAGCAAACCGATCCAGCAGAACCACCTTTCTTTGACTCAACCGATATTAAATACCAAGCCATTGTGCCTCTGGCTGGCACCAGTGGCCCCGATTACTCAGGCATTTTAGTAAGTTCGAGTTTAGAAGAAAAACTTAGGAGTTTTAAAGGCGACATCACCCGTTTGTTTAAAATCACCAACGATTTAAGCATCGAAGGTAAAGTAGGTGCGTTTGTGCAAACCAGAAATCGTACGTTTGAACTTCGACAATTCACCTACGCCCGACACACCATTGGTGGAAACAATAATTCGTTCAATAGCCCTATCCTTTTACAAGAGCCTGCTCAACTTTACTCTTCTGCCAACATGGGCGAGGTAGCTCCGGGCATCGGAGGACTCAAATTAGTAGAGGCTAATAACTTCGATCAATCTTTATACAACGCTTCCTCCGAATTGAGAGCCTATTATGGCATGTTAGATATACGGTATAAAACGTGGTTCAAATTAGTAGGGGGTTTACGACACGAGTCCTATCTTCAAAAATTAAGTCATCCGGGTATATTGTATTACTTCGATAAAAAATTAGTGAATTACGACACATTGGTTAATGACTTTTTACCTTCGGCTAATTTAATCTTCTCACTAAACGATAAACAAAACGTTCGTTTAAGTTATTCAAAAACGGTTAACCGCCCCGAGTTTAGAGAGATTGCACCATTACTATTTTACGATTTCAACATCAACTTTAATATTACTGGCAACACAGCCTTGAGGCGTGCTACTATTCAAAATTATGATTTTCGTTACGAAATTTTTCCTGGAGCAGGTCAACTAGCGTCGGTATCTTTATTCTACAAAGATTTTAAAGATCCTATCGAACTCATTCACTCCAACAACCCTCGCGAAATTACTTATGCCAACAGTAACCGTGGCACAACCAGAGGTATCGAATTAGAATACCGTTTAAACTTAGGCATCCTCACCAAGCAAGATTCTTCATTTTTGGGGAGGCTTTTAAATAACTTAACCGTGTTTAGCAATTTCGCTTACATTCGATCAGAAGTAGATATTGTTAGTAACGTGCCTTCAACAAAAGGACAAAAATTAGGTACTCGTCAAATGCAAGGCCAATCGCCTTATATTATTAATGGAGGTTTATCTTATATTGATAATAAATATAACTTTAGCTTTAGTGTTTCATACAATCGGTTTGGTCCACGCATCTACATCGTAGGAAACACAACCGATGCCACACCAATAGGCTTTCAAACCCTTTGGGAGAAAGGGCGTAATGTAGTAGATTTACAATTCACCAAATCCCTCTTCAAAAACCGTTTCGAAATACGTTACAACATTAGAGATGTACTCGCCGCTTGGCAGCCACAACCTTTTTATCAAGAGTGGGATGGTAAAGTTGGTTTCGACAAACAGAAAGATGCACCTATTTGGTCCACGCAATTTGCCGCCTCGCATTCTATTCAGTTAAGCTATAGATTTTAGTTTACACTAAATTTGAATAAAGCCTTACGTTAGATGACAAATGATTACTTATTTCTCATGGGCTAATACCAAAAACAATTCAACGAGTCAGAAAAATAACTTCTACTACTAGTTATAAATGGGGTAAGAATAATTTGTTGCGCGTGCCCCCCTATAAAGTAAATTCATAGCTTAGTGTAATAGTTACACTATGTGTTTTTATCGGATAAGTTTACAATCAGGGGGTCGGGCTTTACGCTTTAGCTGCTCGGTCTTTTGCTACAACTGCTGCGGCGTGCGGGGTCTTCGTGCCTCAGTCTCCGCCGCTCGCGCAGTTGTTCGCAAAAGCCCTTCGCAGGCTGTCGCTTCAATCCCTCACGCAGGCTGTCGCTTTATTTGTATTGAGCGAGGTCGAAATAATCCCTCACGTAAAAGAGTTTACACATAATGTAGGTTGAAAAAATATAGTGTTTGCAAAGAAAACCAATACTTTATGTCCGATGGATTTATAGATTAGTTCAACGGTCTATTTACAGTTTAATTTCCTCCTTTGCCAACTCTGCGTCTTTGCGTGCTAATTTATGGATTTATAGATTAGTTCAACGGTCTATTCACAGTTTAATTTCCCTCTTTGCGACCTCTGCGTCTTTGCGTGCTAATTTATGGATTTATAGATTAGTTCAACGGTCTATTCACAGTTTAATTTCCCTCTTTGCGACCTCTGCGCCTTTGCGTGCTAATTTATGGATTTATAGGTTAGTTCAACGGTCTATTCACAGTTTAATTTCCTCCTTTGCCAACTCTGCGTCTTTGCGTACTATTTTCATAATCTAGGTTAAACAAATAAAATTTCATGTAACTGACATTAATTAACGTGAATTATGGATTGTAATTTTTTAATAGTTAACATAATAACTTAGACTTATTGATTTTACAGGGTAATCAAATAACATAAAACAATTGTTCATTTTGAATGCTATACAGAAAGTGATTGAAAATCAATTATTTTAATCCATAATTCAAGTTATTTAATACATTAAGCATTTCTTAATTCCTCTTTCCCCCTCGTCCTTGTTTGAGCGTTAGCGGAAACGAGGACGGTCTAAACGGGCGTTTGTAACGCCCACACCATTACTTTATCTGCGTTACAAACGCAGTTCTCAAACGTCCTCGTTACGCTTCGCTAAACAAGGACGAGATAAAGGGTAATCCATAATTCACGTTAAATACTATTGTAAAAGCTAACACATCACTTAACTAACTCCCCCTTCTTCAAATTGCAATTCATACAAGCGTTTAAACTGAGTATCGGTTTGCAACAACTCATTTATACTGCCTTGTTCAATCACACGTCCATTCTCAAACACAAAAATACGGTTCACATGTTTAATGGTTGATAGCCGATGCGCAATAATAATCGAAGTACGCCCTTCGCTTAATTTTTGTGCGGCCACTTGTATTAACTGCTCAGTAGCCGTATCAATAGCCGCCGTAGCTTCGTCCAAAATAAAAATAGCTGGGTTATAAACATACGCTCGTATAAACGCAATCAACTGCCTTTGTCCCGCCGATAAGCTAATACCCCGTTCTTTTACAACATAATTATAAGCCCCTGGTAACGATTGGATATACCCATCTAAACCCATAGCCTTGGTAGCTTCTATAACTCTAGCTTCGCTAATGGCCGAATTATTTAAGGTAATATTATTCATTACCGTATCATTAAACAAATACACATCTTGCAACACAACGCCTGTATTTTTGCGTAAGTCCTCTAATCGGTAGTCGTTCAGCAAGTGGCCATCTATTGTAATTTGACCTTTCGTGTAATCATAAAAACGGCTCAATAAATTGATAATAGTACTTTTGCCCGCACCTGTTGCCCCCACTAAAGCCACCGTTTGTCCTTTGTAAATACTTAACGACAAATCTTTCACCACGTAGTTTTCATCTTTATAAGCAAACCAAACGTTTTTAAACTCAATCTTATCGTGTACCTCTTTAAACGCTCTAGTACCATTATCGGGTATAACCTCGTTCGTATCCAAAACCTTAAACACACGGTCGGCAGCAACTACGCCCATTTGCAAAGTATTTAACCGATCGGCCAACATCCGTATCGGACGAAACAACATATTCACCATCATCACAAAAAAAGTAATATCGCCACCATTAATCTGCATCACCGTATAGCGGCTACCAATAAACCAAATCATCAAACCAATAGACACCGACATTAAAATTTCTACAATCGGAAAAAATACCGAGTAGTAAAAAATAGAACGAATATTCGCCTCTCGGTGTTCGCGATTAATAACTTTAAATTTTTCTAACTCCTGTTCCTCTCGTGCAAACAGTTGCACAATACGCATACCCGTTAGGTGCTCTTGCGTAAACGTATTTAATGCCGATACCGCATTGCGCACTTGCGTAAACGCAGTTTGTATGCCCTTTTTAAAAATAGCCGTCGCTATAAACAACAAGGGAATTGTACTAAACACCACCAAAGCCACCATCCAATTTTTCCATAGCATCACCGATACAAACACAATCAGCATCACCACATCGCCCAAAATAGTAATAAACCCTTGCGAAAATACATCGCTTAAACTTTCAATATCCGAAATAGCGCGTGTAACCAACATGCCCACGGGAGTATTATCAAAATAAGTATTTCGTAAACGTAAAATATGCTGATACATTTGGTTACGCAAATCTTTTACAATACTTTGCCCTAAAAAATTGGTTAAACTTAAATTCAAAATTTGTAAACCCGCCTCTAACAACAACGACAACACAATGATTAAGCCAATGGTGTTTAATGCCGGAAAATTTTTAGACACAATCACATATTCATTTAAAGCCGAACTAATCAATAACGGCCGCACAATACTAATGCACGATAACACCAACGTTAAAATCAAAGCACCAGCAAACTGCTTGCGATAGGGCTTAGTGTAAGATAAGATGCGGTTTAGCAATCCTAAATTAAATCTAGTTTTTTCTTTACTCACTTTTTAAATAAATAGGGTTAGGGTAGCTAATACCCGTTAAAAACAAAGCATGCTCTGGCGCATTATTTCCTGCTAACTTCCGGTCTTTCCCCTCTATCACTTTTTTAAATTCATCAATGGTCATTTTATTTTTTCCAACCAGCAACAAAGTCCCTACAATGGCTCTAATCATGCCACGTAAAAACCGATCGGCTTTAATAGTAAACCGCCATTGATCAACGCCACATTTATTCCATACCGCTTTTGTAATTTTACAATTATTTGTTTTCACTTGCGTATGTAACTTACTAAAACTCGTAAAATCGGTGTAGTTCAATAACTCCAGAGCCGCTCGGTTCATCAACTCAAAATCCAAATCGCCATACACATACCAACTTAAATTTTCGATAAACGGATTGCGCTGTTGATGTAAAAAATAATGATACGTGCGTTCGGTAGCATGAAACCTTGCGTGCGCCTCATAATGCATAGCCTCAATTTTATGAACGCACACATCATTAGGCAAAACGGTATTAAATTTATACACCCAATGCTTTTGATTACTAATTAAATCGAGGCAATTGCTATCAAAATGCGCCACATAATATTTGGCGTGAACCCCCGTATCGGTGCGCCCACAGCCTACTATTTCAATTTGTTCTTTTAATAGCATACTCATTTTATCTTGCAACACCTGTTGAACCGTGTTGGGTGTATTGTCTTGAATTTGCCAGCCATTATACCTGCTGCCATTATAAGATAAAGTGATAAAATACCGAGCCATTAATTTGCTAAATTTACGCTTTAATTCAATGAGTAAAATTAAGAAGAACTTTTTATTAGAAAATCTCGAAGTTATAGATACTTCGTCAGAAGGAAAAGCCATTGCTAAACACGAAGGCTTAGTTGTATTCATCGAAGGAGCCGTGCCAGGCGATGTGGTGGATGTAATGGTACACCGAAAAAAAAACAGTTTTGCCGAGGGTAAAGTACACCTGCTAAAAACCCCCTCGCCCCAACGCGAAACCCCTGCTTGCAGTCATTTTGGCATTTGTGGCGGGTGCAAATGGCAACACTTCAAATACGAAGCACAATTGTATTACAAACAAAAACACGTGCAAGATACCCTCGAACGTTTGGCTAAAGTCAATTACCCAATGCCCCAACCCATCGTTGGCAATGCTTCACCTTATTATTACCGAAATAAATTAGAGTTCTCGTTTTCTAATAAAAAATGGCTAACCCTCGAACAAATAAACGATAAAGAAACCGACTACGACCGCAATGCCGTTGGCTTTCACATCCCTGGGTTTTTCGATAAAGTGTTAGATATAGACCATTGTTACCTCCAAAACGAATTAAGCAATAACGTGCGTAACGCCATACGCCACTACGCGCTCACCAATAAGGTTTCATTTTACGATATTAAAAATAAAAGTGGGTGCTTGCGTACTTTAATGATCAGAACCACTTCCACCAGTGAAACCATGGTACTGTTAGCCGTTTACGAATACGACGAAACCATACTCTTCCCCCTTTTAGAGCATCTCAAAAATCAGTTCCCCGAAATAACGGCACTACTTTATACACACTCGCACAAGGCCAACGATACCCTCAGCGATTTAGACATACACGTTTACAGCGGCAAAGCCTACATCACCGAAAGCATGGAAGGCTTGCAGTTTAAAATATCGGCCAAATCATTTTACCAAACCAATTCCCTACAAGCTTACGAATTGTATAAACTAACACGCCAACTGGCTGGTTTAACAGGACAAGAATTGGTGTACGATTTATACACAGGCACAGGCACCATTGCTAATTTTGTGGCCAAACAAGCCAAACAAGTAATTGGCATCGAGTATGTAGCCGATGCCATTGTAGATGCCAAAGCCAACGCCACCTTAAATGGAATCAACAATACTTTATTTTATGCAGGCGATATGAAAAACGTGTTAAACCCTGCATTTATTGCCACACACGGTAAGCCCGATGTTATTATCACCGATCCGCCGCGCGCTGGCATGCACGAAGACGTGGTTAAAGTTATTATTAACGCCGCGCCTCAAAAAATAATATATGTGAGTTGCAACCCCAGCACACAAGCCCGCGATTTGGCTCTGCTCGATGCACACTATCAAATCACACACGTGCAACCTGTAGATATGTTTCCGCAAACGGCACACGTCGAAAATATAGTAGTATTAGAATTACGATAAATACACCATGGCTTTTAATAAACAAACTTTTATAACCCGTAGCCTAAGTGCAGTGGTTTTTGTGGTGGTACTGCTCAGTTCCGTTTACTTTAATTTCTACATCGCCTGGCTTTTTTTTAGTATCATCGCTTGCATTTGCTTTCACGAATTTGCAAAACTCAGTCAAAACTTAGGCGTTACTATTTTTAAAAAAATAACGTATAGTTTTGGTGCCATTGGTTTGCTCATTCCATTGCTCGCCAAAGGCGTTGTTTACTTGCACCTCTTACCCTTGGCTTCGTTACTGTTAATATTAAGTCCACTTAGTATAGCCATAGTCGCTCTTTTTTCAAAAAACGAAAAGCCCATTCATGCGGCTTGTTTTAGCGTATTGGGTTTATTTTATTGCTTTATTCCATTTAGCACCTTGCTCTACATTCCCGTTTTAAATGAGGGATTACTTGATAACTGGGCCTATAACCCCATGAGCATTTTGGGTATTATTTTCTTAATTTGGACCAACGACACCTTTGCATACTTAGGTGGCAGCTTCATCGGAAAAACTAAAATGTACGAACGGGTATCGCCAGGCAAAACGTGGGAAGGCACTTTAGTAGGCATGGCTTGTTGCATAGGTGTGGGTTTCAGTTTAAACACCTTTGGTACTTACGCACAAACCTTTGTTTGGCCTTGCATTGCCGCCATTGTAGCGGTGTTTGGCACCATTGGCGACTTAATCGAAAGTTTATTAAAACGCCAAGCTGGTGTTAAAGACAGCGGTCAATTAATGCCAGGGCATGGCGGTGCCTTAGACCGTTTCGATAGCTTAATAGCCGTAGCCCCTTTAGTATTTACTTTTTTAGCCATTTTAAAAAGCATGGGCTACTTAAATGCTGCCATTTAGTAAAACTAGTTTAAAAGTTCTAAATTAATTCCTTTTTTGGGCGTGCCCCCTATAAAGTTTATCGGTAGCTTAGTGTATTATTTACACTAAGGGTCTTCTCCAAATTAAGGTTCCACTTCGGGGTCGGGCTTTTCGCTTTAGCTGCTCGGTCTTTTGCCACAGTTGCTGCGGCGTGCAGGGTCTTCGTGCCTCAGCCGCAGCCGCTCGCGCATCTGTTGGCAAAAGCCCTTCGCAGGCTACCGCTTCAATCCCTCACGCTTCCGTTAAACTCAGGTAATTACTACCCAACATAGATTTTCTTAAAATACAGCTTCAATTCTTAACACCCTTCCCCCTTTGCGACCTTTGCGCCTTTGCGTGCCATTCAAAAAACCTCAATACCATCGCTTAACACCCTTCCCCCCTTTGCGACCTTTGCGCCTTTGCGTGCCATTCAAAAAACCTCAATACCATCGCTTAACACCCTTCCCCCTTTGCGACCTTTGCGCCTTTGCGTGCCATTCAAAAAACCTCAATACCATCGCTTAATACCCTTCCTCCCTTTGCGACCTTTGCGCCTTTGCGTGCCATTCAAAAAACGCCGGATCAACGCTTAACACCCTTCCCCCTTTGCGAGCCAAACCAGTTTATACACGCCCCCATCCAACCAACCAAATCACCAGTTCATCCTTCTTTTTTTCAACTCATCCAAGAAAATAAACAACTCATGGGTTTTTCATACCGTATCCTTATTTGATGATTTAGTTTTGAGTAAAAATTAAAACGTATGCAACATCTATTTTTACGAAGTATCTCATCTAGTTTAGTAACAGTAATCATCGCATTACTAGGGTTTAACCTTACCGCACAAAACGCCACACAAAGCATTAGAGGCAAAATTACCGACGATGCCTCTAAAACCACTTTACCTGGCGTAAATGTTGTATTAGTAAAAGACAGCCTAACACGAGTTGCCGTAACCGATGCCGATGGCGATTTTAAATTAAGCAACATTCCTATTGGGCGACACACCTTAAAAATGTCGTTAATGGGCTACGAAAGTCAAACCCTTCCTAACGTAGTTGTAACCGCAGGTAAAGAAGTTATCCTCAACATAACCTTAGTAGAAAAAGTAACCAAAATTGGCGAAGTAGAAGTAGTATATGACAGAAGTAAAGATAAAACCGTTACCAACAACGATATGACCACCGTAAGTGCCCGCTCGTTTAATGTAGATGATACCAAAAAATATGCAGGTGCGCTAGGCGACCCAAGCCGCATGGCCGCTAACTTTGCAGGCGTTAGTGCGGGCAACGATAGCCGCAACGACATCGTTGTGCGTGGTAACTCTCCGGGCGGCATGCTCTGGCAATTAGAAGGTTTAAACATATATAACCCCAACCACTTTGGATCGGTAAATACCACAGGAGGTCCCGTAAGCATGTTAAACAATAACAATTTAGATAAATCCGATTTTTTAACCTCAGCATTCCCTGCTCAATATGGCAACGCCACAGCGGGTGTTTTTGATTTACGATTACGAGATGGCAATAATCAAAAGCACGAATTTTTAGGACAAATGGGCTTTAACGGCATTGAGCTAGGCACTGAAGGTCCATTGAGCCGCAACTCAAAAGCATCTTATGTAGTTAATTACCGTTACTCTACCTTAGGCTTATTTCAAGCCATGGGTATCAGTTTTGGCACTGGCAATGCAACTCCCATTTATCAAGATATAAATTTTAAAATAACTGTACCCACTAAAAAAAATAATGGTAAGTTTACTTTATTTGGCATAGGAGGAAATAGCCGAATAGATTTATTAGGTAAAGATGTGGATACAACCCAAGCTAATTTTTATGGCAACGTTAACCAAGATTCGTACCCTCGTTTTAAAATGGGCGTTGTAGGAGCAAGCTATCAACAAAATATTTCGACCAAAACCTTTGTAAAACTAACCTTAGGGGCTAGTGCACAAACACAAGATTATACACAAGACTCTATTGCTATTAGCAATAAAATCGAAACCAAAACTCAAAACGTACGCGCCCAATTTTTAAACGCCAAGTACAGTGCCGTATTAACTATAACGCATAAATTCAACGCTAGAAATACTTTGGTAATTGGAGGAAACACCGATTACATAGCCTTTGACTACTTTAACAAAGCCATCTATAAAGGCTCTATTGACAGAGTTTTTGTAGATATAAATGGAAGTACTTTATTATCGCAAGCTTATACACAATTTAAACACCGCTTTAATAGTAAGTTAAGTGCTAATGTTGGAGTACACGTTCAACATTTTAATTTGAATAATAGTTTGGCCGTTGAACCTCGCGCTGGTTTAAAGTTGGCGTTAACACCTAAGTCATCTATCAATGCGGGTTATGGCATTCACAACCAAATGCAAACGCTCTATAATTATTACATTCAAACTCCAACACCCGAGGGCATCATCTATTCTAATAAAAATTTAGGCTTTACACAAAGTCAGCATTTTGTTTTAGGCTACGACCATAACCTAACCGATAACATACGTTTAAAAGTAGAAACGTATTATCAACACTTAGACAAAGTTCCGGTAAATACCTTTAGTTCATCTTACGCAGCCGTTAACGACGGTTCGGGTTTCGATTTTTCGGATATAACTAACTTATCGAACAAAGGCACAGGCACCAATTACGGCGTAGAATTAACCTTAGAACGGTTTTTTAACAAAGGCTTTTATTTTTTAATAACAGGCTCGTTGTTCGATAGCAAATATAAAGGAAGCGATGGCGTTGAACGCAATACGGCGTTTAATACCAAATATGCCGCTAACGTATTAGCAGGTAAAGAATTTGAAATTGGTAAAAAAGGAAACGTGTTGGTGTTTAATATAAGAGCAACACGCATTGGCGGTAAATACCTAACGCCTTTAAACTTAGAAGCCTCTAAACAAGCGGGCAGAGCCATTTTTGATGCTGACAAAGCCTTTAGCGAAAAGCAACCCGATTATTTTAGAGTAGATGCCAAAATTGCATTTCGGAAAGAGTACAAAAAAAGTACTTTAGAATTTGCTGTTGATTTTCAAAATGTAAGCAATCATAAGAATGTATTTTTACAAGGGTATAACGTTAAAACCAATAGCATTTCTACCGAGTACCAGCAAGGGTTTTTCCCAGTACCCATGGTTAAATTTACATTTTAAAAGTTAAACACTATCAATTAAAATTAATATGAAAAAGATTCTGATTATCAACGGACATCCCTCCGAAACTAGTTTTTGCAAAGCATTAGCCGAAAGCTATAAAGAAGGGAGCAGCGAAGCTGGACATGTTGTTGAATTAATACATCTTCGCAACTTAAAATTCGATACTAATTTGAACAATGGCTACAGCAAGCAAAGCGCACCAGAACCCGATGTTGTATTTGCACAACAAAAAATAACATGGGCTAATCATATTGTGATTATTCATCCCGTATGGTGGGGTTCGGTACCCGCCTTGTTAAAAGGATTTTTTGATAGGGTATTGTTACCTGGCTTTGCCTTTAAGTACCGCGCCAACAGCCCGCTTTGGGATAAATTATTGAAAGGAAAAACGGGTCATGTTATTTACACAAGCGATACACCAAATTTTATTTACCGATTTTTATTTTTGGCACCTTCGGTTAATCAAGTAAAAAAACGAACCTTACAATTTTGTGGTATCAATCCAGTAAAAGTAACTGCCATTAGCCCTATACGCCAATCAACAAAAGAATTTAGAGCAAATTGGTTAGCCAAAATTAAGCAATTGGCAAAAGCAAATCATTAAAATATTGCTAACTTTAGTTGTTAATGAAATTTTTAAAACATCGTTTTTTTTATGTGATTATTTTAGGCGTTATCATTGCCTCCTTAATTCATGGGCTGGTACCCGTACCCGAAGAAAGCAAAGTTACGAACGGATTTTTTTATAGTCTATTACTAACCATCGCTATTACTTTCTGTATTTGGGAAGGAAGTTTGGCAATTGATAAACGTTTGAATAAACTCTTTTCGTGGGATAAGCACCCCATGAAGCGTGTTTTGCTTCAAAGCGTTACTAATCTCATTTACAGTAATAGTATTATTTTAATCGGTTCAAGTTTATTTGATTATTTTGTTTGTAAGATGCCTAAAGATATGCAAGGTAAAATGAGTTTGGCTGGCTTAATTGTAGGATCTTTAATTACACTCATCGTTATGGCTTTCGAGATTGGAACACAATTTTTCAAAAAATGGAAAGCCTCTTTGTTAGAAGTAGAAAAGTATAAGAAGGAAACCACCGAAGCGCAGTTAGAAAATTTAAAGAGTCAAGTCAATCCACATTTTTTATTTAATAATTTAAGCGTCCTTTCGTCATTAGTTTATAAAAATCAAGATAAAGCCGTTGATTTTATTAGTCAGTTCTCGAAGGTTTACCGGTATATATTAGATAACAACAGCAAAGAGTTAGTAGCCCTCGAGACAGAACTAAAATTTATTGAATCGTATTGCTATTTATTGTCTATTCGATTTGGAGCAGGCATTAGTTTTAAACTCAGCATCGAACCCGAAAAGTTACAGCTTTTGATTCCACCAATGGCCTTGCAACTCTTAATTGAAAATACTATTAAACACAACGAAACCTCTTTAGAAATGCCCTTATTAGTGGAGGTATTTACCCAAGACGATTATTTAATCGTAACGAATAATTTGCAAACGCGCGCATTGAGCGAAGGTAGTTCTAAAATGGGACTTAAAAATATTATATCGCGCTACAAACATTACACCGAAAGCCTCGTACAGGTTCATGCTACTGAAAAAAGTTTTGAAGTACAACTGCCTTTATTAAAAAACCAATGAACGTTATAATTATAGAAGATGAGCCTTTATCGGCCGATCATTTAACAGCACTCTTAAAGCGAGTAGATGCAAGCATTGAGGTTATGGCCACCGCCGATACTATAAAAAAATCGGTCAAATTATTAGCTGAAAAACCGAATATAGACTTATTGTTTGTAGATATACATTTAGCCGATGGTCTTAGCTTCGATATTTTCTCTAAAATTTCCGTAACAACGCCTATTATTTTTACGACGGCTTACGATGAGTATGCCATTAAAGCGTTTAAAGTTAACAGCATTGATTATTTATTAAAACCAATTGGGATAGAAGACCTAAGACTCGCCATTCAAAAATTTGAAAAGCTACGAACCGCTGCAATTCACCATCTAAATACCGAAAAAATAGACACCGCATTTTCTATCTTAAACAAACACTATAAAAATAGATTCATGGTAAAAATAGGCGATACCATTGCTTCTATAAAAACCGACGATATTATTTATTTTATTGCCGAAGATGGAATTATTTTGCTAGTAACAAATGCCGGGCGGCGTTATCCAATTGATTACACGCTCGATCAATTAGAACAGTTAATAGATTTGAATTTATTTTTTAGAGTGAACCGAAAAGTTTTAATTCATATCGAAGCGGTTAAAAAAGTAAATACTTATTTTAACGGACGCTACAAACTAAGTACCGATTTTTTAAAAGAAGAAGATAGCATTGTGAGCAGAGAGCGTGTGAGCGAGTTCAAACAATGGCTCGATAAGTAGTCATTGTTCCATTGGTTAGCTCTAAAGAAAATAATTCCATCACTAAAAAATAGTTTGGAAGTCTATCATCTTACACTTTGTTAATTAAACATGAGTTTTATTGTAGAGGTAAAACATCAATTTTTAAAATGTTATGGTGCAATTTTCTTAGATTTCCTATCAAAAGAAATGAGTATATTTAATTTCATCTCTTATGAATTGACATGTTTAAAAGAAAATTCTATTATCTAATTTTTTGTATGTTTTTGATTGGGTTTCCACGGCCAATTTATTCGCAGCAAGCCAATGATAAGATCAATCTTAATGCACTAAATGAGAAATTACTTGAACACCTCATTAAAGTAAAAATAGATGAAGTACGCCAACAGCAAAAGTTAGCACCTCTCCATAACGACTCGGTACTTTATGTAGCGGCTAAGTTTCATGCTAATTATTTATTTAATAAAGGGGAACTAAGCCATACTGAACCCGAAAATAAAAAGATGGAGACCCCTCAGAAACGAGCCGATTTTTTTGGTGCCATTAATTATTTGGTAGGCGAAAATGTAGCGTTTACATTGGTAGGGTTGCCCGTTCGAGATAAAAAAAGTAAAATACACATCAATACAACTTATGATGAAACTGCTACCGACTTTGTAACACTGTGGGTTAACTCACCGGGGCATTATAAAAATATTATTACGCCCAATTACAACGCAACAGGGCTTGCCATTTATGTGGATACGAAAACAAAACGTATCTATGCAGTACAAAAGTTTGCTCAAATTTTATTCAAGTATAGTTTTAAGTCGAATACGAAATTTTTTTCCTACTCCGATTTTATTCCTCCTAAATCCATTAACAGTTTTGATTCGATTTTACGGAAACCGCACAAAGGGAAACATGTGCACCGCCTCAAGGCTATAACCGATTCGTCTAAGTGTAAAACGTGCTTTATTGCTGATAGTAATTTTCATTTCGGACAAACGCGTATTGAATACAAAGGGAAAGGTATTTATTTAGTGTCGAACGATCCTCAACCTATTTTAGATCTCTTGCTTAAACGGAAAGATGGTTTTGCTGCCGAAATAGTAAACTACAACCCGTTTGATTGTGGTAATCCGGAGTATTATACACAAGCCTCACGCCGCAATGGTCAATGCATTTTTAATGGCAAGGTTTTAAAACCCATTTACCGAAAAAAAGCATTAGCGGGCTTTAAAGGTGGAGCGAAAAATCGTCAACGTATTCAAACTAAAATAACGGACGGTAAAATAAAAATATATTCTCTAAAACTTGGAAAAATTCCTAAGAACCAAACGGCATATTTTGAAGTTAATTTAGCTATGATTCAAAAACGTCGTGTATGTAAAGTGATGCACTTTTCGTCGGTGTGTGGCGATACCCTCGAAAAGTTTTACGAACTTCCTTTTTATAGCGATACATTAAATACAGTTGCGAGTGTAGAGAGCGATTATCGAAATTTTCGGTTCAATGTACCCTTTCAAAAAAACAAGGCTACATTTGAGTTAAAGGATATAAAACCTATTTTAGACTCGGTTATTAGCGAGTATTTTATAGCCGATACAATTGAAATTAACGCTTTCTCATCCATTGAAGGTAGCGAAAAAATAAATCAGCAATTGCAAAAGGAACGCGCTATAAATTTGGCTAATACGATTTGTAAAAATCAAAAACGAAAAGTTCATCAACTCATCACCGCCGAAGAGAATTGGACGTTGTTTAAAAATCAACTTGCAAGTAATAAACAACTCGAACCGTATAAAGGTAAAACGCAAGAAGAAGTAAAGTTGCTTTTAAAGGACAGCAGTCTTCAAAAAAAGTGGGAACCTTTTTTAGCACCCCAACGTCTCGCAAAAGTTCGTATTCATGCAAAAGAACCTATCTCTGATAAAACGATTGAACGTTATTTACTAAGTAAAACGAAAACGCTTACTACTAATATCCCCCATTTACAACAACAAAAAAAATGGGATAGCCTAACCGTTTTATTAGACTCTCTCACCTTTTTTATGGAAGTAGCCTATACTAAAATTAAAGCAAAGGTTATTGCACCAACTTTTTTTAAATACTTCGAGATTGGTGAAAGTAAGGTATTTAATGCGTTTCATGTCAAACGTTTAAAGTATAAATTAGATTTAATTGGTATTCAAGAGAACAATGCGAATTGGGTGCGTACAGTTTATACTGAACTTGTGAATTTATATAATAAAGATGAACGGTCTTTTTTTATTAATTACAACATGTTAAACCTTATTCAGAAATATGAAAAATTACTTGATGTAAGTATTGACGATAAACGAAAAAATAGCTACATCGAAGAGTTAAGAAGGTATGCCTTGAGTGAACGTGAAAAAGTATTAGCTGAACAATTAAGTTTAAATTTTTGGTTTCAAATGGCACGCTTGCCTTTAACGAGTTTACCTGAGAGTGAGCAAGCCGATTGTTTGCAAGCTCTTTATGGTATTCACAACTATTTTGCACAGCGAGAACTGAGTACAGTTGAATTAAATAAACTCGGTGCTTTTTATTTATACCATTCGCAAGCCAACTGGGTTGTTGAAATTTTAGCACCAGAGTTTACCAATAAAAAAAATAATCCCGAAGGTTTAAAGATATTGGCTAAAACTTTATACCAAAATTATGAAGAAACGGGCGATACATCGTACTACACGTTTTTAGAGCAGGTGTACGATATAGTTGGTAAAACAGAATGGTGTCCGATGTTTATTGGCCCGTGTAATATTAGTTTTCAAGCATTAGATTACGAACGGTTTAGAAATTATTATTGCGAACGTTGTGCTGATTACTTGAATGCTGCTAAACGCCCAATGCAGGCAACCGACTCTAATTAAGTGGCATCAGTTTCTGCCTTCCAACTCTTCAACTGCACCCATAAAGTTGATAAATGTTAAGCCTTGTGTTTCGCAATAGTCAATGGTCCACATATACCACTCTACCCATGTTTTAAAGGCGTGCGAAAAATAACGGTCGTGGAAATCAATTCCTAAATACTGTAACTGCTCGTGATGGGCTTTATCTATTAGCCGTTTGGTAGTATCTTTAGCTTGCTCAAAAGTTTTAGTTTGCCAACGTTGGCCCTCTTCAATAACCCATCCGTCCATTATCTGAAACGGGAACTCCCATAAACGCCCAATTTTGTAAGGATTTTTAAAACTGTTTTCAGTACTATCGTAAACATAGCCCACCTCATCAAAATAGCGAAAGGTGTTTTCGTTATTGCGCACATAGTGCATACGCATACCCGATTGCGGTTGACCACTCAACTTTAAAAATAATTGAAGTTCGTCGTTAATGGATTGTTTGTTTACATAAGCAATTCCATGTACGCCCAACTCGCAGCCTCGTTTTTGCATTTGTTCTATCCACACCAAAGCTGCTTGGTTACTATAATTTAAACCTATGCCTTTACTTACTGCAATAAAAAAACTCGATGGTACTTTGTGGATATTATTAAAGGTAATTAGCTCATCAATATTTTGCCATTTATTTTTAAAAAAGTCGGACCAACGCAACAGGTATTCGCGTAAACTGATTTTTCCATTAATTAATTCGATGTGCATGCGTGCCATAAATTTGGGCAGTATGGTATCTTTAAACAGATGTTCCCAAACGGTAATGTGGTCTATATCGTGCGATACAATTACTTTCATATATCGTTAATATTTATTTTTAATTGTCATACGGAATAGCCCATTTATTGTAATTAATTATTTGTGTTCGGTAAACATGGTTATGTCATATTAGCGTAACCATTTTAATGGATAAGGTAAGCGGTTTATTCGTAACGAATAATAGGTTTGTGGTAAGGCCCCGAAACCTTTGTAAAACTGTGCCATGCTACTTTGTTGTCCGCCGCCAAAATCGAACCATACATTTTTGGGCGCGTATATGTTTAAGGCTTTTTGCATCAATAGGTGCATGCTTCCATTGCTTTCTGCTTTATTGAGTTGCACGCCTTTTAAGTAAACGGCATGGTGTTTATTTGAAACAAAATGTGCTAAAGCTGCTGGTGTTTCTTGCGCATTGTAAGCCACTAGGGTTAAGAGTTCTTCTTTCTGTTGCAAGGTTTCTATTAATATTTTAAACCGTTGAATGGCTTTGGGTTTTAAGCCAATGTTTGTTTTTAAAAAGGGATGAATGTATTGCGAAGATAATTTTAAGGCTTGTGTGTCGTTTATTATTTCTATTCTTAAACCAGAGGCCAATGCTTTTTTTATGTTGCGTTTGGTATTTTGATTAAAGTTAAAATTAGCCGTAGGCTCTAACACATACGTTGTTTTTGTTTTTAGTTGATTTACCAAGGGCGAAGTGTGTTTGGCATGACATTCAATATCTGTAAACAAATAGTTTTGTTGTAATTCGCTAAAGAAGCGTTGCTCAACCTCGGCCCGACGGGTTTTCATAAACACACCCAATTGAGGGGTGAAGTGTGGTTGATACAAATAAGTAATACCATATTTTTTATTTTCGGTGAGTGGCATAACGGCTTCGTAATTGCCGAGTACCAAGGCTTTCCAATTGGGACAAACGGCATTAAGGTAAGTGCTACTTGCAAACACACACGGAAAGTCAGATTGCAAAATGGCATCATCCCATTTACGACTATCTATTTCTGCATGTTGCAGCCGCTTTAATTCCATTAGTCTTCGAGGCTGTATATTAACAAACCGCTTCTCATTTTAGGTTCGACCCACGTACTTTTGGGAGGCATGGAGTTATTAGTATCCGCAATCCACTTTAAGTGTTCCATTGTTACTGGATATAGACCAAATGCTACTTCGGCCTTGCCATCATCTACAGTAGCCTTCAGGGCTTCGGGACCTTTAATACCTGAAATGAAACCAATGCGTTTATCAATTTTTAAATCGTGAATACCTAATATGGGTGATAAAATATAATCGGTTAAAATGCTGGCATCTAGGCTCCCCACAGGATCGTCGCTTTTATAAACACCTTCTTTTGCTTTTAAGGCGTACCATCTGCCTTCGGCGTACATGGATAGTTCGTGTTTTTGACGAGGTTTGAACACACTCGCTTCTATGGCGGTTACTACAAAATTTTCTTTTACTTGTGCGAGTAATCGGGTAATGCTAATTGCGCCTAAATCTTTTACGATGCGGTTATAGTCGTAAATGCGTAATTGATTTTCTGGAAAAAAAACGCCCAAGTAATAATTATAAGCTTCTCGCCCCGTATAATTTTTTTGTTGCGAACGGCGCAAACGTCCTAGTAGCGACGATGAAGCCGAACGGTGATGCCCATCGGCAATATAAATGGCTGGAATTTTTGCAAATTGTTCTTGCAATAATTTTATGGATTTACTTTTGTTGATAACCCACACGCTATGCCTTACTTTATCAGTAGTGGTAAAATCATAGTCGGGATAGTAGGTTAGTACATTTTGACACAAGGCATCTATTTCTGAGTCGTTGGGGTAACAAAATAAAACGGGTTCGGCATTAAACTCACATACTTCTAAATAATCTTTTAATTTTTCTTCGCGTTGGGTTAATGTTTGTTCGTGTATTTTGATGGTGCCATTGATGTAATCGTCAATGCTGGTGCAGCCAATAATACCGATATAAGTATTGCCTTGTTTTACTTGGCGGTAAAGGTAATAGCATGGTTTTTCGTCACGTAAAAAAACGTGTTCGTTAATAAAAGATTTGAATCGTTTTTTTATTTTATACAGGCGTTCACGCGATCCGGGTTTAGTTTTTACACCATCTTCAAAATCGGGATTAATAACATGTAGAAACGAGTAGGGGTTACCTGCTAGTTTATCTTTTAATTCGGAGGTGTTATACCCATCTACCGAACGCGAAGCCACTAAATGGACTTTATCTCGTTCGGGACGTATGGCTTTAAAGGGAATAACAGTGGCCATCGTTATTAAATTAAGTAGTTAAGGCATCTATTAATTTTTCGGCTAACTCAACACCAATTCGTTCTTGGGCTTCGTTGGTGGCAGCCCCAATGTGCGGTGTTAAGGAAATACGTGGGTGATTTAAAATGGCCAAACTCGGACGCGGTTCGTTTTCAAATACATCTAAACATGCGTGTAAAATTTGTCCGCTGTTTAGGGCTTCTAACAAGTCGTCCTCGTCAATAACACCACCACGCGAGGCATTCACTAAAATTACTCCTTTTTTCATGGAGGCTATTTCGTGGCGCGAAATGAGTTTACCACCTGGCACGTGAAAGGTTACAAAATCACTATTTTGAATTACTTTATCTAAACCAACCGTTTTAATGGGGAGTTGAAGCGTTTGGGGCAATCCTTCTATTTCGAGTTCAATGGTGGCATCGCTTACAAACGGATCAAAGGCTAAAACTTTCATGCCTAAGCCCAATGCCATTTTAGCTACATATTGTCCAATGCGTCCGAAACCAACAATACCCATCGTTTTGCCACGTAGTTCTATGCCCTTGGCATATTTCTTTTTTAAGTCGTCAAATTTATCGTGTCCGTTTTGAGGCATTTGACGATTGCTGTCGTACAAAAAACGAACGGCGGTGAATAGATGTGCAAATACCAATTCTGCTACCGAATTACTGGAGGCAGCGGGCGTATTAATGACCTGAATATTTTTTGATTTGGCATAGTCCACATCAATATTATCCATGCCTACTCCACCTCGTGCAATTACTTTTAAGTTGGGGCAAGCGTCTATCAGTTCTTTGCGCACTTTGGTAGCACTGCGAACAGTAAGTGCCACGTAATTTTTATCGTTGATCTCGTCGGCTAGTTTTTCTTGTGCTACTTTATCGGTAACTACACTAAAGCCTGCTTTTTCTAATAAGGCTTTTCCTACTTCGTCTATGCCATCGTTGGCTAATATTTTTTTACTCATAGTTTAGATTAGCAAAACGTAATTTAAATTAATGCGCATATTTTGATTCAAATTCTTTCATGGCTTCTACCAATACCGTTACGCTTTCTAAGGGTAGGGCATTGTATAAAGAGGCGCGATAACCACCAACATCGCGGTGGCCTTTGAGTCCACTTAAATTATATTGTTTGGTTAGTTTATCAAATTGTTCTTCGTACTCGGGTTTGGTTGGTAAAAAGCAAACGTTCATGTGGCTACGATCTTCTGTTTCAACGGTGCCAACAAAGCAACTATTGCGGTCAATTTCGTTGTACAACAAATCGGCTTTTTGTTGATTTATTTTTTCAATCCAATCTACACCGCCGTTTTGTTTTAACCAACGCAAGGTGAGCATGCTCACATACACCGGAAATACGGGTGGCGTGTTGTACATGCTTTCGCCTTTGGCATGTACTTGGTAATCGAGCATGGAAAGCATTTTGCGGGTTTGTTTACCTAACAAGTTTTTCTTAATCATAATCATGGTGCTGCCCGCAGGACCCATGTTTTTTTGTGCGCCGGCATAAATTAAGTCAAATTGTTTGGCATCTATTCGGCGGCTAAATAAATCGCTACTCATGTCGCATACCATTGGTACGGGGCAATTGGGGAAACTTTTCATTTGTGCGCCATAAATGGTATTGTTGGAGGTGCAATGAAAATAATCAACATCGTTAGGAATGGTGTAGCCTTTAGGGATGTAGTTAAATTTTTTATCTTCGGATGAAGCTAATACGTTTACGTTACCTAAAATTTTGGCTTCTTTAATGGCTTTAGTAGCCCAAACACCAGTATTAATATAGGCCGCAGAGCCATGGTCGCTTAGTAAATTGTAAGGAACCATTGCAAACTGTAAGCTGGCACCTCCGCCTAAATACATGACTTCGTATTCATCGCCTACTTCAAATAAATCTTTCACGAGTTGACGGGCTTCGTCCATAACGGCCACATAATTTTTACTTCGGTGAGAAATTTCGAGTAGCGATAAGTTTAAGTTATCAAAATTAAGACAAGCCTCTGATGCTTGCTTTAAAACTTCGGCGGGCAGTATGCCAGGACCCGCACTAAAATTGTGCACTTTTTCCATAAAACAATTTGCTGTTAAAAGATGGGTGAAGTTAACAGAAAAAATGGGGATGCACTAATTTTTTATGTGAAGATATTTAATAGTATTTAGCCTTTTGGAATGTGTTAATCTTTGATCCTTTTTTTTAATTCTACTTTGTTAGAACTGTTTGCTGTAGCTCAGGTTATGCTTGCGCTTCCATAATCTTTTGTTTTATTGGGTGTCAGCCTCATACTAAGATTTCTGTTGCATAATGTAGGTCAAATGTAATGTGTGATGTGTTTTTATCAATTTCAAAAACGGTAAATTACAAAGCAACACCCCCCTCGCCCTTGTTTGAGCATTAGTGGAAACGAGGACGGGTTAAACGGGAGTTTGTAACGCCCACACCATAGCTTTATCTACGTTACAAACGCAGTTCTTAAACGTCCTCGTTACGCTTCGCTAAACAAGGACGAGATAGGTGTAATTAACCTATTTAATATATTAAGCGTTGCTGAATTCCTCTTTCCTCCTCGCTCCCCCTCGCCCTTGTTTGAGCGTTAGCGGAAACGAGGACGGGTTAAACGGGCGTTTGTAACGCCCACACCATCACTTTATCTGCGTTACAAACGCAGTTCTTAAACGTCCTCGTTACGCTTCGCTAAACAAGGACGAGATAGGGGTTTCATTTTAATTTAAGATAAACTTTTTTGTGTGAGGGATATTTCGACTTTGCTCACTATAAATTCGGCAGCAGCCCAATGCGGGCGTTGGCGTGCTTTTGTGCGAGCGAGGAGGGGTAAAAGTCCTGTGGACTTTTGAGCCAGAGTGTCTGAGAGCAGTTGAGAAGCCAGCGGGTGCAGAAGCCTAGAAGCTAACGCACCCGCAACAAAAGCCGCCAAAACCACATTGGCTAAAGCGGATAGCCTGACTTCAACTTTAAGTATAACCATTTAATTATACAAACTGCTACGACCTAAGCCAAGCATTAGAAATAGACAAGGGGGTACGCCCAACAAATAAAGTAACAAGTAAATAGTGTAGGGCAAGTGTTTTTTGAGGTTTTATATCAAACGTTGTAGCGTATTATTTTCTGCGTTTAAAGTTTTAAAACCTTTACCGATGCGTCTTTTAGATAGACCAGTAAATACCCTTGTGGCAATACGTTGAGGCTTTTTACATTTCCATAAATGATTTTTTGATTGGCATTTAGTAGTTCGTTATTTTCGTTGGTTTGGCGTTGGTAAAAGCCTTTCGCAATGTAAGTAATGGTGCCTTCGGTTTCCATTAATTCTCCGCCAGCGAGGTTTAGTAAATACGTTTTCGATTTTCGTTTAACAATGGCAAGGCTGTCTTTAAAATCTTCGGCTTGTTCGTATTTGTAGGGGATAACCAAGTTTAGTTTTCGGTTTACAAATCCATATTTATTTTTTCGTTTTACTTTGATGAGGCCTTGGCTGGCAAACGCAATTTCGTCGTAAACGCCAAAGTCTATAGTGATGCGTCCGTTACCATCCATAAATGCTTGCTGTTCTTTTTTGAGCAAGCGCAAGACAAAACCATTGGTGTAATACGTGGCTGTTTTTTCTTTTTTAAAGTCATAGTTTACCTCCGACATAAAACAACCTTTGCCGCTGTAGTAGCCATATAAATTATTTTTTACTGCAATGAAAATATTTTTGCCTGCATAGAGTAGTTGATCGAATTTGGGTTCTAAAATGGTTTCGTTACTTGCATTAATTAAACCATAGTGGTTGTTGAGTTGCACAATGGCAATGCCGTACTCGTTGAAGTCTGAAATCCATTGGTAGTGCGGGCGGCTTACATTTCCTAGTTTATCTATAAAACCAAATAGTCCGTCTTCTTCAATGTAAGCTTTTTCATTTTTAAAGTCTCCTATTTTAGTAAAACGTGGTGGCACAATTACTTGTGCGTATTTATCAAGCGTACCAAATTTATTGGCTTGTTTCACCACATAAACGTCATTACTGAGTTCGGATACATCGTCGTAGAACCCCGATATTTGTTGACCTTGGCGATTGATGAAAAACCATTGATTGTTTAGCATAGCAGCGGCAATGCCATTTTTAAAATCGTAGGCTTCGGTATAGTAACGATTAAAAACATTTTGATTTTCTTTATTGATGAAAAAGACGGAGTCGCCTTTTGTTACTAAGGCCAGACCTTCGGAAAAGGCATTTACTTTATCGAATTGTGGCGCAATGGCAATGTGTGAGGCGGTGTCTATAAAGCCTTGTAGATCGCCAGCCTCGTAAGGCAGTAACGTGTAATTGTTGAGTTTAATTTCTTTTAAAATGCTGGTTTTAAATGGAAAATCGGGATAGTCGTTTAAAAAACCTTGTAATTCTTGGTTCGAGTAGGCTTTTACTGAAAGAGCAAATAATAATTTCCAAGCCTCGGGTGTTTGGTACGATTGTGGGTAGGTTTTTACATACGTGGCTAATCCTTCTTTGTTGGCATTTGTTTTGTAGATATTGAATAAAGCGTCTTGTGCGTTGGTGCTAAAACTGGTATTGGGATAACGCTTTAAATAATTTTTAAAGGCCTCTTCTGTTTTAGATTCGGTAAGTTTTGCATACAGTTGGCGGTCATAAACTTTTTGAGCATCGTTTAATAAATAATTTTGTGGATAGGTTAGTAATAACTGATGTGTGGTGTCGCAGTTATTAATGCGAACCATTTTTTCTAAAATCAACTCATCGCGCAATTGCAAAGCTGATTGGATGATAGACGCACTGCAATGCGATTGCCGTTTTAAAAACTGTTCAATTAGTTCAACGTTGTTTTTGTTTTCGATGCGTTTTAAATAGGTTCGAGCAACGCTATCGCAAAATGTGGCAATGGCATTACTATCCA
This sequence comes from Bacteroidota bacterium, assembly GCA_013297775.1. GTDB lineage: Bacteria > Bacteroidota > Bacteroidia > B-17B0 > Aurantibacillaceae > Aurantibacillus. The sequence continues at coordinate 77,235 of JAAFIL010000006.1, forward strand.
CTTTAAAATCTTTATAGGTAAACGTTGCGGGCTTAGTTTTATTGAAAAATAATTTAGCTAAAGCACCATATTTAACCGCACTGTCTAATTGATGAAAGGGATTATCTTGCCGACGGTAAATGATAGCTAAGCCATAAGCTGCTGCCGCATTTTCGTGTTTAACAAGCTGCGAAAATTGTTTTTTAGCTTTAAAATAATCGTAAATGCGAAGTGCTTCGTACGCCGAATTTAGTTTAGACGCATGGCAAACTGGCAAAGCCGTTAAAATAAATAAATATGCAAAAAAACGAACGATACTGATGGCAAAAGTATAACTTTGTAATCAAATTACGCATTATGTTTACAACAGGACGTATAATCTTTACTTTAATCTTTGTAATTGCATTCATTATTGGAATTGTTTATAGTTACAGAAAGGAGAAGGGAACGCAAAAAATACATTATAAAAAGACGTATTTAATTTTGATAGGACTCCTAGTTTTTATGACTCTTTTATTCTTAATTGTTAAAATGAAGAAATTTTTTTGATTCATCGATAAAAAACATATCTTCGTAGTAAATTTGGAAATCATGAAAAAGATTCTAACATACTTTTTAACTTTTGTGGTAGCTTGTTTAACGCAAGCCAGCACTTTGGTTTTGGAGGGGAAATATCAGAACAAAAATGTATTTGTTCAAAATTTCTTTGGAAATAGTGGCGTTGGTTTTTGTGCGCAAGAAATAAAAGTAAATGGTCGCATTACTACTGACGAAACCAATTCGAGCGCATTTGAAATTGATTTGGCCTCTTTGCAATTAAAGTTTGGCGACAAGGTGCTTATCGAAATTACGCACAAAGAAGGGTGTATGCCAAAAGTTTTAAATCCTGAAGATTTAAAGCCAAAGCCATCGTTTGAAATGGTTAGTATGGCGGTTGCAGATAATGGACTATTAAAATGGACGACTAAAAATGAGTCGGGTTCGTTACCTTTTATTATAGAACAATTCAAATGGAATAAATGGGTGCCTATTGGCGAGGTTAACGGTGTAGGCAGTCCTGATGCACACGATTATACATTTCAAGTGAGTATGCACAGCGGCGAAAATAAATACCGCGTTAAACAAACAGGTACAGGTACTTTTCCAAAATATTCTAGTGCAGTAACGTCTTTATCCTCCAAAGAAAAACCAAGTTATGTCGTTTCAAAAGATGGTAAAGGTTTACAATTTTCGTCTGAAACCGCTTACGAAATATATGACAGTTATGGCATTGTTGTAAAAAAAGGTTTTGGTAACGAAATTAAAATCGAAAATTTACGGAGAGGTAAATTTTATTTGTGTTACGATAATGTAATGACCGATTTTGATAAACGCTAAGGTATTAAATTTGCTTGAGCATAGCTTTCAGTTCATTTAAAATCATGGCTGTTGCACCCCAAACTACTCGACCCTCTACCTCAAAGTAGGGGGTTTTTAATGTATAGCCAGGCATAGGTTCTACCACGGTTTCTTTAACAATAGAATCGTTCATTAAATCGTTCAGGTATAATTTTAAAATATGTTCCACTTCGTTGGCTTGTGGTGTTAAATCGGGGGGCGAAAACGCATAATAGGCCAAGTAAGGTTGCACCAAAAAATTGCTGACAGGAATGTAAACCGAGGTAAGCGGTCGAAGCAATTCGATAGATGCTTTTACACCAATTTCTTCGCGGCACTCGCGAACCGCCGTTGCCTCTAAGTTTGCATCTTCTTCTTCAAATTTTCCGCCGGGTAAACTGATTTGTTTGCTGTGTACCCCATTGTACTCGAACCGTTGTGTGAGCGGAATGAAGAATTGCCCCAAGGCATCTTCGCAAATTAAAATCATTACGGCACTTTGGCGAGCATTTAATGAATGAAGCGAGTTAAGTGCGACTTTTTCGCGCTTTAGATGCGCCATTTGCCATTGTACTGTTTCGCCAGGTAGCGTTTGTTGAAGTAAAGCCTGAAATTGAGTTTTAAAATTCATGAATTGTAAACGAATATACAGTATTTTAGAGTAACTTTACGCCGCTTATGAGTGAATTTAAGTTGAATACGATTGAAGAGGCTTTAGAAGACATTAGGGCTGGTAAAGTGATTATTGTGGTGGACGATGAAGACCGCGAAAACGAAGGTGACTTTATTACCGCCGCCGCTAATGTAACGCCCGAGGTTATTAATTTTATGGCTACACACGGACGCGGCTTAATTTGCACAGCCGTTACCGAAGCTAAGGCGCGCGAGTTACAACTCGATATGATGGTACCCGCCAACACCTCTTTGCACGAAACGGCTTTTACGGTTTCTATAGATTTGTTGGGTTATGGTTGCACCACAGGTATTTCGGCGGCCGATCGTAGTAAAACGGTTAAAGCATTAATAGATACCACAAAAAAAGCGAGTGATTTTGGTCGGCCTGGGCATATATTTCCATTAAAGGCTAAAGAGGGTGGGGTATTGCGACGCACGGGGCATACCGAAGCCACCATTGATTTGGCAAGGCTTGCTGGATTTGACCCATGCGGTGCGTTGGTCGAAATTATGAACGAGGACGGTACCATGGCGCGTTTGCCCGATTTGGTGCAAATAGCCAAACGTTTCGATTTAAAAATTGTAACCATTAAAGATTTAATTACTTACCGTTTAAGTAAAGAAAGTATTGTAGAGCGTGTTGTACAAGTTAATATGCCTACAACAAATGGTAAATTTAATTTAGTAGCCTATAGCGTTAAAACCAGTGGGCAAGAGCACTTAGCACTTGTTAAAGGAACTTGGGAAAAAGATGAACCTGTTTTAGTGCGTGTACATTCGAGTTGCGTAACGGGCGATATTTTTGGGAGCTGCCGTTGCGACTGTGGTCCGCAATTACACGCCTCTATGGAAATGATAGAAAACGAAGGCAAAGGTGTAATTGTTTACATGAACCAAGAAGGTAGAGGTATTGGTTTATTAAATAAATTAAAAGCCTATAAATTGCAAGAAGAAGGATTAGATACTGTAGATGCCAATTTACAGTTGGGTTTTAAAATGGATGAGCGTGACTATGGCGTTGGTGCACAAATTTTGCGCGATTTAGGCGTAAGTAAAATTAAACTGATGACCAATAATCCACGCAAGCGAGCCGGCCTAATTGGATACGGTTTAGAGATTGTTGAAAATATTCCAATTATAATTAAAGCTAATCCACATAACGAAAAATATTTACAAACTAAGCGCGATAAAATGGGACACAGTTTTTAGCTTTTAAAAAAAGCTGGCGGTGTTGGTGGTTTATATAAGTTCATTTTAAGTTGGGGTAACTAAAAGTCCTTTTCGTTTGGCTACCATTTTGTTGAGGGTTGAAATGTTTGCAAAGTACTTCGCATCTTGAAATAAGATGATTTCATGTGTTATTAATTCTTCTAAATCTCGTTCAAGTGTTTTGGCAGAAGTATTAGAATATAATCTTGCTAACTTTATATTAAGTTCAGGGATTTCTTCAAAGGAAAATTTCTTGTCAATGGGTATTTTTAATCCCAAAGTTCTTCTTCTTTTGAAAACTTGTTTTTGACCAATTTCTATTTTATCGAATTTATCATAAACAAATTTTTGCCATGCGTTAAGCAATTGGCTTGCTTGAATTTTTTCTAAAGTTTGTTGTAAGCCATCTCTAAAGCCTGTTAGGGCATATTCTATAAATGCGGTAAGGCTTTTGGTATTCGATGCTTTTTCTAATTGCCGATAATATTCTGGACGCGTATTGTTATAATGGTTAGATAAAATGTGTGAAGTAATATCGGGGTTGCCACCTCTCGATAAAATATAAAATTCGATTAAACGCCCCGTTCGTCCATTGCCATCTCCAAAAGGGTGTATCCATTCTAAATAAACATGTGCAACAATGGATTGAATAATGATGTCGCCAAATAGTTGATTACCGTTTTCGTACTTAAATTCGCTTCTAAGCCATTGGCAATATTTTTCAATCAGAGGCGCAACATCTCTGCAGTCTGGACATCGGTATGTTCCTACCACTACATCGTTATTTCTAAATTGGCCAGGAATTGCGTTAAAGTGTTCGCCGAGGTTTTACCCAACTAATTTGTGAAATCTCAGCAATAACTCTGGGGTAATTAATTGTTCTTTGTTATGATATACGGTTTCAACAAGTAATTCATTGAAAGCGTTTAGAATATTTTTAACTTCAATTTCTTGGTATTCTTTGCTTGGGGGTAGTTTTTCACCTTCTTGGAGTTTAGCAATTTCTTCATCGCTTAAGGTATTTCCTTCAATGGCTGTTGTGGCTTGCGCTCCTTTTCTTAGGGCCAGCCTCATGAGTTCGTACTAAAATTGGGGCATTAGTGGCGTGTTGCTTATTGCTTTTGTGAATGCCACACATTGGCCAAGCATCACGAGCGATTGCTTTGATAATTCCCATTGAGAACTGCTAAACATTAAATGCGGATATACCCTATGGAGTTTCATTTCATAAAGATAGACAATTTTTAGGATAAAAAAGGCTGTTAGTTGTCTAATTTGTTGGTTAAAAAGTTGTAATTGTACCCGATTTTCAAAAGTGATTTTTTAGGGTTTTGTTGTTAACCTCTTGAGATTAGTTTTAGTTTTTCATACCAAGTAAAAATTTCTTTTAATTTGGCAGGAACTCGTTTTGCGTGAGGGATATTTCGATTTCGCTCAATATAAATTCAACGGCAGCCCAATGCGGGATTTGGCGAGGTTTTGTGCGGGTGCGTTGGCTAAGGCACGAAGCCCCCCACAGCGACTTCGATAAGCTCAGCGCAGACCGTAACAAAACCCGCCAAAGCCGCATTGGCTAAAGCCGATAGCCCGACCCCGATTTTATTTTAAGTATCACTTTTTAATAACGCAATCCCTTATTACTTAGGTTACCCACCAGAAATGGATAAGGGGCACGCCCAAAAAAGTAAACTATAAATGGTATTGGGAATTAGTTTGATAACTCTTGTTATTAGCCGCTTGGAAACACGTTATGCTTTTTAGTTTAAAAACAAGTCTTATTAAAATTTTGGTATCATGGCGTAATGGACATTTGTGGTGGTAATTTTTGGGTGTTTTGTTTAAGCGGACATTTGTGGAGGTGTTTATTTTAGAGTTTTTATAAGGTTGACTTCATTTAGCCTTAACTATTGAGCCAAACGCAATGACAAGCTTTTGGCGGTAATGATTGATGTATGCGTCTCCCTCTAAAAAAATCCCTTTATTTTACTATATTTGTAAACTTTTTAAAGATTGATAATTATAACATGAAGCACATTCGTAACTTTTGTATTATTGCCCATATTGACCACGGTAAAAGTACCCTGGCCGACCGATTGCTGGAGTACACCAAAACCATTTCTAAACGCGAAATGCAAGCCCAAGTTTTAGACGACATGGATTTGGAAAAAGAACGAGGCATTACTATTAAAAGCCATGCCATTCAAATGGAGTATGAGTACCAAGGTCAAAAATATGTGTTTAACTTAATTGATACGCCTGGGCATGTTGATTTTAGTTACGAAGTATCGCGATCTATTGCCGCTTGTGAAGGGGCTTTGTTGATTGTAGATGCGGCACAAGGTATTCAAGCACAAACCATATCGAATTTATATTTAGCACTCGAAAACGACTTACACATTATTCCCATTCTCAATAAAATGGATTTGCCAAGTGCAGAACCCGAGTTGGTAAAAGATCAAATTGTAGATTTAATTGGTTGCGACCGTGATGAAATTATTCCGGCAAGTGGCAAAACGGGCATGGGTGTCAACGAAATTTTAGCAGCCATAGTAGAGCGCGTTAAACCACCCGTTGGCGACCCCGATGCTCCTTTGCAAGCCCTTATTTTTGACAGTGTGTTTAATAGCTTTAGAGGCATTATTGCCTATTATAAAATTATAAATGGCTCTGTAAAAAAAGGCGATAAGGTAAAATTTGTGAACACAAGTGCCTCTTATTTTGCCGATGAGGTAGGCGTTTTAAAATTAAAGCAAGAGCCACGGCAAGAAGTATTTACGGGCGATGTAGGGTATATCATTTCAGGAATTAAAGATGCACGCGAAGTAAAAGTGGGCGATACCATTACAAAAGTAGATAGACCTTGCGAAACAGGCATAGATGGCTTTGAAGATGTAAAACCAATGGTGTTTGCGGGCATTTACCCTGTTGATACCGAAGATTTTGAAGAGTTGCGTTATAGCATGGAAAAACTCCAACTGAACGATGCCTCTCTAACTTGGGAGCCCGAAAGTTCGGCGGCACTGGGGTTTGGTTTCCGTTGCGGATTTTTGGGAATGCTACACATGGAAATTGTTCAAGAGCGTTTAGAACGTGAGTTTAACATGACCGTAATTACGACAGTGCCCAACGTATCTTACAAAGCCTATCCCACCAAAGGCGAAGTAGTTATCGTTAATAACCCAAGCGATTTACCCGATCCTGGGCGTATTGATTACATTGAAGAACCTTTTATAAAAGCCAATATCATTACTAAAAGTGAATACATTGGCTCTATTATGACCTTGTGCATTGAGAAGCGAGGCAGCATTGTGAATCAAAATTATTTAACATCGGATAGGGTAGAACTTATCTTTGAAATGCCCTTAGCCGAAATTGTATTTGACTTTTACGATCGTTTAAAATCTATTTCAAAGGGGTATGCCTCCTTCGATTATTCGCCTCTCGAAATGCGTCAAAGCGATTTAGTGAAAATGGATATTTTATTAAATGCCGAGCAAGTAGATGCTCTATCTGCCCTTGTGCACCGTGGTAATGCGCATAGCTTAGGGAAAAAAATGTGCGAGAAATTAAAAGAATTAATTCCACGTCAACAATTCGAAATTCCAATTCAAGCCGCTATTGGTGCTAAAATTATTGCCCGCGAAACCATTAAAGCCATGCGAAAAGATGTAACGTCTAAATGTTATGGCGGGGATATTAGCCGTAAACGTAAATTATTAGAAAAACAAAAAGAAGGTAAAAAGCGCATGAAGCAAGTTGGAAATGTTGAAATTCCACAAAGTGCGTTTATGGCGGTTTTAAAATTAAATGATTAATCTCCTCCCTTCAATGAAAGCCTTCCTACTCGCTTTACTAACTGCCATTGTTGGTGTGCAGCCCTTAACCGCGCAAGTCAAGTGGTTTTTTAATAAAGATACAGTCATTACGTGGTACTATCAAGAAGGTGATGAGTTTAATGGAACAGCCATTGACCAAAATTATTGGACCGACTCTTATGGTTGGGCAAGAACGATTTATGCCAACAAAGAGCAGCAATATTATACGCCCTATAAAAATCATCAAGTTAATAACGGAACATTAAAATTAACGGCGGTTAAAGATACCATTCGTGCACGCATTACCGATTCGGGAAATGATAACGATACCGTTCTCTTGCGTGGTAAATTCTATTCGCTAAATAAAGCCTTGTTTAACTATCAAGCAGGGATGATAGAAACCCGTAAAACCTTTACCAAAGGGTATTTCGAGTGCCGTTTTAAATTACCTCCCGAAAAAGGATTTTGGCCAGCGTTTTGGTTGCATGGTGGTAATCCCAACGAAGAGATTGATATATTTGAATGTAAATCGGAGCGGCAGGAGGAGGTGCATTTAGATACACATTGCCCCAACCGCTGCGATTATTACGTGAATAACGTATTTAATAAACGTAGCTATGGCAGTTGGGTAAAAGTGAAAACCAATTTTGTAAACGATTTTAATGTAATGGCCTGTGAATGGGATGAGGACAAAGTTCGGTTTTACCTCAATGGTGAGTGCATTGGCATATCGCAAGTAAAATTTTTAGTGCCTAAGTTAATTACATTAAATATGGCCGTGCCAAGCAACGATGGGCCATTTAAACCAGGACCCGACCCCAGTATTTTACTTCCGAGTACTTTTGAAGTGGATTACGTTAGGGTTTGGACTAAAGATAAATCTCAGTCGAGTACTTCGGGAATTACCAATTACCAAAGTGTCCCAAGCGTTTTGCCAAATACAATTTCAGGAACACAACTTAAAAAGAAGAGTAAATTTTTTTACGGAAAAAAAGAAGATCACATTTACAATGGCATTCAAATAGATTGGTTACAACATGCTGCGGGAGCCGATGTGGTTGTGATGGGAAATACAGAAGGAGAATGGCCAGTTATTGAATTAAAGGATGCCGCCAAAAATACCATTCTTAAACGTAACCTCGATAAAGTTAGTAACACCATTTCTGACTTAAAATCTGGAGTTTATGCGTGTACACTAAGTTGGAAGGGCAAACAAGTTTCATATCGTTTCACAAAATAAAAACCCATACGTTTCGTTGTTATAGTAAGTGATAAGCCGTTTTTTAATACTGATTTATTGTTTAAAAGGACTGTCTTCTTTTGCTCAAAATAACGATGGGCTTGGCGTTAACTTACCTAAGTTTTATGCGCAACGTTTGCACTTCGGGTTTACCATTGCGGGTAACCAACACGATTTTCGCATCAACACGATTACAAATAATTTGTTGCCCGATACAATAATTGGTAAAACAAAATTCGGTGTACGTTCAGTATTGACGAAACCTGCACCAGGCTTTGCTTTAGGCTTGGTATCCGATTTTCGGTTGCAGCAATACTTACGTTTACGTTTTACACCTAGCATTAGTTTTGGTTCAAAGAAGTTAGAATATACCTTAGCTAATAAAACAGGCGATACTTTAAAACGTTTCGAGAAAAGTGTAGAATCCACTTTTATCTTGTTTCCTATTGAACTTAAAATTCAAAGTAAACGACAAGGTAATTTTAGTGCGTATGCCATTGGCGGAGGCGGCTATGCGCTCGACTTAGCATCTGGAAAAAAAGCGGCCGGGGTAAGCAGTGCGGTTAATCAGCTCGATGAAAGTGTACGCATTCAACGCGACGATTATTACTATAGTGCTGGTGCAGGAACCGATTTTTATTTGAAATATTTTAAGTTGGGATTGGAATTAAAACTACAAATAGGCACACGTAATTTATTGAAGCCGGGTAATAATATTTTTAGCAACTCCATCGAAAAAGTGCGCTCACGCATGGTGGTGTTTACCATTACATTTGAAGGGTAAGGCTTAATTATAATAAAAATTTGGGTGATAAAGACACCCCATTTTAAAGATGAAAAAAACGATACAAATGCAGGTAAGTCCTGCCACCGCCTTTAACGAAGCCTTGTTAAAAGAAAAAGTAGCAAGTGAGTTGCAGTTGCCTAAAGCTACTTCTTTCCATATTAAAACCTTGCGTCGCAGTATTGATGCGCGAAACCGCAACATCAAAATAAATGTATCGGTGCTAGTTGCGGTTAATGAACCCATTGAACCAATGGTATTTAAGGTTAATTACCAACAGGTTCAAGAGGCAACAAAAACATGCCATATTATTGGTGCAGGTCCGGCGGGCTTATTTGCAGCCTTGCGGTGTTTAGAGTTAGGTATTAAACCCATTGTTATTGAACGGGGGAAAGACGTAAAGGTGCGTCGTAGAGATTTAGCGGCCATTAATAAAGCACACATCGTTAACCCAGAAAGTAATTATTGCTTTGGCGAAGGTGGGGCAGGCACTTATAGTGATGGTAAACTCTACACCCGATCAACTAAACGTGGCGATGTAGAGAAAATATTAAAAACCTTTGTACAGCATGGTGCCGATGAAACTATTTTAATAGATGCACATCCACACATCGGAACAAATAAATTACCTCAACTCATCGAAGCTATTCGTGAACAAATTATAACGCACGGTGGCGAGGTGCATTTCGATTCTAAACTTATAGACTTTGAAGTGAAAGATACTGTTATTCGTACTTTGCGTATTCAACAAGGTAATAGCGAGGTAGAGTTTTCTGTGCAGCAGGTTATTTTAGCAACGGGTCATTCGGCTCGCGATATTTATGAGTTGCTTCACCATAAAGCAATTATTATTGAAGCCAAACCCTTTGCTTTAGGCGTAAGAGCCGAACATCCACAAACGTTAATTGATAGCATTCAATACCATTGTGGAAATACGCAAGACTTATTAAATGCTCGAACCTATTTGCCAGCCGCATCGTACAGTTTGGTGCAGCAAGTAAATGGCTATGGTGTGTATTCGTTTTGTATGTGTCCAGGAGGTATCATTGCCCCTTGTGCAACGGCTCCAGGTGAGGTGGTAACCAATGGCTGGAGCCCCAGTAAACGCAACAACCCCTTTGCTAATAGTGGTATTGTTGTAGGCTTAACTGAAAGAGATTTTGCACCTTATGTCAAACAATTTGGTCCCTTGGCGGGTTTAGCACTTCAACAACAATTTGAAAGAACAGCTTGGCAATTAGGCGGGCAAACGCAAACCGCTCCAGCTCAGGCTTTACAAGATTTTATGAATGGAAAATTAAGTAATACGTTACCAACTTGTTCGTATCACCCGGGCGTTAAAAGCACCAACATGCGTGATGTGTTAGGGCATGGTATCGCAAATGCCTTGCAGGGTGGGTTTACTGCATTCGGAAAAAAAATGAAAGGCTATATTAGCAACGATGCTATTATCGTTGGGGTAGAGTCGCGTACCTCTACACCCGTGCGCATTCCGCGCGACCGCGAGCGTTTGCATCATCCGCAACTGCACAATTTATTTCCTTGCGGCGAAGGTGCTGGTTTTGCGGGAGGTATTATGAGTGCCGCTATGGACGGAGAGCGTTGTGTAGAGGCCGCTTTTGTAAATAGGACCGTATAATACCAAAACGTTAAAATTCGTCAATTAAGAATACTTTAACGGTATTCAATGCGCAATTATCGTATTTTCAAAAATAAATTTGCTAATATGCTGGAGTTATTTACAGAAAAAACGAAGGGTTTAATTCAATTGCCGCAAAATAGTAGTTTAATCAACTATTCAGTATTGAACGAATTTTATTCCGCAAAGCCTTACCGTAGTTTTTCTATTAAATATGTTGTGCAAGGCGAGGAACTATATGCTGTAAATGGCAATAAGTATCTTTTGCGCAATGGTGATTATTTATTAGCCAACAGTTTAAGTGAAGGATATGCCGAAGTAGATAGCAAATCGGATGTGAAAGGGATTTGCATTGATGTAGCACCCGATATACTTTCTGAAGTATTGGCAACCTGTATGCTGCCAAGTGAAACTGAAACCGATTTATCGCTCGGTACATTTTTTCATACACCGCAATTCTTAGAGCAAAAATATAGAGCTAATCAAACACAATTGGGTCAGGTGATGTTAGCTTTGGAGCGAAAGTTAGCCGAAAATCCAAGTTTAAGTGAAGCCCTATCCAAAGAGTTTTATTATTGCGTAGCCGAAAAAATTGTGGCCGACCATGTACCTGTTATTCGTCAACTTCAAACGATTAAAGCTGTAAAAAGCGAAACGCGAAAAACGTTGTTGCGCAGGATTATGAAGGGCAAACAATTTTTAGATGATTTTTTCACAAAACCTATTACCATAGAGCAAGTGGCAAAAGATGTGGCTTTATCGGAGTATCATTTTTTGCGGCTTTTCAAATCGGTATATAACATTAGCCCTTACCAATATATTATTTTAAAGCGTTTAAATTATGCTAAATCGCTGCTTGAGCGTGAAAAAATTTCTATTACAGCTTTAGCATTACTTACAGGGTTTTCGGATGTTCATGGTTTTAGTAAAGCATTCAAAAAATATTTTGGATATACACCTTCCGACGTTAAAAAAAATCTATTTAAAACCTGAATAGTAATTAAGGCATTTCGACATTTCGTTTTTTATACCAATAATAAACAAAACTGCCAATGCAAATACAGGTTGATAAACCAACGCCAGCAATTAAATAATAATCGCGATTAGATAAACAAATATAAAAGAGCGCAATAGATAACCCGTAGAGTAAAGCAACGGCTGCTATTAAAATGGGAGCCAGTAATTTTTGTGTTTTTAGTTTAGGAATGGCACCTGCCGAATTTAAAACATTTACCAAGGAACAAAGGAAAGCGGTAAACAAAATGAAAAGCGTTAAGCCAAACATGTAACGGTGTTTTAGTAGAGTAGGGAGTAACTTGAGTTTAATGGTATTTAATAAAGAAAGGGGTTTACCCCGTAAAGTGTCTGTTGTATCTTTTGGAGGTGCTACAGTAAATTTTTCTCGTAATAATTGCCATAGCGTATCTGTTCCTTCGTCGTATCCTAAAGCCCAAATACCAACGCCTGCGAGGTTTTGCGATAAGGCATAGTCATATTTAGAACCTAAGGAATAATAAGTGTCCATCCAAAACTGTCGGTTGGTAATGCTATCTTCTTTAGTTGTATAAATTAAATACGAAGCTTTAAGGGCTGTATCGTTTAAAAAGGTGGTGTTATTTTCGGCGGCATACGAAAAAGGGCGGTAACCAATAAAATTTTCGATGGTAGCTGGAATGCTTTTGGATTGAGTTTCCCAAATGGCTCCAAAATAAGGTACGCCAAGGCATAGCATGGAGTCGGGTATGTTTTGATTTTTATAATATTGAACTGATTCATCAACACTTGAATAGATCCAACTTGTATTCATAAGGGGCGCAATTGGACCCGAAATGCTGCTGAACGATCCAAAATAATCGTAACCCATGATAACAAAAAAATCTACTAAAGGCGTTAGTTTTGCCGACTCGATGAGTCCGTAACCATTGATTGCTGGCAGTGCAATGCACAATTGAAGCCCTGCTTCGTCGCATGCTTTTTTTAAATCACTGACGAAATTAGTAAAGTAAGAGCCTAAGCCGCTGGGTCCACCTTCAAAGTCTAAACATAAGCCATCCGCCTCATGGTTCAAAACAGAGGTAACTAGAGTGTTAATAACAGAACTGTAGTAAGATGGATTTTTTAGAAAATTACTCATGTCGCTACTTGCACAAAACACGTTCAAGTACACTTTACACGTTTTGCTATTTTGGCGTGTATATTTAACAAGCCCAGTTGTATCCCACCCATTAAAATTAACGTTTGGACTTCCACTAACAGTAATGTCGGCACCAAAATAAATAACGTGGGTTAACACATCGTATTGGTAATTAAAATAACTGGTATTGAACCAATAAGGATGCCAACCAACAATTTTTTTAACAGGTGGTGCGCTCGCTTTTACCGTTTTTCGGGTTGTTTTGTAACGCAAACCGGCCTTACGAAGTTTTAAAAAATAAGGTAAACTGCCAGGGTGGTTAAGAAACGGAATACGGATGGAGGGGCGCAAACTATCGCTCAATAAAGGATTTTGGCACTTTATCCTATTTGGTAGGAGTAAAAGGCACAACCATCCAACTAAAATGGCTATAGGATAAAAACGTGTTGTGTGAAATTTCACGCCACCAATATAGCTAAAAAATTGTTTATAATATTTTTTATTAAAAAGTAGCAGACGTAAACGATAATCTTTATATTTAACTAAACTTTAACCTTAATAACCTATCTATATGGAAAAACAGAACCCATACCAAGCCCAACTCGATGATGCCTTGCGCACTATTAAGTTAAACCTAGTTAAGCAGCAAGAAACTGCGCAGTTAGCACTCGATAGTGCAGAAATTGCTTACGAATCTGTTGAAGACGATTTAAAAGAAGCGTATCGCAATGCAGAACGAACCCAGATACATTTAGCTGCCCTTACAAAAATTGGGTCAAAATCGTCGGAAACTAATTTGTTAAGTGCAAATATGTTGGCATTGGCTAACATTGCTAATACCGATTCTACTAACATGAATGCCGCCATTGCTAAGGCTGCTAAAAGTATCGAAACAGCCGCTTCTTCTATTGCTCAATTGCATTCAGATGCAGCGTCTATTCAAGCTAAAGCCAGCACCGAAGACAGTAAGACGGAGTTAGCTCGTTTAGCCGATGAAACGCTTACTAAAACAAAAGATGCAGCACTTTCTTCAGAAGAAGCTACCATCATTTCGTTAGATGCAACTATTTCGGCTGCGCAATCGAATGCCAGTTCTGTTTTAGCGATTATAAAAGTATTAAGTTCAGAGATTGATGCACTCAATACAGCTATTACAAATACCTATCAAGCCGCCGTAACCAATTCGGCTAAAGTAAACACCGCTTTAACAACCGCTATTACTAACGAGAAAAAAGCCGAGCAAACGGTTACTGTTAGCGAAATAAATTTAGAGAGTGCGAAAGAAATTAACGGGAGTGATAGAACACGAATTGGGCTAATTACAGCCGAAAAAAAGGAAGTTAAAAAACAAACTACTAACACCACTAAAACTGCATAACCATGGGATATACTGAAGAAAAAAATCAACGTATTTTAAAGTTGCAATTGGAGGTTAACCAAGCAACAAAAGATCAAGCAAAGGCGCAGTCAGATGCTACTGCCAAAGCAAATACTTTAACTTCGCGCACCACTATTTATGATCAAGATGTGCAAGACTTATCTGTTTCGCAAGCTAATTTAAAACTTTCTGAAACGGCTATCGGCACTGGCGAGTCAACGCAAGCGGTTATAGATATTGCCAATGATAGTATTGCTAACTTATATGAAACTGTTATGCAGTTGGTAAATAAGGCCAACGAAACAGCCAATAAAGCGGTAGATGCCGCCAAATCTATGTCAGATTTAGCTGGACAAATAGATAAAGCTAAAACTAAAAATAAACTAATTTCTGATTTATTAATGGCCGATGCTAAAAAAGGAACAGCCGATGCAACTAAGGCAGTAACCGATGCCATAACAGCGTTAACTGATGCCATGAATGCCGCAAGCATGTCTATTAAATTATATAACTCTTTAGCTGCCACTAACAGCCAACTCGAACTTGTAACGGTTGAGTTAACTGATAAGAAAGATGGAATCGAACATAATTTAAGTGAGATTAATCAACGCAATCAGAAGAAAACTGAAAACGCTTTAACTGAAAAAGATAAAGCAGCCTCTGCTTCTAGCGAAGCTAATAATGAGTTAACCAAGCAAACGGCTCGTTTAACCATGTCTATTGCCGCATTAGCAGCCGCAAATGCAGCGGTATCTCAGTAAAAATTAAATTATTAAAGCTTAATTTAAAAGCCTAACTCTTTCGATGATGTTCGTTGACCGAGTTAGGCTTTTTATTTCGATTTATACAAATCGAAAATACCTTTGTCGCTGGCGGTCCACCAACAGCTTTTTTGACCACAGGCTTTTATACTTTTTATACACGCATAATAATCCAAAAATCTGCAAGAAATTTTTTAATTATACGAGGCAGAAAACGGAGCAATCTAATACACACAAATGAGTATTAAAAAAATACTCAAACTTTTCAAAATTAATTTTGCTATTCGCCGAATCATTTACGCAAAATAGTAATTAATTTTTTTCGGCTAAACGATGTAAACTCTCTGCCATTATTTCTATATCTAAAGTGCGGTATATTTTTTTTACCCAAGCTGGTGGCAGTGCATCATAGCCATAAAATGCACCGGCTATTTGTCCATAAACAGCACCCGTAGAGTCGGCATCGTCGCCTAGGTTTACAACTTTTAATGCGCCTTTTTCAAAGGAAGAAGTGTGATAGAATGCCCATAATGCAGCTTCTAAAGTCTTTACCACATAACCCGAACCATAAATTTGTGGGGGTTGATTGGTTTTATAACTTCCATTTATAACTTGCCAAAGTGCAGGTTCAACTTCTTTTTTTAATAAAGGGTAACGTTCTATAATGAACTGTGGATTTAAAAGTTCTTGTTTAGAGGCACCTTGTATGGCTGCGGCTATCATTGCACTCATGTATTCACAAGATTGCACACATAGGGCTGAGGCATGAGTGGTACGTGAACTGAATGCAGCATATTTTACTAAGTCATCGGGCGTGTTGTAGTAGCGGAGTGGGATTGGGGCTAAACGCATGATAGAGCCATTGCCCGACGATTGCGGATCCGTGCTGCCACAGTAAGGTTGATAGGTTTCTTCAAACAATAAAAGTGCTTCACGAGTAGCATTGCCAATATCGAAACACCGACCAGTGCTACTATTTTCTCCATGTTTATACCAACGTAAATAGCGTTCTAATTGGTCGTAAGCATCAAAGGTTTCGCAGTTAATCAAACTATCGGCTAAGCATAAGGCCATAGACGTATCGTCGGTCCATTGCCCAGGTTTTAAGCCAAATACGCCACCGCCAATAAGATCGTTAATAGGTTTAAAACTACCTGGACTTTGAAATTCGAGAGTAGTGCCTAACGCATCGCCCAAAGCTAAACCGAGTAATGCTCCTTTGCAATGGTTCAACAAATTACGCATACAATTTTTCACCACTAAATTTTTCGCCATAAAAGGCTTTCACTACTTTAATCCCATTCAAAATGTGGGCATTAAATACTTCTAATTCTTCGGCGGGTACCCACAGTTCATTACAATTAGCGGCACCTACATTTTGTACTTCAAATTTTAAAAAATAGGTTTCAGGAATTTCAAAAGTTGTAACATAACCCACATTGCCATTGGCATCATCGTTGGTGTTCCAGTTGCTGGCAATGGTGCAAGCATAATCATAATCTAAAACGGGATAAAAGATAGGTTGCCAACTTAACCGAGGAGGAAAGGCTTTATACTCGCTTTGTGTAATTAAATCTAACTCGGGTTTACCAACGGGTCGGAAAAGCGTAATAGTTTTCATTTATTATTTGTCTTTTTAACAATCAACATCCATTCGGCATCAATTAAAAGATAACCAAATTCGTAACAGTAAAAATAAGTGTTATTATTGGTTTTAGTAATGGACATATTGGTGTAAAAACTAAAATTAAAACCTGCATCGCTTAATTTTTTTCGAGATACTTTGCTCACCTCGCCTGTTAAATATTCTTTTAATAAACGCCGATTACGACGTAAGGCATTATTAATGTTGCGCACATAATTGGTGCTATCGCTGTTTTGTTTATTGTTATAAGCATTCCGACAGGCATCGCTACAAAATTTTTTATCGAGCCGTCCTATAATCACTTCATTGCATTCGGGACACAAACGTTTTACACTCATACTTTAAAACTGTTATTACAATTGTATTTAATCAAAGATAATCATGTTTTACCGAAAGTCATTTGCTGTTAAAAACTATCCTTGGTTTTTTAATCGAAGCCCTATACTTACGTCTTTTGTTACTATCTTTAGCCATTAACTAATTTTATGGCACTGGCACGCAAGTATCCTCAGGGATTATTTTTTTTAGTATTCACCGAATTTTGGGAAAGGTTCGGGTATTATTTAATGATAGGCATTTTTGTGCTATACATGACGGGCGATACCGCAACTGGAGGCTTTGGATGGGATAATGGACAAGCTGCCGATGTTTATGGAACATTTATAGCAGCGGCTTATTTAACACCATTTATGGGCGGTTTATTGGCCGATTTAAAATTAGGGTATCGGTTTTCGGTAACCTTAGGTGGTGTGTTAATGGGCATTGGGTATTGTATGTTAGCCATTCCGCAAATGTGGGCGTTTTACACCGCTTTGGTGATTATGGTTGTAGGCAATGGTTTCTTTAAGCCTAACATATCTACGCTGTTAGGCAACTTATACAATAGCCCCGAGTTTAAAGATAAGAAAGATGTTGGCTATAATATTTTTTACATGGGTATTAATTTAGGCGCTTTTATTTGCACGTTTGTAGCTGCTATTATGCGGAATAAATTTGGTTGGGGTGCAGCCTTCATTTCTGCCGGAATGGGTATGTTTATTGGTGTAATAACGTTTTTGATTGGCAGTAAACATTATGCACACGTGGATGTAAGACGAGAACCCTCGCCCGAAGACAAACCTTTTATTATGCAATTTGTGAAAGTACTTTTGGTGGGCTGTGGTTTTGCAATTGCCGGATGGTTTATACCCGATAGCATTTTTGGAAGTAACAGTACCGATGCGTTTTTTTCATTTTGTATTCCTGTTATTTATTTTTTTGCATCCATTTATATGAAAGCAAGTGCCGAAGAAAAAAAACCACTTGGCACCATGTTTACTATTTTTTTAATTGTGATTTTATTTTGGGCTATTTTTAAACAGAACGGAACGGCCTTAACCACTTATGCCAATTATTATACCGATAGGCAAATGCCCGAAACAGTAGGCAAAACTTTGTCTGGTATTAGTTTATCAGACACCATGCGCGCCAGAAATAAAGAGGTGTTTCAACTCGATGAACAATTTCGAAAAATAAATGATGCGCAAGGAAAACCTGTTAAGTGTATAGATTACCCAGCTTATTTTAAAAACATTGATCCCTCTAAATTGCCACCACCCGATGGTTTAATTTACACGGCAAACACCGAACTCTTTCAATCCATTAATCCATTTTTTGTGGTGGCACTTACGCCTTTGGTAATTGCTTTTTTTGCGTTTTTACGCCGCCGAAAATTAGAACCTACCACCGCCTCAAAAATTATGTTTGGTTTATTAATTAGTGCGTTATCCACTTTAGTAATGGTAGCCGCTGTGCATTATACAGGCAATGGCATACACAAAGCGAGTGCTTGGTGGTTAATTGGTTGTTATGGCGTGGTAACCATTGGCGAGTTGTGTTTAAGCCCAATGGGTTTATCCATGGTTTCAAAATTATCGCCCACTCGCTTAACAGCATTAATGATGGGAGGCTGGAGTTTAGCCACATCCATAGGCAATAAACTAAGTGGGGTGTTAGCTAAAAATTGGGATAAGTTCGACAACAAGGCCAATTATTTTTGGCTCAACTTTGCCTTGTTGTTATTAGCCTTTCTAATTATGTTACTACTATTGAAACGTTTAAACCGAGTTTTTTCTACTAAATAAATGATGCACAAATCTGGCTTTGTAAATATTATTGGTTGCCCTAATGTTGGCAAATCAACACTCATGAATGCCTTGGTGGGCGAGCGTTTAAGCATTATCACTTCTAAGGCGCAAACCACACGGCACCGCATTATGGGCATTGTTAGCGGCGAGGCGTATCAAATTGTATTTAGCGATACGCCTGGCATTATAAAACCTAATTATAAATTGCAAGAACGTATGATGCAATTTGTAGTAACTGCTTTTTCGGATGCCGATTTATTTTTATTGATTACCGATTTATTTGAAGACATTGAACTAGAAGAATCGTATTTAAAAAAGTTACAAAAAACCCAAACACCTATTTTATTATTGATTAATAAAATTGATATTGGTACACAAGATGAGGTTAATGTAAAATATGCCCAGTGGCAAGCTAAATTACCCAATGCCGAAATAATGGCCGTATCGGCGTTGAAGAAACTAAATCTGGAAACGGTGATGCAAAAAATTATTGATTACTTGCCGCCTGGTGAAGCATTTTACGACAAAGCCGAGTTTACCGACAAGCCCGAACGTTTTTTTGTGAGCGAAATTATTCGTGAGAAAATTTTAATGCAATACAAAAAAGAAATTCCATACAGCGTAGAAATTTTAGTAACAGGGTTTAAAGATGAACCCGAAATTATTCGTATAGCTGGCGAGATATTGGTGGAACGCGATAGCCAAAAGGGCATTATAATTGGGAACAAAGGCGAAGCTATTAAAAAAGTAGGAACAGCGGCACGCCTCGAATGTGAAAAGTTTTTTGGAAAGAAAATTTTTTTAGAATTGTTCGTTAAAGTAGATAAAGATTGGCGAAGTAACGATGGCCGTTTAAAACAGTTAGGGTATTAATTATAATTTAACTTGCAACACACTATCGGTGTAGCGTTTTTTTAATTGTTGAAAGGCGAGTGTATCTGTTTTAGTTGTATTATTTTTCTTTTCTTGATTAGGGAATTCGTTAGATGCAATTTCTAATAAACTCGCATAATATTGTTTTTCTTTAGTATTCTGAACGCGTGTATAAAGTTTAACCAACGAACGAAGTAGCAATTGTTTTTCATCGGGTAAATTAGCCGAGCAACTTAATTGATAGGCTTTTAAATAACACTCCTCGGACAATTTCATTTGGTTTTGTCCTAAATAAATTTCACCAAGATTTCGTAAGGTATTGATATAACCAAAGTCATCATTTAATTCTTTTTCAATAACAATTGCCTTTTGTAAATACTCTTTTGCAAGTGTAAGATTTTTTTTATCTATATAAATATTTGCAATATTATTTAGTGCCGCTGCTATAATTTGTTTACCCGAATTTGTTTTTGGTTCAGCCGTTTTTAAAGCCGATTGATAGTGTTGCAGGGCCGAAGCGGTATCTTTGTTAGCGAGTAAGATAGACCCCATATTACTATATATATAAGCGAGGTCGGATGTATTTTTAGCGCGTTTGTAATTATCTATCGAAAGATTAAAGTAGTAAAGCGATAAATCAAACTCAGCCCCATCGGAGTAGTAAAACCCTAAGTTGTTGTAAATACTCGCTAAGGTATTACAATCTTTATTAACTGTTGCTACCCCAAGGGCTTTGTAATAAAATGGGAGTTCCGATCCCGTTGAAGCAAAATGACTAGCAAATACACCTTCGTTATTTAAGTTTCGACTTAAATGCGTTAGAAATCCTGATGAACGTATTTTTTTATTGAGTTGAAGTTCAATAAAAATTTTTGCTTTGTTATTATAATAATTAGCTTTCCGTAAATTTAAACAGGTATCTGCTTGATTCAGTAAATCTTCAATAATAAGGCTGTCGTTTTTTAAATAGGTTATGGCTCGCGATTTAGTGGCTTGGTTTGAGCAAGCTAAAACAAAAAACAGTAAGAAGAGCGTTATATTAAACAAGGTGTTACTTTGTTTAACTATAAAGTATGATAAGCGCATAACGTTTAGTTTTTATATCATTACGAACGTTTCCTTCTGTAACAATATACTACTAATATATAAATTTAAGTCTAAATGATGAAATTGAAATTTAGTTATAATTTAAAACGCTTATTAGGCTGTCTTTATAACTTTGCTTGATAGCTTTAAACGACAAGGTATCTATTTCAATACTTGCTATGTTTGGTGAATTAACTTGAAACGTATCTGCCTGTTGGAGGTGTTTGTTTAATGCTTGAATTTTATCTTTTTTATTTAAGGCTTCGTAAAAGCTTAATAATGCGTTGGAGGTAAGATGGATTTGTTCGGTTATGTTCAACGAGTCGCTGAGTTGATAGGCACGCTTTAAATAGTATTCGGCCGAATCGTTTTTATGCAAATGATGGTATGTATTGCCTTTATTTTGAAGAGTATTAATTAACTCATAAAAATTTGAACTTTGTTCCAATAAACTTTCCGATTTTATAAAGTAGGTCATTGCTAATTCGTATTTATTTTGAAAGATGTATATAGCACCAATGTTATTGAGGCAACTAGCGGTTAATTCTTTTCCTTCATTATCCTGGGCTCTTACAAGTGAAATTGCTTTTTGCGAAAGAATTAATGCCTTTTCAAAATCTTTTTCTTGCACGGCAATTGTAGCTAAATTTTTATAAGCGTATGCCAAGTCTTTTTTATCTTCTATTTTATTAATATATTGAATAGAGTATTGGTAATAGGTTGTTGCTAAAGCAAGCTCGTTGTTGTTTAAGAAATAATAGGCTAAATTATTATTGATGCTCGCAAGTATCTTATCATCTCCTGCCAGTTCTGCTACCGACAGGGCTTGAGCATAAGTCAATAACTCAGATTTGTCGGCTTTAAAAATGCTAAGGAAAACACCTTTGTTGTTAAGAAATCGAGCCCAATGAATAAGTAAGCCTTTACTCGAAACTCCCGATCGGATAAGTTTAGTCAACAATTGTCCTGCTACTAAATTAGTATCGTTCGCCATTTTTAAGTTGTAACACGTATCGGCAAAATTCAGTAAGCGTTCAGTTGTTAAACTATCTTTGGTTAAATAAAACGACTTATTATTTTTTTGAGTGAACGTTTGACAACTGTGGGTTAGGAGTAGAGTTAACAGTACTAAGATAAAAATTAAGGCTCTAAAAAAAATGCGATTCAAAACTAAGGACATAAGCGTGTTCTATACTAAATTTAACTTTTTAAAAACGTTTCAATTAATCCTTCAGCTTTTAAAAGTGCATCGTCTAATATTTCGTTTAAAATAAATACATCAAATAACTCGGCTGTTTTTAATTCTTTTTCAGCTTTATGGATGCGTCGGGCAATGCTTTCGGGGCTATCGGTTTGGCGGCTGTTTAAGCGTTCTTCTAAAATTTTAATACTGGGGGGCATTACAAAAATAGCCAAGGCTTTTTCTTTGAACTGCTTTTTTAAATTTAAGCCGCCTTCTACATCAATGTCAAAAATAACAGCTTTGTCTTTAGCCCAAATCCGTTCAACCTCGCTCTTTAAAGTGCCATAGTGCGTACCAGCATACACCTCTTCCCATTCTAAAAACTCTTGGTTCAATACTTTTTCTTTAAACACCTCGGGACTTAAATAGTAATAATCTTTTCCATTTTCTTCGATACCTCTTTTAGGGCGACTTGTAGCAGAAATCGAAAACTCAATTTGATGCGGATACGTTTTAAGAATATGCCTCACAATAGTGGTTTTACCACTTCCAGAGGGTGCAGAAAAAATAATTAATTTCCCTGAATTCATGCGCAAAGATACAATTAATTTAATGTTATGGATTTGCGATGTGGAAAAACTAATTCAATTTATTCGCAGGCTTCCTCTAATTTTTCAACTTTCGTTTCTTTATAGGCACCACTCTGAACCTCTAGTATCTTGCCGTCTTTATCCACTACAAAAAAGTAAGGTATTTTATTATCACTAATAGCCAATTGTTTTTGAATGCCTTTAATATCCGACTTTTCGGTATCCATAATATATGGCCAAAACTCTTTGTCGGTGCTGCTTTTAAAATCGTCAGCTATTTTTTTAAAGCCACTTATCATAGGTACAAAAACAAAGTTAACGTCGTAAATATCGGCCATATCAAAATTAGTTTGACCTTTTGGTTTTTTAATAAACGTATAGTATAAAGGGTTGAGCCATTTTTTTAAATCTTCTTCGGCACCTCGGTGAAAGGCAATGGCTACAATACTTGTTTTACCATTTTTGATTGGAAGCGTCATGGATTTATCGGTTAACGATTTACCGTTAATGATAGGGAAGGCTTGCCCTTTTTGCGCATGTGTCAAAAACGTGCTTGCTAAAAGTAAGGGGAGTAAAAATCGTTTCATAATTAATTTTTTATTGAAATTAAGCAATTTATTAAGCAATGCTTTTTTATTTTTTTAGAATTTTTTAGAGCCTGTTTAAAGTTTATGTTTTAGGTTTGTTATAACGAATCTTTAGTTGAACGAGGCAATTTTTGAAGCCGAAATCGTGTCTATTCGGCGAAGGACAAATATCTGGCAGATAGTTGAGCCGACTTTATGAGTAGAAAAGAAGTTGCAAGCAAAAAGACGTATAACAAAATAATTAGATAAAATTTAAAACGGCTTCTAACACTAAATCTTATATTCCATGTTAAATTTTTCACTAGCTGTTTTTTCTGCCCGAATAAACTTACTTTTGCAGGGCTTAATACATCATGCAATTTGAGTTAACCACTAGTTTTATAGATCAGTTACGCGACGATATTTCGGAACGTAACGATGCCGTAATTAAAGCGCAATTGCACGAGTTATACCCAGCTGATATTGCTCATATCATTAATCAATTAAACATTGCTGAAGCCGGTTATTTGTATGAACTAACCGACGATGATATTGCAGCCGATGTGTTATTAGAGCTAGATGAGGAAACTCGCGAAAATTTACTGGCTACATTTAGCACCAAAGAAATTGCCGAGCAACTCGATAACATGGATAGCGACGATGCCGCCGATGTTATCAATGAACTCCCTCAAGAAATTCAAGACGAGGTACTCTCGCAAATTGAAGATATTGAACAAGCGGGCGATATTGCCGAACTTTTAAATTATGAAGAAGGAACGGCTGGAT
The DNA here is from genome assembly GCA_013297775.1 of Bacteroidota bacterium. Taxonomy (GTDB): domain Bacteria; phylum Bacteroidota; class Bacteroidia; order B-17B0; family Aurantibacillaceae; genus Aurantibacillus. The sequence continues at coordinate 101,081 of JAAFIL010000006.1, forward strand.
CTTTAATGGCTAAAGAATTGGTTAGCGTGTATGCGTTTGAAAGCGTGAATGCGTGTATTGATGAAATACGCCGCCAAGCCGAAGATGTAGAAGTGATGTACGCCGTGTATGTGGTAGATCAAAATGAAAAATTGATTGGGATGTTATCGCTTAAAAAACTTATTGTTTCGCATCCATTAGCAAAAGTGAGCGAAATTTATGAGGCCGATGTACAATACGTTAAAACCAGCACCACCAGCGAAGAGGTGGCCGAAATTATGCAGAAATACGATTTGGTAGTGTTACCTGTTGTAGATCAGTTGGGGCGTTTGGTGGGACGCATTACCATTGATGATGTGGTAGATGTTATTCGCGAAACAGCCGACGAAAATATTCAACGCATGAGTGGTATTAGCGACGATGTAGATAGCAACGATAAATTATGGCGTCTATCGCGGGCACGCATTCCGTGGCTATTAGTGGGCATGTGCGGAGGCATTATTGGCTCGCGCATCATTAGCACCTACGAAACACAATTGCAAATGCACCCCGAAATGGCTTTCTTTATTCCGCTCATCGGTGCCATGGGTGGCAATGTGGGTGTACAGTCGAGTGCTATCATTGTGCAAGGCCTAGCTAACAACAGTGTTATAAGCGATAAAATTGCACCTAAGTTGTTTAAAGAATTGGGCGTAGGTATGATTAACGGATTCATTTGCTCTACTATCATTTGTTTATATTCATTAGTAATCGAAGACTGGAAATTAGCAACCACCGTAAGTGTGGCTTTATTTACCGTTATTTTATGCGCTTCTTTTCTAGGAACCTTTGTTCCACTCACTTTAAATCGCTTCAAAATAAATCCAGCTTTAGCAACTGGCCCATTTGTAACCACCCTCAACGATATTATTGGCATCAGTATTTACTTTTTGGTAGGTCGCATCCTTTATATTTTCTTGTAAGGTCAATATTTAAACAAGCTTCCAACTACAATTCGTTTCTCAACGTCTAATTTTAAAAGCGAATTACATTAACTGGATTGATAATTGGTTTACTTACTATTTTTGGGCGTGCCCCCTTGTCTATTTCAAGGGATTAGTTTAATTAATACAGGTTGTGTATTTAAAATGGTGTGCTTTTGGTATAAGTCGGGGTCGGGCTATCCGCTTTAGCTGCTCGGTCTTTTGCTACAATTGCTGCGGCGTGCGGGGTCTTCGTGCCTCAGCCGCCGCCGCTCGCGCAGTTGTTCGCAAAAGCCCTTCGCAGGTTGTCGCTTCTATCCCTCACGAAAAAGAGTTCATACTAAATTAAAATACATCCCTATCTCGTCCTTGTTTAGCGAAGCGTAACGAGGACGTTTGAGAACTGCGTTTGTAACGCAGATAAGTTTATAATGTGGGCATTACAAACGCCCGTTTAGCACACCCTCATTTCCGATAACGCTCAAACAAATACGAGGCTGCGGCTGCGGGGGCTTCGTGCCTCAGTTCGCTCGCACAAAATCACGCCAACGCCCACATTGGGCTGTCGCCGAATTTATATTGAGCGAAGCCGAAATATCCCTCACGAAAAAGAGTTCCCGTAAAACTTGAGTGAAAAAAAATTTTAGAGAATCCCTCAGCAAAATCATGTTTTTAGAGTTTCTGAATGCGTTTAATGTAGATTTAACAATTTTTTCACGACCTAAGCCTTGTTGTTTACGATAAATTACCGATATTTGCACAAAATTTCCGAAAACACCGTAAATACTTGTTGTTCAATTATTTACAGTTGATCGAAAATTTAAGTTTAGTTAACATTAAAATAATATAGCATGAAAACGAATAATCCTTTTATTGACAGTATGGTAGAAACCCAGTCAAACGTGATGAATAACTTTATGGAAAGTGCCAAAAAAATGCAATCGGCATTTACCAGCGGTAACATGGCACACGAAGGGCAAAACATTTATAAAGAATGGTTAGACAAACAAATGTCTATCTTAAACAGCAGTCAAGGAAACGCCGCTTCGTTTTTTGGAAATGACATGGCTGCCAATCAAGCACCACAAGAATTTTTTAAAAATTGGTATAATCAACAAATGAGCTCGGTTAAACAAATGACCGACTTTAACCAAAGCATTTATAATAGCTACGCCAACTTTGGTAAACCCGCCAGCGATTACATGGCTAACTTCAATACTATGAATAACGCTTGGACCAACATCTACAATTCGTGGACCAATACGTTAAACACATCGTACGATACCATGATGAAAAACATGAATGGTACTTTTAATAAAGATATGTTTGCCAATTACATGCAAGGCAATCAAATGTATCTTAAAATGCAAGCGTTTTTTCAGCCAATGGCCGAAGCCATGCAAAAAGGACAATTTAACTACGAAACGTTTAAAAATTATTTCAACGCCGACCATTACAAAAATGTAACGCAACAATTGTTTGGTAATTTTTACACTGGCGGTGGCTTAAAAGATGTTTACGAGCAAGGCATGAAACAAATGCAAAATTTCTTTGCTAATCAAAATAATTTAAGCAAAGAATACTACACGCAAATTCAAAACATGGCAAACGAGTATCCACAATTATTTAGTGGCGACCTTTCAAAAATGAAAGAATTATATAGCCAAATGAATAATGTGTTTGGTAAAACATTTGAACCTTTATTAAAATTAGTTAGCCCAGGTAAAGAAAAAGAAAACGTTGAAGCAACTATTTCATTAATGGATAAAATGGCCGAGTACAGCATTAAGCAAGCCGAATTGCAAATGCACTTACAAAACACTACGCAAAAGAGTGTAGAAACCATTGCGAAAAATTATGCCGAGCGTTTTAGCAAACCCGAAGCCATGACGCAATTGCCAAGCGCACAAGAATTATATAACGAATGGGTGAAAACCAACGAAACGTTGTTTACCGAATTATTTGCTAGCGACGAGTTCAGCAAAATAAAAGGCGAAACACTTAACTTGAGTATGGATGTGAAAAAACATTTTGAACACCAATTTGAAAATATGTTTGGAAACTACCCATTGGTATTTAAAAGCGAAGTAGATGAGTTACATAAAACCGTTTATGAGTTAAAAAAACAAATTAAAGAATTACAAGTAAAATTAGCCATCAACAACGCCTCTTCAGTAGAATTGTTTGATGATGAAAAAGCACAAAAAAATAAGAAAAAGTAATTTTTAGTGATAGAGAAGGCCGTCCCGTTAATGTGTTTAGGGGCGGCTTTTTTATTTGCATAAATTGTTATAATTTAAGTGTATGGAAAATACGGTATTAAAAGAACTAAACGACATGAGTAATAAACTCATGAAAAGTTACGAAACGCTCAACCAAATTAAAGAAGTAGATATAGCGACTACTCCTAAAACCGCCGTTTATAGCGAAGATAAATTAACCCTTTACCGTTACAATCGGGACACCGAAGCCAGTTTTAAAACACCCATTTTAATTGTGTACGCCTTAGTAAATACCTACAAAATGTTGGATTTGCAAGCCGATCGCAGTTACATCAAAAATTTACTAAACAATGGCTTAGATGTTTACCTTATTGATTGGGGTTTTCCGAGTAAAGGCGATCGTTACATTAGCATGGACGATTATGTGAATGGCTACATTAATAATTGCGTTGATTTTATTCGTAAAAAACACCGCATTGATAAAGTAAATATTTTAAGTATTTGTCAAGGCGGAACCCTAAGTGCCATTTACGCATCGCTATACCCCAACAAAGTAAAAAATTTAGTAACTCATGTAACCCCTATTGATTTTAGTACAAACGACGGATTATTGTTTCGTTGGAGTAGAGACATGGATTTCGATAAACTCGTAGATGCTAATAATGGCCTAATTCCTGGCGATTTCTTAAACCAAGGTTTTGATATGCTAAAACCCATGATGAAAATGCAAAAGCAACAAACCATGGTGAATGCTTTAGATGATAAAGACAAGCTATTAAATTTTATGCGGATGGAAAAATGGATTAGCGAAAGCCCTGACCAAACCGGTGAATGCTTCCGCCAATTTATGAAAGAATTGTATCAAGAAAATAAATTAGTAAAAGGCGAGTTAGAAGTAGGCGGCAAAAAAGTAAACCTTAAAAATTTAACTTCGCCTTTATTAAATATTTACGCTACCGAAGATCATTTAGTGCCACCCGCAGCCACCATTCCTTTAAACGATCACGTTGGTTCTACCGATAAAGAATTATACAGTTTTAAAGGCGGGCACATTGGTGTATTTGTAGGTGGTAAATCGCAAAAAGAATTAGCCCCTGCTGTGGTGGAATGGCTAAAAAAACGCGATAAATAATACGCAATAGATTACAGTTTAGTTGGAATAGATGCAATTCGTTTTCATTTATTCGATACCCTAAAAAACTTCCATAGTTTATTCTATGGAAGTTTTTTTTTTGAAAACGGGATGATAACCTGTATTATATCAATTGGTAGATGTATTTGATACTAAGCCTTCGTTGTTCACTTTCAGCAAACCTCGCGTTTGTAATTCAAGGGATTTTAGAATTACTACTTCTGAATCAAAACCAAAGAGTCGGTTTGTTACTGCTTCTCTGGTTTGAATTAAAATTTTCTTTTTATACTCTTTTCCATAAGATGCCTTTTCCAATTTTTCAATGGCATCTTCAATTGTTTCGTGCTCTCCTTGAATTTTTACAGGAACTGACATGCCGTCGAAATGATCTTTTAAAAACCCGTCAATCCCAACATTTCTTTGAACAGGAAAAGCATTGATGTTTTGTAAAATGGCTAGTTCCTTCTCCGTTTTTTCTTGATACTCGTTTACTCCTTTGTTTAATAAGTTAGACTCGGATATTATCATTTCTTCTAAATGCGAATTAGTAAGTAAGACAGCATCTCCAGACAGGTCAATTCCAATAAATTTTCTTTTTAAAGATTTTGCCGAAACGCAAGTTGTTCCGCTTCCGCAAAATGGATCAACTACCAAATTACCTTCGTTTGTAACGATATTTAAAATTTGATTTAGTAATAAAACTGGCTTTTGAGTTGGGTAGCCTGTTCGCTCTTTTGCTTTCGGATTTAAATATGGTATTTCCTAAACATCAGAAAGCAGCACTCCCTTCTTTTCCTTCCCGAAAATAACGTTTCCGTTTTCATCTTTCTTGTAAACAGATTTTCCATTTTCATCACGCGCTCTGTCTTGTAAAATTTGATCGAGATTTGTTGTTACTGAGTAATCCGTATAAATAGTATTGAATTTAAAATCTTGTGTTTTAGAATAGAAGAAAATTACTTGATGTGCATTTAACAGTCCTTTTTTTGCATTAGACCATCTTTTGTATGACCAAATAATTTCGCTTTGAAAATTCTCACGCCCAAAAATCTTATCCATCACAACTCTAATATGGTGCGATGCTGTTTTGTCGCAGTGTAGAAATACACTTCCAGTATTTTTTAAAACTCTCTTTGATTGCTCTAAAACATTTTCTATGAGTGTCAAATACGATTCAGTAGAACTATACTTGTCATCAAATTCATAAGTTTTAGAATTATCTTTATTGGTAAGACTATGTTTGCGTTGTGTGAAAAAAGGAGGGTCAAAGTAAATCAAATCAACTTTATTAGCTTCAATTTCTCTCAGTTTTTCAACACAATTTCCGTGATAGATTTTATTAGTTTCCATTTTACTCACGATTTCTTCATTTTTTTAGTGGTATTCGTGATTTTCAATTCGGGGATTCTTTCGTCGGCAATCTGTGTTAAAATAGCTTTTAAGTCAACTCCTGAATACGCTTTTAAGTATAGCCAAGCTTCGTCTCCGGCATAATATTCTCCTTCTACATCTCGATAAAGTGTTTTTAACGTTTCTTGAATTTTTATTGCTTGGTCGCGTTGAGGATAATAAAACATTATCCAATACTTAGGTTTATTTTTTTGACACTCATCCCCAACGCACACAAACTACACTGCATTAATAACAAATAAACGGATACTCTTTATTTGGAATTAAAGGTTCAATATCAAAGAAATCATTCAAAACCGACTCGGAGGTGCAATACGCCCCTTCTACCCAAGCTTGGTCGTTCGAGTAGGCCTCGCCCACAATAAAAATATTAGCATCGGCTCCCTTTACCAATTGCGATGGCTTGCGAATGTTACGTTGCACATCGCCTATGTCGTAATGTGCAGCCCAGGCATGGTACCCCGCATTAAACGGTGGCAACGACCAATCCATGTAGCGCGACTCTAATGGTGCTGGCACTTTATCGTAACTGGCCCCTACACCAAAATGAATTTCGGCCAATTGTTTGCGTAACATTTTCACCATGCGGTCGGGCACTAAACGTGGCCCTTCGAGTGTTTGCGTATCATCGCTAATGGGTACCTTCCGTTGTTGATTGGGTTCTAATTCTAACTCGCGCCAAAATGTTGTAAAAGTTTCATCGTCGTAACTAGCTAACAAACCATAAATAGGTTTAGCGGCTTTGCCTGTGGCATTGTTACCAAAATAAACCACCATGCGCACGGGCATATCGGTAATGCTTGGTCCAATTGTATTTAACTCCGATGCAGCTATTAACTGTTTTTGTTGTTTAGGCGTTAACTTGGTTCTAATACACTTGTTAACTGCCGCAACCAACTCTTTAGAGTTTGTAAACGTTGCGTACATTAGTTTTTCATTCTTCGCAATGGCGGCTATGTATTTATCGGGATAGCCTTCATTTTTTAATTGCGTTAATACTTGGGGCGTAATTTCGTAACTCACCAATTGCGGTTTATACTTAGCTTTTGTTAGCCACCACGGCTCGTTAAAAAACATACCTACTTTATACGACGGCTGCATCACCGTTGCTTCGCGGTATAGCTTTACCTTCTCGTGATTTAAAACATCTTCGTTGCCATGTGCCTTAAATGCGGTGGCTTGAGCTACCAAATCAATGGCATAACGCGGCATAGCCAACCAAGCGGCATTGGTTACGCGGCTGCCAGCCTCTGTCCACGGGGTTTTGCGATCGGCAAAGGTATAATGTACCCCATCGGCCTTGTTTAAAATCGAATGTAAACGGGTGTTAGGGTAATACTTAAAATCAATTCCATTTTCTTTTGCCAATTGAACAATGGCATTAAATAGAGCTTCAAACATGCTCGAATAGCCTTGTGTTAAGGTGTAATAATGATTCCCCGGTGTAAATTCATTATTGGCTTGCAAGGCTACCGCTGCATTCCAATTAATCACATTAGAGGTGTAACCATTGCCATCTGAGGTGTAATCGTAACCTTCAGAGCCTAATTGATCGTTCATTAAATCCCAATATCCAATGTCTTTAAATTTATCGCCCTTTTGAAATACCGATGTTTTTGGTAATTTTTTGGTGATGACCCCATTGTTATAAAACGCATTCCACTCTTTGCGCGTACTAGGCAATTCTTTTTGTGTACCAGCTAATGCTTCCACTTTAGAAAAGCCGTTGTAAGGCGATTGGGCAGCACCTTTGGGATGAATAAAATAAGGCACTCTATTTTTTGGCGAAATAGAGTTCAAATAAATATTTTTAGTGCGCAAATAAAACAACGTGTTATTCGATTCGTTAAAAGGTACGGTGTATTTATCCAAATCTAACTTAGAAATAACAGTTGTTACCAAGCGGTGGCCAGGTACATTGCCTGCGTTGGGATTGGGGTATTGCTTACTTGGATTGGTATCCCACCGCGAATACCTCATGCCGCCTACTTCTAAATACGATTGTGATTTATCATTCTTATAATGCCAAGTGCAAACCCTTGCCCCAGCAGCGCGCGTGCCTTTATGTTCAGGCGAAAAATTATAATTTCCCCAATCGTAAAGTTCTAAAACATCGCCTGCTTGCATAGGCGACTGACCTTTGCGTGTTTTGCCCTGAAGCAATCGCCAAGCGGTATAAAGCCCCGCTGCACCAGCTCCAAAAATACTATACGTTTTTGTTTTCATAAGTAAATATTTATTATTTTTTAATTGCTTTGTAAAGTAGCCAACACTTTCATTCGTGTTTGGATACTTTTGCTCGTGGCTATTTCATGTTATTCATTTATAAATGTGAAAGGCATTCCTCTATTCGCTACCCAAGCGATACATTTGTTGTGGCAATACTTTTTCGGGCATCACCACTTCAACCAAAACAGGTTTATCTTTTATATCTTTAATTTCTTTCAATGCTTTATTGAGTTCGCTTACGGCTGTTACGCGTATGCCATGCGCCCCAAAGGCTTTGGCTAATGCCATGTAATCCCATTTCGGTAAAATATCAAACGTATCGAACTTATTTTGTGGCCCTGGATTAAATGCGGCCATGTTAACATATACTTGTTCAATGGCATATACGCCGTTACTCATTACAAAAATAACAGCATTCAATTTATTTCGTGCTAAAGTAGATAAGGATTGACAAACCATCATAAAACCACCATCGCCTGCAACAGTCCATGCGCGCTTACCACTGCCCAACTGTGCGCCCGATGCTGCGCCTGTTTCAAAGCCAATACATTGCCACGCTGCCGAAGAGATAAAACTATTTTTAGATAAGCCATAAGCATTTGTTGCCACATACATAGCCGAACTTATACCGTAAGTCATCACAATATCTTTAAGCATGTTTTGGTCGGTCAAAAATTTCATGCTGTGTTGGAAAAAGCGATTGAACGTTAACACTTCGGGTTGGTTATTGTATTTCGGATCCGAATTAGAAATCCAAGGTTCAGGATAAACGGGCTGCTTAGGTGCTTTTGTTTTTAGTGGATAGGTTTTCGATAACTTGAATCGTTTCAACAAAGCCTCCATAAAATCTTGTAAAGTAATGCCTTCATATTTAAAGTAACCCACGCGGGTGGCGTCAACAGTAGATAAGACCATGTTGGCGTATTTATTTTCGATAAACCATAAATAATCGTCGGTAATGATGGTGCCTAAAGTAATCACACAATCAGCTTCTTGCACCACGTTTAATACCGAAGGGATAGATGCTTGATCAGAATACGTTCCAATAAATTTATCGCCTTTTTCGGTTAAAACTGATTTACCTAAAGAAGTAGTGGTGTAAAGTATGCCACTCTCATCAACTATTTTTTGCAGTAAATCTGATAACCCAAAACGCAATACTTCTACGCCTGCAAAAATAAGTGGTTTTTTAGCGGCTGTAATTTGCGACCAAGCGGCTTCAACTGCATTGTGTAAAGCCAAAGGCTCGCTTTTTAAAACCTTAGCTTTAAGCGCAATGGCAGAGGGTTTAGGGCAAGTTTCGCCCCACACTTCTTTGTAACATTCAATATATACAGGGCGTTTATACGTTAGTGCTGCAATAAGTAATTGATCTATTTTTTCGGCAGCTCCTTCGGCGGTACTTAAGGTTTCGGAACCTACCGTTACGTTTTTAAAAATACTTTGATCGGCTTTTAAATTACCAGTAGAATGATGGTACAATACATCGTACATGTTGGTAATGTTACGTGCATCGGCACCAGGTGTAGCACTAATCACCACAACCGGACTGCGCTCTACATAAGCCCCAGCAATGGCATTGAGCGCGCTAAACGTGCTTACACCATATTGTAACGAAACCGCCGCTAACCCTCGTGTGCGTGCATAAGCATCGGCTGCATACGCGGCATCTAATTCGTTAACTGCACCAATGGTGTTAATGCCCTTAAAATTTTCTAAGGCTTGCGTGAAGTGTTTGACATAATCGCCTGGTATTTGAAATACATCGGTAACGTTAAGTTGCTTTAATCGGGTTAATAAATAATCGGCAACGGTGAAGGGTGTTGAAGCCATAGTTTTGATTTTAGTGGATGGATTTGAATTGTGTTGAGTTTTGTTGAGTGCTACTAATCTTTAATCGTCTTTAATCATCAAAAGTTTATTGCTTTCTCTTAAAGAAAAAATAGCTTCTTCTACACAATTAAAAACGGCTGTAACGTGTTCAATAAATGGGTTGAACGGTTTTAAAACAATTAACAACACCTTTTTGAATTTATAGCTTTGATTCTAATTTAAAAAAAGGTGTTGTTAAAGCCTAACCAATTATTGAGTTGGTGGTTATTTATTGACCACTACTGCACATAGCATCCCAAGTTGTCCAAAAATGTGCATTTGAACCGCCAATTATTGGATACTCGTCGGCTACAATACCAACCATAGATGCGCAATTGCTATTGCATCCAATTTGTGTCATGCTACCAGGTTGTGGTGGAATATTTACTTGGTGAGGTGGGTTTGTAGAGAAACTAGTTTGCTCTACCACTAATTCAAATAAACCCGATAGGTTGGGTGTTTGAATAACTTTAGTTGGATTGTCGTGAGTAATTGAATCGGACCAATTGCCTTGCGAAAAAGTAACCGACCAACCCTTAACCGCTTCTGCGGTTTTGTTTTGCGGCGAAAGATAAACCCAAAATTGAGCACCGCCTCCTAAATTTAAACCTTTGCCAGTATTTGGCGTTCCTAGTGTGTTTCCCATTATAGTGTATTATTTTTTTTAGTCCCTACTCTATTGGCTTTTCGGGTTACGCCCCGCTTTAACTGTGCGGTCAGTTGAATTATTACTTTGAAAATTTTACTATCAACCCGTATGTGCATTTAGTGAGGTTAATACCTTTGAACAGGCACAAATTCTATTTTATTTGAACCAAAACTAAACCGACCTTTGCCACTCCAACTGTTATCTACTAATAACTCGGCCGAAAACTTCACTTTTTTAAGCACCTTATCTTTATATTTTTGTGCCTTTAAATAAACCCCTTCTAATGCAATCTTTTGGGTTAAACTCGTTTTCAATCCATCATCTACAATGCGGCCTTTTAACCCTTTGATGACAATATCTCCATCACTCGACGGATGAATATGTGTAATATTGATAACCCCACTCACAGTTTTATCTTTAGGTTCAATAACCAACGAAAAGTGCATAATGGGTTCTATTAAATGATTCGCATTTCCTAAAATCCCATTCACCACGTAGGCTTGCGTATTCACTTTGTTGACCTCTACTATTTCTTTAGGTTTTAAATCCATGATATGTTTACTAACAATTATAATTATTTCATCAAAACTAAGTATCGTAAAAGTGATAAATACACATAGAAATATTCAAATCTCGAACTAGGTGTTTTTACTATGTTATTTTAAGATATAGGTATAAATACCTGTTTTTTAATAAATGTAGGTTTGTTTGAAACAGAAATACGATTTCTTAACTATGTTTGCATCTTAAAAATAAAATCCTCTAATTATGAAAAAAATTGTTTTAAAAAGTATCCTAATCGCCAGTTTGTTTGGTGCTTGGTCTTGCAGTAACTCTAACCAACAAGCTTCGGCCGAAGTAAAAACAGACAGTACAGCAGTTGCAACTACTAAGGGCGAACCTCAATATTGTAATATTGATCATTACACGCCTTTAGATACAGCTATTCAACACACTAAAAATTATGCTTGTTATCTTAAAAAATTAAACGCAAGTAATTGTGGTGTTAAAATTGATGAAACCAAAGCATTTTTGGTTAGTAAATGCGATTTATTGTCGGTGCTTGGCATCCCAGTTGCCACAGATTCGCAATTTGGTCACGTGCGTGTTTATTTTGGGTTAACTAGCTTTAACACGCCTAAATTATACCTCACACCCGTTGTTGGTGCCGACCCTGCTGCGGGTATTGCTGGTAGAGATACCATCTTAGTAGGCCCAACTGGTAGTGGTTTACCTGCTCGGTATGTGTTAGACTTAAACTTCCCTTGCCCAAACTTATGCGATCCGCGTAGTCCTTTATATACTGTTTGTGATGCCCTTTCGGCTGAAACACCAGCTAAAAAATAATGTTACCCACTTACATCAAATACATACTAGTAGGCTCACACCTGCCCATTTTTGCGGTGTGTGCCTATACGGTATTTATTTTTAATTCTCTTCCCCGTTTATTTAAGGTATTCTCCATTTTCATTTTCTTTTCGAGTTTAATACAACTGATTAGTTTAATACTGGCTTTATTGAAACAAAATAACCATCCATTATTACACATCTATGCGCCACTTGGCTGCATATCACTCATTTGGTTTTATAAGCATATTTTAGAAGGTTTTGCCAATAAAAATGTTTTCATCTTTTCAAGCATTTTATTTTTAGTTTACTCGCTAATTAATACCCTTTATTTTCAAAAAATAACCAGTTATAATTCTAATGCGTTAACCGTTGAGTCGGTCATTGTTATTACTCTATCCATTTCTACTTATGGGTTTTTACTAAATACCATTGTGAGAAAAGATCAAAGTTTAATTAGTAGTTTAAACTGGATTAACTCTGGCATTTTTATTTATTACACATCTAGTTTATTATTATTTTATTTTGGAAGCAAAATTCTTTCTATAAGTTTTCCTAGAGAATATAGTTTATATAGTTGGGTTTTACATGCGTTTTTCTCGGTAATTATGTATGTTTGCTTTTTTATAGGACTATGGAAACGCCCGAAAATATTAGCTTCATAAGCACACTTTTACCTTTTATTTTGGTGGTTTTTGTAATTGCCGTCGGGGTTGTTTTATTAAGTCAACAGTTTAGACAAAACCTTTATCGCCAAAAGTTAGAGCAAGAGAAATTAAAGACAACGCATCAAATAGAATTATTACGCTCTAGTATTCAAGTACAAGAAGATGAGCGCAAACGAATTGCACGCGATTTACATGACGAGTTGGGAGCGGTGCTTTCGATACTGCGCATGCATATTGTGCAATTAGAGCAAAAACATACTTCGGAACTTAGCCTTAATGAAAATTTAACGAAAGTGCGTAGCCTTGCCGAAAATGCAATTGCCAACATGCGGCGCATAAGTTACGAGTTAATGCCTCCCGAATTAGAAACGTTTGGGTTAACAAAATCGTTAGAGGCTTTGGTAAGACAAATGGAGCAGTCGAGTAACATGAATGTTAACTTTGAATCGGATGGTGAATTAGATGACTTAGATTGGCCGGTAAAGCTGGCCATTTACCGAGTTTGTATGGAGTTGTTGAACAATAGTATTAAGCACGCCCAAGCTCATACTTTAACCTTACTCTTTAAACGCCAATTACATGAAGTCAATTTTTCGTATCAAGATGATGGAATTGGATTAAACGAAAACTCGACCGTGGGCATTGGTTTAAAAAGTATGGAAGGACGCATACAAGCATTAGGAGGATTGTTTACCTTTGGCAATGCGGAACCTAAAGGCTTTAGAGCTAATATAAGTATTCGTGTTTAAGTTAAATAACGGGTTGTTTACGAATTAATACATGTACCATTAAGCTCAAGTAAAATGAATAAAAAAATTAATATTGGACTGGTCGAAGATCAGGTTTTGTTTAGAGAAGGGCTTAAAGCTATTTTACAAACTTGGCCCGATATTGAAGTGGTGTTTGAGTCGCCCGATGGGTTTTCGGTAGAAGACCGTTTGAAAGCAGCTACTATTTTACCACATGTAATGCTTGTTGATTTATCGTTGCCACCCCTTGGCACTAGAGAGTTTGGCGGCATTCAGGTTACTCAAATGCTTTTAGAAAAATATCCCGACATAAGAGTTTTAATTTTATCGGCTCATCAAGATGAAATGTTTATTGCACAATTAATTGAACAAGGGGCGCATGGGTATTTGGTTAAAGACAGCGACCCGCAAGAGGTATATGAAGCCACACGTTCGGTTTACATTAAAGGCTCTTACATTAATGCCCGCACCTTACGAGCCATTCAACATAACATGGGTAAAAAATTAAAACCCATTAAAACTCACGAAGAAATTACGAAACGCGAAGTCGAAATTTTACAGCTAACCTGCCAACAATTTACTGCCGAAGAAATTGCCGATAAACTATTTATTAGTGTAAAAACGGTGAACGGACACCGAAATAATTTATTACAAAAAACAGGCTCGCGTAACGTTACGGGCTTAGTTATTTATGCTATTAAAAATGGAATTGTAAAATTGGATTAATATTGGCTTTGCTTAATCGGCTAACACCAAGTTTTCCATTCCTACGGTCATTTTCATTAACCCAAATTTGATAAAAACTTTTTCGTCTTTTATTTCTTCGACCACACCAATTTCGGTTCCATTTAAAATTTTAACCTTGCTGCCTACTTTTAATTTGGGTTTGATGCGTTCAATTTTTTTCTCGGCATAGCTATCCATTTTCTTTTGTTTGCGCAGGTCTTCTTGTTTGCGTGTTTCGGCGGTAATTCCTGCAATGAAACGCTCTATCACTAATTTTCTATCTTTCTTTTCGTTCCAATCGTCCATCAAGCGCATGTATTTTAATCCGAAATCGGCCAAACGCGCCAATTCAATTTTACGTTCGCGTTCTTTATCTATTTTGGTTTGCCAGGTTTGAAATAGGGTGTCGTATTTTTCTTTCGCCATGCGTTTCAAAAATGCTTCGTGTTCATTTTTTTCGAGGGCTTCGTTTAACTTGGCTTTTTGTGTTTGCACTTCGCCCAACAGTGTACTTAATTTTAAATTTTCTTTGTTTACACGTTGTTTGGCGCGTTCTATTAAGTATTTCGGAAACCCAATGCGTTCGGCTACCTCAAAGGTATAACTGCTTCCGGGCTCGCCAATACTCAATAAATACAAAGGCTCTAAACTTTCGACATCAAATAACATGCTGGCATTAATAGCTCCTTCTAACTTTTCGGCACGTATTTTTACATTGGTAAAGTGTGTGGTAATAATGCCTAAGGTTTTCGATTCTACTAGCGACTCTAATACCGTTTCGGCAATGGCGCCGCCTAATTCGGGGTCGGTACCACTTCCAAACTCATCCATGAGTACTAAGCTGGTATCGTTGATTTGATCCAAAATCCCAATCATGCTTTTTAGTTTCGCACTATAAGTACTTAACTCGTTTTCGATGCTTTGGGTATCGCCAATGTCCACCAAAATTTTTTCAAAAAAACAAAATTGGCTGGTTGCTTTTACAGGCACTAACAGTCCGCTTTGAAGCATACATTGCAATAAACCTACTGTTTTTAAGGATATGGATTTACCGCCTGCGTTAGGGCCACTAATTACAATGAGGCGTTGCTTGGGCGATAGTTGCAACTGAAGTGGAACCGTTTTTTTTTGGAGTTGTTTATTTTGTAAATACAGTAAGGGATGCCTAGCCTCGTGTATTGCCAAATGACCCTCCTCGTTTAACTCGGGCAAAACGGCATCTATACGAATGGCATACAAAGCTCTGGCTTTAATAAAATCTAAGGCTTCGAGCAAATCGGAAAAGTGGCGCAACTGGCTGGCATAAGGATGCAATGCCTCGCACAACTCTCGTAAGATACGATTGACTTCGCGATGTTCATCAATTTCTAATTCGGCTACTTCGTTGTTTACACCAATGGTGGCACTAGGTTCTATAAAAATAGTTTTGCCGCTTTCGCTTTTACTGTGCACAAAACCCGTTATCTCTGCTTTATGTTCTACTAACACGGCAAGGGTGCGTCGTCCATTAAAATAACTCTCTTCATTTTCACGTAAAAAGCCGAGTTTGCGAATGTCGTTGATGTAGTTATAAAACCGTTTATCGCTTTCTCGTCGCTTTTCAGAAATTTGTTTTCGAATTTTAGCCAATTCACGCGAGGCTGAACTTTTTACCGAACCTTCGTTATCAACGATGCGGTTTATTTCGGTTGTGATAAACGTATTATCGTCGAGGTGCGCAGCCAATTCAGACAAAACGGGTAGTATTTGACGTTTCCCTTTTAAGAACCGAATATGCGTGTTGGCCACTTCGGTGGTGCGGCATAATTTTAATAATTGCACCTCCGATAGCATGGCTCCTTGTAAATTTAATAGGCTTACTTCTTTATCAATTTCTTCAAATTCTAAGTCAGGAAAATACCCCGAAGCCCTCAATACCAATGCCAGTTCGTTGGTTTCGTGTAAACGTTTTAAAACTAAGGCACGGTTAACACTTGGACGCAATGCTCTTGCTTGGGCTTTGGCACCTTGTGTGTAGCAGTTGTTAACAATACTGGTGATGAGTTCATTAAATTGTAATAACTCTAGCGTTTTCTCCTCAATCATTTTCAATCATTTTTCGTTGCTTTTGCCTAAGGGGTAAATTGTTGGCAAAGCGTTTTTACAAATTACACCTTTTTTTCTTTTCAAACAATAAAAATACATTTTTGTTGATTGAGTCAAATGCCTTATTTTTGGGAATAACAAGATACGATACATGAAAACTGAATTGATTGCTAAATTAGAAGAACTGCTCGCAAAAGATGCAGGTGAAGTTGCTGCCGAGGTACGCGCCATTGAAAGGGACTATAAAAAATTATGGTCGTTAGCGTTTGAAAAAGCCAAACAAGTGTTTATTGATGAAGGCGGAAAAGCTCGCGAATTTGATTATCCCAAACAACCCGAAGACTTGCATTTTGATCGCTTAATGGAGCAATATACTAAATCTAAAAAAGAAAATGATTTACGTGAAGCCGCAGAGCAAGCCAAAAATTTAGTTATTCGTGAAGAAATTATAGCCAAGATAAAAGACCTCAGTCAATTGAGTGATAATGTAGGGGCCGCTTATAAAAAGTTACAAGAGTTGCAAGGGCAATGGAAAGAAACGGGTGCGGTGTCGTCGCATAAGTATAAAGACATTCAATCTGAATACAGCAAGGCCAACGAAAGTTTTTTTTATAACCTAAATATTTACCGTGAGTTGCAAGAGCACGATTTGAAGAAAAATTATGAGTTAAAATTAGCCATGATTGAAAAATTCAAATCCATTCAAAGTGTTGAAAATATTAAGGAAGCCGAACGTTTGGTAAAAGTGTATCGTAACGATTGGGAAGATATTGGTCCTGTTCCGAATGATAAGTGGGAAACTTTAAAAACCAATTACCGTGCGGTGATGGACGAAACGTATGCCAAAATAAAAAACCATTACAACAGCATTGAAGAGAAACGCGAAGAGCATTCCAAACGTAAAAAAGAAATTATTGAACACGTAAAAAGTTTACTTCAATTTGAAAAAGACCCAACGGCTAATGTTTGGAACGAACGTACCGAAGTTGTATTGGCTTTGCAAAACGAATGGAAAACAGTAGGGCGTGTTTTGGAAAAAGACAATGAAAAATTATGGGTTGAGTTTAGAGGCGTGTGCGATGAATTTTTTAATGCGAAAAAAACGTTTTATGGTGGCCTCAACGAAAAATTTGCTGCCAACCGTAAACTAAAACTCGATTTAATTCAGAAAGCCGAAACGCTGCAAAGTAGCACCGATTGGCAAAAAACAGGATTGGCTTTAATTAAATTGCAAGACGATTGGAAAAAAAATCCATCGGGCGGCGATAAAGAAGAACCCAAATTATTTCAAAGGTTTCGTAAAGCCTGCAATGCCTTTTTTGACGCTAAGAAAAGTTATTACGATAATTTAGAAGCGGGTTACGAAGGCAATTTGGCCGCTAAAGAAACCATTTTAGCGAGTCTCAACGAATTTGTGCCTTCCGAAGATGTAACTACTAATCGCGATACGTTAAAACAATTAGCAACTGCGTTTAATGCAGCGGGCTTGGTGCCCATGAAAGATAAAAAACGAGTGAACGATGCGTTTTATAATAAATTGGATGAACTGTATGAACAAATGAATTTTAACCGTTCAGAAAAATTAATGATGCAATTTAGAAGTAAGTTAGAGCGCATGGCAGGTTCTGATAACGCTTACGATTTATTGCGAAAAGAGGCTGATTTTTTAAAGAAGCAAGCCGATGAAATTAATGGGCGTATTCGCACTTACGATAACAATTTAGGGTTCTTTAAAAGTGCTAAAGGCAAAAACGATTTTATGAAAGAAATTGAAGATAAAATTGAAGCCGAAAAAGCCAAGTTAAAAGACTTTGAAAGCAAGCGTCAATTAGTTTTGGAAGAACAAACTAAATTGCGCGAGGCAAATCCTGTAAAGTAAAGTTTAAACTGTATCTCTTTTAAAAGCCCTGTTTAGACGGGGCTTTTTTGTGGTTTGAAAGTAGATTTTTTTGGACTCAGCTAGAGGTTATAATACGTTTCAAAAAAATGGGTGTTAGCGTTTTTTTAGATTAAATTTAACCATAAACATTAAACCGATACTTTTGCCAAACCTTTATTATGATCGATGCTTCCTGTTATAAGCCATCTTCTTACTTCAACGCTTTTACTTTATCCGAAGTAATAATCTGATTGCTCTCAATCACCTTAACTGTTGGCGGTTCGGAGAATTTAAAAGTTTTCAATTCGTCAATTAAATCATTAAAGTCGTTACTTGTAGCAACGATAACATTATCAAGTCCAATAACATCTCCACTTTTAATTTTTGCTTTTACACTTTTTGCTTCGTTCGCTTCAAGCGTTACTAAATAACTCAATGCTTTTCTATGAACGTATTTCAATGCAATTGCTTCTAAGTCGGCTTGTTTGTATCGTTCACGCAAACTTGTCTTTGCGGAAATACAAATTGGTCCACGCTCGGTGGTATAAAACATTAAGTCGTAAATTACATTTGGAACAAATGCAACTTTTGCACTCATATACAATGGCAAAATGTTTTCACGAACAAACAATGTGGCCAAAATGTATTCAAATATTTTTCCATTTAGATTATTGTTTCCTTCAGTGTGTTTTTGAAATGCTTCCCAATAAGTTGTAATATAGTCAGAAGGCTTTTTATATTTAACAGTCATAAAACTTGGAAACAGGTTATCAAAAATGATTTCCGCTTTATTGTCTTTTCCAACTGTTATTCCGAGTTGATTTAATTTATTCATTTATCTAAAATTAGTTCTAAAATTTTCGCTGCTGTCGCCTGAATTGCAGGCACGGCAACAGAGTTACCGAATTGCTTGTAAGCTGATGCGTCAGCAACAGGAATTACATAGTTGTCAGGGAAGCCTTGTAGTCTTGCCCATTCTCTCGGTGTCATTTTTCTAATTCCTTCACGGTTTACTGTCCCCTTTATATGAGTTGTTGGTGTAAAGTCAGTTATACGATTGTCAATTACTAAATTCCTTTCTCGCCCCATACCGCCTACTACAATTGCATTTGCAATTCCATCATCAGGAATTATTGCATAACCAAAACCATTTCCTCTTCCCTCGTGGCGTGCTTTATGATTTACCAAAGTTTGAACATATTGGGTTGATAGAAAGTATTTTGTTGCAGGGACTTTTTTTTCTTTTATGTCCGCAAATCTTATTTTTTTATTTGTTGGTTTTGGGTATTCAAATGCTGTTACGCCTGTTTCCTTGCGGAAACCAACAATATAAATTCGTTCACGATGTTGCGGAACACCAAATTCTTTTGCGTTAATAATTTGAGGTTCGGGAACAAAATAGTTTAAGTCGTTGCGCAAAACATTTAGGATTGTTTCCAAAGTTTTTCCTTTGTCGTGGCTTCTTAAACCCTTTACGTTTTCAAGAAAAATTGCTTTGGGTTTGTGTTTTTGGATAATTTCTGCTACATCAAAAAACAGCGTTCCTCTCGTGTCGTCAAAACCACCACGTTTGCCAGCAATTGAAAATGCTTGGCAAGGAAAACCAGCACATAAAACATCAAAGTTGTTTGGGATATAATTTTTAACTTGCTGTTTTGTGATGTCGCCAAATGGAATTTCGCCAAAGTTTGCTCTGTATGTTTTTTGTGCTTCTTTGTCCCACTCGCTTGTAAATACACACTTTCCACCAAGATTTTGCATTGCGAGTCGAAAACCTCCAATACCTGCAAAAAGGTCTATGAACTTAAATTTGTAATTTGCGGGTGTTGGAAAAGGCACGTTCTCAACTTCAAAAAGTAGCTGTTGTAACGCATCTTCTGCCACTAAAGATAAGTTGTCTTCGTCCTGTTTGTAAGTTACATATTCCTTTAGAACCTTCAAAGCATCCTTTTTATAATGCTTTGAAACTCCGTTATGAATGTTGTGTAAATAGTGAGTTAAAACAGCTTTCTTGTCAGCTTTTGGCTCAATAAGTCTAATTTGAAAGCGTTTGCCATCAAACTCGTCTATGCTTATTTTCTCTTCTGTTTTCATTAATTTTCATTCAAAAGCTTAGTCGCAAGTTCGCAAATAAATTGCTAATAAAGCCTTTTTTGTGTTCCAAATTTTCAACACTCTATAAAGTCTGGTATTAGGAGGACTTTAATATTTCTTGTAGTCTGGTATCGAAGTAAGTATTGATGGTTCGTAAGTTCGTTATACCTTGCTAAAATAGAGTCAAATCTATTAAATCTTCATTAGTATGTGGCCTTTGGCCAAAAGAAAAGACATAAATCCTGAAGGAAAAAATACAAAGTATAAAAGATAAATGGTTTTCGTGCTAGTCATACATTTATCTGAATCAAATGGTATGATTGCTTTAATTAGAATAAAACGCTTTATTAATTAGAAACCCTTTCTCTGTGAGGGATGGAGGCGGCAGCGAGCGCAGGGTGTTTGCCAATTTTGCACGAGCGAGGAGGCGACCTTAGGAGCCACCGCAGCGAATTCGGCAGGCTCAGCGCAGGCCGTAGCAAAATGGCAAAACACCCAAGCGACTAAAGCCGACAGCCCGACCCCCAATTGAAACATCAATCCTCAAAAACAAAATTAGCAACGTATGCGCTTTTACCTCCATCCACTTAACAGGGGGCACAGCATTTTATTATTTTGAATTAAACCCTTGTTTTAAACCATTTGCTTTCTCCAAACTTGGGTTAAACCAACAATTTTAACTTAAATTTGTGCTATGGATTTTGATAATACTTCGCCTACCGATTTAGCCAGCTTAGGTGAGTTTGGTTTAATTAAACACTTGGCGCAACATTTCGATATTAAACACAGTAGCACCGTTAAAGGCGTTGGCGACGATGCCGCTGTTATTGATAATGGTAATTTACAAACCCTTGTTTCGACCGACTTATTGCTGGAGGGCGTGCATTTCGATTTAAGCTACGTGCCTTTAAAACATTTAGGGTATAAAGCCGTGGTTGTAAATTTGAGCGACATTTATGCGATGAATGGCACACCGCGTCAAATTGTGGTGAGTTTAGGTCTTAGTAACCGTTTTAGCTTAGAAGCCATTGAAGAACTTTACCAAGGTATGCTTTTGGCCTGCAATAAATACAATGTAGATTTGGTGGGAGGCGATACCAGCAGCAGCCGAAGTGGCTTAATTATTAACATTACCGTTATTGGTGCTGCCGAAAAGGAAGAGTTGGTGTACCGCTCGGGTGCTAAAGAAGGGGATTTATTGTGCGTAAGTGGCGATTTGGGCGGTGCTTACATGGGTTTACAAGTTTTAGAACGCGAAAAAGCAGTGTTTAAAGAAAATCCCAAGCTGCAACCCGATTTAGAAGGGAAAGATTATATCCTCGAACGCCAATTAAAACCTGAAGCCCGTAAAGATGTGATTGAGCAATTTAAAGCATTGGGCATAAGACCCACAGCTATGATTGATGTGAGCGACGGCCTAGCCTCCGAAATTCTTCACATTTGCGAACAATCGGGCGTGGGGGTTGATTTGTATGAAGAAAAAATTCCGCTCGACTCGTTAACTTACGATACTGCCCGCGAGTTTAACCTCGACCCTACTGTTTGCGCCTTAAGCGGGGGCGAAGACTATGAATTACTATTTACCATCCCTTTAGAGGATTACAATAAAATCAAAAACTTACCCGACTTTAGTGTCATAGGGCATTTAACTCCCTCCTCAAAAGGGTATCAGTTAATAGCCAAAGCTGGAACCGTTCACCCCCTAAAAGCGCAAGGCTGGAACCATTTGGGAAGCTAAACCTGAACATTTATTCCCTTTTTTTGTTCCCTAATTGGATGTAGGGACTTACTCATTCTAAATTATTTAGCTTGATAATTGTTGGGCTTTAATAAGCAATTGTGGTTGTTCCGTAAAGCACTAAAAATAATTTAGAAACATCCCTTAAATTTGCGTAGAAATTAATTGAAATGAATATAAATAAATCTATATCGAGTGTAAACGCCTTAACAGCATGGGTTTGTTTATTATTAGCGGTAAGTACTTTTTTACCCAAACAAACCTTAGCTTGCCACGGGCAGCCACTCCAAAACTTAACCTTTGTTGCAGGGGCAACTGCGGTTACCATTAATGCCAATTCGAGCCCAGCAACTTGTGGCTGTGGTCCCTATTGGATGCAAGCGCAAGTTTCTTGCTCGCCTATATTTAATAATTCGCCTTTGCCAGCTTGTGCCTTAAACGCCATGGCTTTTTGGAATCAACCAGGCATTAATCAATATGTGAGTTTTCCTTTTTTTAATTCGCTTTTAAATGTTCCTAATCACACGCAAGCTTCTAATTGGAACGATAACTGTGTATTAGAACCCTATCATCCCCTCACGATTTCGTATGCCAATTTATGCCCAGGCAAAGTGTATTACGTTCGTGTGCGCGAGGTAATTTGTAACCCACCTTGGAATGGGCAACCAGGCACTCCTATTCCTTCTTACGGTGCTTGGGGGGCTGTTCAATCGTTTACTACGCCAGGTACACCTGTCACACCTACTGGCTTATTAACCATGAACTTATCAGCAGCGCCTGCCTCCATTTTTTGTGGCGGGGGAACGCAATTAACCGCTAACTTAACAGGTTCGTGTTCTACTTGCCGCGAAAATTTCCCATCTTGCGAAACAACGGCTACGGTTGTTCCAACTTACAGTTGGGCAGCTTCTAACCCAGTATTTGCGGGTGCTGTGCCTACTGCTACTACTTTAACCAACACCATTAACGTTCCTTCTTTAACGGCCTCTACTACCTTTTCGGTGTGGCTGGTAAATACGATTACCAATGGCACTACCACTTCTTTATTTGCGCCTCCTGCTTGTATTTACACCTATAGTTATGTAACCGCGCCTATAAATAGTATGTTTAGCCAAGTGATGGGGCTTTGTTCTCCTTCCTCTTCGTGCTGTCCAATAACTCAACCTGGCACAGCCAATGTAAGTGTGTTTTTAAATATACCAGTTGCTAACGTCATTAGTTCGCCTAATACGTGTATGAATGCTCCAACATTTACATTTACCGATGGGGCGTTTACGCCGGGTTTAACGTATAATTGGACATTTGGAGATGGGAACGTTGGCGTAGGTCACCCTGTTACGCACGCTTATGCTGCCCCAGGTGTTTATAGCGTTACTTTAACCAAATCGGGCGGAATAGCTTGTGTACCTGTTATTCAAACTATTACCGTTCAGGTTTTTCCTATGCCGTCTAGCACATTAACCGCTAACTCGCCTGTTTGCGTTGGTGGCAGTATTAATTTTACTCATTTTACGACCAATACTAATTCCTATGTGTGGACAGGTCCTAATAATTTCAACTCCACACAACAAAGTCCAACCATTACCAACGCCACACAAGCCATGGGAGGGATTTATAATTGCACCATTGCCAATACTTTCGGATGTTCAACCAGCACTAATGTAACGGTTTCAATTTTCCAATCTACCATTCAGCCGAGCAGCAATAGCCCTGTTTGTCAAGGTTCGGTGCTTAACTTATCGGTAAGCCCAGTTGGTGGTGCTTACAGTTGGACGGGTCCTAATAATTTTAACTCTAACCTTCAGAACCCAAGCGTACAAAACATATACGGTTCTGGGGCAGGTGTTTATTCTGTAAATGCCATCTTACCGGGTAATTGTACGGCCAGCAATACCATAGCTGTGGTTGTTAATACAACGGCGGTAACCGCTTCAAACAATGGCCCTATTTGCTCGAATGGTAATTTGCAATTAACCGCCAACGGTGTAGGTACTTTTGCTTGGCTTGGTCCTAATGGATTTACCTCTAATCAACAAAACCCGTCTTTACCGAGTCCTGGCCCGCAGGCTACTGGCGATTATACGGTTACTATAACCAGTCCACAAGGTTGTACTACCCTTACCACTACTTATGCCGTTGTTAAAGCACCAAAAGTACTAAGCCCTAAAGCAACTTCGCCAATTTGTGAAGGCGGTACTATTTATTTAGAAGCTCTAGAGGGCGATGCTGTTAGTTATTTATGGACGGGACCAAATGGATTTAGTTCTCCAAATGCCAATACATTGGTGCAACTCGCCCCCTTGGCGGCGGCGGGTGAATATACCTTATCTGCACTTGATAATTTGGGTTGTGCGGCTATTGGAAGAGTAACAGCTGCCGTTAATCCTATTCCGAAATTAAGTATTGACATGAAGAATGCTAAAAATGGATGCGCTCCTATTTGTAACGTATCGTATGCCTTTAGTAGTTCGCATCCTGTAAATAGTTTTGTTTGGGATTTGGGAAATGGACAAACCTCTAACTTAAATATTCCTGCTAATTTATGTTATCAAGTTCCCAGAAATTATATTATAAAAGTTAGTGCGGTGGACTCAAAAGGCTGTTCGGCAACGGGGACAACGGTGTTAGAAGTATATCCTAATCCACAAGTTGATTTCTCGTACACAGGTGGTCCAACATGGGTGAACAATTCTTACCAATTTACTGATTTAACCAAAGGCGCTACCGTACAAAGTTGGAACTGGTCATTTGGTACTGGAAACGAAAGTTCTACTATTCAAAACCCTTATGTAACTTATCAAGATAGCGGGCGCTACAACGTTGTTTTAGATGTGTTTAGCGACAAAGGCTGTAAAGGCAGCATTACTAAATTAGTGGTGGTCGAAGACGAAGTTGGGTTTTATGTACCCAATGCGTTTACACCCAATGGTGATTTCAACAACGATGTGTTTATGCCCGTTGCCACAAACATTAGCAAATACGAAATGCTCATTTTTGCACGAAATGGTCAGTTGGTTTACCAAACCTCCGATTATAAAAAAGGATGGGATGGCACTATTAAAGGTAAAGTAGCCGACGATAATATATTTGTTTACAAAATTAATTATACAGATAAATCGGGTAAAGCCAAATCCGTTACTGGAAGTTTAACCATTATCCGTTAATCGCACTCGTTTCACTTTATAATGCCTGCAATACTCTATTTGCGGGCATTTTTTTTAACTTAGTTATTTGGTAATGAAAAGCTTTTATTTGGTCATACTTTGGTTTTTGGGGTGTTTACAAACAAGCGCTGCTCAATCGGGGTGTTCGTATTGGTCCACCTTTTTAGGAAACCCCAATAGCGATGACATTAAAAGTGTAACCCGCGATAACAGTGGCAATTACTACATTATTATGCAAACCAATAGTCCGTTTTTACCCACCACTCCCAATAAAATAAGCGATACTTTGGTTGGCTTTTATGATGCTTACTTGGCTAAATTTGATAGTTGTGGCGCATTTATATGGGGTACTTATTTAGGGACTTCGGCCTTTGATAGCGGCGAGCGCATTGCTTTTTGTAAAGACGGGAACATTGCTTTTTGTGGATATACGCAAGGAACAGGCTTGCCTATTACCGCAGGTGCGTTTCAGGCTACTAATAATGGGCAAAGCGATGCGTTTATCGGAAAAATAAAACCTAACGGCCAACTTATTTGGTTAAGCTACTTTGGGGCAAACGGATCCGATTTGGGTTACGAAATTGCCTGCGATACCCTAGGTAATATTATTTTAGGTGGTACTTCTACGAGCAATGCCCTTTATACCAATTCTGCTTCGTTTCAACAAACTATGGGCGGCAATACCGATGCGTTTATAGCCCGCTTTTCGGCCAATGGCCAATTGAAGTGGAGTACTTTTTTTGGCGGCGTTGGCTCTGAAGATATTCACGCCATTGTAACCGATAAATTTGGAAACATTATTGGTAGCGGCGGAACCTTTAGTTTCAATTTAAACACCTCGCTGGGTTGTCATCAAAACACCAAAGGCAACGGCATGGATGGTTATATTATTAAATTAGACTCAAATGGTACCCGTATTTTTTCCACATATTTTGGAGCCAATGCACAAGACGACGCTTATGGTTTAGCAACCGATAACAATGCTAACATTTATGTGAGCGGCTTAACCGCCAGTTCCGATTTTTCGACAACGCTTGGGGCTTATCAACTGCAAGTAAATGGCCTGGCCGATACTTATTTGGCGCGCTTTACACCAACAGGCAGTTTAACGTATTGCACCTTGTTAGGCGGTAGTGATTATGATTTTATCAATAAAATGACTTATCACAATGGGCATTTGTATTTAATTGGCTATACTTCTAGCACCGATTTTCCGATGATTGGCGGTTCGGTTTATAATACCTTGCTAGGAGCGGCTAATATTTTACTCATCAAATATGCCGTTAATGGTACACCGGTAACAACCTCTTACTTTGGTGGCAATTCGTCAGAAGCTGGTAACGACATTGTAGCGACGGGATCTAAAATATGTTTTGTTGGCAAATCGGGTTCAACCAATTACCCCACCTCTTGGGGGACTTGGCAGGTTACTAATAACGGCAATGATGATGGGGTGATAACACAAATGGTTTTTCCACCGCAGGTTTTAATCACTTCTATTGAAACTCAAGTCGCTGAAAATTTTCCAGATAAAATGGTATATCCTAACCCTTGTAAAGAATTTATTTATTTACCCGCCAACGCTAAAGACGGTATTTCTTTAACTGATGTTTTAGGGCGTTACATTGATACGAAACCGTTGCTAATTGAAGAAAATAAAACGTTAAAATTAAATACTACTCTACTAAGATCTGGCTTATATTTTATACGTTTTAAAAACACATCTACTTTATTTGTGAAAGAAGAGTAATCCCAAACTTTTTATACCAATATCGGTTCTCAAAGATACAAGTTGAACCAGAATTATTTTTCTTTTAGGCGACGAAAAAATTATAGGCGTAGCAAGGCCTACGGGTATAATTTTTGAGGAAGCATAAGAGAAAAAGAAACTGGGTCAACGTATCTTTTAGAAATGATGTTGGTATTAGGAAGACCTTTCAGCGCTTGCGTTGACTAAATTTAATGGTATTACTTAGCCGTTTTTTTTACTGCCTCTAGTTTTATTTCCGACTCTTCAAATCGTTTTTTTAGGGTTTCGTATAATTCACTAATTAAAGCAGCTTGGTTTTCATTTAAACAAAACGGGCGCACATGAACGGCTATGGCTTTGTCTATAGTTTTTCCAATTAAAATAGCGGGTTCGGGGTATTTTAAGACCTTGTTGTTTTCATCCATCACGTTATGAATAAGGGTTTTAATCTTATCCAAATCGTTACCTACACTTACATTTAACTGCACATCTATACGAATGTTGCCATGGCGCGATACGTTAATAATAGTGCCATTACTAAGCACACCATTAGGTAAAATAACGGTTTTATGATCGGCCGTTAACAAGAGGGTATTAAAAATTTGTATTTCTTTTACTTCACCAATTTGCCCTTGCGCTTCAATAACATCGCCCACTTTATAGGGTTTAAAAATCAAAATTAAAACGCCACCTGCAAAATTAGAGAGCGAACCCTGCAAGGCCAAACCCACCGCTAAACCCGCAGCACCTAATATTGTAACAAAACTGGCAGTACCTATTCCTATCATCCCTGCAACGGTAACAATAAGCGTTATTTTTAAACCAATGCTGATTAAACTTTTTAAGAACGTGCGTAAGCTCACGTCTAACTCCCGTTGTTTCATGGTTCGGTCGGCAATAACGGCAATGCGTTTAATAAGCCAAAGCCCCACTAATAAAACGAGCAAGGCTGCCACAATGCGTGGCGTGTATTCAGCCAATAATGCGGTTATTTTTTCTAAGTACAAATCTATATTCATAAGCTAATTTTTGTATTTTCACTTTTTGATAATGACAAAATTAATTGATAAAGGATTAGTTGCCGTTTTTTTTATTCCCTTTTTATTAAACGCCCAAGCTATTTGGGATACCACCAAATACGAAAAACTAAACGATCGGTTTATAGTGGCTTACTTTCAATCGGTGAAATCGTTTAACAGCGAAATTGGACAAGTAACTTTAAAAGATAGCTTAAACCAATCGTCGTTTAACTACTTTGCCGAAACCAACACTTCGCAAGGTGTAGAACTTAATTTTGATAAGATTAATCTTCAAATTGGATTTAAAAGCCGAAGCCCCAAAGCCACTGATAAATATGGGCAAACCGATTTTTTTAATTTAGGTTTTAATTTTGGTGGCAATCGCTGGTTCATCGAAAGCAGTTACCGACGTTACACCGGTTTTTATGATAGAAATACGCCTAATTACGATACCAGTTTTAAACGCACAGGTCAATACACCCTTCAACCTAACATGAATGCCATTTTAGCAAAGGTTAAATTTTTATATTTCACCAATTCAAAAAAATATTCGTTTAGAAGCGGTTATGCATGTAATTACCGTCAATTAAAATCGGCGGCTTCGTGGGTGTTAAGTGGTAATATTTATAACAACCAACAAACTAAC
The DNA here is from genome assembly GCA_013297775.1 of Bacteroidota bacterium. Classification (GTDB taxonomy): domain Bacteria; phylum Bacteroidota; class Bacteroidia; order B-17B0; family Aurantibacillaceae; genus Aurantibacillus. The sequence goes on from JAAFIL010000006.1 coordinate 129,401, forward strand.
GATAGTTCGTTTATTCCATTAATAGGTCGTAAATACTATAGGCATTTTGCCGATTTGAATAGCATTCGGGTAACTGGGTTTAGTGCCAATGCTGGCTTCACGTTTAACTTGGTTTTATTTAAAGCTTGGTTTTTTAATTTATTGGCTACTATTGGCCCCGAACAGCAATGGCGCAAATACGGATTAATTAACCAAGGCAGTGGCACTACCTATTCTTTTCTTTCCTTATCGGGCGATGTGCGCTCGTCTATGGGTTTAAACTTAAAACGCTTTTATTTACTTTACTCATTTACGATAGATTATACAGCCTATAATAATTATATTATTGAATATAACAGCCGCTATATTAGTAATAACTTTACGTTTGGCTGGCGTTTTAAAGCCAAAACACCTGCCTTTTATAAAAAATTTCAGCAAACTAAATTTTATAAAAAACTTTAATTCACTTTAAGGGTTTTATTAGCACTTATGGCTTACGCATCGTTACAAGAATGTATCCTTGATTTAGAGAAGAATGGACACCTTATTCGTATTAAAGAAGAGGTAGATCCACATTTAGAAATGGCAACCCTTCATTTAAAAGTATTTGCTAAAGAAGGTCCTGCCTTGTTATTTGAACGTGTAAAAGGCACTTCGTACCCTTGCGTTTCTAATTTATTTGGAACGGTGGAACGCAGCCGTTTTATGTTTAGAGATACGTTTGAAAAAGTGCAGCAACTGGTGCAATTGCGCAACAATCCTTTAGAGGGCATTAAGCATCCTTTAAAATACGCCTCCACCGCCTTTGCAGCCTTAAAAGCCTTGCCCCGTAAAAGCAGTTTAAGTGCGGCGGGTTTTAAAGAAATTAATATTTCGGATTTACCACTCATTACCCATTGGGAAATGGACGGCGGGGCTTTTGTTACTTTACCTCAAGTTTACAGCGAAGATATAGACAAACCAGGCGTAATGGCTTCTAACCTTGGCATGTATCGCATTCAACTAAGTGGAAACGACTATGAACTCAATAAAGAAATTGGCTTGCATTACCAATTGCACCGTGGTATTGGAGTACACCAAACGAAAAGCAATGCCAAGAACCAAGCACTAAAAGTTTCTATTTTTATTGGCGGTCCACCAAGCCACACCTTGGCCGCAGTTATGCCCTTGCCCGAAGGCATTAGCGAGTTAACCTTTGCGGGGGCTTTGGGCGGGAAACGTTTTAAATACGCTTATGCCGATGGGTATTGCATTTCGTTAGATGCTGATTTTGTAATTACAGGCGAAGTGCACCCCAACGATAATAAACCCGAAGGCCCATTTGGCGACCACTTAGGCTATTACAGTTTAAAGCATCCCTTTCCCTTATTAAAGGTTCATAAAGTGTATGCCAAACCCAAGGGTATTTGGGCGTTTACAGTTGTAGGGCGGCCACCACAAGAAGACACGGCTTTTGGGGCACTCATTCACGATATTAGCGGTAGTGCTATTCCGCATGAAATACCTGGAGTTAAAGAAGTACACGCCGTTGATGCGTCGGGGGTGCATCCCTTATTACTAGCCGTTGGCAGCGAGCGTTATACACCCTATTTAAAACTTCAACAACCGTCGGAGTTACTCACGCAAGCCAACCATATTTTAGGTACCGGACAATTAAGTTTAGCCAAATATTTGTTTATTGCGGCCGATGCCACAAATGCGCTTCATTGCCATAACATTGCTGATTTTTTCAAGTATGTATTCGAACGGATTAACTATACCCGCGATGTGCATTTTTATACGAAAACCAGCATGGATACGTTAGATTACAGCGGTGAAAGCATTAATCAAGGCAGCAAAGTGGTGATGGCGGCTTGTGGCGAACCCATTCGTACTTTAAGCACGCAACTTCCTGATTTTTTTAAGCAATTGCCCCATGTGAAAGCCGCTTTTATGCCTTTAAATGGTGTGGTGATGTTGAACTACAAAACGTTTACAACGGCCAGCAACGCCCAAGTTGAAATAGAGACATTGGTTGAACAGTTGAAAACGCAAGCATTAGAGGGCATTGCTCAAGTGGTGTTATACGACGATTTTGAGACACAACAACTTCAGCTTAACGATTATTTGTGGATTAGTTATACCCGAAGCAATCCCAGTCATGATATTTATGGCGTGGATGCTTACATTGAAAACAAACACTGGTGTTGCAAAGGGCCACTTATTTTAGATGCTCGCAAAAAACCGCATCATGCCCCCGAATTAAAATTGAATGCAAGCGTAGAACAGCAAGTTTTGGCGCGGTTTAAAAACCATCCGCAATTAGGAAAATATATGGATTAGATACATTCTGCATTTTGAACGTTATACGCAAGAGAAGAATAATTTCTTGGGGAAATGTACTTAGGGTATTGATAAAAAAATTACATTTACTTTTAGTAAAGAGTTATCAAATAATTCATTCCACAAATGGCAAATAATCAATTCATATCGGTTCAGGTAAACCAGTTACACTTAGACCCCGAGAACCCGAGGTTACCCGAACGTTTAAAAAATGCTTCTGAAAAAGAAGTACTTAATTGGATGCTATCGGATGCAACCCTAGTTGATTTGATGGCCTCCATTGCCGAAAACGGATTTTTTAATGGCGAGCCTATTTTGGTGGTTGAAGAAGATAATAAGCTAGTGGTCGTAGAAGGAAATCGCCGCTTAGCCTCCATTAAATTATTAGCCAATCCGCTCTTAGCAAGCGAAAGTCCACGAACTATTAAAGTTTTATCTGATACCGCTACTAGTAAGCAAACTATTCCGAACGAAATTTGGGTTTATAAATGCAGTAACCGAATCGAAGTTCAAAACTATTTAGGCTTTAGACATGTATCGGGTGTCAAACAATGGCCTCTGCTTTCAAAAGCACGTTACCTTTATGAATTATTTTTGAAAAAAGGAAGTCGAGACTATGAAGTATATAAAGAATTAGCTCGCGAAATTGGGAGCAAAGGTGCGTATGTTAGAAAATTATTAATTGGCTACGAAGCCTTTCAAATTATAAAAAATCATAATTGGTTTGGGATGGGTGACTCGTTAAATGAAGAAACATTTGATTTGTCATTAATTTCGGAAGTATTAAACAATCAATCCATTGTAGCAGAGTTTGCAGGCGTTGTTATCAATAACGAAAAACCTTTTGAAACGCTACAACTCGAAAATTTTGAACAACTTGTAAAATGGTTATATCAAATTACCGAAACAGGAAAAACCCGTATTGGCGATAACCGTAACCTTCGTTTATTAGGCAAAGTGCTTCAAAATGAAGAAGCCAAAAAAGCATTTATAGAAGATGGAAAATCTATTTCGGAAGCCTCTGAACTAACCGATTTATCAGATGAAAACATCAGATTTTACCTCAACGAAGCCAATATCAATTTGAACGAAGCCCAACGCCTTATTCATAAATCGAAACTACCAACACCAAAAGATCAAGCACTATTGGAAGAGATTATAGATGCGGCAGAAGTAATTGGCACGCAACTTAAACGCATTATACGGCAAAATAAATTGAAAACCGAATTAAACGATTAGAGCCGCATGCCTTACATTAACCCATCAAAAATTGAACTCCCCAAACACCAAACCGATTATAACGTTTGGGCCGACGTGATTGAATTATTGGTGCTTTTGAACCCCGACCCATCGTTGAGCGCAGAAGCTATAAAAGACCGTTTACTGGATGAAAATGATGGTGATGAGAAAAAAGCATTACGTCAACTGCAAGGTGTTAGCAAAAAAACGAGCCATTTAGCAGAAGATAAATTGGCCGACGATCAATTTGAGAGTGATAATGACCCAGAAATAGAGCAGATGATTAAAACGGGCATTATTGGTATCATTGGTTATATGAAATGCCGCAAACGCCTTGCCCCCGAACACTATCCATTTGAAATAGACACTTATAACTCTATAAAACGTATTGAACTAAAAACCGAAAAACAAAATATTTATATTATTTTATTGCTATCCTCACTCATCCGTTTCATTCATCGCGAGGGGGGCTTTTCATATCGGCTTACACATGCGTTTGAAAAACTTTGTGAAGTTCCTTTTAAACTATTAATCCCAAAATTGGCAACTATAGAATTTTTTGGTGCAGGAGGAGATAGCTCTTCTACTAGTAACAGCCACTTGTTTTACGATAAAATTGAGCAATTATCGAAAAAATTACACTTGCCTCTCCACCCTCTTTTTACAAAAGAAAACGCTGGTAAAAATAATGTAGGTGATGGTGGATTGGATTGGGTGGCCTACTTCTCGTTTAACGACCAACTCAATATGTTGCCTACTTACTTTGCGCAATGCGCCTGTGGAAACGATTGGGAAGATAAATTATTGGACGCGAACAAAGCCAAGTGGCAACAATTTATACTTATTAACTATGACTATCCTCAATTTCATTTTATTCCAAAATCGTTTAGAAACACCGATAATCAATGGCTAAACCCTACCCATTTGCACACCGCCTTACTTGTGGATCGTTTCCGTTTAATGGAACTGTTAGATAAAGCCGATAGTAAACCATTACACATTGAAACCTATAGAGAATTACTACAAGAGTTAGAAAATACTGAACTTATCTTTTAGGAATTGTTCCGAATAATAAATGGATTAAGCCACACTATAAATCTACTAACCATAAACCCTAAAAACAACTATTTCGCAGGTGTTTATTAGGATTTTCTTACCAAATCCTTAATAATTAGGACGTTCCCAAAAAATCACTATCTTTGCGCCCTCAAATTTAACGCATGTCAGATATTAAAAACATTGCTATTATTGCACACGTTGACCACGGTAAAACAACTTTGGTTGATAAAATTTTACACACCTGCAAACTCTTTCGTGAAAACCAAGAGACTGGAGAACTCATTTTAGATAACAACGATTTGGAACGCGAACGTGGCATTACCATTTTAGCGAAAAACGTTTCGGTTACTTATAAAGGCGTTAAAATTAACATTATTGATACCCCTGGTCACGCCGATTTTGGTGGCGAAGTAGAGCGGGTGATGAACATGGCCGATGGCGTTATTTTATTGGTAGATGCCTTTGAAGGTCCCATGCCTCAAACACGTTTTGTTACGCAAAAAGCCATTGCCGCCGGGAAGAAAGCCATTTTAGTGATTAACAAAGTAGATAAGCCCAACTGCCGACCCGATGAGGTACACGATGCCGTATTCGATTTATTTTTTAACCTCGAAGCCTCAGAAGATCAATTAGATTTTCCTACAGTTTATGGCTCTAGTAAACACGGGTGGATGGGTGCCGATCACAAAACACCTACCGAAGATATTACTTATTTATTGGATGTTATTCTCGAAAAAATTCCGAGTGCACCCAAACGCGAAGGAACGTTGCAATTACAAATTACATCTTTAGATTACTCGTCATTTATTGGTCGTATTGCCGTTGGACGTGTGTACAGAGGTATCATTCGCGAAAACATGCCCATTAGTGTTGTAAAACGTAATGGAAGCATTCAAAAAAGCCGCGTAAAAGAATTGTATGTGTTTGATGGCTTAGGTAAAGTAAAAGTACAAGAAGTAATTGCTGGTGATATTTGCGCCTTTACCGGGATTGAAGGTTTTGAAATTGGCGATACCGTTGCCGATTTTGAAGCTCCAGAAGGCTTACCAATTATCAGCATTGATGAGCCTACCATGAGTATGTTGTTTACCATTAACAACTCCCCATTTTTTGGTAAAGATGGTAAGTTTGTTACCTCGCGCCACTTGCGCGACCGCCTCATGAAAGAGTTAGAAAAAAACTTAGCCTTGCGTGTAGAAGAAACAGGCTCTCCCGATTCGTATTTAGTATTTGGTCGTGGTATTTTACATTTATCGGTATTAATCGAAACCATGCGCCGCGAGGGTTACGAATTGCAAGTAGGACAACCGCAAGTAATTATTAAAGATATTGACGGGGTAAAATGCGAACCCGTTGAAATTTTAACCATTGATACCCCCGAAGAAACCAGTAGCCGCGTTATTGATTTGGTGTCGCAACGTAAAGGCGATATGTTGATGATGCAACCTAAAGGCGATTTAATTCACATGGAGTTTGAAATTCCATCGCGTGGTATTATTGGTTTGCGAAATAATATTTTAACCGCTACAGCTGGCGAAGCTATTATGGCACACCGCTTTAAAGCATTCGAGCCTTGGAAAGGAAACATTAACGGACGTATCTCTGGCGTTTTATTGTCGAAAGATAAAGGTATTTCAGTAGCGTATAGCATTGACAAATTACAAGATCGTGGGAAATTTTTTATTGACCCAGGCGAGGAAGTTTATACAGGCATGGTTGTTGGCGAACACATACGTCCCGATGATTTGGTGATTAATTTATGTACCGAAAAAAAATTAACCAACATGCGTGCCAGTGGTACCGACGATAAAATGCGCATTGCCCCTAAAGTACGTTTTAGCTTAGAAGAAGCCATGGAGTACATTCAAGAAGATGAATATGTAGAAATTACACCTAATCATATTCGGATGCGTAAAATTTTGTTAGATGAAAACGAGCGCAAACGTGTACAAAAGAAAATGGAAGCGTAATACTACCTAATTAAAAAAATCCCCGGTTGCATAAACGCCGGGGATTTTTCTTTTTTGTTGTTGTTGCGAAGTAGATGTTGCTGGGCAATGGAAAAGCACAGAAGCAACACACTTCTTGTTGTTGTTTGTTTTATAAATTAATTGGGGTAACCCTACTGCTAAGGTTTATACCAAAGGGATGTACTATTGATAAAATAGGACGCATCCCTCCAACTATAAATTTATACGAATGGCATAAGTACCTATTTAGTTCATGGCGTTAGTTGCAACAAAACACCACTGTAACGTTTACAAATTTTATTATAAATGGATAGTTCCGTTTTACGCAGCACCATCTAGCCTTAGTAAAACCTACCTATTGGGGAATGAAAGGTAGTTATGAATGAGTAAACAAATACTGTGCCACAATTTTATAGTATTTTAACAGGCTCTGTAAATTAGTAGAATCATTGCCACCAAACGAAGCATTTTAGCTATACAACAAAAACACTATTCTCAAAACATAAAGAACATTCATACCTTTAGGTATGAGTTATTGTCAATTTGCAAATACCCTTCATTCGCAAAAAAATCACGTCCATAAAGTTTATCACGATACGCAATATGGCTTTCCTATTAAAACTGATAATGAATTGTTTTGCCGCTTAGTACTCGAAATAAACCAAGCAGGTTTAAGTTGGACCACCATTTTAAACAAACAAGAATCCTTTCGGAAAGCATACAGTGAATTCGATATTGCGAAAGTTGCAGCCTATACCGAAACAGATCGCGCACGCCTTTTGGCCGATGCGGGCATTATTCGTAACCGTTTAAAAATAAATGCAGCCATCGAAAATGCCAAAACAATTTTACAGCTTCAACTGAGCCACGGCAGTTTTAAAAATTGGTTGACCGCTCATCATCCAAAAACAAAAGACGAATGGGTGAAATTATTTAAAAAAACATTTCTATTTACGGGCGGCGAAATTGTAAACGAATTTTTAATGAGTTGTGGCTATTTGCCTGGTGCGCACGATAAAACCTGCCCTATTTACAAAAAAGTACTAGCCGCCCAACCGAAATGGAATCAAAAGATTAAAGTTAAGTCCTAAGGTTAAAGTAGATAATGCAATAGGAATCTATTTCGAATCGAAATCCCTTCAAAACAAAATGCTACGCCACTTTTTCTTCTTCACTATTGGTAAACCATGCCTCTTTAGAAAAGTATTCATTCCATTGAACGATTGCCTCTCATTCTATTTTTATTACATTATTTAGGATAATACTCAAAAAACTATGTTTTAACCGAGATTTTAAGAAAGAGGGTCTTTAGAATAAAATAGCTAACTCTGTAAAAATACTTGAACCCTTATCTCGTCCTTGTTTAGCGAAGCGTAACGAGGACGTTTGAGAGCTGCGTTTGTAA
>JAAFIL010000060.1 GCA_013297775.1 Bacteroidota bacterium
AAAATAACTGACAAGTGGATGATAGCTTCGTTTTGAATAAATAGATGTCATAAATGCTATTAAAATTAAAAAAATAAAAGGAACTAAAAGTTATAAAATAAATTAAGAGTTGTACGCGTGAGGGATATTTCGACTCCGCTCAATATAAATTTTCACGGCAGCCCCCCACTAGTGATTGGCGAGTTTTTGTACGAGCGAGGAGGCGAAGGTACGAAGCCACCACAGCCGTAACAAAAACCGCCAAGCACAGCGGGGCTGAAGCGGACAGCCCGACCCCTAAGGGGAACTTTAATTTAGAGAATACTCATAGTGTAAATAATACACTAAGCAAAGTGTAAGCGCTATAGGGGGCACGCCCAATTTATAAAAAAACTTTTCCTAAGGTTTGGTAGTAGAAAGCAAGGATGTATTTGAAGTACGCAGTAGTGTGGCGTACAATGCGTATCAATTATTACCCATTAGTAGCAAGCAGTATTTGACCTCTACGACCTATTTAGAAACCGCTGTGGGTCACGATTATCGGATGATGCAGCCTTATTGGGTAAAAAGGTCAGCGTTAAAAGTTGAGGGGAACAAAATCTAAACATAAATATTGGAGAGTCTAAAAAGGAAGTTTTTATCATAAATTTTTTGATGTCGGAACAATAAGAAGAGTTGCTATTAAGCATGAATAAATAGATTATATTTGTTACAGAGTAATACTCTTGGTGAGGAAACACTATAATCATAGACGATATATTATTTCTCAGGTAAGACCAAACCCAAATTGACATGAAAGGTAAACTAAATTTAATTTTATTGATTGGTATCATTAGTTTTACTAACTGTGAAACTAATGAAAGTAAAAGGGAGGTTACTGTTACCGATACAGTTTCATTAGCAAAAAAGGAAACTCTATCGGTTTACAATATAAGTAATGATGAGACTAAAAAGGCAGTAAATTTTTTTTTCGATTGGTATAAACAAAAATATGATACTATATCTAGTATAGTTTTGGTTACTATTCCCGATGATGGAAAGTCTTTATACTCTGTAAATTTTGATAATTCTAAAGTATATATTAACGTATTAAACTCTTCTGGTCTTTTCACAAATAACTTTCTTCGTCAAAAAGAAATTTATTTTAACAGTTGTAATTTAAGAATGAAGCGAGAAAAACAAACAGATGGTCCTCCTATTGGTTTTGAGCATGATTTATTATTATTATCTCAAGAACCAGATTTTGCTCTTGAAAAGATTGAAGAAGCTAAGTTTATAAATACTCAAAAGACGAACAATAAATATATTGTTGATACAAGAATATTAAATGATTTAAGATTTTATTTGATTTTAGATGGGACTAAATATTTGATTGATAGTATATCAATTAGATAATACACGCTGCACTTTCCATTTCAATTCTACCAAACGAGACATGTGTTAAGATACTTTTTGAAAATAATGTTCTTCTACTTCTTTTTGAAAATATAGTAAAGGGGTATTTTGTTTATTTCGAATTTGATAAAATAGTCGTAGAAAGATTTGAGTTTTCTAACTTTGATAAATCGAACAACCTAACAATTGATAGTATTTACCGAGGTCGATTTCAAAAGGGAAATGAATTGTTTGAGGTTGATATTAATGGTAAGTCATATTTTTATATTGAATTTTATGAGGGTTTAAAAATTGAATTATGGTGCGAAAAAATAAGTATTAATGAGAAATATAAGCGGTCTCAACGGTGAAACCGCTTTTTATACCAAGTGAACTTATATTTTAGTCCAATCTACTCGTTCTTTTTCATCATTACTTCTTTAAAAATTTGTTCCGTAGGCTATGCTATGCAACAAATTTTTTCATCGTACTGATAAAATTTATACTGAGCGTAGTCGAAGCAAATAACTTCGCATCTTTGGACTAAAATATAAGTTCATTTGGTATTAGTAAACAAATGCAACGCGTTATTTTTCAAATACTAACTGTTTACTTCCAATAACATCGCCATTACTGGTAATGAGGCTATACAAATAAATACCACTGGCAGAGAAATCGTCTTTCGTTAATTTTACCTCGCCACTTCCTTGTAGATTAACAAATTGCTTTACAAGTTTACCCGACAAATCAGTTACTACTAATTTATACATGACATCATTTTTAAAATTAAATCCTATACTAGTTACATCATTAAATGGATTAGGTTTATTTTGGAAAAACTGCACATCGTTTGCGCTATTACTATTTGTTAACAAGCCTTTGCGCTCAAGTTGATCGGCCATATTTTTGTTATCTTCTAAAAGCTTATTTACTTTTTGTTCTAAGGCTAATTGATTTGCTTTGGTTTGCTTCAGTTCTTTATCGCTTTCTTGAAGGGCTTTTGTGAGAATAGGAATAAGCATCACATAATTAACCGCTTTATAGCCATTAGCTATTTCTTCTACATGTGTGGGTAATACTTTTTCTAACTCTTGAGCAATAAACCCATACTGTAAACTGTTCGAAAAACCAAAAGAAGGAAATTCGTCGCGCTGGAAATTATACGTTACCGGATTTAAACGGTTGATAATATCCATTGAGTTTTTCAACTGTGTGATGTCTTTTTTAAATTGCGCATCGGAAGCCAGTAAAATTTGATTGGCATTAATAGACCCACTAACATCTAAACGTCCGTTTCCGTTTACAATTGAAAATCTGGCTACGGTACGGCGTGCCAATGCTGAGTTAGCGGTTGGTACTGCGCCGTTGCGAAATTGAATCAATAAAGAGTTAGTTGTATTGAACCCTACTGTGTTAGGTGCTGTGGTTGTTGAACCATCTTGCCAAGTTAACGATGCGTCTTTTTCGCCATTAGAAACCGAAGATGCGGCTTGGTCTTGTACAGTTAAATCCACAGCATACTTATTCCATTGCGCACGATAACCATACGAGTTAAACTCTTGATTTGTACTGGGCGGACGAGAGCCTAACGAAATCCATTTGTTGGCATTGTTAGAGGTGGGCGATTCACCAAAGTTACCCAAACTTACTAAACCAATATTATCAGGATTCAAAAAATCGTTACCTATACAAGGATTATTACTTGAAACAGAACCGCCACCTCTTATCAATAATTTTGGTGTAGCCACCGTTGGTACAAATGTAGTAGGGATACCAATCAATACACGTTGTACATCATCTGTTAAAAATGAATTGGGTGTTGCATCTGTGGGCTGCATAAAAATGTTTCTCCCACCGATATATACATCGTTTGCAGGAGCTGATGTATTGCAATTAAAACTACCCGCAAATAATCCTAAATTTCGACCCGCTGTTACTACACCATTGTTTGTTCCGTTGGTATTCAGGTTTAACGTGTTGTTGATTCCACTCCCTGCAAATGAGGTTATAAAATTATTACCATCCATGGTGGCGCGCAAAACGCCATTGGTAATAAAGTTGACAGGTTTTACGACAGAGGCATTGGTTGTACCCAAATTGTTTAATGGTGTAGCATTAATGTTGTTACCTCCTAAGAACCAATTTTGTGCGTTGATGGTTGGTTGTGCAAGTATCAATGCTCCCGCTAACGATACCCATTTGAAAATTTGTTTTTTCATGGTTTATATTTTTATGGTTTATATCTTAGAAACAGTTGAATAGAAAAAGTGTTGATGTGTTTAACTCGCCGAAATTGTACTCCTACGGATTAAATTAGCAGGAAATAACAAAGAAGCGTCTCAAGGTGTGTTGGGACGCTTTTTTTGTTGAACCGTAAATAGAATGTTTACCATTCTATTCAGGGCTAAGAGCTTTGTAACCACCCCAAAAGTCGCACAGGTTAGAACTAGAAAAGTTTAACTTCAAACAGGAAAATGATAAATGTAGCGAAACATAAATTTTCGCTACATTCGAGAGGTATGAGATATGATAAATTTTAATTGGCTTACAGGAAAGACTCCTTATAGCAAGGTAAAAATATAAGTAATGGCAAAAGAACCTTTTGTAGAGAAATTAACTTCACTTTGGACGGGTGCTTTATTTTTTTGGATTTGTAATGGTTTTAGAGGTAAGTATTCTGATTACTTAGATACGAAGTACGAAACACGAAATATTTGGACAGGTTATATAATTAATCTTGTTTCAGCAACTTTAATTGTTTATTGGTATGGTATAGGTAGATGGTGGTAATACACTTGGCTTTCTTTACTTTAATTCTCAGAGGTAAGCTAGTTACCAAACAATTTCTTTTTACATAAATTATGAAATATTAAATCTACAGTAATTTTTAAACCCGCTGTTAAACTTATACCTTGATGTGGCATACTTACTGCCTTTGATATTAGAATAGGTAATATTGTCGAATTAAAAATTTCAGTAATTTTAACGGCTACGACATATAACCATAAATGAAAAAACTAGTCATAACTCATAAGACTAATGTAAAAGGAGGCGCAGACTTCTTAATATTACAAAAGCTTCTGCAAAAAGTAACAAAATTTAATCTTATCGAGATCAGAGATGCTCTCAATATGTATAGGGAGGATAAAGGTTTTGAGTATATCCATGAAGATAAAAAAATTGAAAGTATCTGTAAAATATGTGAAGAGGAAGGCTTTAAGTATAAGGTTTTAACAGTAACGTAAAAAGTGCTGTATAACACATTAATACCAACATCATTTCTAAAAGATACGTTGACCCAGTTTCTTTTTCTCTTATACTTCCTCAAAAATTATATCCGTAGGCCTTGCTAAGCCTATAATTTTTTCGTCGCCTAAAAGAAAAATAATTCTGGTTCAACTTGTATCTTTTAGAACCGATATTGGTATAAAGCCGTTGGGTAAATAGATCTATCCAAAAAATCATATACCTGAGAATCAAAATATAAAGTTATGATGTATAGTCCGAATAGGTTTGAGCATGTTTATTTTATTCAAGTACCTAAGTAAAGTAATTTTGTTGTAGTATATTTTTTATGACACTAATTGACTTGGTATATCTTGCGATTTGTAGTTTTTTCAGAGTTAGCTATTTTATTCTAAAATGTCCGATTTCTTGAAATTACAAACAACACATTCTACTATCAGAAATACCAAAGCCCCGCATTGCTACGAGGCTTTGGTTCTCAAAAACTAAAAATCATGGCGGATTTTTAGTGTCCCTTACCGTCTTGCGTTGGCAAGGGAGTGCTTGGGCAATTTATTTTTTGCCGTCCATTTTATCTTTTAAGTTAGATAAGGCCGAAATGTCACCTAAGGTGGTTTTCTCAACATTATCTTTTACTTTTTTGATGGCTTTCTTGCTTTCTTCAGTATCCATTTTCTTGGTTGCTTTGTCTGCTTTTCGAGCCTCTTCTTTTACTTCTTCGTGCAAACGGGCATGTGATACAACAATTCGTTTAGCGTCTTTGCTAAATTCGATCACTTTAAAGTCCATTACATCTTCAATTTTAGCAGTAGTGCCATCGGCTTTGGCTAAATGGCGAGCCGGACAGAAGCCTTCTACACCATAAGGTAAACCAATTGTAGCACCCTTGTCGTTTAATGAAGTAATGGTTCCTTTATGCACAGAACCGTCGGTAAAGATGGTTTCAAAAACATCCCAAGGATTTTCTTCTAATTGTTTGTGGCCTAAAGATAAACGACGGTTTTCGCCATCAATTTCTAAAACAACCACATCCATTTTTTCGCCTACTTTACAAAATTCGCTCGGATGCTTAATTTTTTTGCTCCACGATAAATCCGAAATATGCACTAAACCATCTACACCTTCTTCTAATTCAACAAATACACCAAAGTTGGTGAAGTTGCGAACAGTTCCTGTATGCTTAGAATTTTTAGCATATTTATCCATAATCATGTTCCAAGGATCAGGTGTTAATTGTTTCATGCCCAAGCTCATTTTACGCTCTTCGCGGTCTAATGTTAATACTTGTGCTTGCACTTCTTCACCTACTTTTACGAACTCTTGTGCCGAACGTAAATGTTGACTCCAACTCATTTCGCTTACGTGAACTAAGCCTTCAACACCTGTTGCAATTTCAATAAATGCGCCGTAATCGTTAATTACTACTACTTTGCCTTTTACAGTATCGCCAACTTTTAAATCTGCATTTAGAGCTTCCCAAGGATGCTTGGTTAATTGTTTTAAGCCTAAAGCAATGCGTTTTTTGTCGTCGTCAAATTCGAGAATTACAACTTGAATTTTCTCGTCTAACTTCACAATTTCTTCAGGGTGGTTAATACGACCCCACGATAAATCTGTAATATGGATTAAACCATCTACACCACCTAGGTCAATAAACACACCGTAAGATGTGATGTTTTTAACGGTTCCTTCTAATACTTGTCCTTTTTCTAATTTAGAAATGATGTCGCGTTTTTGGTTTTCGATTTCAGCTTCAATAAGAGCCTTGTGCGATACCACTACGTTTTTAAATTCGTTGTTAATTTTAACCACTTTAAATTCCATGGTTTTACCAACGTAAATATCATAATCACGAATAGGTTTAACATCAATTTGTGAGCCAGGTAAAAAGGCTTCGATGCCAAATACATCTACAATTAAGCCGCCTTTTGTACGACATTTAACAAAGCCTTTAATAACTTCGTCAGTGTTAAGCGCATCGTTAACGCGATCCCAACTTTTACCAGCTCGTGCTTTTTTGTGAGATAACACTAATTGTCCGTGTGCATCTTCTGCGGTTTCAACAAACACTTCAATTGTATCGCCCACTTTTAAATCGGGGTTGTAACGAAATTCTGATAACGCTACTACACCGTCTGATTTGTGACCAATGTTTACAATTACTTCGCGGTTGTTTTTTGCAACCACGGTTCCTTCAATAATTTGAAGATCTGTAATGCTGTTTAACGATTTACCGTATAACTCATCCAATGCCGATTTCTCTTCTACTGAATAATTATCTTGCTTCTTACCAATTGCACTCCAATCGAAATCAGCGGTTCCTACTAAGGCGTTTTCTGCCATTTTTTTAATACTTGTATTGAATGTGTAAAGCCATTCAAGAGGTTTATAAATTTTACAAATTGCCGTTTTACCTTTACCTAAATCGGGCTACAAATATAGGCATTTAAAAGCCCACTTTTTGCCAAAAACAAGCAATTCATAAAAATATTTTAAATCAATGATAGTCAAATAGTTAAGTTAAATTAAGAATCAGTTTACCGCTTTTTCTGTAATTTTATTTCCAGAGTTGTTATTTAACTTTAAAACAACTTTATGTGTATGTCTAATACTTATAAAACGGTAACAAATAATATTCACATCTCGGTAGAGGTAAAGTACTGGCCAAAGCAAAGTTTGCCCAAAGAAAACCATTACTTTTTTGTGTATTATGTAACCATCGAAAATAAAAGCGATTACACCGTACAGTTATTACGCCGCCATTGGGATATAATAGACTCGCAAGGCGAAAACCGCACCGTTGATGGCGAGGGTGTTATTGGCGAAACGCCTGTTATTGAGTCGGGCGAGCAGTTTACTTATAACAGCGGCTGCAATTTAACTGGCGAAATAGGTTGCATGAAAGGGTATTATAGCATGAAACGTTTGTTAGATGAAGAAATCTTTCAAGTACTTATTCCCCGATTCGATATGGTTGTGCCTGCTAAATTAAATTAATTCCAAAACCATTGAACGCCTTTTTAATACGCTTCTTCGTTTAATACAGATTTTAAGAAAAAAGTTCCTTAGAATTAAGTTTATAGCTTGTTTTTAAACGTTCGATTTCTGTGAATTTGCAATAAGCTATACAGAAATACGCCACAAAAGTCTATCCCATAACTTGGGTTTAACCGAAGCTCTTGGCATCTTCTCAAAATGGAGTGCGTAATTGAATTTAAACGATTAACCAAAATATTTTTTGTTTAACAAAAAATCGCATTAAATACGGCTTAATGTTTTTTTTGTGGATGTTGCCAACTTTATTTTTTTAATTACTTTTACCCTCAGGTATGAATTTGGAAGTTATAACTACCGAAGATGGTTCAACAAGTGTTTTCGACAAAACACTAAATACCACGTACCATTCTAAATTTGGCGCATTGCAAGAAAGTCGTCATATATTTATAAAACATGGGTTAATGCCTGCGTTTTATCAATTTAAAAATGAGCCTTTAAACTTAATAGAAGTGGGTTTTGGCACAGGGCTAAATGCGCTATTAACTCTATTAGCTGCCATTAGCGAAGGGCATTCGGTTCACTATACAGGTATCGAAAAATTTCCGTTTCCCGAAAATTTAATTGAACAGTTAAATTATATTCCACTTTTAAATACCGTTCATCCCACGCCTTGCGAGCAACTCTTAACTTTACCGTTTGAAACAGAACAAGCCCTGCATCCTTCGTTTACACTCATCAAACGGGCCTTAGATGTTAACGATTTTGAAATGCTAACCCCCATTCACTTAGTTTATTTTGATGGGTTTGGCCCTGGCATTACGCCCGATATGTGGCAAGCTCCCTTGTTTGAGCGTTTGCACGCCTCCATGAAAACAGGTGGCATTTTAGTTACCTTTTGCGCACAAGGAGCTTTTAAACGCTTGTTGAAATCGTGTGGCTTTAAAGTAGAAACGTTGCCAGGCGCACCCGGAAAACGTGAAATGACCCGCGCCATTAAAGTGTGAGGCTAATGGCTTGCGGCTTGATTCCCTTTTCATAAAATCAATAAAGTGAATGCTTTGATAAGCGTGTGGCTTCATAAAATAAGTTTTTAATTACTCGTTATATGAATGGTTATGGTATCAAATTTTAAGAAAAATTAAAATGAATCGTTTGGTAAGTATTTATTTTTTTGTCTTGTTTAACTTAGCCCCAAGCTTTGGCCAAACCATAGATTTACGACTTTTAAAACCCCTTCATGCAGGGCATTACCCAACTTGGGATCGAACAATGAATGGCGTATCGTGGAGTGTTTATCCGGTTATACTTATAGAGCCACTGAGCGTGTGGAGTGTTGGGTATTTTAAACACGATAAAATCAGGATGCGCAATGGGTATAAAAGTGCCATTAGCATTGCCACGGCTAATTTAATAAGTTTGGGTTTAAAATATGCCATTCAACGAAAACGACCTTACGTCAGTTATCCAACTATTATTGAAAAACGAAGTGAGCAAGGACCTTACTCATTTCCAAGTGGACACACAACGGCCGCTTTTAGTGCCGCAACAGCACTTACCCTCTCTACTAAAAAATGGTGGGTAGGTGTGCCAGCTTACACTTATGCCAGTTTGGTGGGGTATGCGCGCATGCGTTTGGGCGCACATTACCCAAGCGATGTGTTGGGCGGTGCCTGCATTGGCGTGTTAACAGGTTTATTAACTTGGAAAATAGATCAATACATATTGAAAAAATAGAATACGTTAAATACTTAGCACCAAACAACAATCTTCTTAATTTAGCGTTTTCGTTTTATGAAACTTTTACGTTCACGCAGTCTTTTTTTGTTAATTGCCCTTTCTTTAGCAAGTTGTAATAAATTTCCTAAGCGCGGACAAAGCCTTAATAAAGGAAGTATTATTAGTAGTTATGATATTAAAGATGACTCTAGCATTCGCTTTCGAGAAGGAATCTCAAATTGGGTAATTACTTCTAAGACACAATTTGATGAGTTGTTCGTTACCCCTTTTGGAAAAGATTCACTTCCGCCCATTGATTTTAACCAACATACCTTAATTGGTTGCTATATCACTGGTTCGTGTCAACTACGCATCATCAGAGAAGTAAGCATAGATGCTTCACAAAAAAAATATAACTACTCTATTTTGTATAAAGATAATGGTGCTTGCTTTGCTAAAGCAATAGATTATAATTTTGTGTTAGTGCCTAAACTTCCTGCCGACTATACCGTTACCTTTAAAGCAAAAGAAAAAGGATTGTAAGTTCACGATACTGAACACGTGTTGTAAAAGTTTCTTTGGTAAAGTATAACCTTTATCATAAAAATGAAGGCATAAATCTTACATACGGTTGAATTGTATTTATCGTTACTTTTGTAATCTTGAAATTTATAGTACATCATACTGACCCGAACACAAAAGCGAGAGTTGGAACATTAGAAACCGGACATGGACTTATAGAAACGCCCATCTTTATGCCAGTTGGCACAGCTGGAACGGTTAAAGGCGTACACCAACGCGAACTAAAAGAAGATGTTAAGGCTCAAATTATTTTAGGAAACACCTATCACTTATATTTAAGACCCGGCTTAGACGTATTAAAAAAAGCAGGTGGGCTGCATCCGTTTATAGGTTGGGATAAACCCATGTTAACCGATAGTGGCGGCTACCAAATTTTTTCGTTAATCAATCAACGCAAGCTAAGCGAAGAAGGGGCCACATTTAAAAGTCATATTGATGGGAGTAAACATTTTTTTTCGCCCGAAAGCGTGATGGACATTGAACGTTGCATTGGTGCCGATATTATGATGGCATTTGATGAGTGTACGCCTTACCCCTGTGAGTACAATTACGCCAAGCAATCGTTAGGTTTAACGCACCGTTGGCTCAACCGTTGCATTAACCGTTTTGAAGAAACAACCTCGCCTTATGGTTACGAGCAAGCCTTGTTTCCTATTGTGCAAGGCAGCGTGTTTAAAGATTTACGAATCGAAAGTGCCGAATACATTGCCTCTAAAAATTGTTTTGGAAATGCGATAGGAGGTTTAAGTGTTGGCGAGCCTGCCGAAGAAATGTATGCGATGACGGAAGTGGTAACCGCCATTTTACCTCCAGATAAACCCCGCTATTTAATGGGCGTTGGAACCCCTGTAAATATTTTAGAAAGTATTGCTTTAGGTGTAGATATGTTTGATTGTGTGATGCCCACGCGTAATGCCCGTCACGGTTTGTTGTTTACAAGTGAAGGCATCATCAATATCAAAAACGAAAAATGGAAAACTGATTTTTCGCCCATTGACCCCATGGCGCATACCTTTGCCGATACCGTTTACTCGAAAGCCTATTTACGCCATTTATTGGTGTGTAATGAATTGTTAGCAGGGCAAATTGCAAGCATTCACAACTTAGGGTTTTATTTGTGGTTAGTAAAAGAGGCACGACAACGTATTTTAGATGGTAGCTTTTTAGTGTGGAAAAATGAAATGGTAAAAAAATTAGTACAACGTTTATAACGACAAGATGAATTTTAATAATCGTAAAGATTTAGTTTTTGTGATACTGGCAGGTTTCTTTGTAACCAACGCCATTGTAGCCGAATTGATTGGTGGAAAACTAGTGCAGTTTTTCGGGATGTTTACACAAAGCATTGGCATTATTTTATGGCCCTTTGTTTTTTTATTGACCGATTTAATTAATGAATACTTTGGTAAGCAAGGCGTTCGCAAATTAACATACATTACGGTTGCTTTAATCATTTATACTTACCTCATTCTCTCGTGGGGCATGGCTATTCCTGCTACTAATTTTAGTCCCGTTGGACAAGAAGCCTTTAAAACGGTATTTGGCCAAAGCCAATGGATTATTGTGGGGAGCATTGTGGCCTTTTTATGTTCGCAGTTGGTAGATGTGTATGTTTTTTGGGCGTTTAAAAAACGAACAGGTAATAAACTAATTTGGCTACGTGCAACGGGCAGCACTTTGGTTAGCCAACTGGTAGATACGTTTGTGGTGCAATACATTGCCTTTGTTTTACCCGGTAAATGGGCGTTTAACGAATTTATTGTGAACGCCGCTTGGGGTTATTTATTTAAGTTATTAGTAGCTTTGGCCCTTATTCCGGTTATTTATGTATTGCATTACGCCATCCGTAATTATTTGAGTAAACCCAATTTAGAAAAAATCGAATTATGATTACTTACACCTTACTTGGTTTAATTATAGCGTTTTCGGCTTATGGATTTTCCAATCCACAAATAATGAATAAGTATTTATTTCACCCTTACTCCATCCACCACAACAAAGAACATTACCGCTTTTTAACCCATGCGTTTATACATGGCGATTTTGTGCATTTAGGATTTAATGCGTTGGCGCTTTATGGTTTTGGTTTAAGTTTAGAAAACAACTTCTTCCCACTTATTTATGGAAGCCCGCAAATGGCTAAACTAATGTTTTTGATTTTATTTACAGGAGGTATTTATGCCGCTTCGCTTACCGAGTATTTCAGAAACCGCAACAACGTAGATTATTCTTCGTTGGGAGCCAGTGGTGCTATATCCTCCGTTTTATTTGTTCATATTTTAATTTACCCCAAAGGAACAATTGGTTTCTTTTTTATACCCATGCCCAGTTGGTTGGCAGGCGTGTTGCTTTTAAGCGTGAGTTATTACCTCATACAACGCAAACGTAAATCCAATTACTCCGATACCATTAGCCACGAGGCCCATTTTTGGGGTGCTATCTTTGGTATCTTATTTATTGCCTTAACCAAACCAAGCATTCTACTTTCGTTTTTTCGTCAATTATTTTAATGAGTAGTCCAAGTATAAAAATTACGTTTTTAGGAACAGGCACTTCGCAAGGGATTCCCGTAATTGCTTGCACGTGTAAAGTTTGCCGCAGCACTAATTATAAAGACGTGCGTTTACGCAGTTCTGTTTTAGTAGAAAGCACTAACACCTCGTTGGTAATTGATACAGGACCCGATTTTAGACAACAACTCTTAACCGCTAAAACAAAACGCTTACATGCCGTATTGTTTACACACGAACACAAAGATCATATTGCGGGATTAGATGAAGTGCGGGCGTTTAACTTTTTACAAAAAATGCGTATGCCTGTGTATGCTACCGAACAAGTGCAAACTGCCATACGTCGAGAGTTTGCATATATTTTTTCAGAAGAAAAATATCCTGGCATTCCCGAAATTGATTTATATACCTTTGATAAAGAATCGTTTTCTATTGGCGATTTACCCATTTTACCGATTGATGTAATGCACCACCACATGCCCGTAAAAGCCTTTCGCATCGGTTCTTTTTCATACATTACCGATGCTAATTTTATTTCAGATTCCGAAAAAGAAAAATTAAAAAATAGTACTGTATTAGTAGTTAACGCCCTTCGCCGCGAAGAACATGTATCGCACTTCACCTTACAACAAGCGTTAAAATTAATTGAAGAGCTAAATCCGCGGAAGGCGTATTTAACGCATATTTCGCATCAACTTGGTTTGCATGATGAGGTGTCGAAAGAATTGCCACCGCATGTAGAACTGGCGTTTGATGGCTTGCAACTCATAATATAAGTTTGCAACAAACCACTACGCATAAATTTCTTTTTTAGCGGCTAACAATGTATTTTTAATAAGACTAGCAATGGTCATTGGGCCTACACCACCTGGCACAGGCGTAATGTAACTGCATTTAGGCGCTACTTCATCAAACTTCACATCGCCCACCAAGCGGTAACCTTTGGTTTGACTTAAATCATCTACTCGGTTAATGCCCACATCTATAACAACGGCACCAGGTTTAACCATATCGGCCGTAACAAAATCGGGCTTGCCAATGGCGGCAATAATAATATCGGCTTTTAAGGTATGTTCTTTTAAATCGAGCGTTCGGCTGTGGCAAAGGGTAACCGTACAATTTGCCAAGGTTGTATTTTTAGCCATTAAAATACTCATGGGTGAGCCTACAATGTGGCTGCGCCCAATCACCACGCAATGTTTGCCTTCGGTTTCAATTCGGTAACGTTCTAATAATTGCACAATTCCAAACGGAGTGGCACTCACATAGGTTGGTAAATTTAATACCAAACGTCCCACATTAATGGGATGAAAGCCATCTACATCTTTACTAGGTTTAATC
Organism: Bacteroidota bacterium; assembly: GCA_013297775.1. Lineage (GTDB taxonomy): Bacteria > Bacteroidota > Bacteroidia > B-17B0 > Aurantibacillaceae > Aurantibacillus. The sequence continues at coordinate 13,746 of JAAFIL010000060.1, forward strand.
GCCTCAATTATTTTTTGTTCGCTAATGTGGCGTGGAAGCGGCAATTGCACAATATAGCCATCAATATCAGCATCGTTATTTAACTCATCAATTTTAGCTAAAAGTTTTTGCTCGCTAACGTAAACTTCAAATTCAATGAGGGTAGATTTGAATCCAACATTTTCGCAAGCCTTTACTTTATTACGCACATAAGCCCTCGAAGCTGGATCATCGCCAACTAAAACCGCCGCTAAATGTGGTGTTTTTTTACCACCCGCTTTTAATTTTTGAACTTCTATGCTAATTTCTGCTTGTAATTCGAGTGATATTTTTTTGCCGTCTATTAATTGCATACTATAAAAATTTAAAATTAATCAAAATATTGGCGAGAGGTGAAAACAATATTTTCAAAACAATCAACAATTACAAGTATCTTTAATGCTTATTAAAAAAATCGTAAAATATTTATTCTATTTATTGATAACGGTTGTAGGGCTGTTAATCCTGCTTATTGTGTTCATTTCGCCGATTACCAAATACCTCATCGAAAAATACGATACAAAATATGTGGGACGCGAGATTGAAATTGGCAAACTGCACCTCAACATTTTTAACGGCAAATTAGAACTAACTGATTTAAAAATTTATGAAGCCCAATCGAATGCACTTTTTTTCAAAACGGGACTTCTCTTTGTGCAAATTAACCCTTATAAAGCCGCACTTAAACAACATTACGATATTAAAACCTTCAAGCTAAACGATTACGAATTAAACATCATTCAAAAAGGCACACACTTTAATTTTGATGATTTACTGGCACTTGGTTCAACCGACTCTGCCGCTGCTAAACCCAAAACAGAAGTTTCGGACACAACACGTTGGTGGTTGCGTCAAATCGAATTAAATAATGGACAGGTACGTTATAACGATAAGTTAGTAGGTATTAAAGCGGGCTTACAATCCTTGCGTATTTTTTGTCCAGGTTTAGCATACAACAACGCCAACATGCGTTTTCTAATTTCGAGCGATGTAACGAGCGGTGGCCATTTGAATTTAGATTTTAAACTAAACACGACCGATTTATTTTATCAACTACATACCAGCATTAATAACTTAGGTTTAAATCCCTTTTACCCGTATTTGCGCGAGGTGTTTAAAGCCAACGATTTACAAGGGGTTTTAAATACCACATTTCTAGCAAAAGGAAATTTTAATACCCCCGAAGACTTGGCCTTAAAAGGTAATTTGGGTGTATCTAACTTTAAAGTAATTGATGTTTTAGACGATAGCTTGGCTTTGTTTAAACAGTTAAACGTATCTATAGATTCAATCCATTTAAAACGCAGCATTTTTAATTTACGAAACATCGAATTAAACGAACCTTATGTTAAAGTAGATCTGTTTGAAAACGGCACTAACTTTAACCGTTTAATGAAAGTAGATACGAATGTGGTAGCCTCTGCATCTGACACTTTAAGCCCCGACTCATTAAACACCAATGTTACAGGCAGTAGCACCAACATCTTTATAATTATTGCCGATTATGTAAAATCCATTGCACAAAATTATATTTTAAATAGTTACAGTGCCGACCAAGTTACCCTTCGAAACGGGGTTATAGATTACTCTGATTTCACCTTAGGAGAGCAATTTTATGCCCGCTTAGATAGCTTAACATTAAGCAGCAGTCGCATCAGTTCCGAAAACAGTCGCATTACCGCTGCGCTTTCTACACTCATTAATCGCAAAGGAAAACTATTGGTAGAAGTAGGCGCCAATCCAAAAGATTTTTTAGAAATGGAATTGAAAACCGAAGTGAAAGATGTGCCTTTGGTGATGTTTAACCCTTATACTCTTTATTACTTAGCGCATCCGTTTAAAAAAGGAGGCTTTAATTTTAATACTTCTACTAACGTCAATGCGGCTCACGATTTAAAAAGTGAAAATCATTTATTCATCGAAAAAGTAAAAGTAGGCAAGCGCGATAAGACCATTTCTACCGCCACAAAAGTTCCGTTACGAATGGGTGTGGCCTTGCTAAAAGATACGAAAGGGAATGTTGATTTTAAATTTCCGGTTAGTGGAAATTTGAATGACCCTAAGTATAAATTAAACAAGGTTATCCTTAAAATATTTCAAAATTTATTATTAAAAGCGGTAACCTCTCCGTTTAAAGCCATTGGCAGTTTGTTTAAGAAAAAAGAACAAGAAACTGAATTTGAATTTGAATACTTGCAATTTGCATTAGACGAACGGCAACAACAAAAAACCATTGAGAAAGTAGTTGAATTAGCCAAAGATAAACCTGAGCTTGTAGTAGAGTTTACGCAAAATGTAAATCCGGATAAAGAAATGGAAGTATTGATTTACCGCGAAGCCAAAAAAATGTTTATGCAAGAAAAGATGGGTCGGCAGTTTACCGATGTGTTGAGCGATCAAGACATAAAGGATTTAAAACAACTGCAAAATAAAGACAGCAATTTTGTGAGTTACGTTCAATCGAAAACAACACAACTCAATACTTTAGCTTCGCACCTCGATAAATGCCGACATTTGGTAGGTGCCTCTTTAGTTAAAACAATGCACGAGCAGCTTGTTACCCAGCGCGAAGCTTTTATTACCCAAATTTTTGAAAAGGCCGAGATAGACAAGCAACGGTTAATTTTTGTAAGAAATATTAGCCGTAAAGCCAATATGAATCAGGTAAAACCCACTTTTTCGTTTGAGTTAGATACAAAAGACGACGAAGTTGAAAATTAACAAATAAAATAAATGATTAATTGTATATTTGAAATCTCAAATGTTTAGGAACAAATATATTCGCAATGTGGCTTTGTTTTGGATATCCATTACGGTATTGCTTTTATCTACTCCTAAAACGTATATTCACAGTTGGTTAAATCATCATCACGAAACGCCAGCCATTAGTACCAGCGGCGTTCATCTAACCGAACAAAGCAATGCTGAGTGTAATTTTGACACTTACAATACACCTCTACTTTTCGATACGATAGATTTTACGACCGAACACGTTTTATTTGCTTCTAAACAAACCGATGTTCTTAATCTTTATGCGGTTGTTTACTTTGAATCGTACTATTCATCCAATGCCCTCCGTGGCCCGCCGCAAGCCTAAATCTGTTCGATTGTAGGTTTTTTTAATTCATTTTATCATCCATTAAAGCAGATTCATTTCTGCGTTTAGTAATGTTTAAGTTTTGTAATACAGTTGCATTTATTCTATTACTAAGTTTCACATTGCAGGCGCAGTTGCCTTGTAACTTAGTACTAAAAGGTATTGTTAACGATAACGATAACAACGAGCATTTGTCGTATGCCGTAGTTACACTCGTTAATACAGGACAAAGTATAGAGGCCAGTGAACATGGCAATTTTGCATTTACCAATTTATGTGCGGGTACTTATCAATTATTAATTAAACATTTTGGTTGCAGAGACACCAGCATAAGCGTTGACTTAAAGAAAAACCGAAACATTACCATTAAAATGCCTCACAGCTACTTCGCCCTAAAAAATATAGATGTGGACGTTGAAAAACAAGAAGAAACAACTACACAAGTTTTGCAACGCTTAGATGTAAAAGCATTAGACAAAACCAAAGGCGCCACCTTGGGCGATCAACTTAAAGCATTAAATGGTGTAACCACGTTTAACACTGGGGCTACAATAAGTAAACCTATGATTAATGGTATGCAAGGCTACCGCATTTTAATTTTAAACAATGGCATTCGGCAAGAGGGTCAACAATGGGGCAACGAACACGCCCCCGAAATAGATCCCTTTATTGCCAGTCGTTTAACTTTAATAAAAGGTTCGGCTTCGGTGCGTTATGGTTCCGATGCGGTGGGCGGTGTTGTTTTAGTAGAAACGCCTAACTTACCCGATACAGCTTCTGTTACGGGCGAGTTGAATTTGGTAGGTGCCAGCAATGGCCGAGCGGGCGTAAGTTCAGCCTATTTACAAGGTGCTTTCGATAAACTTAAATACTTTTCGTGGCGAGTACAAGGCACGCTTAAAAAATCGGGAAATTTAAAAACGCCAAATTATTACCTTAAAAATACAGGGGTCGAGGAAACTAATTTTTCATACGCCATCGGGTATCACCGCCGTCGGTTTGGTGCCGAGGTGTATTACAGTCAATTCCGTTCTAAAATTGGAATTTTTAGCAGTGCACACATCGGAAATTTAACCGACTTACGTGCGGCTTTTGCCCGTGCTAAACCCGCCGATAGCTTAGCGGGCTTTTCGTATGATATTGGACGACCTTATCAAAACATTATTCACGAATTAATAAAAGCAAGTTTTCATGTACACACCGGCTTACGCTCGCGCTTGTATGCCAATTACGCCATGCAATTTAACTTACGACAAGAGTTTGACAAACATTTACCACGTAATGCGGCTTTGGCTGCGCTTAACCTCCCCGAATTAGACTACCGCATTACAACGCACAGTGGCGAGTTGTTGTGGGAACACGATAACATCAAAGCCTTCAGAGGGAAAGTGGGCGTACAAGGCATGTATCAAGAAAATGTTTACGTGGGGCGTTTCTTCATTCCAGCTTTTGTAAATAAAACCTTTGGTGCTTTTGCCATGGAGCGTTTTGTAAAAGCCCATTACGAAATTGAAGCGGGTGTGCGTTACGACCAGCGCGATTTAACCTCTTACTATTGGATAAAAAATGACCTTCAAAGTCCTAACTTACTTTTCCGAAATATGAGTTACAATTTAGGTGGCGTTTATAAACACGATTCGCTGTTGAGCATTACACTTAACGTGGCCAATGGTTGGAGAGCCCCCGCGGTTAACGAATTGTATTCGGACGGCTTACACCACGGCGTAGGTGCTATCGAAAGAGGAGACCCCAAACTAAAAACAGAATATTGTAATAATGCTATTTTAGGCATAGTAGCGCAGCATCAACGCTTTCGTGCCGAGGCAACTGCGTATGGCTATTGGTTCACCAACTTTATTTATTACACTCCCGCACCACGCCCCGAACTCACGATACGAGGTTCGTTTCCTGTATTTAATTATGTGCAAAACAATGCTCGAATTATTGGCAGTGATGTATTGTTGCAGTATAGCGTTTATAAATGGTTACAACTTAAAACGAAAGCCATGTGGCTAAAAGGCACTAACACCGAAACCAATGCGCCTTTAGTGTTTATGCCAGCTAACCGTTACGAGTTTTCGGTATTACTCCAATTAAAAGCCACCAAAGTATTTAAAGAAACGTACATCGAACCTATTTTTAATAGAGTTGATAAACAATTCCGTGTACCCGAGGGGGTAGATGTAGCACCGCCTCCACCGGCTTATGAATTGTTGGGTTGTAATATTGGTACTACTATTTATGCACATCGTCAACCTTTTGTTTTAACCTTAAGTGTAACCAATGCGCTCAACACCGTGTATCGCGATTACTTAGATAGATTTAGGTATTATAACGATGCCGTAGGAACCAATGTTACCCTGCGCCTCAGAGTACCTTTAATTCTTTATGATAAAAAAATAAAAGTTTAATCAATAAATAAATAGATAAATAAAATAAATATGAAAACAAAAATCACAAAAATGATGCTAATGGTTGCCGGGATGGCAATAGTAGCAGTAACCGCTTGCGAAAAGAAAAAAAACGATCCAGCACCTCCTAGTTCCACAACGGGCGGTAGCACCACGGGGCAAACAAACACTCAGGAAGTTATTACTGATTTCGAATTGCACCTATCAACCCTTAGTGGAACAAATGTAACCACAGCCATTTACAAATACATAGATCCAGATGGCGATGGCGGACAACCCGCAACTTTTGGTGGTGTTAATCAATCGGATTCGGTTATTACCTTGATGGCGAATAAAACCTATACGGCTAACATCTACTTGTTAGATAAAACAAAAAATCCGGTAGATTCGATTTCGAATGAGGTAGAAGAAGAAGGGGATGAACACATGTTCTTCTTTAATCAAATTAATCCGACGTTTGCTCTCAATCAATGGACTTCCGTTATTGGAACAAGTGGCGTAACGGTGAGATACAACGATAGCGATGGAGCCAGCACACCACGCCCTATCGGCTTAGAAAGTACGTTCATAACCACTACGGCAACTGGAACTAACAAGTTTCCTTTAACCATTGCATTAAGACACCAACCCAATGGTGTAAAAAACGGTACCTATGCTCCTGGCGATACAGATGTAGAAGCCCCTTTCAAGTTTAGAGTGCAGTAAACAGTAATCTGAAACACCTAAGCAACACTTTTTTCGTTTGGTGGTAAGCCTACCTTAGAAAAGAGTGTTGCTTTTTTTATTAAACCCCACTGCTGCAACAGAAGTAGCAAAAAAATGAAAAAGAAAAATTTATGAACGGTGCGTTTTGAAACAGCATTACTAAGGTTTCATCCGCATTACCAAGCTAACTTAACATTTAGATTTTAGTAATCGCATTGGTCGTTTAACCTAGATTATGCAATAGGAATCGTAGTGAGAGGTGAAAGCCCAATAAAACAGGCGCTTTTTCGACTGAGGCATAGTGTTGCTATGGTGAAGAAGAAAAAGTGACGAAGTTTACTGTTTTGAAGGGATTTCGACTCGTAATAGATTCCTATTGCATAATCTAGGTTTAACCATTCAGAAAAATTACTAACTTTGATAGGTAACAATGAAACTCAATTTAAGGTTTTTTATTTCGTGGTTATTAGCTGCGGTTTTAATGTTCACGCTATTTTATGTATGGCATGGGTATTTCTTGAACGACTTTAGGCGCATCGAATTTCCTTACGTTTGGTTTGTTAGTTTTGCTGCCTTCACCTACCTTATTATTTCGTTTGGTTTAGTGATTTTATTTAACGCTTCCCTGTTTAAACAAATAGATAATTTTTTAACTCGCGGGCTTTTGAGTGGTGCCATCGTCGGCTTTTGTTTGTTTATGATTGTAACCGTTTTAAACATCTCTTTCACCAAACAACTCACCGTTTCGTATTTACTTTTAGATTGCTTTTGGCAAATGATAGAGCAAGCCATTGGTGGGCTAACCGTTGCATTGTGCCATGTATTTATCTTATCTCACGATCACGAAACAGCTTAAAGGCAACGTCTATTAAATCCTAAAATGAACGTCAATGTACAGATGACTGAATTACACCAACTTGATTTATAAGGTAAAAATGTCCAACTTCAGTAAGAAAACTAATAACGATTGGGCGTGTCCCTATTTTTATTTACTTCTTAGTTTATCATTTACACCAAGTTTCTTGTCCCAATTAAAGTTCCACTTATAGGAAAGGTTTTTTATAAATTGGGCGTGCCCCCTATAAAGTGGATGAGTAGCTTAGTGTATTATTTACACTATCTAGTTTAACTAATGTACAGTTCTACTTCGGGGTCAGGCTTTTCGCTTTAGCTGCTTGGTCTTTTGCTACAGTTGCTGCGGCGTGCGGGGTCTTCGTGCCTCAGCCTCCGCCGCTCGCGCATCTGTTCGCAAAAGCCCTTCGCAGGCTGCCGCTTCATTTGTATTGAGCGAAGTCGAAATAATCCCTCACGGAAAGGGGATTTAGGTGCTGTAAGGTTTAATGAAAAAATAATTGAGTTTACGCTTTAACCACTTTAAATACTTTTTGCTCGCCGTTTTTAAACAGCTTTACAAAATAGATACCTTTTGGTAAATACGAAACATCGAGTTCAGTTTTGGGTTGTTGAAGTGTAGTTTGTAAAATAACTTCGCCTAAATAGTTTACGAGTTGTAGTTCGTAATTATCCAACACAGGCGTATTTAACTCAACTGTTAAGTTAGAAATAACAGGGTTAGGATAGACTTTAAAACTAGCATTGGCTAAACTAAATTCTTGTACATCGGTAGTTGCGGTGTAAGTGCCATTAATAAGGCTACCACAACCTGCCGATACACAACCCATGCTATCGGTTTTAATAACCCATGCTTTTGATTTGGGTTGGTTAAGCACTCCCCCACTAGCAATATATCCGCCGTCTTTAGTACGTTCTAAACCATATAGTGTTTCGGAATAACTCGACGGATTGAGATTGTTAACGTAATTGTTATACCGCCGCATCCATAAACTATCGCCATTGCTGCTCACTTTTAATAAAACACCTGCAGCATCCCATTGCGATTGAAACTGCGCACTATCGGCGTAAACGCCGCAACTTACGATGCTTCCATCGGTATTTGGGTAAATAGACATAAGGTTGTTACCTGATGATTGCCCGTAGGTTTTGCTCCAAGTAACCGTTAAGTTGATAGCACTTATTTTGGTGAGTTGCAATTTAATAAAACTGGTATTACCCACTTTACTGGTTCGGCGATTACCACAAAAAATATATGTATTATCAAAAGGGCAATATTTTAACTGCGAAATCCCTTGTATATTGCTATATGGAATTATCATAGTGTTTGTAACTGTACCTAATGTATCTGCCTCAATAAAACCGACGTTGACTTGATTAACCCCGTAGGTTATTGTACCTGCCATTAAAAGTTTTTTTGTAATGGGATGAAGTACAGCATTGGTGGTGGTTAAATTCATAATATTAGATAAAGTAAAACTATTTATGATGTTCAAATTACTATCCAAACTAAAAATTACTGGACTTTGATAAGAATTATTACCTCTACCACCGATATAATAAAATTTATTCGCACTAATTTTTATGATATTATTTACATAATAATTATTTACGTTATCGCAAAAAAAGCGAGTTTTAATAGTGTCTAGGGTTACTGCATTTATCTTAGTAAATATTAAAGTAGTGGTAGTAGTGCCTGTGTAAGTAGCTGTCGTTGTTAAATAACTACTATTGCTTAGTTTAATAATATTTTTAAAACCATTGAAATACATTAAATAATCAACGCCCAAATTATGAACTTTATTTTGCACTTTATTTCCAAACTTATCTAAACGAAACAAGTTCAAATCTTGTCGTCCCGTTGCGCTATCTTTTACATGATTTAAAAACACCAACGAACTGTCGTTTTGCTCAAATACATTGGTGGGGTAAAGGGTAACAAATCCATTAGTATAGTATTTATTAAACGTAATTTGTCCCTTACTTAAAACAGTTAGTATTATAAATAGGCTTAGTAACAGATTTTTCATGTATTTAAAATTACTTCTTTTTATTTAAAACCGCAAACACCTTTTGTGAAAGGCATTTGCGGTTTAGTTTAGCTTAGTTTATTTAACAATCACTACTTTTTTTACGGCTAATGGTTGCTTGTTTTGCATTAACTGTATAAAATAAACCCCGTTGCTTAACGCATCGGTTTTAATTTGTTGGCTAACATTTAGTGTTTGGCTAATTAGCACCTTACCATTTATATCTAAAACACGTATTATCGTATTTTCATCTGCTCCTTCCACCTCAACGTTTAAAACATCTTGTGCAGGGTTAGGGTAAACCAAAATATTTTCGTTTAGTTGTATCAGTTGCCCTTCGTTGATTACATTATTATTAATCATCCGACTACCGCTTTGCATTGTGGGTTCGGGCTTTTCTTCATCAAGTTTACGAAGGCCATACACTTGCTCTAAAAAGGTATTGGCTAAACCCTCTGATAAGGCATTGGGCGTGTTCGCCATCGTTTGTATTTGCTCTCGCTTGGTCATATTGGTTTTAACACTTGCCAAATAAGCGGGGCTTTCGTTAATGGCTATAAACTCCCGTTGCAGGCTCACGTAATCGGCATACATAGCCCCTTTGCTGGCAATGGTGTTTAACAGTGTTTTAGCTTCGTTATAACGCCCCAAACTAATAAGGGCATTGGTTTTTAATACCTCGCTATTGGGCAACACGTTTTTATTGTAAATAGCAATAACACTATCGGCACTACCCGATGTGGTATCGTTCATAAAACGGCTCAGTTTTTCGTTATAAGCCAAACCCAAACGGGTGTTGTAGAGTTGTGTAGTGGCTAACAATTGGTTTTTAGCACTTAACGCATTTTGAGTTTGTTGGGTTGTTAAATTGCTTAACACATCCATTGGTAAGTTGCGGTTGAGTAGCACTTGCCAAA
>JAAFIL010000061.1 GCA_013297775.1 Bacteroidota bacterium
AGGCTATGCTATGCAACAAATTTTTTCATCGTACTGATAAAATTTATACTGAGCGTAGCCGAAGCAAATAACTTCGCATCTTTGGACTAAAATATAAGTTCATTTGGTATGAGTATAAAATAGCTAACTCTTTTGTAATGAAATTTTTGAGAACAGTCTATAAGTTTTATTCTAAGATTTTCTTTTATTAAAATAGGAGTTCATGCGTTACAACTAATTTACGATTTCACATTCATGATAAACAACGCTAAGAAAATAATGACATCTTGTAAAAAGTGGATGAACCAAGCAATGCCCATACCTTGTGTTTCGTAAGTTGCTTTCGATAAAATATAACCTAACACGCCTGCCATTATTACACCTATTAAACCACTCGGGAAACCCATATAATGCGGTATACCAAATAACATAGCCGAAATAAGTAAAACGATTCCTTTCGATTTTATGGCCATTAAATTACCGTTAATGGCAAAGCGATAAATGATTTCTTCCGAAAACGAATTGGTTGCCGAAATAAGCAACACAATTGGTAAAAACCCCCATTGAAAATAAGAAAACCCGCTTGTATTTTTTACTGCGAAAAACATAAATGTGGCAGTAGCTAAACTAATAAAAATAGCTAGTTGCCACATATTCACTTTCCAATTCGATTGCCCATTCATACCCAACCATTTTTCTTTTGCAGGTAATAGTTCTAAGTTGCCAATTTTTAAAAGTAATTTACTTTCTGGCGAAAGTTTTAAAGTAATAACAAGTACAATCAAAGCCACAAGCAAAGCAAACGCTTGGTATTTTAATAGGGTATTGATGAAGGCATTGGGATGTAGCGTTAATCGAACATCGGGTAAAAAACGATTGGCACTTACTAAAGCTGCCGTTACTAAAAGGATGCCAAGTATTGTAAACACAGCTTTCATTTGAATTTTATTTTAAGCAAAGGTCAAATGATTTCGGTAAGTGTCAATTACCATTTGGTAACTAATGTTTGGCTATGGCATTTCTTATTCTACTTAAACTTTGTGGCGTAATCCCCAAATAGGAAGCAATGTATTTTTGGGGCGTGCGTTGAATAATAGAAACTTGTTTTTTTTGTAACTCCATGTAACGGTCTTTAGCGGTTTTGGTTAGTATATCTAATTGTTGTTGTTGTTTATGAATGAAGAGTCCTTCTGCTGCAAATCGGCATATTTTGCTGCCATAGTAAGTGTTGCTGCTGAGTTTATCAAAATTAGTTTTCGAAATTCTAAACAGTTCCGATTTTTCAAAAGTCATCACTTCTATGGGCGAAATCTGTTGGGTAAGAAAAGACAGGTAATCGCCAAAGAAATCGTTCTCATAACATAAATCTATACAAACAAAATTATTTTTATTCCAAAGTAAAATACCACCCGAACCGCTTAATATAAAATACAAATACTTTTCGGTGGTACCATTGGCTTTTGTAATGTGTTCTTTTTCGACGGTAATGATTTCGCCCAAATCGGCAAATGCTTGCCACGCTTCGATTGGGGCTTCAAAATAAAAATCAAATGCCGCTTTTATTTTTAGGGCTGTTGTCATTTTGTTTTATTTGGTGGGACAGTTTACCGATAGCAAAGCCGCAGAGCCATAAAAATTAATGAATACAGCTTTCGATTTTTATTCCCACTTATCTTTAACAATATAATTCGGGCGACCTTTTACCTCATCTAAGATGCGCCAAATGTACTCGCCTAAAACCCCTAACATAAGCATAATTAAGCCTCCAATAATTAAGGTAACTATCATTAAAGGTGCCCAACCGTTTTCCATGGAGTTGTGGGCAAAATAAGTATAAACAATATTAATGGCGTATAAAAAACCAATGATGGCCACAATGCCGCCAATGGCTGTTAGCAAGCGCAACGGAAAATAACTAACGTTTAAAAAAGCCGAGTAAAAATTACGAAAGCGTTTAATAAAATTGTATTGCGATTTTCCAATTTTACGTTCGTGTTTATCGTAAGGAATAAATTTTACTTTAAACCCTGCCCACAAAATATCGTATTGGTAAAAACGATGGCGTTCTTTTAAGCTGTTAATGGCATCCATGGGTTTACGACCTATTAACGCAAAATCGAAACCACCAGGCGGCACATTGGGTAACATGAGTTTATAAAACAAGCGCGAGCTGGCTTTGCGTGCGGCCGATGTGCCATGCGAACTGCGGTAACTAATCACAATATCGTTGCCTGCTAACCATTCGTTAAGCATCAGTGTGCATTGCTCGGGTGGGTCTTGCAAATCGGCAGCCATGTTTACCACACAATCACCAGTAGCATGTTCCCAACCTGCTAAAATAGCCGCCATTTGCCCAAAGTTGCGCGAGAAATTAATGATTTTTATGCCTTTAAAACGGCGTTGCAAAGTTTGTAATTCGGTCAATGAATTATCGCGCGAGCCGTCGTTTACAAAAAGTAATTCGTAAGTGTGTTCCGAAAAATGTGTCGTTAACTCGTGTAACATGCACTCGCACAAAGGAGTTAAAGCCCCTTCGTTTTGGTAAACTGCAAAACAAATCGAAATATGACTCATGCCGTTATGGGTTTCCTTTTTCGCACATTAAAAAAATACTGCTGCATAAATCAGGGTAGTGTTGCCCTAATTCGTAACACCCCTCTAAATATTGCGGCGAAATAATATCGGTGTTTAATAACCGATCCCATTGAAAGTTAGCGAGTGCCTTAAAGAAAATTCCTGAGCGGTGAACCACTTTTAAACCCGCAGCTTTGGCATCTCGTTCTAAGGTATCTAAGGTGTAGGTAATTCGGTGTCCGTGTTCGGCTTCGGCTGGCGTAATGGCAGAGTTGTGCGTAATTAACCCCATCTTTACTGCAATTTGGCGCGAGGGGGCATTGGCATTGGGACAAACTAAAAAGAAACGTCCTGTATCGCTCAACCACTCGTTATTAATCCGCTTCATCAAACCAATGGGGTCGTCAATGTGTTCGAGTACGTGGGTTAAAACAATGTTATCGTATTTAACAGGTAAGTTAACTTCTTCAAATAAGGCATTAAAAAATTTAACCCGATTACCAAATTCGTTTTTAGCGGCTTGTACGGCTTCGTCAGAGGCTTCTACACAAGTTATATCATCAAAATGTGGTAAAAAACGGCGGGTAAAATCGCCTTTAAAACTACCGAGTTCTAAAAAATTTCCCGATTTAAAAAAGGGAATGAACGCCTTTAACATGAAAGGGTGCATCACATCAAAATCAAAATTATAAGCGTACTTATGATCTTTGGTGTCTTTTAATTCTGCATTGTAATCTCTTTGTGTTGACATCGTCTGTTTTTTTTAAGGTATTAAACGCGATAGAAATAACGACTCTTCGTTTTCATCGTGCTGTGTAAAGTTATACTTTTTATAGAAATGGATAGCGGCTAAGTTGTTTTTATTCACCTCTAGTTTAATATGGGTAAATTGTTGCAAGGTAACATAGTGTATGCAATTTTGAAGCAGTTGCGCCGCTACCTTGCGCCCTAAGTATTCGGTAAGCACACTAACACTGGTAATAAATGCAAAACGTCCTTCTGCATTCATATAAGCGGCAATAAGCCCGGCTAACTGCTTCCCATCCCAAGCCTCAAAGGTAACTGCTTTATCGGCTAGTTTAAGGGCATACGCGTTGAGGTTAACGCGGGTATCGAGTGGCGGAATAAAATCAGCGTTTACGAACGTGAGGTGTTGTTCAATATCGGCGGCACTAGCTGTATTGTGGGTATAGTTGAGTTCGTTAGCCATCACTTAATCTAATAATTCAGCTAATCCAAAACCATAACGCCCAAATTCGTTACCATTGTAAAGTAAATAGAGTTTACCGTTACACAAAAAGAAGTGTGGGTAACACATCATATCGGCATCCCAGCCAGCCTCCGAAAAATTTAAGCCTTCTACGTGTTCATCGGCGCGTGTCCAATTTTTTAAATCGGTTGACCAAGCATATCCCAAACGGTAACCTCTTGTTTTATCGGTTCTAAAGCCCGTTGCTTCTCTAAAACAAAACACCATGTGGTAGCGGCCTTTAAAAAACACAACACTTGGCAAGGCCTGACATTCCTGTGCATTTAAGCGGCTTTCGATGAGTTGACGACCTTCTTCCTTTTGCCAATTGATAGCGTCGGTTGAGGTGGCATGACCAATTTTGTAAACGCGTGCAGCACCTTCGTCGGGGGTATCTATCCAATGGGTGCCAAAAATATACCACATGTGATAAATGCCTTCGTAGTGTTGAACAAAACTATCACCTACCAAAAATGGCTCTTGAGGCGAACTGGTTAATACTGGGCCATGTCCTATTTTTTTAAACGTTAAACCTTCGTCTTCGCTAATGGCCAATCCTGTTGAGGTTTCGACCGATACGGATACACGCCTACTCCACCCGCACGTGTAAGCTAAAATTTTATTTTCGGCTCTCAATACATTAATCGGAAAAATACCATGTTCATCGAACGTACCTAATTCGCCTAAAGGAATAACAGTATTTTTAGAGGTCGCTAGGATGGTTTTAAAATCTTTACGCATATCCACAAAGGCAATGTGGCTTAAAAATTTTCCATTACTGGGATCTTTTTGTCGGGTAGAAAAGTAAATACGCACAAACTCATCGAACACCAGGGTTTGTGGCGATTGAGCAAACTCTACACAATGGTTGGGCAGTTGGTGTTGGATGGGGTTAAAAATTTGTCCCCATTTTTTCCATTTCATAAGGTGTTTCATTATGCTAAATCTCCTTCCAACTCGGCTAAACCAAAGCCTTCGCGACCCACGGCATTGCCTAAATAAAACATATAAATTTTTCCATCCAACTCAAACACATGCGGGTAGCTAATCATTTCCGAGTCCCAACCCTCATCCGACACGTCTATGCCTGCTTTATCATCTTCACGCGTCCAATTTAATAAATCGGTCGAATGGGCATAACCAATGCGGTATCCATTTTGCTTGCCGCGGTAGTTAAGCCCATAGCGGTAACAAAAAAATAAGTGATATTTTCCATTGCGGTAAAACACATCTGGACTGGCTTGCGCTTCGTTTTCCTCGATGCGCGAGTCTATTAAATCTCTATCGGCTTTTACCCAATTGAGGGCATCGGTAGAGGTTGCCATTCTAATTTTATAAACAGGCTCGGGCTTGCCTTGGTTACTAATCCAGTTACGCCCAGCAATGTAAAATAAATAGTAGGTGCCGTTAAAGTATCTGATTTTTGGACCACTTAAAATAAACGGCTCGTTTAAACTATACGATAAAATGGGCCCGCCTTTACCAATTTTTTCAAAGGTGTTGCCTTGGTTATGGCTAATGCCTGCACCAATGGCTACGTTAAATGGAACCGACTCGCAACGCGTCCAGCCGGCATAATAAGCCAAATAGGTTTCCCCTTTCTTTATCACCGAAGTTGGATAAGTACCAAATTCGTCGAATGTACCTCGCTCGCCTAATTTAAAAATAGGTTCGGGGGCTATGCGTTTTATTTTAAAAAAATCGTTTCGGTCTAAATCTACCCAAGCCGAGTAACTGACGTATTGGCCGTTGGCATCGGGTTGTGGGCGACACGAAAAATATACGCGCAGGTAATCGTCGAACAAAAGGGTAGCGGGTGCTTGCGCAAATGATTGCATCCACTCGGGGGTAATATGGTGGGCAGGGTTAAAAACCAAGCCACGTTTTATCCATTTGAAACTACTCATTAAAATTATAAACTCACGAAAATAGTAAAAATTATGCAGCAGTAAAGCCTCAAAATAAGATAAGTAAAATCCAATTTCGAGAAAGAGGAACTTTAGAATAAAATCTATAACTCGATTAAATAATAGATTATACTAAAGATTGCACGCAAAGACGCAAAGTTCGCAAAGGCGGAAATTAAATTTTGAAAAGGATTTTTAGAATAAATCATTGCTGTTATTAACTACTTTGAGTTAAGTTATATGGAATTATATAAAAGAATTGAGATTAAAAAGAGGTTTTGCTTCCGTTAACGACAAATACATTACCACTTATTATTTTAAAGCTACCACTTATTAAAAAAAACCGACCACTTATTTAAACGCCCATTTTATGAGTTAAAAGTACCGTAAATTTGAATCAAGTTTTCTAATTAAAAAAGTGATTTTATAAAAAATAATTTTATTAAATTAAACTTTAAAAGCCGTCAATGATATAGGGGAGAGTTCATTGGCGGTCTTTTTTTTATACTCAACTTATTTGTATAGTAGAAATCTATTACGAACGGATGTCCCTCCCAAACTAGCTAATCGCCAATCTTATTTTTCGCCTGAGTGTCAATAGCTCTTAATCCAAAAATTTTCGATTTTGTTGAGTTCTTTGCACTCACTAATTATTCTCAACGCATTAACTTGGATCAATCGGGAAAAGTTGAAATCTATTTTGCTTCTATTAACGACCAACATAGTTACCACTTATTATTTTAAGAATACCACTTGTTAAAAAAAACTGACCACTTACTTAAATGCCCATTTTGTTGGTTAAAAGTACTGTAACTTTGAAGCACGTTCTTTTAACTAAAAAAACAATTTTGTTAAATTGAATTTTAAAGGCCGTCAATGATATAGGGGAGAGATCATTGGTGGTCTTTTTTTTATGCTTAAATTTAAAAACGATGCGCATTTATTTATCCATTTTAGTTATACTTTTTCATTTCAATGTGTTTTGCCAAACTGTTTTAAGCATTTCGGAGGCAACCACTCAAAATTTAAGCCTTACGCATTTAGATAGCCTTTATAAAAGTGCCTTGCACAGCGATACCACCAAGGCTGTTTTTAATCAGCAAAGCAACGCATTTATTGAAACTTACACGCAATTGGTGCAACAATTGGGGCGTTTTCAAAAAGAAAATGGTTTTAACGCTAATGGAAGTCTAAAGTTTTTTCACCGCTTGTATTTTAATACCAATGGTCAGTTAGAATATTACCTTTATCAATTTAAACCCAACACTGTTTTGCCCGAGCAAGAGCAACGTTTTAAGCACAACGCTGAATTATTTTTTAAATCTTATACCTTTCCAATGCAAGCCCCCTGCCCTTTTGCGCAATGCTGTAAGGTTGTTTTATAAGATTGTAATAACACCAACGTCGTTTATCATTTGTGATTTTTCTTAGCCGGTAAAGTAGTTCGCGTGTGTTCGCAATCCAACATCAATTCTGGTTCTACGCTATAACCCAAATCTTTTGCTTTTACGAGGTCTAAACAATACGCTTCATCCGTTAATAGTTTCTTCACTTGCCCGCGTATGTAATAGGCAAAATCTAGTTTCGGATCTAAGGCAATGGCTTTATCACAATCCAATAATGCCGCTATAAGTTTTGTTTCCGATTTTTTGGTGGAGGTATTAAACAGTGGCCGCCAATTTGGATTAAACGATTGGTTGTTAATGCCGCCCCGAATGGCATAAGATTGCATCGAAACCTTATTGTCTATATTTACCCTCGCTATGGCTCTGTTTATGTATGCAATAGAAAAGGAAGGATTCATTTGAATGCACTTATCAAAATCTGCTAATGCGAGTGGATAGTTTCCAAGTGCCAAAAAAATATTTCCGCGTACATTATAATAATTTTCTTTTCCAAATTCTTTTAAGTGAGGTGCCATTTCAATGCCCTTATAGAGTTCGGCTAAGGCTTCATCGTAGCGTTTCAAGGCAAACTTAGACTCGGCAATACTAATTTGCATAGATGAAATAAATCCATCGGCATAAGTTTCGATAGGTTCGTCGGTAAGTTGTGTGTGCTTTTTATTGACTTCAATGTCCTCTATCAAATTTTCTTTATTTTGAATAGATGCGGCATAATCGTTTAATGCTTTTGTATAATTTTTCAAAGCAAAAAAGGCGTTGCCTCTAAAAGAAAGTGTCATCGCATTATTAGGAAATTTTTTTAAGCCTTCCGAATAAATAGCAACGGCTTGTTCTAGCTGTTGAAGGTTATAAAAAGCAACCCCTCTTTGGTAATAATAGCTTGCTTTTGTCGAATCGCAGTAATTTTCAACGGCATGTTCTAACTCTATTTTTAGTGAGTTATTGGGGTCGTATTTTACGAGCACAGCGTAACAAGCACGTATGTCAACACAATAGCCATCCATATTCTCCGAAGCGTATTGGGCTAATGCTCGGTTAAAGTAAGGGAGGTATTCTCTCGAATTAAGTTGGATAGCTTTTGTATTGTCAGCAATGGCTTTGGGATGTTCTTTCAACGCTAAATAAATAGCTCCTCTGCCCGTGTAAAGCTCGTGTTGCGTTGTATCTAAATCTATTGCTCTATTAATATCGGCCAATGCTTCGTTAACCATTTGTTTCGAATAATAAAGGCTAGACCGTTGGTAATAAGAATGGTAATTAGTAGAGTCCAGTTGAACGGCTTGGTTTAGGTCGGATAAAGCCAGCGAAAAATAATTTTGCTTTGAATTGTAAAGCCCACGTTGGATGTGATATTCTGGATTTTTAGGATCGCGTTCAATGGCCTTCGTATAGTCCACCAAGGCTCCAATTTTATCGCCCATAAATTCTTTTAATTGGGCTCTGTTAGCGTATAAACGGGCATCTTGGGGGTCTAAGTTTACAGCTTTATCAAAATAATAGAGGGCTTGTTGATTGTCCTTTTTTAGCGAATGCACACGGCCAATATTTAAGTAACACATTGCACAGGTTGGGTTCACGGCTAAGGCTTGGCGGTAATACGTTTCGCCTAGTTCGGGTTCATTGCTTTCGATGTGAAGAAAACCCAACCAACGTAAAATGGTTTCGCTTTTGGGATGGGTTTTTAGTTCTTTTTCAAAAAGAGGAATCAGTTTTTCTTTCTGTCCAATCGCTTTCAAAGAGTCAACCAAACGGTCGTACTTTTCGGGAGATTGCCCGAGCGCAAAAAACAGCCAAAAACTGAGGATTAGCGTGAGGATAGGTCTTAGAAAATTCACGCTTAATCTACTCATTTGAATAGTTTAGAAGGTTATTGAATTTGAAATTAATGCGCCACCAAACTAGCTTTCAAAATACTCTCGAAAATTGATTTTCCATCTTCGTTGTGTAAAATGCTATCTGCAGCACGTTCTGGATGTGGCATCATACCGAATACATTTTTTTGTGCGTTACAAATACCCGCAATGTTTAAGGTGGCACCGTTCGGGTTAGCCGCTTCGGTTACCGCACCGTTCTCATCGCAATAGCGAAATAAAATTTGATTATTAGTTTGAAGCGCATCAAGCGTAGCTGCATCGGCATAAAATTTTCCTTCGCCGTGAGCAATAGGTATTTTTAAAACCTTGTTTTGAGGCACATGAGCCGTTAACACCGTTTGATTGGTTTCTGTTTTAATGAATACATTTTTACAAATAAATTTTCGCGAATTATTGTGCAACAACGCCCCAGGCAATAAACCACTTTCGCATAAAATTTGAAAACCATTACATACACCAAACAAAAAACCACCTTTAGCAGCATGCTCCATAACGCTGGTCATAATGGGCGAGAAACGAGCAATAGCCCCGCTTCGCAAATAATCGCCATAACTAAAGCCGCCTGGTAAAATAAGATGAGTACAGCCTTCTAAATCTGTATTCTTATGCCAAAGTTTAACTGTATTCTGTTTAAGAACGTCTCTTAAAACATACACCATGTCTTCGTCGCAGTTAGAACCCGGAAACACAACAACACCAAATTTCATAGAAAAGATTTTATATAATTTTGAGGTTAAAAGTACAAAAAAGCTAAAAACAGACCAGCGATGTTTTAAACAAAATATACCTTAAATAGGTGAGCCTTAGTATTAATATTTAATTGTAACTTTATAGAGTGAAGACTTTAGTGGATTTGAAATTAGGAGAAGAGGGGGTAATCTCTGCTTTTCAACACGATACTGATTTAAAAAATAAATTAATTGGCATGGGTTGTTTTCCGGGCGAAACCATTCGCATTAACAAACGCGCCCCCTTGGGATGCCCTATTGCGGTTGATGTAGCAGGCTACCAATTATCGCTACGCCAAGAAGAAGCCGATTGTATTATCCTCCAATCCGAATAAGTTTATTTTGTCGGCAACAACAGCTATACATCCCTTAAACATTGCATTTATTGGTAATCCCAATAGCGGAAAATCTACACTGTTTAATGCCTTAACTGGTCTTCATCAAAAAACTGGAAATTATGCGGGCGTAACGGTAGATAAATACACAGGCAGCTTGGTGTATGCAACGCCTCAAAAGCAATATGCCTTTACCATCACCGATTTACCCGGAACTTATAGCCTTTATGCCAAAGCCCCCGACGAAGAAGTAAGCACTAAAATGGTTCTTAACCAAAACGCGCTATCCGATGTGATTGTTATTGTTGTAGATGCGTCTAACCTTAAACGAAGTTTAGTGTTGGCCACACAAGTACTCGATCTTAAACGCCCAAGTGTGGTGGTGCTAAACATGATAGACGAAGCACAAAAGCAAGGCATTAGCATTGATAAAAAAATACTTGAACAAGATTTAGGAGTAGAAGTTGTATTTATAGACTCGCGTCAAAAAATAGGAATAGACGAATTAAAACAAGCCATTGTGCAAGCGAAAAGTAGTACCGTTTCGTTTTACGATGTTAAAGCCGCATCCCGTTTTGAAGAAGCCCAAAAAGGCTTTGCCGGTGTACTGCGCCTACAGTTTGGTACACAAGCGAGTGCATTAAAACATTACGAAAGTAGCGATCTAATGTATCGGCACAGTGTTATTAATTATATTTTAAGTAAGGCTTTAAAGAATCCAGCGCAATTGCGCTTAAAATTATTTAGCGAACGCTTAGATAAACTGCTTACACATCAGTGGTTGGGCTATCTTATTTTTTTGGCCATCTTAACTTTAATCTTTCAAAGTATTTTTTCACTTTCCGAAATACCAATGGGCTGGATTGAAAATGGCGTGTTAGCCACACAAAATTTTTTAAGTGAACAATTACCGCCGGGCGAGTTAACCAATCTACTTGTAAACGGCATTGTATCGGGCATAGGAGGCATTGTTATTTTCATTCCACAAATAGCCTTATTATTTTTGTTTATTGGAGTGTTAGAAGATAGTGGCTACATGGCAAGGGTAAGTTTTATTATGGATAAGGTAATGCGTCCATTTGGTTTAAACGGCAAATCGGTTATCCCTTTAATGAGTGGGGTGGCTTGCGCCGTACCAAGTATTATGGGAACTCGAACCATTAGTAATTTTAAAGAACGTTTAATTACCATTTTGATATTGCCCTTAATTAGTTGTTCGGCACGCTTACCTGTTTACACCTTGTTGGTATCGGTTATGGTTAGCGAAAATCCGAATGGATCAGTTTTTTTTAACGCCAAGGGTTTTATTTTATTACTACTTTATTTGATGGGTTTTGTGGCAGCTTTGTTGGTGGCTTTTATTTCTAAAAAATTAATTCGCCAAACCAGTAAATCGTATTTTGTAATGGAGATGCCACTTTACCGTTTGCCGCAACTTAAAAATTTAATGCTTTTGGCTTATAATAAAGTGCGTATTTTTTTAATAGATGCTGGTAAAATAATTCTTTCGATTTCGATTGTGTTATGGTATTTAAGTTCGCATGGTTCAGCCAAGTTCGATGAAATAAATACCCAAAACGAATTTAGTGCCAACACCAGCAAAGCACAACTCTTGTTAGAAAACTCGTATGCTGGGCAGATGGGTAAGTTTATTGAGCCTGTTATAAAACCCTTGGGCTTCGATTGGAAAATTGGGATTGCCTTACTAACTTCTTTTGCCGCCCGCGAAGTTTTTGTTGGTACCATGGCTACTATTTATAATGCCAACGACTCTGAAAACACCGATACCATTCGCGATAAAATTATGGCCGAACGAGATGCGATTACACAAGTTCCCATTTACAATACTGCCGTTTGTTGGAGTTTGTTGTTATTTTACGCTTTTGCCATGCAGTGCATGAGCACCATGGCCGTTGTTAAACGCGAAACAGGAAGTTGGAAATGGGTCATCATTCAATTTTTATTTATGTCGGCGTTGGCCTACGGCAGTGCCTTTAGTGTTTACCAACTATTAGCCTAGGTTTTAGAGTCGGCTATAACCGTTACAGGCCCATCGTTTAATAAACTTACTTGCATATCGGCAGCAAATACACCTGTTTTGCAAGGCGTGGGCAAACATTCATTTAATTTCTTAATAAAATATTCGTAAAGTGGAATGGCTTGTTCGGGGCGTGCAGCTTTAATATACGACGGCCGATTCCCTTTTTGAATATCGGCATACAACGTAAACTGGCTTATCAAAAGCACCTCGCCACCTACCTCTAACACCGAAAGGTTCATTTTACCCTCAGCATCTGCAAACAAACGCATGTTTACTAATTTTTGAACCAACCAATCGGCATCTTTTTCGGTATCTTCGATGTGGATACCAACCAAAACCAATAAACCCTTGGCTATGTTGCTGTGCATTTTTGCATCTATGCTAACCGAAGCCGATTTTACCCGTTGAATAACTATTCGCATATTTTTTTTAAATTTATCATATATTTTAAATGTATGAAAAAAATAATTTTGGTATTCAGTCTAATTTGTGTTTTTGTCAGTTGCAAGAAAAAAGAGGAGGACACGCCACCCGCAACTACTACCACGGGCGCGCCGAGTAACGCTTGTCCCACTTGCACGTTTCCAGATACCGTGTTTACCCCTAACAATGGTAGTGGCGCACGTTTAATTTTTAAATTCAAATTCGATAGCACCCAAGTACGCCTCAATAATTTGGGGCAGCCTACGGTTGTAGCGCAAGGCAATGCCGCCTACTCGCCCAAATTTAATGGCATGAGTGCGCATTATATTGAATTAGCACCTGCCGATTTAACCCCTTTGGGTGGTGGCAAGGTTTTATACCGTGCCGAAGAAACCAATTGCAAAGGCAGTGATGCCATTGTATTTTGTAAATCGGTTGTTGTAAAAGAAAATCAAATCTTTTACTCGGTGCCTTTAAGTCAAGTTGCTGGTTCGTATAAATGGTTGCGTTTATCGTTAGCTTATCAAAATTACGATATACCTATCCGCCACAGTTCGGTAGGCACTATTAACGGCACCATTGCTTCATTTTTAGGCTTTAATACTTATGTTTCGCAATATAAAATAAAACCCAATGCGGTTATAACACCAACGGCAGGCGGCGGTCCGGGCAATCATCCACAAGGCTATTGGGGATTTTATACTAACGTGTTAGGTGTTCCGTTTATATTAGATGGTCAAAATGCAGCGGGTGCAACAACGGTGGTTAATCCTAATCCAAGTTCGCCCATACCCGCAGGTTCGTGCGTGGTAACGGGTGCTTTTTTTAATACCATTAATGGCGTGGCGCAACCTTTAGTTATAACTGGCAATGAAACGCAAGATATTGTTATTACCATTTCATTAAGTACCAATAAAAGTTTTGAGTGGCGCGAGTTAACCAACGATGGTTTATATGAACCAGGCATTGGCGAAACGCCCGTTGATATGGGCATACGTGGCATGATTCCGAAATACTAAAATAAAATCGGATTCTATATTGAACTAAAAAAAAGGGTTTACTCAAAGGCTTTTTAAAAATAATTTAGTTCGAGATTAAAATGAGAATGTGTTTCTGAACTTTACTTTCGCGAAATGCGTTATGCCTTATCGAAAAAGATTTACATTCTATATTTACTTATTATTTTTTGGATGTGTCCCCCTATTTAATTTGGTGTTTGGCTCAATGAAATTCCTGTTGTTTGATTAAAAAACTATACCCAATGGATGTATAGTTTAACCGAGATTTTAAGAAAGAAGTTCTTTAGAATAAAATAGCTAACTCTGTAAACTATTTAAAATCAAAATTTGAAAATGAGTTAGATGGAATTATGCAATAGGAATCTATTACGAGCCGAAATCCCTTCAAAACAGTAAACTTCGTCACTTTTTCTTCTTCACCATAGCAGCACTATGTCTCAGTCGAAAAAGTGCCTGTTTTATTGGGCTTTCGCCTCTCTCTACGATTCCTATTGCATAATCTCGGTTTAAATTATTTTGTTTTATAATTTTAAATAAATACATTTACGAACTAACCAATTAAAACCAAATTATCATGGCCAAAAAAATCGTAAGAAGATCAACTGCTAACAATGTATTCGTTGCAGATCTCAGTCAGTTCAAATTGAGCGAGACTCAAGCTAAAAGTATCGAGTCGCAAATTCAACAAATTGTAATGCGCGAGTTAGGAGGTATAGACAACGGTGGCTTCGTCCTTCCGAGTAAATCTATACTCGATGGCATTCGCACACGCGGCATCTATCCGTTTCCAATAGAAAAGTTTAAGGACCTTGCTAATCAAATGAAAGATGTTCTTAAAAATCAAACACAGGGTTTGTAGGTTTTAAAACGCTCTGTTATGGATTCTAATTCAAATCAGGAGGATTATTTATGTCCGAGTTACCTTAGTAAACCTGGGGCTGAATTGTTTGCTTACGTTGCAGAAGGTCAATTACAATACCTCAACGAAACCGTTGTAATTGATAAAACCTTTACCGAAGCGGCTAAAAAAGGCCGTTCGCCCGAAAGTCGTTTTCGTTTTGCCGGAAAATGTATAAAAGGCGGATGTGCCCAATGGGACAATGGCAACAGTGCATGTGGTTTAAGTAATAAGCTAATTAACGCCGTTACACCACAAACGCTAGAGGCTACTTTACAACATTGCGCTATTCGCGCCAAATGCCGTTGGTTTGCTCAAAATGGAGCCGCCGCTTGTGGTGTTTGTTCCGAGTCGGTGCGCAACATGGAAGAGGCTTTTATTACATCTTAACGTTAAATAGTTTTGAGATTAAAAACGGTACTCCTAAAAAAGAGTGCCGTTTTTTATTGCTGTGCCGTTTTGTAAAAATACAAGGCCACCATCGAAAAAACAATATTCGGAATCCATACTGCCAACAAAGGAGGGGCAAAACCCGTTGTGGCAATCGTATTAAAAATATACATCAACATAATGTAAACGCAACTCAACAAAAGACCTAACGCAATTTGAAGCCCCACGCCACCGCGCACTTTACGCGAGGCAATAGAAACACCAATAATCGTTAGTACAAATGTTGCAAACGGAAACGAGGTGCGCCGATATAACTCTACCTCAAAAAACTCAATTTGATTAGAACCTTTTAATTTTTCTTTAATGATATATTCCTTTAATTCAAAATAGGGCATCACCTCTATTTTGCTCTCGTAACGCCACATATCAGACGGTTTAAAATCTATGTTTAAAGCCTTCTCCGAAAAAAAATCATTCCGTTGTCTAAACAAAGGTTTTGTATTTTCTAATGTATCTAAAAATTCTTGCTCGGTAATTTTGCGTTCGTACCCATTTTTCAATAGCCACAAGCTCTTTAAGCTATCCCATTGCATACTTTCTGCTTGCAAAAAATAAACTTGTTTTTGGTTAACCATTTTTTCGAGACTAACACGAGTAGCCACATTCTTTTTATTGTCGTACGATTCTAAATACAAAATGGTATTAGGTCCTATTTTACGATGTATATTATTTTCACTCGAATTATAATTATTATTAATCCACTTATCTTCAAACGCAATTTTAACTTTGGTGGCCTTTGGTAAAATAAAATGGTTTAACAAAAGCGAAGTGCCTGCAATGAGTGTGGCACCAATAACATAAGGTCGCAAGGTACGCCTAAAACTGGCACCACTGCTGTAAATGGCCACAAACTCGGTACGGTGCGCCATTTTGGATGTAAAAAAAATTACTGAAATAAATGTAAATAAGGGACTAAAAAAATTACCAAAATAGGGAATAAACATGAGGTAGTAATCCGTTATAATTTCTTGGATTGGAATTTTCTTGTTCACAAACGAACTAACCTTGTCTTTAATATCAAAAACGATGAAGATGAGTAAAATAAGCGTAATCGAAAAAACAAAAGTCCCTAAAAACTTCCGTAAAATATACCTATCAATTATTTTAAGCATAACGTTTTTTCAGCTAATAAGCTATAAACGCTTAATCGCGGCTTAAAGATAAGTTTTCTTACTTAATTACACTTATCCATCTTTTCTAAAAAAACACAATAGGTCGAATGAAAAGAATAGCGCTGCTAGAAGAAGTTCTATTTTGGCAGTACTTTAACTTATTTGAAAGACTTTATATTAAATTGAAAGATGTGTTGATTACAGAAAATATAACGAATACAAGCGTACCTTACTTAACTTTACTTACCTTAAAATTAACGCGTCTGTTAGCTTGGTGCATGGCATCGTCGCAATTCGTAACTGTGCAATCGTAAACAAAATTAGTTTCGCCATAGCCTTTTTTAGTTCGTAACTGTGCCTTGTTAACGCCCTTATTGATGAGGTATTTACGCACTGCTTCAACGCGGTTAAGCGATAAGCGTTGATTGTATTTTTCTGTTCCACGTTGGTCAGTATAACCATTCAAATCAAACATTAATTGCGGGTACTTTTTAAAGACCTCTGCATTTGTATCTAAAATAGCCATTGCATCTTCGCGCAAAGTGTAAGCATTAAAATTGAATAAGACGGAATTCGTAGAAAAACCTAAAGCTCGCAATTGTGCATCGCTCAAATCTCCTTCCATACTATTTATATCTGTTACAAGAGCCGTTGTAGCTGTTGGCGTAAGCTCTGCCTCAGGTTGAAGGGTTAAGTTGCTGCATCCTACATAAGGCTGAAGGCATGTATCGCAGGCGGCCACAACTTTCAACTGTATTTCGTAATTACCCGATTCTTTAAAACGCACTAATAATTGCGGCGCATTGGTTTCGGTTATTTTACCATTTTGTTGCCATTGGTAATTTAAAGCCGTAAAGCCATCGGCGAGTTTAACGGTAACGGTGTTGGCTAATTTATCGTTGGCATCGGGTGTGCTACTCAAACTCACTGCGTTGGGTAGTTCTGACGAACAGGGTAAATTAAAATCACTCACGTAATTCACTTTGTAAAGATCCATATCGCCTTGCCCGCCACTGCGCGACGATGAAAAATAACCAATGTTACCCCTATTGTTTTGCACCATAAATATATCGTGTGCCGCCGAGTTAATGGGACGACCTAAGTTTTCGGGCTTACTCCAATTATTGCCATCGAAAGTTGTTTTGTAAATATCAAAACTACCGTAGCCTTCGTGTCCTTTGCTGGCAAAATAAAGTGTTTTACCATCGGCCGCCATAAAAGGCGCATCCTCGTCGTAGGTAGTGTTTACTGGCGCGCCAAGGTTAGTGGGTTTGTCCCATACCCCTTCGCTGATTCGTTTCGACATGTAAATATCGTTGCCGCCCAAGCCCCCTTCACTTTCACTTGTAAAAAAGAGCGTTTGCCCGTCGGCGGTTAAATACGCATGGTTTTGATAATAATCAAAATTAACCGACTTACTCATTTTTTTTGGTTCCGTTTTTAAACGGGCGTTCATATCAATTTCGAAAATGCGTGCATCGCGGTAAACAAATAATTTTTTACCATCGGGGCTCATCGAAATAACCGACTCGTGGTGTTTCCGAAATCGCGATTTTGCAAACATATCGGGCAAAGTATAACGCCTTGCACTCTTATAATAACCACCTGCATTGGCTTCGGCAATATACATGCTTTCAAAAAATTTGCCATCCCAATAATTAATGGTTTCCTTGGGGGTATCTTTTCGTTTAGAAGTAAATAGCAATTGGTTTTCGGGTGTGATAACTGGCACGTATTCGGGCATTTCTGTGTTTATGCCCTTTCCTAAATTAGCCACGTACCAATCTTTGGGAGGTGTGTATTGTGGATGTGCTATACCGTAACTGCAATCTTCTTTACGTTTTTTGAGTTCCATTTGAAACTGGGTATTATCATCGGCCAAAGCCACCACATTGTCTAATCGGTTATAAAACGTTAGTGCTTTGCTGTATTGCCCTTTGTGTTCGTGACATTTCCCCAAGGCGTAAAACAAATCTACAAACGTATCTTTTGGCGATTTTTCGAGTGCCTTTTCTAAATAGGGTAAACCCTCGTCGTAGCGATCCATAAACTCTGCCAAGGTAATTCCTAAACCCAAATTAGCCTTGTAGTTATCAGGGTCTTTTTGAAGGGCCTTTAAATACCAGTTTTTGGCTTCTACCAAATTCCCCTTTTCGGTTTGGTGCGCCGCCTTTCGCAAACAGCGGTTAATGGGTGAGCAAGCGGTAAATGTAGTTACCAACAAAGCTAAACATGCAAAAGTTATACTTATTTTTTTGAGGTTTTTAGTATTACCAGTTTCCAAAATCAAATTGTTTAATTTTTCTTTTATAAATTCTTGTTGAGAGGTCTAACAAATATAATTGTTTTTTGTTCCCTTTGCTGACCTTTGCTTTAGTTTTTCTTCCTTACATTAGTGATTTAATTTAGTAAAATGGCCTTAAAAATAGAAACGGTTACCGATTATTTGAAGCAAGTGGAGCCAACGCATCAATTGGCTTTTACGCAATTAAGAGAACTCATCAAAAGCAATATCCCGAAAGGGTTTGAAGAAGCCATTAGCTATGGCATGATTGGCTACGTGGTGCCACATACTTTGTATGCACCTGGCTACCATTGCAACCCAAGTTTACCACTTCCGTTCATTAGCATAGCGGCTCAAAAAAATTTTATTGCGCTTTATCACATGGGCATTTATGCGCAACCCCATTTACTAAAATGGTTCGAGGACGAATACCCTAAACATAGCCCTTCTAAACTTGATATGGGAAAAAGCTGTATCCGATTTAAAAAAAACGATACCATTCCTTTCGATTTAATAAAAACGTTAATTCAAAAAATGACTGTGAACGACTGGATTGATGTTTATGAACAGGCATTTAAACCCCCAATAAAAAGTAAGAAAAAATAAACGCTTAACCTTTTCGATTAGGGTTATCGCTTAAAAATGCTTTCCACCCGGTATAACTTTTTTTGCCAACCCCTACCCCTTGTTTACTTTGGTAATAGTGGCATAAAGCTGCGCCCAAAGCATCGGTGGCATCTAGGTATTGTTTCTCTAAATTAGTTTGTAAAATTTGTTGCAGCATAGCCGCTACTTGCTCTTTACTGGCATTTCCATTACCAGTTACGCTCATTTTTATTTTTTTAGGCGAGTATTCATTAACTGGTAAATCTCTGCTTAAAGCCGCAGCAATGGCCACGCCTTGCGCCCGTCCTAGTTTAAGCATACTTTGCACATTTTTCCCAAAAAATGGGGCTTCAATGGCTAACTCATCGGGGTGGTACTCGTCAATAATGCTAACGGTGCGTTCAAAAATTTTTTTTAGCCTAAGGGCGTGGTCTTCATACTTATCTAATTTTAAAACGCCAATGCTAATAACACTAAGTTTTGTACCTTTTAAATGTATGAGTCCATAGCCCATTACAATGGTGCCGGGGTCAATACCCAATATAATTCTATCTTTACTTTTCGAGGTTGGAGGCATCATCCCATAAGGCCCTTACATTTTCAGTTAAACCCAAATTACATTAAAGAAATCTAAGTTTAACAAGCGTAAGAAACGTTTAAATTTACGGTTTAATTTAGTGATAGTTTAAAGTTTAATTCAAAACCTATTTACTGTGTTATAAAGTGTAAATTTAAAATCGCTTGAATACTCGGAAAAAAATACTTGTTTTTATTTTAAAACTAGCGCTTGGTCTTTTAAGTTTTTGGCTTATTTACTGGCGACTCAAAAGCGAACTAACGCCTCAACACTGGCTCATTTTAAAAGCTATCTTTTCAAATACTGCCAACTGGATTTATTTTTTGGTGTGTATTTTGTTGATGCCACTTAACTGGGGCATCGAAACCTTAAAGTGGCAGCGCATCACCAAGCCCATTGAATACATTTCGTTTAAGCAAGCCAGTGCATCGGTTTACAGTGGCATTTTTGCGGGCAATTTAGCACCAGGACGTGCTACTGAATTTTTAGCTAAAATTTTATTTTTTGAACCCAATAACCGAGCCGCCATTACTGTTTTGCATTTTATAAATGGTATGTTTCAATTGAGTATTACTATTTTGATAGGTTTAACGGCTTTGTTTTATAAAACACAAGATTTTAGTGGTTCGTATAATTGGATAAAATATGTGGGCAGTGTGGGCGGTGGCGTATTGCTCTTGCTGTTTATAGGCTGCATACTTTACACACCAACTATTATGACGTGGTTGGTTAAACGTTTCCAAACCCAAGAGGCGTTACCAACATTTCGATACCGTTTTACACCACAAAGTATTTTCTTTTTCTTGTCGTTTTCTGTAATACGTTATTTGGTTTTTAGTATTCAAATGGCTCTTTTGCTGGCCATTATTGGGGCATCACTTAATATAAGTTTATTTATAAATATTGCCATTTATTTTTTTATTACAACTACCATTCCTATGGTTAGTTTTTTAGAAGCAGCCATCCGCATAGCCATTGCTTTAGTTGTGTTTAAAAACTTGGAATTATCTACCTCGCTATTAGCGATTGTTTCTATTTTACTATGGCTCATTAATATTGTTTTACCAAGTTGTATTGGGTATGTGGTTATTATTCGGAAAAAAATAAACTTATCTGTTTTAAGTAAACGTCAACCCCTACAAACGTAATGGCTTTAGTAAGTGTTATCGTCTTTTTTGTGTATGCCCTAGTTATGGTGTTGCATGGCGCGGGTTATATCCGCTTGCGATCCACTTCTTTTCATAAATCTCCTCCTTCTTTTTTACAGTTCAGTATTATTGTTTGTGCCCGCAACGAAGCTCCACACATTAAAGCCTGCTTAGAGTCTATTTTGCAACAGGTGTATCCAAAAGACAAACTCGAACTCATTGTGGTAAACGATGCCAGCACCGATTTAACGGCTCAATTGGCCGAGCAGGTATTAAAACCAAGTGGCATAGCGTATAAGATAATGACGAACCCTTTGCAAAAAGGTAAAAAACAAAGTTTAGCAGCAGGCATAGAAGCCGCTAATTACCCGTTTATTATTACACGCGATGCCGATACCATTTCGTCATCGGCGCATTGGTTAGCGAGTATTAATGCGCATCAGCAGCAGTTACAAAGCGATTTTATAATTGGTCCCGTTACAATATGCTCTAACTTTGGAATGCTATGGGCCTTACAATCCATCGAACAATTGGTACTGCAAGTTTTTTCGGGAGGAGCCGCCTATTTTAAACGTGCGTATTTATGTAGTGGAGCCAATCTCATTTTTCGGAAATCGGTTTACGAGGCGGTAAATGGGTACCAAAGCCATTGGTCGGTTGCTTCGGGCGACGATGTTCTTTTTTTGGAAGATGTTAAAGCCCGCCGAGTTGCCAAGATCAGTTACTTAAAAGATAAAAATGCCAACGTTGAAACCGCAGCATTAGTGTCGTTTAAGGCACTGTTTCAACAAAAAGTTAGGTGGGCCGCAAAGTTTACTATTAATCCAAATCCGCTCAATACATTTGTAGCCTTTTGTATTTTTATAACCAATCTGCTGTGGCTGGTTAATCTTACCCTTGGTTTTTTTAATCCACTGTATAGTTCATTCGGACTAATTTTTACGGTATTCAAATTGTTAATTGATATTTTGTTGCTATTTTTAGCAAGTGATTTTATCAAAGATAAACGTTTGTGGTTAATTGTGCTTCCGGTTGGGATGTTTTACCCGCTGTATGCCGTTATAATTGCGATAGGAACTGTTTTTGTAAAATCACCTTGGAAATCCAATTAACGTGATCTTTAAAAAGAAACAAATAGATTTTGAATCGGAGTCGCTTAGTCAATTAACGTGGAAACGTTTTAAAAAAAATGGACTATCGTTAGTGGGGCTTTTCATTATTATTTTTGCTATTGTTATTTCTATTTTAGGTTATTTAATTACACCCGATCCCTCGCCTTATGCCAACGATCAAAAGCCAGAGTTACACATTAAAGCACCTGGGTTTTCCATTCGCACTTTATTAATTCGGAAAAACGAAGTTCGTGATGAGGCACCTTGGTTCAAGGTAATGTTAGTTGGTAAAAAAGATGTGTTTACAAGCATTCCGATGTATGATTATTCGTTTTCGGGCGAGCATATTGTTGTAGAAGAATACACAGGCAACACACCTAACAAGGGCAGCAAAACCAAATATAATTTGGCCGATGTGGTTTATGCCGTAGATGGCAAAAGTCCTATCCTTTACGATTCTATTACCCGTCATTTTGAATTTTATGAAATAGGATCTAGCGATAAAAAATTAATTTCGGTGCCTTACTTACAAGCTCAAATTGGAGCCAAGCACATCATCTTAAAACGTTATTTGTTAGGTACCGATTTGGCTGGCCGCGATTTACTGAGCCGTTTAATGATTGGCACACGCATCAGTTTAAGCGTGGGTTGTGTTAGCGTTATCATTAGTTTGGTTATAGGTGTGCTATTGGGTGCTTTGGCGGGGTATTACCGAGGTTTTACCGATACCGTTATTATGTGGTTAATTAATGTGGTTTGGAGCATTCCCACTTTATTATTGGTTATAGCCATTACTTTGGTTTTAGGAAAAGGAATTGTACAAGTATTTATTGCGGTGGGTTTAACCATGTGGGTAGAGGTGGCACGCATTGTACGTGGGCAAATTTTAAGCATCCGCGAAAAAGAATTTGTAGAAGCTGGGAGAGCTTTAGGGTATAAAAATGGTCGAATCATTATGCGTCATATTTTACCCAATATTATGGGGCCTATTATTGTGATGGCGGCCAGTAATTTTGCGGCGGCTATTTTAACCGAGGCGGGTTTAAGTTTTTTAGGAATAGGGGCGCAACCTCCTGTGCCCAGTTGGGGCGAAATGACCAATGCGCACCACGGTTATATTTTGGTGGACAAAGCCTACTTAGCCTTTATACCAGGTGTGGCCATTATGATTTTAGTGTTAGCCTTTATGCTGGTAGGGAATGGGTTACGCGATGCTCTCGATAGTCGCTCGTTAGATTCTAAACCAATCATGGGAAGTTAATAGCATTTATCTAATCAGAAAAAACGCATCCTTCCGCTTTATACCAAATTTCAAGACAGTGCTACTTTAGAAAAAACATCTAACTTTCCTTTGCAGTAAGCAAGACCTATTTTTCTAATGGTGATTATATCCCTTACCAAATTTTGGTTGAAATGTAAAAGCCC
>JAAFIL010000062.1 GCA_013297775.1 Bacteroidota bacterium
TGAGCGTTAGCGGAAACGAGGACGTGCTAAATGGGCGTTTGTAACGCCAACGCTATCACTTTATCTGCGTTACAAACGCAGTTCTAAAACGTCCTCGTTACGCTTCGCTAAACAAGGACGAGATAAGGGTTCAAGTATTTTTATAGAGTTAGCTATTTTATTCTAAAGAACTTCTCTCTTGAAATCTCGGTTAAAGTTAAGTCGGGGTCGGGCTATCCGCTTTAGCCAATGCGGGCTTTGGCTGCTTTTGTAGCGGTCTGCGCTGAGCCTGCCGAAGTCGCTGCGGTGGCTTCTGAGGTCGCCTCCTCGCTCGAACAAAAGCACGCCAACGCCCGCATTGGGCTATCGCTTCTATCCCTCACGTAAAAGAAGTTACACTAAAAATAAATGCTAAAAATTATACCAATGCTTCATTTCTTCCTTTGCAAATCTTTGCGCCTTGGCGTGCTATTTAAGGTTAAAACTACTTCCCCTTCTTAAACTGCTCCATAAGCAATTGCGCCTCCATAAAAGGATTTATAGTTTTTAATGCACTTGTTTCGGTAAGTGTATTAAGATATGCAACAACTTGCGGATGTTGGTAAAACTCGTTTTTTAAATTTTCCTCTACGGCAAACTTCAACCAATTCAATTGTTGTTGACGACGCTTTTGCATAAAATAACCCGAAAGTTGGCAATGCCTCGCATAACGTTCAACACTTTCAAATAATTCATTTATGCCCGTGTTTTCAATACTCGAACACAAACTCACTTCAGGTATCCATCCACTTTCGCTTGGCGGAAATAAATGAATAGCATTGGCATACTCGACTCTTGCACTTTTGGCTTTTATAA
Source organism: Bacteroidota bacterium (assembly GCA_013297775.1). Lineage (GTDB taxonomy): Bacteria > Bacteroidota > Bacteroidia > B-17B0 > Aurantibacillaceae > Aurantibacillus. The sequence goes on from JAAFIL010000062.1 coordinate 835, forward strand.
AATTACTACCATCGGCTTTTGTAATGGCAATACCATCGGCCATTTCCATAATGCCACGTTTAATGCCTTGTAACTCATCGCCAGCACCGGCCAACATTAACAATAAAAAAAAATCGGTCATCTCACTCACCGCCGTTTCGCTCTGCCCTACTCCAACCGTTTCAACGATGATGTAATTAAACCCAAATGCCTCGCACAATAAAATGGTTTCGTGGGTAGCACGTGCCACACCACCTAAAGAACCCGAACTGGGCGACGGGCGAATGAACGCTTGCGGATGCACTGCCAAAGTATTCATCCGAGTTTTATCGCCTAAAATGCTGCCCTTACTTTTGCTACTACTGGGATCAATAGCCAACACCGCCAAGGTATTTTCTCGATCAACTACTGTTTTACCAAAACTCTCTATAAACGTACTTTTACCAACACCTGGTACACCCGTAATACCCAAGCGGAACGAAGGTGTCGTATGCGGCAACAACGCATGAATAACCTCTTGCGCCAAGTGCTTATGTTTAGGTAAGCTACTTTCCACTAAAGTAATAGCGCGGCTTAACACCGTTCTGTTTTTCGACAAAATGCCATCAATATAGTAAGCCGCCGAATCTTTTATAAACCCCGAACTATTCAAACCGCAAATGTTTAACAGATACACCTTTGTTTTGTAGCTCTTTCAAGGCTTCAATGCCAATAGATAAATGTTCGCTTACAAAACTCTCCGTAACTTTTTTATCGCTGGCTTCAGTTTTAACGCCTTCGGGTATCATTGGCTGGTCGGTTACCAACAACAAAGCCCCTGTCGGAATTTCGTTATGAAAGCCTACCGTAAAAATGGTTGCCGTTTCCATATCAATAGCCATGGCACGCACCACTCGCAAATACTCTTTAAATTTTTCATCGTGTTCCCAAACCCTGCGGTTAGTGGTGTAAACCGTTCCTGTCCAATAATCGCGGTCGCGTAACCGAATGGTATAAGAAATGGCTTTTTGCAAACTAAACGCTGGCAACGCTGGCACATCTGCCGGAAAATAATCGTTACTGGTTCCTTCACCTCTAATAGCCGCAATGGGTAATATCAAATCACCTATTTCATTTTTACGTTTTAAGCCACCACATTTTCCTAAAAACAAAACCGCTTTGGGCATAATGGCCGATAACAAATCCATAACAGTTGCTGCGCCAGCACTGCCCATACCAAAATTAATGATAGTAATATTATTAGCAGTAGCACTACTCATAGGCTTATCTAAGCCTTTTACTTCTACCTCATATAACTTGGCAAACATGTGTACATAGTTTGTAAAATTAACTAGCAAAATATATTCGCCAAACTCATCTAAAGGCACACCAGTATAACGAGGCAACCAATTGTTTACAATCTCTTCTTTACTCTTCATAAGCTAGTATTTTTAAAATCAAATAATGTAAATATATTTAAAAAAAAATTGAGTTCCATCTTTCCCGATTTGAAATATCCACCTATTGATGTGCGAATTAAAAAAACACCGCAACATGTTATGGTGTTTGATGCCATTCGTAAAAAATGGCTGGTGTTAAGCCCCGAAGAATGGGTGCGCCAACACCTTATCCATTGGCTCATCCAACACAAAGGGATTGCTTCCAGTCTTATTTCTATCGAAAAAGAAATAAAAGTAAATGGGTTAAGAAAACGTTACGATGCTGTTATTTATAACACCGAATTAAAACCACTAGTGCTTATCGAATGCAAAGCACCCGATGTACCCCTCAATACCCAAACTATAGAGCAAGCCTTGCGTTATAATTTACAGTTAAACGCTCCGTTTTGCTTTGTTAGTAATGGGTTGAGTGATGCCTTGTTTAAAGTAAGCGAACAAGGTATTCAAAGGTTAGAAGAATGGCCAATGTTTTGAGATGAAAATGCCTCCCTATCTACACCCTAAAAAACTGTACTCTTTTTAAAATTTGTTAGTAATTGACTTGAATATATTTGGTAAGAATACCTTCAGATACCCTAAATTCGCTGAAAAATAAAACGTTGGTGAGGCAAGGTTTTCTAATTCATTTAGCATAAACGCATCCATCACATTTAATACCTTAACTATGAAAAAAAAATGGTCTATTTTAATGGCGAGTTGTTCACTGCTGCCGCTGTTGTCAACTGCTCAAGATGCACAAGTGTTTCAAAAACCGAGTAAAGAAATTTTAGAGTTGGCCGATTTTACAAGGGCACCAGGCGTTTCGGCCGATGCGAAAGCCGAAAATATGTTGTTTATTTACCGCAATACTTATAAAACATTAGAAGACCTTAACCAAGATGAGTTGCGATTAGGTGGATTAAGAGTTAATCCCAACACTAATATTGCTAGTGCCACTAACTACATCAATAAATTAACCCTCCGTAAAATAAATTCAAATGCCGAAACGCCCATTCAAGGGATGCCCGATAATGCTAAAATTAGTGGTATTTCTTGGTCGCCAAACGAGCAAAAAATTGCTTTTTTAAATACCAATAACAATTCGGTTGATTTGTGGGTAATAGATGTAGCTACTGCGGTTGCCAAAAAAATAAGCAAGCAAGCGTTAAATGCAAATACTGGACAAGCCTACAGTTGGTTTCCAAATAGTACTAGCCTTTTAGTAAAAACAATACCTAATAACAGAGCTGCTTTAATAGACTCCAAAAAAAGTTTACCAACAGGACCAACCGTTTCCAACAGCGAAAAAACAAAATCACAAAACCGAACCTATCAAGATTTATTGAAAAACCCAACCGATGAATTAAATTTTGAAGTGTTGATGAACGCCGAATTACACACCATTGATATAGATGGAAACGATAAGCTCTTCCGTGCAAAAGATTTATTCGTTGAAGAACGCATTTCGCCCAATGGAAAATACATCCTACTTACCACTTTAGAAAAACCATTCTCGTACATTGTACCTTATAACCGCTTTCCACTGCGCACCAGCGTTTATTCAATAGAAGGCACGTTGATAAAAGAAATCAATTACTCGCCCTTAAATGAAGTAATTGCTAAAGGATTTATGGCCGTAAAAAAAGGAAAACGCAACATCAATTGGCGAAACGATAAAGAAGCTAGTTTGTATTACGTTGAAGCGTTAGATGAAGGCAATCCTGAAAACAAAGTAGCGTTTAGAGATGAAGTATTAGAATGGGATGCACCCTTTAACACACCCGCAAAAACAATTTTAAAAACAGAACAACGCTTTGGCGATATTACCTGGGGTAACGATACCTTAGCTGTAGCCAGCGATAATTGGTACGATACCCGAAACGAAAAAACCTATCTATTTAATCCAAGCAATAGCAATGCTAAACCTCGCTTAATTTTTGACCGCAACTATCAAGACATTTACTCTGACCCTGGTATTTTTTCGACAGAAAAAAATAAGTTTGGAAGACAAGTTCTTAAAATTCAAAATAACACGGCTTACTTAATTGGCGAGGGGTTCACCGAAAAAGGACAATTTCCGTTTATTGATAAATACGATTTAAAAGCACGCAAAGCACAACGCATTTATCAAAGCACATTTACCACTAAACAAGAAAACATCATTGACATTACTGATTATACCCAACTCAAAGCCTTGGTATTAATTCAATCTAAAAACGAATACCCCAATTATTTTAGCAGAAGTTTAAATAAGAAAGGAACACTCACCCAAATTACCAGTTTTAAAAATCCGTTCGAAAGCATTAAAGATGTAAGCAAGGAATTGATTAAGTATAAACGTAAAGATGGCGTGGACTTATCGGGTACATTGTATTTGCCAGCGGGTTACGATAAAACAAAAAAGCAAAAATTACCACTTTTAATTTGGGCTTATCCACAAGAGTTTAAAGATAAAAATACGGCGGGTCAATCCAGTGCTAACCCTAACGAGTTCACATTTCCATACTACGGTTCTTTTGTGTATTGGGTTACTAAAGGTTACGCTGTTTTAGACGATGCGGCGTTCCCTATTATTGGCGAAGGCGATAAAGAACCCAATGATAATTTTTTAGCGCAATTAATAGATAACGCCGAAGCAGCCATTAGCGCCGTTGATAATTTAGGGTATATTGATAAAACAAAAGTTGCAGTGGGCGGGCATTCGTATGGAGCTTTTATGACGGCTAATCTTTTAACACACTCTAAACTATTTGCCTGTGGCATTGCCCGCAGTGGAGCCTACAACCGTACTTTAACGCCTTTTGGTTTTCAAAGTGAACAACGCAATTACTGGGAAATTCCGAGCATTTACAATTCAATGTCGCCATTTATGAATGCCGAAAAAATGAAAACCCCTTTATTGTTGGTGCATGGCGATGCGGATAATAACCCTGGTACGTTTACCTTGCAAACCGAGCGTTACTTTCAAGCCTTAAAGGGATTGGGTGCGCCAGTACGAATGGTATTGTTGCCAAAGGAAGCGCATGGCTATGTAGCGAAAGAAAATATTTTGCATTTACTATGGGAACAAGAACAATTTTTAGATAAACATTTAAAAACAACTAACTAAGTTGGGATGTAATACCAATTACAAATTAAAAATACATTACTGAAAAATAGTTGGTAAAAAGTTCTGTATTATTTATTGGTATTAGTTTAAAAAAAGTTTAGTGAAATCACCTTCACTAAACTTTTTTTATTTGTAGAAAATTAAAAACCTACTGCCTCTAAGGTTGCTTGGCACTTAAGCGGGCATACTTTAATAATAAATTTTTGATACCATTCCCTTCAAACGCAATAGTGGCTTTGGTTTCGGGCCATACGCCTTCTAAAAGACTTACTTGCCCACTTCCAAATTTTTCGTGCCAAACCGAATGACCTACTTGTAAATTTTTATTAAATGCCAAATCAATAGCGGCTGGTGCGCTGGTGTTACCTAGGCGACTGTTTAAACTCACTAACTTTTTAGGGGGCTGAAATCCGATTTCAGATTTTTGACCCGTGCTTTGCTCTTTGGTATTTAGATTAAGGGTTTGCTTTTTAAAAGATAAATTTTCGGAGTTAGATGTATTTGCAGCGTTAAACGTTTGACGGCGGTTTTCTAATGCTTCGCCTAAAAACGGATTGGCTTTAGGGTCTTCCGGAAAATCTAGATACTTGCTCCCAATCTCATCAATAAACCGACTTGGCTCGCAATAAATAACATTGCCATAGCGATAGCGTGTGCCTGCAAAACTAAGCGTGGCTTGCTTTTCGGCGCGGGTAACGGCCACATAAAATAAACGGCGTTCTTCTTCCAAATCGCTGCGGCTATTTAAGGCCATTTGTGAGGGAAATAAATTTTCTTCTAAACCTACAATGTGTACATACGGAAATTCTAAACCTTTGGCGGCGTGAATGGTCATCATACTTACCCGATCGGCATTTTTATCGTCGTCCGCATTTTTATCGGCATCGGTTAGCAAGGTTATTTCTTGCATAAACTCATCTAAAGTTTTAATGCTTACATCTTGCTGTTGGGCAAACAAACTCGTATCGTCTTTATTTAAGAGGGGTTTCACCACTTCATTCAATTCCTCCTCTTGCGGGGTGCGCGGCTGTTCTACAAAATCTTTAATCCCATTTAATAACTCTTGTATATTCTCGTAGCGACTAACGCCTTCGGGTGTTTTATCTTGATACAATTCTTTAACAATGCCCGTGTTAACAGCAATGTGGTTCGCCAGCTCGTAAGCATCTTTATAAGGTAAGGTTAAGCTGTAGTTTTTTATTAAGGCCACAAAGTCATTAATTTTTGCACTAATGCCCGTGTTTAATCCCAAATTAAAATCTTTTAAATTCGTAATAACCGTCCACATGTTTATATTATGTTCGGCGGCGGCCACACTAATTTTATCAACGGTGGCTTGCCCAATACCTCGCGTGGGATAATTGATGATACGTTTTAAACTTTCATCATCGTTGTTATTAATCGTTAATCGAAAATAGGCTACTACATCTTTAATTTCTTTGCGTTGGTAAAAACTTAATCCACCATAAATGCGGTAGTTAATGTTTAAACGTCGCAGGGCTTCTTCAAACGCACGGCTTTGGGCGTTGGTGCGGTATAAAATGGCAAAGTCTTTATTGAAGGCTTGTTCGCGCATCTTCGTATCAAAAATATGATTGGCTACTTTTTGTCCTTCTTCATTGTCGGTACTTGCTCGGATAATTTTTATTTTTTGCCCAACTTCATTATCGGTAAACACATGTTTTTTAAACTGTTCTTTATTGTTGGCAATAATATCGTTAGCGGCTTCTACAATAACTTTGGTGCTGCGGTAGTTTTGTTCGAGTTTAAATGTTTTTAAATCGGGGTAATCTTTTTCAAAGTTTAAAATATTTTGAATGTTGGCTCCTCTAAACGCATAAATACTTTGAGCATCATCGCCCACGGCACAAATGTTTTGGAATTTAGCGGCTAGTTGTTTAATAATAACGTACTGCGAAAAGTTGGTATCTTGGTACTCATCTACCAAAATATAACGAAACTTATCTTGGTATTTTAATAATGCTTTCGGAAAATCGCGCAATAAAACATTGGTGTTAAATAATAAATCGTCGAAATCCATGGCTCCCGCTTTAAAATTGCGTTTTTGGTATTCCAAAAAAAGTCGGCCTAACAGGGGTTTGTGACTGCTGGCATCTTCTTGCTGGGTAATAGGATTAGCGGCGTATTGCTGTGCCGTTATCAATTTATTTTTAGCATCCGAAATACGGTTTAGTACCATGGCTGGTTTATAAACTTTTTCATCGAGGTTAAAATGCTTTAAAATATCTTTAATAACACTTTTACTATCGTCGGTATCGTAAATGGTAAAGTTGTTGGGGTATCCTAATTTATCGGCTTCTATTCTTAAAATTTTTGCAAAAACAGAATGGAAGGTACCCATCCATAAATTTTTAGCTTCTTTAGCCCCAACAATTTTTGCGATCCGATCTTTCATTTCGCGGGCGGCCTTATTGGTAAACGTGAGGGCCAATATATTAAACGCATCCACGCCTTTCTCCATCAAATATGCTATGCGATACGTGAGCACACGGGTTTTACCCGAACCTGCGCCAGCAATAATCATCACAGGGCCTTCGGTAGTGGAGGCAGCGGCACGTTGCGCTGGATTTAATTCTTCTAAATAGTGCATAGTTTAATTGGCAATAGAATAACAAAAATTTTTGTTGCTTAAAATTACGGCTAAAGCCTTATATGCACAAGTGTTTACGCATCATTTTTATAACATAAACAATGGTATTAAATTTTGCAGCAAACAACCAATTAAATGCTTAAATTCAACTCGTTTATGAAAAAGATTTTTTTAAATACAGTATTGGCTCTACTAACTTTATTAAGCCAAGCCCAAGAAAAAGTAAACCTCAACGATTTATGGGTAAAGTATAAATTTTATCCTAAAACGGCTGGTAGCTTTAATGCCATGAACGACGGTATTTTTTATACCGATATCGAAGAAGTGGAAAAGGAAAACACAGTGTGTAAATACGAATTAAAAACGGGTAAAAAAGTTGGAGAAATTGTACGACAAAGTAAAATTATGTTTGCCAATAAACCCATCAATTTAACTACTTACGAGTTTAGTCCGAACGAAGATAAATTACTGTTGCACGAGGGAATGGAAAACGTTTACCGCCGATCGCCCAAAGCCAATTACTTTATTTACGATTTAAAAACTGCCAAAGTAACTCAACTCGATGCAAATGGCAAACAAATGTTTCCGCACTTTTCGCCCGATGGTAAAAAAGTGGCTTACGTGCGCGAAAATAATTTATACATCAAAACTTTAGAAACCGATGCTATTACAGCCGTAACGAGCGATGGCAAATGGAACGAAATTAAAAATGGTTGGGCCGATTGGGTGTATGAAGAAGAATTTAGCAAAGCCGATTACTTGGATTGGAGTGCTGATAGCAAATACTTGGCCTTTGTAAAGTTCGATGAGCGTCAAGTAAAAGAATACAGCATGGATGTGTACACGGGTAATTTATATCCCGAAAAAAATACGTTTAAATATCCTAAAGCTGGCGAAAACAATTCCATTGTGAGTGTACACACGTTTGAAGTAAGCACCGGAAAAAGTAAATTATTAGATACAGGCGATGAAATAGACCTTTACATTCCGCGCATTCAATATACTAACGATGCCAATGTATTGTGCGTGCAACGTATGAACCGCCTTCAAAATAAAATTGAATTGTTGTTTATTAATTCGCAAACGGGTAGTTCTAAAACCGTATTAACCGAAGAGGCTAAAACGTATATTGATGTGCACGATAACTTAACTTTTGTAGGCAATAAGGGCTTTATTTGGAGCTGCGAACAAGATGACTACAACCATTTGTATTATTACGATTTGAATGGGCAATTAATTAACCGTATTACCTCGGGCAATTGGGATGTGATTGAGTTTAAAGGCTTCGACGAAAAAACAAATACGGTGTATTATAGCAGTACTGAAAACGGTGTTATTAATAGAGATGTGTATAGCATTCAATTAAATGGTAAAAATAAATTACGTTTATCGAAACAAGACGGTACTACTGATGCCGAGTTTACCAAAGGGTTTAAGTATTACGTGAGTTCTTACAGCAATGCCAATACACCGCCTGTTTACGAATTGTATAGCAGCAATGGCAAGCTAATAAAAGTTTTAGAAGACAATGCCAAGTTGCGCGACACGCTTAAACCTTATCAATTTTCTAAGAAAGAATTTTTTAAATTTAAAACTAGTGAAGACATAGAACTTAACGGGTTTATGATTAAGCCCCCCGATTTTGATAGCAATAAAAAATACCCTGTTTACATGTATGCTTACAATGGGCCAGGTTCTAACGAGTGTAACAACGCATGGGATGCTTTTGAAATGCCTTGGCATCAACTCTTGGCGCAAAACGGATACATTGTAGTGTGTGTAGATGGGCGCGGTACGTTTGGCCGTGGGCGGGTGTTTAAACACAGTACCTATTTGCAATTGGGTAAATTAGAAGTTATAGATCAATTGGAAGTGGCGAAGTATTTAGGGCAGCAAAGTTATGTGGACAAAACGCGCATTGGGTTTCAGGGATGGAGTTATGGCGGGTACATGGCCAGTTTAATGATTACCAAAGGTGCTGATTTAATTAAAACGGCTATTGCAGTAGCACCTGTTACCAATTGGAAATACTACGATAACATTTATACGGAACGGTTTATGCGCAAACCGCAAGATAATAAAAGTGGTTACGAAGATAATTCGCCGGTTAACTACGCCAAAAAATTGAAGGGTAATTTTTTATTGATACATGGCAGTGCCGATGATAATGTGCATTACCAAAATAGCATGGAATTTGCTAAAGAATTGATTAAATACAACAAGCCGTTTGAGTTTATGACCTATCCCAATAAAAATCACGGTATAAGTGGGGGACTTACACGCCTGCATATTTACAGCAAGATTTTTAATTTCGTTAAAGAAAAATTATAAGATGGCTAAAAAAACATTGGTAGTATTGAGCGGTGCAGGCATTAGTGCCGAAAGTGGCATTCGTACCTTTCGCGACTCGGGCGGGCTTTGGGAAGAGCATAAGGTAGAAGATGTAGCCACTTTTGAAGCTTGGCAGCGCAATAAAGAATTGGTTTTAAGATTTTATAATGAACGGCGCAAACAGGTGTTAGAGGTTGAACCCAATGGGGCGCATTATGCGTTGGCCGAACTTCAAAAACAATTTCACGTTAAAATAATTACGCAAAACATTGACGATTTGCACGAACGCGCTGGCAGTAAAAATGTATTGCACTTACATGGCGAAATTTTAAAAGCACGCAGTACGGTTGACCCTTCGTTAATTTATGAGGTAGAAGGATGGGAATTAAAGGTAGGACAGAAATGCGAAAAAGGTTCGCAACTGCGCCCGCACATTGTTTGGTTTGGCGAAATGGTTCCCGAAATGGCCAATGCCGCGCTAATAGCCGAAACTGCTGATGTATTTTTAGTTATTGGTACATCGTTAAATGTTTATCCTGCGGCGGGTTTAATTCATCAGGTGAATCCCGAAATACCCAAATACCTCATTGACCCTGGTTCTTTTAATTTAGATTATATGCGGCACCTCACGCACATCCAAAAAAATGCGGTAGAAGGCATGAAAGAGTGGATGGAGCAACTCAAAAAATAAGAGAACTACTTATTGAAAAAATTTATTGTTTTTATACCTGCATCACTTAATAAATTAATTCCAACCAATCATTACTTTGTTCCTTTGCGAACTTTGCGAACTCCTTTGCGTGCCATTGCCTGATGAAAATAATTTATTCTAAATCTCTTTTTCTTAAAGCCAATCCCAACCATTCGTGGCTTTCTTCCTTTGCGAACTTTGCGCCTTTGCGTGCCATTTGCCTGATAAAAATAGTTTATTCTAAATCTCTTTTTCTTAAAACCTATCCAAACTATTTATTGCTTTATTCCTTTGCGAACTTTGCGCCTTGGCGTGCCATTGCCTGATGAAGATAATTTATTCTAAATCTCCTTTTCTTAAAACCAAACCCAACCATTTATTGCTTTATTTCTTTGCGAACTTTGCGCCTTTGCGTGCCATTGCCTGATGAAGATAATTTATTCTAAATCTCCTTTTCTTAAAACCAAACCCAACCATTTATTGCTTTATTTCTTTGCGAACTTTGCGCCTTAGCGTGCCATTACCTGATGAAAATAATTTATTCTAAATCTCTTTTTCTTAAAACCAATCCCAACTATTTATTGCTTTCTTCCTTTGCGAACTCTTTGCGCCTTTGCGTGCCATACCCATTTTTATAAACGACTACTCCTACTCAGGCTATAACAATTATTTAGAAAAAGCCCTTTCTTAGAATTGGAAACGAAGCCGCATACCCTGTTTTATGCGACTGTTATTTCCCTAGAACTAAGGAGTAAATATCAGGTTTTTGGTTATTGTTTATGCCAAAGCGAATACTTACATTGCTTAGCTAAAAATCACTATAAAAATAACACTTATAAAAAACACGATGAATACCTCGGCTTTAAAAATACTGGAAACAACAACTTGTAAAACAGGTTTGGCAAGGGCTATAAATGAAGACGACCCCTTGCGGGGCCCTCTTAAATGTTTTCACAACGGAATAATCCTTATTGTGATTAGCTTCAAATTGTTCTCAAATATATAAATAAAAAATAACAAATAACAATATGGACTCAAAAAAAATTTTAGGATTGGATTTAGGAACCAATAGTATAGGATGGGCTTTAATAAACCAAGATTTTGAAGCTAAAAAAGGCGAAATACTCGGGATGGGTAGTCGAGTTATCCCTATGAGTCAAGATATTTTAAATGAATTTGGTAAAGGAAACTCTGTATCTCAAACTGCTGAACGAACAGGTTACAGAGGTACAAGAAGATTGAGAGAGCGTTATTTACTCAGGCGAGAACGATTACATCGTGTTTTAAACATCTTGGGTTTTTTACCTCATCATTTTGCATCTTCTATTGATTTCAAAAAACACTATGGGCAATTTGAATCTAATAAGGAAACTAAATTAGCTTATTTTAATTCTGAGTTCATTTTCAAAAAATCGTTTAATGAAATGTTAGAAGATTTTAGAATACACCAACCTTCTTTATTAAAAGATGAAAAAGGAAAAGATAAACTAATTCCATACGATTGGACCATTTATTATTTAAGAAAGAAAGCTTTAACACAAAAAATAGAGAAGGAAGAATTAGCTTGGCTTATCTTAAACTTTAATCAAAAAAGAGGGTATTATCAACTCAGAGGTGAAGACGTTGATGAAAAACAAAATAAGTTAGAGGAACTTTATACTTTAAAAATAGTTGATGTTAAAGCAGACGAACCACAAAAGGGTAAATCAGAAATATGGTATTCCCTTATCTTAGAAAATGGTTGGGTTTATAGACGTTCAAGTAAGCTACCTTTATTTGATTGGAAAGATAAAACAAGAGACTTTATTGTTACAACAGATTTAAACGATGATGGCTCTATTAAAAAAGATAAAGAAGGAAACGAGAAAAGAAGTTTTAGAGCACCTGGTCCTGATGAATGGAAACTAGTTAAGAAAAAAACGGAGGATGCTATTATAAAATCAAAAAAAACTATTGGTGTTTACGTTTATGAAACATTACTAAAAACGCCTAATCAAAAAATTAATGGCAAATTGATAAGAACCATTGAACGAAATTTTTATAAAGATGAACTAAAAGCTATTTTAGAAAAACAAATTACAGAACATAAAGAACTGCAAGATAAAAATCTTTACAATGCCTGCATAAAAGAGCTTTATCAAAATAATGAAACCCATCAAACCGTTTTAAGTAAGAAAACGTTTCTACACTTTTTTTTAGATGATATCATTTACTACCAACGAACACTTAGAAGTCAAAAATCATCTATTTCAAACTGTAATTTAGAAAGTAGAACTCATAAAGATAAAGACGGTAATATGACCGTAGAACCCTTAAAAGCTATTTCAAAGTCGCATCCTTTATATCAAGAGTATCGGATCTGGAAATGGATTAGTGATTTAAAAATATATACGCGAGATAAGGATACAAATGTTACAGCTCAATTCATTAATGGTATTGAAATACAGGAAGATTTATTTGACTTTTTGAATAATCGTAAAGAAATTAAACAAGACTCTCTTTTGAAATTTTTTCTTGAAAAATCAGGTTTAAAAGGAAAACTGTTGAACGAAGAAGTAAAAAAATTCAAATGGAACTTTATTGATGATGCTGAAAAAGCATACCCCTGTAATGAAACAAGACATCTTATTTTGACCCGTTTTGCTAAGATTGAAAATAGTAATACTGATTTTTTAACTCACAATGTAATTGAACATTTATGGCATATAATCTATTCGATTTCTGATAAAACTGAATATGAAAAAGCTTTAAAAACATTTGCAAAAAAATATGCTTTAGACGAACTATCTTTTGTAGATGCTTTCAAAAAACTTCCTCCATTTGATAGTGAATATGCCAGTTATTCGTTAAAGGCTATAAAAAAATTACTGCCATTAATGCGTCTTGGAAAATACTGGGATAAAAATTCTATAGATATAAAAACTAAAGATAGAATTCAAAAAATTATTACAGGAGAAGTAGATGAAACTATTAAAGATTTAGTTAGAGATAAATCACTCAAAAATAAACTGGAGAATGAAATAAATTTTCAAGGACTACCAGAATGGTTAGCAAAATATGTAGTTTACGATCGCCATTCAGAGGCTAGTTCAACTCGTAAATGGAAATCCATAGCCGACTTAAATGATTATTTAGAAGAATTTAGACAACATTCTTTACGAAATCCGATAGTAGAACAGGTAATACTAGAAACACTTAGAACTGTTAAAGATATATGGATTAAATACGGTAATGGAAGATATAATTTTTTTGACGAAATTCATATCGAGCTTGGTCGTGATATGAAAAATACGGCAGCAGAAAGGGCTTCAAAAACAAAACAAATTTTAGAAAATGAAAATGGCAACATTAGAATTAAATTGCTTTTAGCAGAGTTAAAAAAAGATTCATCAATTGAAAATGTACGTCCGTACTCGCCCTATCAACAAGAAATTTTGAAAATATATGAAGAAGGTGTTTTAAATTCGAATGTTGAAATTCCTGAAGAATATCTTAAAATAAGTAAGACAGCGCAACCAACTTCGGGAGAATTGCTGCGCTACAAACTATGGCTCGAACAAAAATATCAATCGCCTTATACTGGCGAAATGATTCCTCTTACAAAGTTATTTACTTTAGACTATGAAATAGAACACATTATTCCGCAAAGTTTATATTTTGATGATAGCCTTAGCAACAAAGTAATTTGTGAAACCGCTGTAAATAGATTGAAAGATAAAGATTTAGGATTTACATTTATAAAGAAACACGAAGGAAAAAAAATATCAATGGGTTTTAATAAAGAAGTTTCACTTCTTAGTCCTAGTGATTATGAAAAATTTGTTAGAGAAAAGTATGCTAAACTTACTTCCAAAAGAAATAAGTTACTCCTTGAGGAAATTCCAGAAAAAATGATTCAACGCCAACTGAATGATACACGTTATATTAGTAAATTCATCACCTCTATCTTATCTAATATTGTTCGGTCCGAAACAAATGATGATGGTGTTAACTCGAAGAATATTATTCCAGGTAATGGTAAAGTTACAAGTAGATTAAGACAAGATTGGGGATTAAATGATGTGTGGAATGATTTAATATTGCCTCGTTTCCAGAGAATGAATGAATTAAAGAGCAATACTGATTACACGACTTATAATGCTAAATATCAAAAACATTTACCAACAGTACCGATAGAGTCATCAAAAAATTTTCAAAAAAAACGTATTGATCATCGCCACCATGCTTTAGATGCGTTAATTATAGCTTGTACAACACGCGATCATGTAAATTTACTCAGTAATCAACATGCGCAATCGGCCGAACGATTCGATTTACAGCGAAAACTTAGAAAATTTGAAAAAGTAAGTTATACAGACTCCGAAAGTGGCATTAGTCAGAATAAAGAAGTTCCTAAAGACTTTATAAAGCCTTGGGAAACGATAACGCTTGATGCAAAAAATAAATTAGATAAAACAATTGTTAGCTTTAAACAAAACTTAAGAATTATAAATAAAACAATTAATAAATTTGAAAGTTACAAAGATAAAGATGGGAAACTTATTTTGGATAAAGATGGTAAGCCTAAAAAAGAACTAAGATTACAAACAAAAGGAAATAGTTGGGCTATACGAAAATCTATGCACCAAGATACAGTAATGGGACTGATTAAACTTCGGAGTCAAAAAACAATTCCTTTAGCTAAAGCACTTGAAGATATAGAAAATATAGTAGATAAATTATTAAAAAATAAAATAAAACAACTTATTAAAGAAGGACTAGATGCCAAAAAAATAATTAAATTATTTAAAGATGAAGGTAATAATTGGAATGATAAAAATATTTCAAAGGTGGATGTCTATTATTGGGAGGTTGATGAAAATGGATTGGGACTCAATGTTTCTTCACGTGTGAGTTTAGATACCACATTTGATAAAAAGAAGATTACTGAAAGCATTGCGGATACTGGAATCAAAAAGATACTGTTGAATCATTTAAAAAACTATGAGGGTAAAAAAGACGAAAAAGGTGCTGACATTGCGCCCGAACTACTGGCTTTCTCGCCAGAAGGTATTGATGAAATGAATGCTAATATCGTCCAACTAAATGATAATAAATTTCATCAACCGATTTATAAGTTTAAAACGTTTGAACCAAAAGGGAATAAATTTATTGTAGGTCAAAGTGGTAATAAAAAAGATAAATTAGTGATTGCAGCAAAAGGGACAAATCTATTTTTTGCAATATATAAAGATGAAAACGGGAAACGAGTATATGAAACCATTCAACTTAACGAAGTTATTGAACATCAGAAGTGGAGAGCTTCTTTAACGAGTGATGAACAAAAGAAAACACCGCTTATCCCAATTAAAAAAGATAAAGGCGAGCATCTTTTTAATTTATCTCCAAATGATCTAATTTACGTTTCTGGTGATATAGCTAATGCGAAAAAATTAGATTTCGATAACTTAACAGATGAGCAGGTTTCTAATATTTATAAAGTAGTAAGTTTTTCTAGTAATAGACTTTGTGCAATCCCCTTTAATGCAGCTACTTCTATTGTAGATAAATTTGAATTTACACAACAAAATAAACTAGAATTTACTAGTGATAAAAAATCTATTAAAGAGCATTGCATCAAACTCAATATTGATAGAATCGGCAATCTTCGTATTGGCAGTTAATTGCACCGTTTTATTTGGTTTTTAAGCACCTTCAAGGTTTAGTAAAAAGTAAATCCTCTACCCTAGCCTTGAAGGTTTTTATAACAACAAAAAATAGAAATCAATAGCTAAAAAAATATGCCTACTCAAACAGAAATATACTTACCGAAATGTTATTCATACAGCTATAACCTTGCAAATGGGCGTGCGTTTCTTTTTTTAAACGCCACTAATTTTTTAAAGACTCATCCATTATGTGTTTCAAAAATTACTAATAACTTATTTCCTTGCTCTATACTTCAACATTTTCATTTTTTAACGCTAGTAAAAAGCAAAGCAGGTAAGCGTGCACGTTTTAATGGGATTGATGCCGATGGTAGAATTAAATCCTACCGTGGCTTCACTTCTCAAGCCTTGATTCATTTTTTTAATTAGCGATGATTAAACAAACTCGATATTTTGGTAACCCCGCCAACTTGCGTATAAAAAATAAGCAATTAAGTGTGGAGGTATTTTCTGAAACGGGAACGACTTACCATTCGCTTCCTGTTGAGGATTTAGGCATTGTTATTCTCGACCATCCTCAAATTACATTAAGTAGTGGGGTTATACAAGCATTGCAAGAAAATAATACCGTTATCATTACGTGTAACTCTAAACACATGCCACAAAGTTTAACCTTTCCGTTAGAGGGGCATACCACGCAACAAGAGCGTTACGATTATCAATTAGCAGCTAGCGAACCACTTAAAAAACAAGTGTGGGCGCAAACCATTGTTCAAAAAATAAAAAACCAAGCAGCGGTATTAAATCGTTTTTCGTTAGAAAGTAATTATTTAGTGCCCTTGTATAAAAATGTAAAAAGTGGAGATACTGAAAATTGCGAGGCAACAGCAGCCGCCTATTATTGGAAAACTTTGTTTGCCCACATTCCTGATTTTACGCGCCAACCCGAAGGCATTCCGCCAAACAACTTATTAAATTATGGATACGCCATTTTGCGTGCTACCATGGCGCGCAGCATTGTGGCAGCGGGCTTATTACCTACCTTGGGTATTTTTCACCGCAACCGCTACAATGCCTTTTGCTTGGCCGACGACTTAATGGAACCCTATCGGCCTTATGTAGATGAAATCGTTTATAAATTCATTAACGCATTTGGTTTGATTGACGATTTATTGCCTGAGCATAAACGTATTTTATTGGGCATTCCGGCCATTGATGTGCGTATAGAAGGCGAGCAAAGTCCTTTAATGATTGCGACCCAACGCACCGCCAATAGTTTGTACAAATGCTACGAAGGTACGTTGCGTAAATTAATTTATCCCGACCTATAATGTGCTTTAACCATGATAACCTCTTACGAACGTTTAAATGCTTACCGAGTTATGTGGACTTTGGTGTTGTATGATTTGCCTACCGAAACCAAAAAAGATCGGAAACTAGCCGCCAAATTTAGAAAAGATTTGCTGCAAGATGGGTTTAGAATGTTTCAGTTTAGCATGTATGTGAGGCACAGTGCGAGCAGCGATAACGCTTATGTGCACAAGCGAAAAGTCATAAAAAATTTACCCGAACATGGAAAAGTTGGAATTTTACAAATAACCGATAAGCAATTTGGACAAATGGAACTTTTTTTTGGCAAAAAACAACAAGAACGCTTGGATATTCCTCAACAGCTTGAATTATTTTAGAAACAAAAAAAGCCCAAGTTGAGTTGGGCTTTTAAAGTATTGATAAGATTTTTTTTACTATGCGTTTAGGCTTAATCCCTTGATTTTATTGATTTTTTTGAGCTATCTGTTTTTATCAATAAGTCAAAGATACAATTTGAAAGCTAATCACAACACATTATGTAACCACCTGTATATACCACAAGTTTTTATCAATAAGTCAAAGATACAATTTGAAAGCTAATCACAACATGACGGCGAACCACCCGTATTTACGCCTAGTTTTTATCAATAAGTCAAAGATACAATTTGAAAGCTAATCACAACATTATACTAGTTGTTGTTACGATAGCCATCGTTTTTATCAATAAGTCAAAGATACAATTTGAAAGCTAATCACAACACAGCTTCTAATGTGGTTGTGGAAGTTTCAGTTTTTATCAATAAGTCAAAGATACAATTTGAAAGCTAATCACAACACTAAAGCTATACCCGCTTCCGTTTTTATAGTTTTTATCAATAAGTCAAAGATACAATTTGAAAGCTAATCACAACGGTCTTTCATACAGGTTTGTAAACTCAGGAGTTTTTATCAATAAGTCAAAGATACAATTTGAAAGCTAATCACAACCTTTTTCAAAATCATCTAACATGGCGTTTAGTTTTTATCAATAAGTCAAAGATACAATTTGAAAGCTAATCACAACGTTAAGCTAAGGCGTTGTATAGCCTCCGTAGTTTTTATCAATAAGTCAAAGATACAATTTGAAAGCTAATCACAACCCATTCAGGCGTCTTCCTTACATCTCAAAAGTTTTTATCAATAAGTCAAAGATACAATTTGAAAGCTAATCACAACTAGTTAACGTTTGGTGTAACGTGTATGTCAGTTTTTATCAATAAGTCAAAGATACAATTTGAAAGCTAATCACAACACCATAGTTGTTTTTTCGCATGATTCAACTGTTTTTATCAATAAGTCAAAGATACAATTTGAAAGCTAATCACAACGGATGAGGACAGGGCTTATTACGATGCCTTGTTTTTATCAATAAGTCAAAGATACAATTTGAAAGCTAATCACAACCATCGCAAGCTATCCCATTTTCATAAAACGGTTTTTATCAATAAGTCAAAGATACAATTTGAAAGCTAATCACAACTTAATTTTTAATTTATCCGCACTAATTATCGTTTTTATCAATAAGTCAAAGATACAATTTGAAAGCTAATCACAACACCAGCGTGCAAATGGCCATAACCTAGCGGGTTTTTATCAATAAGTCAAAGATACAATTTGAAAGCTAATCACAACAGCGAGTTATCGTTTCTAAAAATAGATACAGTTTTTATCAATAAGTCAAAGATACAATTTGAAAGCTAATCACAACAGTGATACTACTCCAAGACATGATGCCTTTGTTTTTATCAATAAGTCAAAGATACAATTTGAAAGCTAATCACAACGGAATTTAGAACAAGAAATGATGTCTTTCAGTTTTTATCAATAAGTCAAAGATACAATTTGAAAGCTAATCACAACGGAGGTATGTTGCTAGAAAGAGAGGCTACGGTTTTTATCAATAAGTCAAAGATACAATTTGAAAGCTAATCACAACCAAATGGGTATCACTACGAACGGTACTACCGTTTTTATCAATAAGTCAAAGATACAATTTGAAAGCTAATCACAACGCAAACGGCTTAATGGCCGCAAACGGCGTAGTTTTTATCAATAAGTCAAAGATACAATTTGAAAGCTAATCACAACATGATTTAAACAAAGGTCCTATTAAACAACGTTTTTATCAATAAGTCAAAGATACAATTTGAAAGCTAATCACAACACCCTGTATAAATTCATCAAATCCTCCTTTGTTTTTATCAATAAGTCAAAGATACAATTTGAAAGCTAATCACAACGACTTTAGAGTTTGGATAGAAACTAAAAAAGTTTTTATCAATAAGTCAAAGATACAATTTGAAAGCTAATCACAACTATAGTTCCGTTGTTATTGGTTTTTTTTATGTTTTTATCAATAAGTCAAAGATACAATTTGAAAGCTAATCACAACAAGCGTTCATTTTATATTTTGTACGAGATTGTTTTTATCAATAAGTCAAAGATACAATTTGAAAGCTAATCACAACTACGCCATATCGTGCAAAAACTCTTTAAATGTTTTTATCAATAAGTCAAAGATACAATTTGAAAGCTAATCACAACAGGCCCTCGCTTTTTATTTAAAATTACGTAGTTTTTATCAATAAGTCAAAGATACAATTTGAAAGCTAATCACAACATCTATAAGAGCATTTATATCTGTTTCCTTGTTTTTATCAATAAGTCAAAGATACAATTTGAAAGCTAATCACAACATCATCTCTAATAGTATGCACCTTAACGCCGTTTTTATCAATAAGTCAAAGATACAATTTGAAAGCTAATCACAACGAAACGGGTTATGCTTATGATAAAATTAATGTTTTTATCAATAAGTCAAAGATACAATTTGAAAGCTAATCACAACAAGAAGAAACTGCTTGGAGAGGGGTATAAAGTTTTTATCAATAAGTCAAAGATACAATTTGAAAGCTAATCACAACACTTACTTACTGTGGGGTTGTGAGTTGTAAGTTTTTATCAATAAGTCAAAGATACAATTTGA
>JAAFIL010000063.1:0-13065 GCA_013297775.1 Bacteroidota bacterium
CTTGGTCATTACTACTAAATAACAGAGTTCCCCATTGGTCAAAAATTTCGAGGTTAACCGATAATAAGCCCCAACCTTGAACCAAAAACATCTCATTGTTTCCATCGCCATTAGGAGTAAACGCATTGGGTATGTAAAGCCCATATTCGGTGGTTACCTCTATGCAAACAACATCTCTTACCTTACAACCAAATTGGTTCTCGGCTTCAATTGTGTAACACCCGCTATTTTTAGGATAAATGGGCGTGCTTGGACAGACCTTACACCATATTTCCTCGCCATCAATCCATGTTAAAGTACCGGTTCCTATGGCTTTTAAAGACATGGGTTCATCTAAATTAAAAGTCGTATCGGCTCCTGCATTTACAATGGGCAAGGGATTAACAACTACCAACACTGTGCGCGTTACAGGGCATAAACTTTGGGTAGATACTTCAACTGAATACACCGTACTTACCGAAGGCGTAACTTTAGTGCTTGCTTTTGTTGGATTTGAAACTGTTGGCGTTGGCGTCCAATAATACGTGTCGCCGCCATTTACACTAACATTGCCCGATTGACCTTTACACAAAGCCACACTATTACCAATAATGGCATTGGGAACTGGAACAACATTTAACTGGATTACTTTATAATCGCCACACGATACATTGCCCGAAGTGTTATACCCAAAAACAGAATAAGTAGTGCTACCTAGTGGGCTAGCCGCTACACTATTGCCAACTACCGAAGACAAAGCAATATTAGGTGCCCAACTATAAGTAGTAGCTCCACTGGCTCCAAAAAATGCTGTTTGCCCTTGACAAATTTGATTTTGGCTCATGCTAAATGCCACATTGGGCACAGGTACTATGTCTAAAAATACATTAGTGCTGCCCGTACAAATGCCGTTAAATCCAGTTACCATATAATTAATTGGTGCTGTTGGCGTAGATACAACATAATTTGTATTAGTAGCATTCAAAAAAGTAGATGGCGACCAAGTGTAGCTGTTAGCTCCATTTACCGAAATTTCGGAACTTAAGCCTGCGCAAAATAAAGTGCGTGTGGCAATAATATTTAAAACGGGATTGGCTATAAACGAAACGGAGGTTACCGCAGAAAGTGAACAAGTATTAACATCTGAAACAGTTGCTGTGTAGGTGTAAATCCCCCCAGCATTTTCACTAACTAAAGCTGTATTAACAGTGCTTCCAGAGGACCACGTATAATTATAAACATTACCCGTTCCGCCACTTCCGGTAGCCGTTAAATTAATAGAAGTGCCAGCGCAAGCCGAATTGGTGCCATTTACAATAGTTAAGGATAAGGCTGGAGGCTGAGTAATTGTGGTGGTTCCTGTAAATACGCAACCTATATTGTCTTTTAAAATACAACTGTAAGTGCCTATGGCTAAATTGGAGGCAATTGCAGTAGATTGCGATGGCAAAGAAGACCAAGTATAAGTATAAGGTGCCGTATTTAATATGGGTACATTGGCAACGCTGGCCGTACCATTGCTCCCGTTATGACAAGTTACCGAAGTATTTGCTAAAGTTAAAAAGGCTTGTGGAGGCTGCGTTATGGCAACACTTTTTGAGTATGTACAACCCAATGCGTCGGTAACACTGCAAGTATAGATACCTACGGTTAGCCCCGAAGCTAAAGAGCTGGTTTGGACAGGTGCGGTTGACCAAGTATAAGAATAAGGTGCTGTTGAGGTGCCGGTGATGGAACTGACAACGGCGACCCCATTGTTTCCATTAAAACAAACCACGTTGGTGCTGGTAATGTTTGGTGTAAAGGTACTTGGTACAGTTACATTAACCGTGTTGCTGCCTATACAAGATGGGTTGCTTGCAAACAACGTATAAATACCAACTGCTGCCGCCCCAAATACAGTATTAGAAACAGGAGCTGTGAAGCCGCCAGGGCCAGTCCATGTAAAGCTGGTTGGTGCAGGGGTAAAACCAGAAGTAGCAACTAAAGTTAAAGAGGTGGTTATACCCGCCTGTGTGCATGAACTGCTGGCCGCCGCAGTAACATTACAAACACAATTAATATTAAAAGTAGTGGTTTTAATGGGGCCACAGGGTGCGTTTACCTGAGTAAACATGGTGTAGTTGCCATTAGCTAAACCAGTTGCTAAATAGGTATTACTGGGCGAACTGGCACCAATACTTACATTAAAACCAACTGAATTGGTTACCGTGTAATTATAGCTAGGTGCAATAATATTAGTAGATGCCGTGGCAAGCGCATTACCGCTGTTATTCCCAACACAGATGGGTGTTACAGTGAGGGTAACTGCGGTGCAAGTAATACTGTTAATTGCACTGTAAACACCCCCAAATCCAGTTCCGCTTACATATAACTCATTAGTTGAAATATTGTATTTAATATCTGTTACAAATTTATTAGGATTGGTTACGCCCAAAGGAATACTCGGAATAGAAATAAAAGTAGTGCCATTAAAAAAGTAGCATAAGATATTACCATTGCCACCAATATATACGTTGTTACAATCATCAACAGCAATGCCTCCTTGTTGTAAAATAGTTAAACCAGGTATTATAATTGAGCCTAGTTTAGCCCCAGTAGCCTTGCTGTACGCCGCTAAATTTGATCCGTCGTAATAAAACAAATAGCTGGTGTTGGCAGCTAAGGAATTATAGCCATTGGAATAACTAAATGGCATACCAGCACCGGGGTAAAACTTGTTGTCAGACTCATTGAAAGTATTATAAGTTGTAGGAGCAATCCAAACATTTCCATTGAAGGTAGTATTCGCTCTCATTAATCTATTGTTTAAACTCGCTGTAGAAAAACTGGCGAACACAAAATATACATTGCCTTGGGGATCAATGGTATTAGAAACAATATCTTGTGCAAGTGTAGTTAAACCTGCAAAACTTTGGGGTACAATAGCACCTGATACAGTATTTAAAACACCAGCTGAGGTATTGTTTGTAATGGACCCACCAATTCCAAATACGGTGCCATTTAAGCAATAATAACTCATGTCCCACAATTCATTCCAAGGGGTAACGGGTGTACTCACGAAATTATCATAAAGTCCGTTTTGATCAATTCTCACTATTCGAGTTCCCACTCCATTATTAAAACCCTCTCCTGTGTAACACTTTCCTGTGGCTTTCTCAGCCATAAAGTTTCCTGCATATTTACCCGCAGGAAGGCTGCCCAGCGAAGACCAGGTTATTAGAGGTACTGTACCTCCAAATGTCCATTGTAGAGCACCTGCTTGGTTATATTTTGATATTAAAAATGGACCACTTCCTCCATAAACAAAAAAGTTTCCTACATAGTCATGATCCACATCGTAAGCATAATTATTGGTTGCTAAAGCCAAATTGGTAACCCAAGGGTCAATAACTAATTCTTCACTGCTGTTATAACCATCGGGTAAAACGAAAGACATTGTTCCATTTTCAGCTTTAAATTCGCAAGCAACGCTTTTGTTAGATTGGAAAGCCTTTGGTGCCAATTCTGTAATGGCTAAATAAGGTGATTTTACAATTAACTTTTCGTTCTTTGTTTTTACATAATTAACATCGCCCGAGTATTTGAATTTAATATCATTAACATTAGCTCCTGGATGTAAAATGACGTTGTACTTTATACCATCCATTCGTTCATCTGTAAAAGTGTACTCTACATCAATGTTGTTATACACATTTTTAAACGTTAATTTTTTATAGCAATCTGATTTGTACTCTGCATTTCCAAAACTATGGTAATAATTTTGTTTTTCGGTTACAACCAATTCCATATTGGGGTTGGCATTTTCCCAACTCACGTTAATAAAATAATTATCAGATGGTTTAGGTGTAAATTTTTTACCATGTTCCATCTCTTCCTTTTGATGTTCTGTTAATGGATAATGTTTTTGAATGTGATACGTTAAAGAATTATTATGAAAATAAACACCTTCATCACCGTTAATGTAAGCGAACTTAACGGGGTCGCTACTTTTTAAAACCTTATCGAATTGTCCATTGTTTTCAATAAAATTTCTTCTGCCAAAAATATCTCCCGAAACTGAAAATTTCTTTTGGGCATTCAATCCTGTTACTAAACAAATTCCTAAAGCAACTAAAGAGAGTTTTAATCGTAAATTTTTCATTCTAATCCTAAATTAAGTTCTGTATTATCTGTATTTATTGTTGTTAATACCATGTTTACTATTTTTCTTTTACCCTCAAGTTTAAAACACGCCTTTGTTAATATTCCGTTTAGGCTTAGGGAGTGAAATAGATAGTTTCATGTTTTTTTGAATAATAAAGATATGGTTGTTACAGGGGATTATCATAATGCTATTATTCGTATTCAAAATTAATAGATAAAAAGAATTTTATCCATTTTTTTACTCATTGATTAATTAACTTTACTCAATACTTAATGGTATCTTAAATTTTAGAATTGCTGTTGCTTCGTTTTTACCCGAAACAAATCCATTTTCACAATTACTCAACGCAACACACTTATATGCCCCGTTTTGGTTATTACTTTACCTGATAATACCTTAACCGTTGCTTTATAAACATACACATCGTTTTTAACGTTTACGCCTTTGTAAACACCATCCCAACCCTTAGCTTGGTCATTACTACTAAATAACAGAGTTCCCCATTGGTCAAAAATTTCGAGGTTAACCGATAATAAGCCCCAACCTTGAACCAAAAACATCTCATTGTTTCCATCGCCATTAGGAGTAAACGCATTGGGTATGTAAAGCCCATATTCGGTGGTTACCTCTATGCAAACAACATCTCTTACCTTACAACCAAATTGGTTCTCGGCTTCAATTGTGTAACACCCGCTATTTTTAGGATAAATGGGCGTGCTTGGACAGACCTTACACCATATTTCCTCGCCATCAATCCATGTTAAAGTACCGGTTCCTATGGCTTTTAAAGACATGGGTTCATCTAAATTAAAAGTCGTATCGGCTCCTGCATTTACAATGGGCAAGGGATTAACAACTACCAACACTGTGCGCGTTACAGGGCATAAACTTTGGGTAGATACTTCAACTGAATACACCGTACTTACCGAAGGCGTAACTTTAGTGCTTGCTTTTGTTGGATTTGAAACTGTTGGCGTTGGCGTCCAATAATACGTGTCGCCGCCATTTACACTAACATTGCCCGATTGACCTTTACACAAAGCCACACTATTACCAATAATGGCATTGGGAACTGGAACAACATTTAACTGGATTACTTTATAATCGCCACACGATACATTGCCCGAAGTGTTATACCCAAAAACAGAATAAGTAGTGCTACCTAGTGGGCTAGCCGCTACACTATTGCCAACTACCGAAGACAAAGCAATATTAGGTGCCCAACTATAAGTAGTAGCTCCACTGGCTCCAAAAAATGCTGTTTGCCCTTGACAAATTTGATTTTGGCTCATGCTAAATGCCACATTGGGCACAGGTACTATGTCTAAAAATACATTAGTGCTGCCCGTACAAATGCCGTTAAATCCAGTTACCATATAATTAATTGGTGCTGTTGGCGTAGATACAACATAATTTGTGTT
This sequence comes from Bacteroidota bacterium, assembly GCA_013297775.1. Taxonomy (GTDB): domain Bacteria; phylum Bacteroidota; class Bacteroidia; order B-17B0; family Aurantibacillaceae; genus Aurantibacillus. The sequence goes on from JAAFIL010000063.1 coordinate 5,548, forward strand.
AGAAGCATTCAAAAAAGTAGAAGGCGACCAAGAATAACTGTTAGCTCCATTTACCGAAATTTCGGAACTTAAACCTGCGCAAAATAAAGTGCGTGTGGCAATAATATTTAAAACGGGATTGGCTATAACGCTTATACTCACCACGGCAATATGAGTGCAGGTATTAGAAGTTCCTATAACACTATAAGTAGAACTAACCTGCGGATTAGCGGTAACATTAGCTCCTGTGTTACTCGATAAATTGGTTGCAGGAATCCACAAATACGTGCTAGCACCATTAGCCGTTAAATTAACGTTTCCTCCCGCACAAACAGTTGGCGATGAAACAGCCGCTGTTACTACGGGTGGCTGAACAACACTCAATGAAACGGTTGTTGAGGAGTTACAGCCAAATGCACTACCAACAATGGAATAAACGGTATTTACAGAAGGTCCAGCAGAAACCGAACTACCAACAGTACTCGATAAGCCAAATCCAGGACTCCATTGATAGGTACTTGCTCCATTTGCTGTTAACGCAATGGTGTTGCCTAAACAAATACTAGGTGTTGGTGGCGTTACCCCTATAACTGGGTTCGGAATAATATTTACTGAAGTAGATAAGGTAGAACTACAAACACCATTAAACCCTACCAAGGTTACATTTTGAGGTCCAGGTAAATTGTTAGGTGCTACTGGTGTTAAACAAACCGTAGCTGAATTAGCAGGGCCACAGCCCGTCATATTAAAAATAGAACTCCAAGAATAGGTGGTTGCGCCACTTGCACTTAAAGTTGTTGTAACTGGCGAGTTGTTGCTAGACAGAGCACATACCGAATTACTGCTGGCCACAATGGATAATACAGGCACAGGTGTAACGCTCACCGTTACAAAGCCCGTACCCGTGCAAACGCCCGTTGTGCCTATAACCGTGTAAGTTGTGGTAGATGGAGGATTGGCGGTTACCGCATTACCCGAAGTAGAACTTAAACCAACAGAGGGTGCCCAATTATAGTTAGCCGCTCCAAGCGCCGATAAATTTAAAGCAGGCGCATTGGCACATTTAGAAGTGTTGGGCGATACCGTTACCGTTAATGGCGCAATGGTTGAACCCAAACTATAAGAAGCACTACTTGTGCAAGTGTTAACCGAATTAGAAATAACAACAGAATAAATGCCCGAAACATTCACTTGAACCGAGTAACTGCCATTGCCCGAAACGATACTTGGCCCTGCCCAAGTTGCAATATTGGTGGCACTTGCAGGTATAACCGACAGTTGAGCACTTGGTGTTAAACAGGTTAAAGTGTTAGAGGTTACAATAGTGGGCGTATTAACAAGATTGATAGTACCTAAGTTAAAAGTATTAGTACCCACACACGCATTAACGGTATTGGTCAATGAGACGGAATAGATACCTGGCGCATTAACGGTAATACTGGGTGTTCCTGAACCCGAAACAATTCCTGGACCAGTCCAAACAATAGTATTGGTTGCTGAGTTGGGCGTAACGGATAATAACGATGTTGGATTTAAACAACTTAAACTATTACTGGCGGCAATAGTTGGAAATATACCACTGGCGTTTCCTGTAACTGAAAATGTTAAGGTTACACGCTTGGGCGGGCAACCCGATTGCGTAACCGAAGCGGTATAAACACCGGGCTGGTTAACGGTTAAGGTAGCACTATTAGTGCCAGAAACAATTCCAGGCCCCGTCCATGTATAGGTTAACGGCGTAACGGTTGAACTAACCACTAAATTTACAGTTGGTGAAGTGCAATTTAAAGTACCGCCACTTGGTGCTACAATGAGTGCTGGAACCGATAACGGAATAGGGCAACTGGCAAAATCGGAAGGGCTGGTAATACCTGCCTGCACCGTAAAATTAATATTAGTGCTTCCAGGAACAATATTACCCGCCGTAAAACTACTGTTATTATGAACATAAACTACATTGTTAACAATGGCAAATCCCCCACCAGCACCAACCGAAGGATAACCTGTTAAACTGTATTGACAAAGTAATTGCCCCGTGGGGCTGTAAATATAAAGCCCTTGATTAGGATTGGTTCCGTTAAAAATGTAGATATTACCATTTACATCGCAAACAATATCGTAAGGCCCGCCGCCATTAAAATTAGGAATGGTAAACAAAAGCGTTCCATTACCCGAACCGTTATAAACGTAAACTTGACCCGTGCCCCCTACTAAGTTGTAAATAAAATTACCACCCCCACCTAAATTAACAGCGGCTCCGTTTCCAGAAGAATGACCAGTGTTAGTCCAATTTACACCATTAAAATACCAATAAGTGCCGCCAGAGGTTGTCCAGTAGGTGGGATTAGGACCAATTCCCGCAAAATTAGGACCAATTGCTAAGCCCCCCGAACCTGCTGGTAAATTGGACATAACCGTTGTTTGCGGCCCCGAACCCATAGGTACAGGTTGCGCCAAAATTTGGTTACCGTTATGAATATAAACAATGTTATTGGGACAACTAGGACCTTGTGCATTACTGAACTTGACTACCAATAATGAAACCAGCAAAAAAACGAAAAAACGGGGAGAGTTCTTCATATTATAAATATACGATAGAATTTTACCAAGGTGTTACCCAACTACTTCACCTCCTTTTCTAATGTAGGAAACCTTATTCTCATTGAGTGAACTAAACAAAAAAGCCACCTCTTGAGGAAGGTGGCTTAAACTAAATACAAGTAGTATCTTTTTGCCTATTGCCCTATGGTAAAAGTAATGTTAGTACCAACAATAGTTACCGTTGCAATATTATCACAAGCACCGTTTCCAAAATCTATTCGGCGGGTGCGGCGAGTGCCTGGGGTGTATTCTAAAATACCCGATACAAATCGGTGGCGACCACCTGTTTGGCAGGTATAATCGCGCACCAAATCAATAGCAACAGCAGTATAGTTTTCACCGTTTTTATTAACCCCGCTCGAATTTCCATTTAATTTAATTTTAGCTAATTGCCAAGCTATAGGGTTAGTAGGTCCCGAATACACATTGGGGTCGCTGGTGTTTATTAATTCTTTAGTTCGCGAACAATTCCAACTTATAGTAGCCCCCGATTTAACAAGAGAAATATTAGCCGCAATGCTCCATTTCAAGTTAGTGGTAGCCGGATTAAAAACACCACCATTATTGGGAGTAATATTTTCAACAGTTTTGCTAATCACATTGACAGCATTGCCATCTACCATGTAATTAGAAGAAGTAGTTGTGCTTTTAAAGCCTGGATGACGGTAACGAGTAGCACCATTTGTAGAGCCTGACCAATCGTAAAATAATTTACCAGTACGGGTTTTGCCATCGTTACCAGTAACTCCCGTTGTACCAAAATCAACAGTACAAGTTTGAGCGCCTAAGGTAATGGTGGCACCTCCAGCTAAACTACCCGACATTTCGCGACCATACATAAAATTAGTAGTATTGGTTTCGATGGCTTGCGCACCAATGTTATCAATATCGTTCGCATTACGCTCTGCATCATTTTGATCGCTGGCCGTGGATTGCTCGTTATCAATAGTGGGTACTTCTTCTTTCTCTTTTTTACGGCAACTAACGGCTAATAACGATAAACTTAAAGCGACAATTGCCAAACGGGTATTTACTTTACTTGTTTTCATAATTTTAATTTTTATTACCTCTATGATGCTGCTTTTTGGCTAAGGTTTAAAATAATTTATTTTTTATTTAACTGGCAATAGAATATCCCCAGTTCGCCAAGAAAAATGAATGAAGCCTTGATTTTAAAGACCCTCTTTCTTGAAATTTGGTATAAGAATAAACAATAAACTTCACCAACTACTAAACAAATAATTTAAGGCATTGGGAATGCCACTATTGCTAACCAATTGGCAGTTATTTTGTCAATTTTTCGTTTTTTATGAAAAAATGACCTTAAAAATTAAAATTTAGGTAATGGCATAGTTTATGCGCATATTTGCGGAAAATTTTAATCATTCAATTATGGCAAAAATAAGCATAAAACCATTGGCCGACAGGGTGTTGATAGAACCAGCTGCGGCTGAAACAAAAACTGCTGGTGGAATTATTATTCCAGATACTGCAAAAGAAAAACCGGTTAAAGGAAAAGTAGTAGCAGTAGGCAGCGGCAAACCCGATGAGCCTATGACCGTTAAAGTAGGAGATACTGTGCTTTATGGCAAGTATGCTGGTACCGAAATTCAAGTAGAAGGAAAAGAATACCTCATGATGCGCGAGAGTGATATTGTCGCTATCGTGTAACTTAATTATTAATCAACAATTTAAAAATTTTAAAAATGTCAAAAGATATTCATTTTAACGTAGAAGCGCGCGATGCTCTGAAACGCGGTGTAGATGCCTTAGCAAATGCAGTAAAAGTAACTTTAGGACCCAAAGGTCGTAATGTCATTATCGAGAAAAAATTTGGTTCTCCAGCCATCACCAAAGATGGGGTAACAGTAGCTAAAGAAATTGAATTGGCAAACCCAGTAGAAAACATGGGAGCTCAATTATTAAAAGAAGTAGCCAGCAAAACGGCCGATGCCGCAGGCGATGGTACAACTACAGCTACCGTATTAGGCCAAGCTATTATTACGGCAGGTCTAAAAAACGTGGCAGCAGGAGCAAATCCAATGGATTTAAAACGTGGTATTGACAAAGCCGTTACAGTTGTTGTCGAAAGTTTGAAAAAACAATCGTCAACCATTGGCAACGATAACAAAAAAATTGAGCAAGTAGCTACTATTTCGGCTAACAACGATAGCACTATTGGTAAACTCATTGCCGAAGCTATGGTTAAAGTAAAAAAAGAAGGCGTTATCACAGTTGAAGAAGCCAAAGGCACCGAAACAACAGTTGAAGTGGTAGAAGGTATGGAATTTGACCGTGGCTACATCTCACCTTACTTTGTAACCAATGTAGATGCCATGGAATGCGTATTGGAAAACCCATACATCTTAATTTATGAGAAAAAAATTAGCAGTATGAAAGAATTGTTGCCTGTGCTCGAAAAAGCAGTTCAAACAGGTAAACCTTTGGTAATTATTGCCGAAGACTTAGACGGCGAAGCTCTACAAACCTTAGTAGTAAACCGTTTACGTGCTAATTTAAAAATTGCAGCAGTTAAAGCACCAGGCTTTGGCGACCGTCGTAAAGCCATGCTCGAAGACATCGCTATCCTAACTGGTGGTACATTTATTGCCGAAGAACGTGGATTTAAACTAGAAAATGCCGACTTAAACATGTTAGGTAAGGCCGAAAAAATTAGCATTGATAAAGATAATACAACCATTGTGGGTGGGGCTGGTAAAAAAGCTGACATCACAGCACGCGTTAATCAAATCAAAGCACAAATCGAAAGCACCACTAGCGATTACGACAAAGAAAAGTTACAAGAACGTTTGGCTAAATTAGCAGGTGGAGTTGCCGTATTGTATGTTGGAGCAGCCACCGAAGTAGAAATGAAAGAAAAGAAAGACCGTGTGGACGATGCTTTAGCTGCTACCCGTGCAGCCGTTGAAGAAGGAATTGTTGCAGGTGGTGGAACCGCTTACATCCGTGCCATTTCGTCGCTCGAAAAATTAAAAGGAGATAACGAAGATGAAAATACAGGTATTGCCATCGTAAAACGTGCATTAGAAGAGCCATTGCGTCAAATTTGTGCCAATGCAGGCATCGAAGGCAGTATTATTGTGCATAATGTAAAAGCAGGTAAAGATGATTATGGCTACAACGCACGTACCGAAAAATTTGAAAACCTATTAAAAGCAGGCGTAATAGATCCAACTAAAGTTAGCCGTATTGCTTTAGAAAATGCAGCCTCGGTAGCCTCGATGTTGTTAACAACCGATTGCGTAGTAGTAGATAAAAAAGAAGATAAACCAGCTATGCCTAGCGCACCAGATATGGGCGGCATGGGCGGTATGATGTAATAATCATTAATTTCCTAGAATTAAAACCCGGTTATTAAGCCGGGTTTTTTATTAAGCTGTAGTTCTAAAGAAGAAGGTCTTTAGGAACAATCCCATATCGTGGAGAAAATTTTAATTTTGTGGAATAAAGTAAGATTTTAAAAAAGGATTCCCAACATCTCCTTTGCTTCCTTTGCTTCCTTTGCGCCCTTTGCGCCCTTTGCGTGCCATACCCATTTAATACACAAAACTTAAAAACCAGTTATAGCTTTTATTCCAATATCAATTTTGATTCTAAAAAAATATAGCTTGACTAATTTCTTTTAAAAATGATGATGACACAAAACTATATTATGTTTCCAATCTTTGATAGCAGACAATCAACAACAAATTATAAGGAAGATAAAAGACACTTAAGCTCTATTAAAAATTAAAAACACCGCACATACATAATGTAAATGAGGTGTTTAACTTCGTCATTCAACAAAGAAACAAAAAAGTAATAAGGGCTTAATCAACGACTCTTACCCGTGTGGCTACATTGGCCATATTAAACCAACCCACCCCTTTTATTTTAGAACCCGATGGCGTAAGAATATTGGTTTTAACATTTTCGGGAGTTGTAGCAAACAAACCACCATTGTTGATTTGTGCTACCGCTTGCGTCAAAAAAAGATAACATTCTTTTGAAATGGAATGAATCTCGACCCGACACACATCAAACCTACGGTAAACTTCAAAGCCAATAAATGCAGGAGGTGGAGTAAACGTTAACGAGTCGAGACCTTGAGTTACTGCACCATTGGTTCCATCAACCGCTAAATTAATATCTTCCGCCTTATTAAACGCTGTATCATTTCTAGAGGTTTTAATCCAATAATAATCGGTATTAGCATCCACTTTATCTTTGGCGTACAAATAGCAATAATACACGTTTTTAGGTGCGGTTGGTCCACCCAAACTTCCATCAGAGTCAAAGTTAACACCAACGCTATCAATAGCAGCAGTGCGTTTAAAAGTAGATGTAGATTTGTACACCTGTCCCTCATAACTCACACTTAACTCATAAACATGGTTAAGACGTGTTAACGAATCGGCTGGATTATAAGGTAACTGATAACGCCCATTGTTGGTATGGTTAAAAGTAAATGTTTTATTAAGCGTTACATCTTTCAACGTTACCTGCGCATTAGTTACAGGCGGCGAATTTTTACCGCTAAAGAAACTGTCATTATTACTCAATACAATTTCTTGGGTAGTAGCTTTACTATTGATAAAAGCATCTATCACCAATAATTTAGAACCCTCATCAAGTTTTACTTGTATCACATCTTCACACGAAGAAAAGCCAAGAGCCAATACAAAAAGACTAAAATAGATCGTATAAGTTTTTATAATTTTCATAAAAAAATAGCTTTAAAATTTGAAATTGTAAGTAATTGCAGGAACAATAGAACCAATGATAGAGTAACGCACCGCTTCGGTTGCCAATGGATTTTTTTCATTGGTTCGGAAATAAATACTAAACGCATTCCGACGATTATAAACGTTATAAATACTCATCACAATACTTTGTTTATAACGGCGACGCTCATTCTTAGCAAAATTAAACGTAGCC
>JAAFIL010000063.1:13075-20497 GCA_013297775.1 Bacteroidota bacterium
CGAATATTATCGGTGTTATAAGGAATGTTTAAATTTTGAACTTGCAGTTTTGTATTCGGAAAAGTAGCAGGCGTGCCACTTAAAAATACAAAGTTAGCCGAAACCGTCCACAACGAATTAAAATCATAACTTAAACTCGTGTTCATACAATGGGTACGGTCGTAACGGCTGTTAAACCAGTTATTATTACTAATCCCATTTACCAAACGCTCGGTTTTACTAACGGTGTAACTTACCCAACCATTTAATTTACCTTTGGTTTTTTTGATATACAACTCTAAACCATAAGCCCGACCAATGCCTTGCAAAAGTTGGTTTTCAACTTGTGGATTTAAAAACAAATCGGCATTATCTATGTAATCCAATTGATTAACCATGTATTTATAATACACCTCAGCCGAGGTTTCATACATATTCTCTTTAAAATTTCTGAAATACCCAAGACTTCCTTGGTCAGCAATGAGTGGCTTTAAATTATTAGTTGCCAAGGTATAAACATCTAAAGGCGTGCTGGCTGCCGTGTTACTAATTAATTGAAGGTATTGCGCCATGCGGTTATAACTAGCTTTAAACGACGATTCGTTATTAATCACATAATTAACTGCTAAACGAGGTTCGGGGTTAACGTAATTCTGAATACTTTCCCACGCATCAAATTTTTGCGAGGATTGAAGTGGCCGCGTCTCGTTCGGAATAGTATCTCTAAAGGTAAACGAAGTTCCCTTACCCAAATAACTGAATGCACTTATCCGTAAACCATATTCGATTGTTAAACGTGGCATTAACTTGTGCTCATTACCAACGTATGCCGAGTACTCTAAGCCATAACGTTTATCCAATTTAATAGGAATACTTTGGTTATTACTTTTAGCCACCGCATCGCCCGGCAAAAAGTCATAATACAAAGCCTGCGCACCAAATCGAATAGTGTTTTTGTTGTTTAAATAAAACGTAAAATCGGGTTTAAAACTGTAATTAATAATGTTCGATTTCCAGTTAAAACTTTGTTTTGTACTCTCTTGCTTAAACTCTAAACGGTAATCGTAATTACTGTAAAACGCCGTCAAATTCATAAACACACGGTTATTGAAAATATGATTCCAACGTACAGTAGCCGTTGCATTTCCCCAATCGAATCCAAAACCTGCGCCAAATACATCTCTACCAAAATAACCACTCGCAAATACGGTGTTTTTATCGTTAATGCGGTAATTAAATTTAGCAGTTAAATCATAAAAATAAAATTTAGCATCACTCAACCCCGGTCTGTTTCTCAAAAAAGGCTTTGCCAACACATCAATATAACTACGGCGACCCGCAACAATAAAACTGGCTTTATTTTTAATGATTGGTGCCTCAATACTCAAACGGCTAAATATGCTGCCTATACCCCCATTCACTTCCAACTTTTTATTATTCCCTTCCTTCATCCGAATATCTAAAATAGACGAAACCCGACCACCATATTGCGAGGGAATACCTCCCTTTAAAAGTTTCACATCTTTAACCGCATCGGGGTTAAACACCGAAAAGAATCCAAACAAATGCGATGAATTATAAACAGGGGCTTCATCTAGTAAAATTAAATTTTGATCAATATTTCCGCCTCGCACGTTAAACCCCGTTGCGCCTTCGCCCACAGTAGTTACACCCGGTAGTAATTGCACCGATTTAACAATGTCCACCTCTCCTAACAATGCCGGAATTTTATTAATTTGTTTAATGTCGAGCTTGGCCGTACTCATATCCATACTCGTAATGTTTTTATCTTCCTTTTCGCCAGTTACAACCACCTCATCTAACAATTTGCCCTCTTCGGCTAACTCAATGCTTTGGCTTAAGTTTTGAGTTAACTCTACCACCAACGAATAGGTATTGTAACCAATATACGATACCAACAGCGTGTGTGTACCCTTGGGTAAGGTTAAAGAATAAAACCCATACTCGTTAGTAGGAGCCGCCAAATTGGTACCTTGCTTGTATAATGTGGCTCCAATTAATGACTCTCCATTTTTAGCATCTTTAATATAGCCACTTATGGTTGCTTTATCCTGGCCATAAACGTTAAACAAAACTCCTAAAACTGCCGCTAACACGGTAAACAATCGTCTATTCATAAATAATTAATTACTATAACCCAAAACTCTTAAAATTGTTTGCAAAACTAAGAAAACTTTTATTGTATTTATAGTTTCCGCTAAATTTTAACATTATTCTTTTTATACCTTTCTATACACTAACGACCACTACTACTCACTTTACCCCTACTCCAACTTATTTTTTTTCGGCGCAAAGGTAAAGTTCTTTTAACAACACACAATTACCAAAAGGTAAGTTTTTGATGAAATGTGTTTAACCAAGATTTTAAGAAATCGGGGCCTTTAGAATAAAATAGCTAGATCTGTAAAACACTTTAAAATGATTTATACCATTTGTAAATGCTAAATAGTATTAGATAGAATTTCGAAAAAGCAACTCGTTTAAAATAATGCCGTGCCCCCTTTAGCGTTTATCAAAACAAAATAGTTTAGGTATTAAAATAGTTTTTTGATAGATGAGGTTCTACTTAGGGGTCGGGCTTTGCGCTTTAGCCAATTTGTCTTTTGTTGCACCGCATCGCCTGCGGTGGCTTCTAAGGTCGCCTCCTCGTGCGTGCGTTGCTAACAAAAGCATACATTGGGCTGCCGCTTCACTTGTATTGAGCGAAGTTGAAATAATCCCTCACGGAAAAAAATTGCTGCTAAATTTAAGAACAACTGACTCTAACTAAATTTCCACAAAACATTAAAAGAAATTCGACCCGCAATGGGCGTTTATTGCATAATTCCAACTTCAACTTAAATTAACTCACAATAAGTAGATAATTCTAAAATACGCCCCTTCTTTAAATTGCAGTTAAATCCGTAAGTTTGCACAATTTTTAGTATTACATTATGAAACCTTCAATTCCGAGAGGTACACGCGATTTTGGTGCTTACGACATGCGCAAGCGAAACTATATTTTTTCAATCATCCGAAAAAACTTTGAATTATTTGGCTACGAACCTATCGAAACGCCAGCCATCGAAAACATTTCGACCTTAACAGGTAAATATGGCGAGGAAGGCGATCAACTTATTTTTAAAATTTTAAACTCACGCTTACACGAAAACCAAAAAAAAGAGCTATTAACCAAAGAGTTTGCAAAAACACTTCAAACTGCCTATAACTCGCCAGAGCTTACCAATAAAGCCTTACGCTACGACTTAACCGTGCCTTTTGCCCGTTACGTGGTTATGCACCACCACCAACTAACGTTTCCATTTAAACGTTACCAAATTCAACCCGTTTGGCGAGCCGATAATCCGCAACGCGGCCGATACCGCGAGTTTTACCAATGCGATGCCGATGTTATTGGCTCCAATTCGTTATTAAATGAACTCGACTTAATAACCTTAATAGATACCTGCTTTAAAGAACTAAATGTACCAGTTGTCCTAAAATTTAATAACCGTAAAATCCTCACGGCACTGGCCGAAATGGTGCAACACCCCGATAAAATTGTGGACATTACCGTTGCCATAGATAAACTCGATAAAATTGGTAAAGAAGGCGTTAATGCAGAGTTGAGTGCCAATGGCATTGATGAAACCGCCATTGCCAAGTTAGAACCCCTCTTAGATTTTAAAGGCAGCAATGCCGAAAAAGTTCAAATCTTAAAAAACGTTGTAGGAACTAATGAAATAGGACTTAAAGGCATCGAAGAAATTGAATACCTTTTAAATGCAGCCACAACAAGGCTTAAACACCTAACACTCGAACTAGATATTACCCTAGCGCGTGGCTTAAATTATTACACCGGCACTATCTTCGAATGCAAAGCCAATGCAGGTACCTTTACCCCCAGTATTTTAGGTGGCGGACGCTACGATAATTTAACGGGCGTATTTGGTTTAAACGATATGTCGGGCGTTGGCATTAGCTTTGGCATAGACCGCATCTTTGATGTGATGAACGAACTGGATTTATTCCCAGCTTCTATCCAAGCGCAAAGCACAACACAAATCCTATTTATCAATTTCGGTCAACACGAAGCCACCTATTGCCTAACCATTATTGCCCAACTGCGTTCGGAAGGCATTGCTTGCGAATTATACCCCGACCAAAAGAAAATCCCTAAACAATTTGAATACGCCGATAAAAAGAAAATACCTTTGGTGTGCAGCATTGGCAGCCAAGAAATGGAAAGCGGTGTGTTTACTGTAAAAGAACTCCAAACAGGCTTACAAGAAAAATTAAGCCTTGCTCAATTACTCCAAAAACTGAAAAGATAAACGATGTCCGAGTTTCAAATAGACCCCACTAAAAAATTAAGCCTTGCACAATTGCAAGCCTTTCTTCATACCTCGCCTCAAGTTATTTTAAGCCAAGCCGCAAAAGAAAATATTTTAAAATGCCGCTTATACTTAGAACAAAAATTAAAAAAACAAGACAGCCCCATTTATGGCATTAATACGGGCTTTGGCTCACTTTGTAATGTAATTATTCCTGATAAAGATTTAGAAACGCTGCAAGAGAATCTAGTAAAAAGCCATGCTTGCGGCACAGGCGACAAAGTACCTGCACCACTTGTACGTTTAATGTTGTTACTAAAAATTCAAGCACTATCCTATGGGAAAAGCGGCGTGCAATTGCAAACCGTCGAACGCCTGCTGTTCTTCCTAAACAAAGGCATTTTACCAGTGGTTTATCAATTAGGTTCACTTGGTGCCAGCGGCGATTTAGCCCCCTTAGCGCACTTGTGTTTGCCACTTTTAGGTTTAGGAGAAGTTACCTTTAATGGCAGCATTCAACCAACAGCCAGTGTATTGCAACATTTCGATTTACAACCCATTTCGCTTAAAAGCAAAGAAGGTTTAGCCTTGTTAAACGGCACACAATTTATGAGTGCCTATACCGCTTACAATGCCCTACAAGCCTTGCGCCTCAACGAACAAGCCGATGAAATTGCAGCACTTTCGCTAGAAGCCTTCGATGGCCGAATAGACCCATTTAAAGAACACTTGCACACCATACGTCCGCACCCAGGGCAACTCAAAACAGCCGAAACCTTTCGCCACTTATTGCAAGGAAGTGCCGGGATGGCAAAACCTAAACAAGCCGTTCAAGATCCGTATTCGTTTCGTTGCATCCCACAAGTGCACGGGGCTACCAAAGATACTTTAACGCACGTGATACAAATTATCGAAACCGAAATAAATGCAGTAACCGATAACCCCACTATATTTCCGGATGAAGATGAAATTTTAAGCGGTGGTAATTTTCATGGTCAACCTTTGGCCCTCGCACTCGATTTTTTATGTATAGCCATGGCCGAGTTAGGCTCTATTAGCGAGCGGCGCACCTATCTTTTAATTTCGGGGCAACGCGGTTTGCCGCCTTTCTTAGTAAAAAATGCGGGACTCAATTCAGGCTTTATGATTCCACAATACACCGCCGCCAGCATCGTTAGTCAAAACAAACAACTGTGTACCCCCGCCAGTGTTGACAGCATTGTAAGCAGCAATGGGCAAGAAGACCACGTGAGCATGGGTGCCAATGCCGCTACCAAATGCTACACCCTCATCAAAAACGTAGAACGTATTTTAGCCATCGAACTATTAAATGCCGCACAAGCCTTTGAATTGAGGCGACCCACAACAAGTTCGCCAACTATTGAAAAACGTTTTGCCAATTACCGCGAAACTATTCCTTTTATTGAAAACGACGTTTATATGCACGAATACATGCGTTTAAGCGAATTATACTTACAACAATGGTAAACTATTTAATCCTACTTATTGGTTTTTATACAGCAACTATGCAGTTAGCGAGTGCTTGTCAATGCCCTATTACCGCACTAAATTTAGAAACGTGTAATAAATATGAAATCATTTTCAAAGGGAAACTAAAATCTGTAAAACCCTGCGGCGACCGTTACGGCGAAGCCCTCTTTGAAGTAAACGAACTCTATAAAGGCAACATTACACAAACGTTTACCGTATTATTTGAATGCAATCAAGAATGCGCACAAACCTTTGCCCCAGGCGATGAATGGATCATTTATTCCAAATACAAACAAGTCAATAATGCCCTCATGGATTGGTGTAGCCGTAGTCGGAAATTTTTTAGTAACGATAAAGAAGATTTTTATTCAGTAACTTATGGAAACGACTATTATGACGAAGCCAAATTTTTACGTGAAAAATTAGGACTTCATAGGTTTTTAAAACAAAAACAAGACCCCAGTGAAAAACGTAATTTACAACCCAGTCAAACACAAAGCATCATTTTAGTCATTTGCTCTTTTGGCGGCATTATTTTATTTTACTGGCTCTTTAACCGATTTTTTAAATTTTAAGAATGACTGTAAATTTTTTTAAACCTCATCCTTGGCATGGTATTTCGTATGGCGAAAATTACCCCAACTCGCTAACCGCCTACATCGAAATGGTACCCGCCGATACCGTGAAATATGAAATTGATAAAAAAACTGGCTACCGTAAAGTAGATCGCCCACAAAAATTTTCAAACAGCGTGCCAGCACTCTATGGCTTTATACCGCAAACCTATTGCGATACAGCCGTAGCCGAATATGCTGCACAACAATCGGGAAAACACGTTCTAAAAGGCGATGGCGATCCACTCGACATTTGTGTCTTAACCGAACGCTTTATTAGCAGTGGCGATATTTTAGTAGAAGCCATTCCAATTGGCGGGTTTCGTATGCTCGATAAAAATGAAGCCGACGATAAAATTATAGCCGTACTAAAACAAGATGAAATTTATGGTGCATTTAAAGACATCAACGATTGTCCGCCAACTCTTATTAACCGATTAAAACACTATTTCTTAACCTATAAAAACATGCCAGGGCAAACCGATAAAACCGTCGAAATAACCCACGTTTATGGTGCAGCCGAAGCACAAGAAGTTATTAGACGCAGTTTAATAGATTACGATAACCAATTCCGATCACACTTAGCAATTGGTGTGTAATACCAATTTGATTTATCATTCTTTCCCGTCTCGAACCATTCTCTTTTTTGAAATTTAAGTTCAACCGATATTATGCAATAGGAATCTATTACGAGCCGAAATCCCTTCAAAACAGCAAACTTCGTTACTTTTTCTTCTTCACCATAGTACTACTATGCCTCAGTCGAAAAAGTGCCTGTTTTATTGGGCTTTCACCTCTCACTACGACTCCTATTGCATAATTCCATCTAACTTATTTTTTAAGCGTTTCCTAATTCCTCTTTCCCCCTCGTCCTTGTTTGAGCGTTAGCGGAAACGAGGATGTGCTAAATGGGCGTTTGTAACGCCAACGCTATCACTTTATCTGCGTTACAAACGCAGTTCTAAAACGTCCTCGTTACGCTTCGCTAAACAAGGACGAGATAA
>JAAFIL010000064.1 GCA_013297775.1 Bacteroidota bacterium
TGTAGAGGGAGGGGGTATTAAGCAAGAATGTTGTTGGGGGGTGAGAGAAGTGGCACGCAAAGGGCGCAGAGGACGCAAAGTTTGTAGAGGGAGGGGGTATTAAGCAAGAATGTTGTTGGGGGGTGAGAGAAGTGGCACGCAAAGGGCGCAAAGGACGCAAAGGGCGCAAAGTTTGCAGAGGGAGGGGGTATTAAGTGAGAACGTTATTAGGGTTGTGAGAGAAGTGGCAGGTTGAAAAAATATGCCATTGATTTTTAATTAATTACATAAAAATAATATTATGGAAATGTTAAATCGTGTAATTTATTTTTTTTTCGGTGTTATGTATATTACTTTTGAACAAATTAATTAACCAGATTTAACAAACAATTTAAAGCAACATAAAACTTAAAACAAAGTACTAAAAAACAAAAAATAAATTTAACCATATACAACACTAATTCTTGTGCGACAACCCGTTTGAAGTGCTATATGTTAAAGCCTTCTTCATCGTATTTTACTTTAGTGTTTTAACTACTAGAAGAAAATGAAACCATTTTTCAAAATGATGTGCCTATTTATGTTAGGTACTTTAACCTCTCGCGCTCAAATTTGTAACGCTTGTAATGTGTTGATTAGTGAAAGCAGTAGCGGAAGTTATACTGTAAATGCGGGCGAAACCTTTTGTGTGGACTCTGTTGGTAATTTTGATGGAAGTGTAGTTCTAAACGGCGGAAGCATTTGCAACAAAGGTATTTTTAAACCCGTTTCTATTATCCTGATTAATGGGAGTATTCAAAATTTTGGTTTATTTACGTTTTCGAGTGGGCAAGTTTTTTCGACTAATTTGGTATTTACCAACGATGGCGAGGGGATTGTTAATTTTGTAAATTCTTTAGAAATTAATGGCGGAAGCTTACTTAATGCGGGGGTTTGTAATATTAAATTAAACCTCTTAAACACTTCGGGAACTATAACCAATACTGGGATTTTAAATTGTGATCAACTTGTTGGTAGTAATACACTTCTGAATAACGGTACTTTAACAACCAAACAAAATTAACGACTTAATGCGATGAAGCACATGAAACGGCCATTTTATACGACACTTAAATTTATTTTGCTAGGCTTAATAATTAGCGTATTGAGTTCGACGCAACTGAGGGCGCAATGCACGGGTTGCTCTATTACATTAAGTACAAGCACGAGTACCAGTTATACGGTTAATGCAGGCACGGTATTGTGTATAAACGCTGGCGTTAACGCCACAGGCAATATTCGTTTAAATGGTGGGACGGTTTGTAACAGCGGTACGGTAACAAACATGACCTTTTTAAGCGGGGTGTTTAATAATTATAACCGTTTTACAACTTCCACGGCTATAACGGCCGCTATTAATGGCACCTGCCGAATTAATGTTTACGCCAATGCTGTGTTTTCGGTGAATGCTAATTTTAATTTGGCGGCTACTACCGATACCCGCGAAATGATTATTAATGTGGAGAAAGCTGGGCAATTTAGAGTTGCTAATTCGAGTAACACAAGGGGTATTTTAACGGTAAACGTGGGCGTTAATGGCACTTCTACCAGCACCGTGCCTACGCTATTTGAGGTTCAGAGTAATTTTGCGGTGAACCGAATGCAATTGCGATTAGTAAACGAAGCCAATGCCACTTGTAATTTTTTAGGCATGAGTGGGTTTAACAACGCATCGCCCAAGTTTATTACCAACCGTGGTACCTTAAATTTTGGAAGCGCCATAACGGTTGGTGGCGATGGGGCTGGTACGGGTACGTTTACATTAACCAATCAATCGGTATGTACGTTTAGCGATAGTTACTCTTCGTTAATGACCAATGGAACGGTAAGCATTGTAAACGATGGTACCTTAACGGCTTTGTCGAATATTACGATGAATGGAATGAACCACCAGTTTACCAATAATCGCCGATTTATTGGCAGTTTTGATATTTTATTTGATAGATGCGTGGCTTTGAATACAGGAACTTTAACGTCCAGAAGTATAAGAGTTAGTAACAGTAGTTTCTTAAATACTAAGACGGTTGAATTAATAGGGGCTTTTTCATTGAAACATTTATCCGCTGTGGTTAACAACAACGGTTATATAAAAACCAATGCCAGTTTAACAATATCAGAAGGTACGCTTAATTTGAATGAGGGAAGTCTTTTTGTTGCTTCTAGCTTTGATCATATAACCGCGGGTTCTGTGGTAAAAGGAACGGCCAATGTACGCAATGAAAGCACTTACGGTAAGTTAATTATTTTAACGACCTCTCAAAGCTCGCAGGTTTTGGATGGCCCTATGATTATACACGATCAAAGTTTACAGGCGAGTAACTCTAATTTGGGGTTTGGCTTAGATGCGGTTAGCAACACGAGTTTAATTTCGCAGAGTGTACAGTTTGGTAGCCGCTCTGTTTCGTCGGGTGGCGACCCAATAGCGGTAAATAATTGTGCGGTGTTGGCGAATACTTATTCGTTATTGGCTACCGCTAATAATGTACCATCTGCAACCATTTCATGTATTGGGGGAAATGTAGATTTATACAGTGGTTTTAGTGCTTTGCCTCCCATGCCAAGCAATCCAAGTACTTTAACAACAACCTACACTTGGCAACCCGGTAATGTGGTTGGTCAAACGCCAATTGTTAACCCCTCTGTAACCACGGTTTATACGGTAACTGCCACTTACGATGGATGTAATTTTGTGGCTACTTGTACGGTTTTTGTAAATGCCCCGCCTGTGCCAACCATTAGTTATGGTAGTAGCACTTTGGTTACAGCTCCTGCCAACCCTACGGGTACGGCGTTTCCGGTTACCTTAGTTGGTGCCAGTGGAGGGGTTTATAGTTATAGTTTAAGCCCGGGTTTAAACTTAAATACAAGTACGGGTTTAATAACGACTACTGGCACGTCAACTGTAGCAGGTACTTATACGGTTTATTATACATTAAATCAACCTACGTTTTCGTGTAATTATACCAGTTCGGTGGTGGTTACCATTTCGGATAATCTTTGTAATTTGAGCATAGCTGCGGAAACAGCCGAGATGTGCCATGGCGATCAATTTCAAATACTGGTTACGGTGCCTGCTAATGCGAGTTTTAGCTGGTCTCCAAGTAGTGGTTTAAGTTGTGTGAATTGTACAAATCCTGTTTTAACGTATAGTTTGGGTGGTCCTATGTCTTATTCTTTAACGGTGTTTACTAATGGGTATTGGTGTGGCTCGCGAACGTTTCGGGTGAAGCCTAAAATGGATTGTTTTGATGCCTCCATAACGGGCTGTTGTTTTAGTAATTATGGCGTGGCAGTTTATGTAAGCGATGCCAGCACTAACTTAAATGTGTATTGTAATTTATTAAATGAGATTGCGGGATTGGTCAGTAACTCGCCACTTATTATAGACAAAGGAAAATTTGAAAGCAATGGAAATGTAAATGTGGCTTTGGATTGGATTCATAATGGGTTAAATAGTTTATACATTGTTACCCCACCTTTAAGTGTGCCTCAGGGTACAACGGCTTTTATTGGTTCGGTGCCGCAACTTATTAGAGGGAATAGTGTGAGCCATTTTAACCGACTTGATTTGTTGGGGAATGGGCAACGTATTTTGCAAATAGATGCTTTGGCCAATTCGGATTTGGATGTTTCGTCGAATGAGTTTGTGATTCAACAGTATAATTTTTTTATGAAGAACGTGAGTGCAAATATTTATCGCACATCGGGTTTTGCGAGCACTAGCACTTATGGTTATTTTTCGCGGTTGATGGCTTCTAAAACGGCTTTGCCTAACAAAGGATATGGTTTTCCTTTGGGGTCGGCGGCTAATGGCACCACCACGCCTTATCGGTATAGACCTCTAGAAATTTATAACAACTCTACCACGCAAGGCGATGAAGTGAGTGCTAACTTTGTTAATGCGGCCCCTTCATTGGTGTTGGATGCTGATTTTCAAAACCCGAATTCGCTTATTACGAATACGTTGAGCAATCAATCGTCGGTGGTGCTTCAGCGTCAGCAAAACTATTATCATAAACTAAAAAATACGCAAAGCAATGCGCCCGTGTCTGATATTTATATTAAGTCTTACTATCCCTCATCTGATGGGGCTTATACGGCTTTAACCGAGTGGGAGAATGTGCCAGGCTCGGCTAACTATTGGTGGGGACCAACACCAGGTGCGGCGGGTAGCAACTCTATTTCTACTACTGCTTTATCGCAAGGGTTAATACATGCTATTGCTAACGGAACGCTTAATTTTAACGGCAAACCCTTTGCCTTGGCAAGCACAGGTTTTTCGATTACAAACGCTGGGTTTGATTCGGGTAACGGTGGTCAAGGAAACGTATTCATTATATCTCCATCGCCTAACACTTCTACTAACACCTCGCCAGGCCCGGGCAATCCGCCAGGGGGAGGAAGCCAAACGGTGACCACTAATAGCAATACGCCGGGGGGACCTTATACCAGCACTATCGTTATTGGTGGCACGCCACCTACCACTATTACTGAAACAACTATACCATTGCCGGGTGGGGCTGTGTCGGGTACTAATGTTACAGCTGGTGCGAGTGGTACATATATTGTTACCAACACCCTTGTAACAGGGCCGCCGGGTGTAACCAATGAAACGCTAACGACTACTTCGGGGGGTATTAGCACCACCACGCTTGTTAATACGGTTAACAATGGTAACACCACCATTTCTAGTACTACCATTATTACGGTTAATGGCACTAATACCTTAACAGTATTGCAAACTTGCACCACGGTGCCAACGGGTACTATTAACACAATTACTTGTTCGACAGAAACAGTTGGTATTAGTGCGCCGCCTGTTGTAACTACGAATACCGTAACCAGTTCAAACAGTAATACTGTTTCGCCGAATAACACTAACAATCCGCTTAACCCTGGTAATAATTCAATCCCTGCTAACCCTTCGGCTGGTTCGTACGATATACTTATTAATCCAGGAAATAATTGCGATTTGCCAGCCAAGCTGCGTTTTACAATTACCTCGGGTGGTATTATAGACCCGAATAGTGTATTTTTTGTGGATCCGGTTACAAACTTGCCTTTGGGCGAATTAACGAACGATGTTTACACGATAGATAACATTAACTTGAGCCTTAATTTGAGTCCGACCCCTGTTGAATTGTTGACGGCGTGTGTCAATAGTATTTCTATTTCGACTAGTACGTTGGGCGATTATGTTATAGATAGAACCAATAACCCCAATGAGGTGATTACGATTGCTTTTCCGACGGGCGTGCCTGCTCAATTGCAATTACAGGGTGGGGCGGCAGGCATCAGTTTTTATGATTATAATGCTAATTTAATAAATGCTAGTAATTACACGGTAAGCGGCTTTATGGGCCAATGGACTATTTCTTCGTTTTTGGCGGGGATGCCTAATGGTGTTTATGAAATAGCCTTTGTGATTAATAATGGGAGTGGGATACCTGCGTATTCGAAAATAATTAAAGGACAAATTATAATAAAATAGAAATGAAGTACACGGGAACATTAGCGTTGGTGTTATGCCTTTTGGTGATTGGTTATTTGGTTTATGATAAGACTAGCGGTCAAAACTTAAAGCGTGTGGGCTATGTGGATATGGATAAGTTGGTTAGTGATTACAAAGGGACGAAAGAAGCGACGCAACGTTACGAGAAAAAGGTAAAAACATGGACTCAGGAAAGCGACTCGTTGAAGCAAGAGGTGATGCGGGTGTATGAACAATTGCGTTTAGACTCGTTAGCGAACAATACCACTGGTATTAAAACCAATGTAAAACGGTTTATGTATTTGCGCGAGCGTTATATGAAATATGCCCAAGATTTGGAGGCAAAAGCTGGCGAGGCGGATAATAGCATGACTAGTGCTGTTATTACCCAAATTAACGAACACATTAAAACTTATGCCGAGCAAAATGGATTTGATGTGGTGTTGTGCAATACCACGCAAAGTTATAATGTAGGCTATGCCAAGGCGCGCATTAACATCACAACTGAGGTATTAACTTTTGCAAATATAGCTTACGAAGGCGGCAACCACTAATGCAAAGAACTTGGAACATATTGATTTTAGGAATGAGCTTGAGCGCATTGATTGGTGGCTGCGGTAGAACGGTGGTAAGTGATGTGAATGCCTTTAAAAAGCTGATTTTTAAGCCTGAGCGGGGTTTGGTAAAGGAGAAACAAGTGGGAAGCATTTTATATAAATTAAATTTTATGCCCGCTAGTTATTTGGCTTATAACAGTTGTTTGCAAAGTGGTGCTACTGCGCCCGCTGTTAAAGACAGTTTGTTGGCGGGGTATGCCAACTCGCTTACCTTTTTATTAAACATTGGTCCAGCAAAGGGGCAAGATTTTGATATTACCCAATTGGGTGTGGCTAATTATGGCGAGTTTGCCGAACAGCTTGAGCAATTGGCTTTTAAAGCTGCCGATTGGATAGCATTGGAGGTGAATGGGCAAGTTTATAAACCCAGTTTGGTGCGAATGGAGAATATTAATGCCTTAGAGAAAAGCCGCAATTTTATGGTGGTATTTGAAAACCCCACCGTTGCGGGTAAGGATTTAACGCAGTTTGATTGGACGTTTGTGTATGCCGATGAATTGTTTAACACAGGCGTTAATAAATTTTTGTTTTCGAAGGAAGCGATACAAAAAATACCAGAATTTAAATTTTAATGAAACGAGAGATGACTATGCAAACGACTACCTTTTTTGAAAAAATACGTTTGGGCAAACGTGGGCGACTAATTAGTGCTTTTTTGCTTGTTAATATTTTGGCTGAGTTGCTAATGCCTAATGTGGCTTTGGCACTAACGGCTGGGCCATCGGCCCCCGAGTTTAGCAGTTTTGAGCCAGTGGCCACTACCGATATGGTTAATGATTTTACGGGGGATTTTACCTATAACATACCCGTATTAAATGTACCTGGTCCTGATGGTGGGGATTATGCCATGTCTTTATCGTACCACTCGGGTTCATCGTCGGAGGAGGAAGCCAGTTGGGTGGGGTTTGGTTGGACCTTGAACCCTGGTGCCATTAACCGCAACAAGCGCGGGTATGCCGATGAGTTTAATGATGTTAACGTAAAAACGTTTAACAAAACACGCCCTACTTGGAGCCAAAATGCGGGACTAAATTTGAATATAGAAAAGGCAAGTAGGGACGGAACACAAGATAAGAATGTTGAAGGAAAAACTGAAAAGGCTATGGAGAAGATGCTTAAGAGGTTTATAAGCGTTAAGCCTGAAGAGGATAAATCAGATCCATTATTTGGTAAGTTAAGTTTAAGCCATGCTGTTAATTACTCGAATTATAGTGGTTTTAGTGTTTCTAATAGGTTGGATTACAATAGTAAAATAATAGGTTCGTTAAGTGTGGCCAGTGCAGGGGGTAATTTTAAGGGTATGAATTATAAGCCAGGGTCGTGGTTAAATGCGTTGATTGATAAAAAAATACAAAGTTGTACAAATAGTAAGTTGAAAAACATGTTATCAGGTACGAAAAATTGGATTGATAGGGTTAAAGGTAGTTTGATAGGTGGGACAGTAATCCGTAATGTTAAAGCCAATGCGATGGCTAACTCGCCCATTACTACTTATGAAGTTGCTGCCCCGCCATACTCTATTGCACGTTACCTCAGCACTTCTATTAAGTACAATACCTCTTTAGCAAAAGATCCTCTTCCTGTGGCTTTCGGATTTCAATTTGGGGCTGATGGTAATTTTTCGATACAAGCGAATATAGGTGAAGAAAACATGCGTGCTTTTGGGTATATGTTTAGTAACCAAGCTAACACTAACACCAGCAACGATGTGATGTATGATTACAGTTTAGAAAAGGAAAGTACTTTTACTAAACACGATGAAAATTTAGGTATTCCATATAACAATTCGGATGTGTTTAGCATGAGCGGGAGCAATGCTTTGGGTGGTTTTCGACTGTATCAAGATAAGATAGGGGTTTATTACCCGAATTACCATGTTAACAACACCCGTTTACGCAATTTAGGATTAGAATTAGCTTTTGGTGCTAATGTGCAACTTGGTTTAAATTTAGGTGCGGGTATAAGCAGTACCAAAGTTTCAGGTAAGTGGGCTTATGAAGATTTACTATATGGTGCTAACCCTAAGATGCGTTTAATGAACGATATGGGTGGAGAAGTAGATTATATGCCTAAAGCCGAGTATGATATTGAACCTAAATCGGGTATTGTGAATATAAACCAATTTGTGCCCGCTGTAACCAGTATTTTATCGGCCAGCAATTCGGCCAACTATGGCTATCAACTCGATGCTAGTAAAAGTTCAAAATCATCGGCGGTAGATTATATTATGGGGCTGCCTGCTAACAACAGTGCATCGAGCAAACCAACGATAACGGGAATGGTGGTAACCGATAAAAAGGGCGATAAAAGCCATTATACGCTTCCTGTTTATACCCGCAACGAGGCGCAATTGAGTGTAGGTATTGGTGCTAACCGAGATGGCTCATATTTGGTAACCCAGGCTTTGGACTATAACGACCCCATTAAAAACACAACCGTAATGGGTAATATTGTTAACGAAGAGTATGCCAATACGTTTTTAATTGAGAAACAAACCACGTTTAATTACATTGATGTTAATGGGAATAATAAGGCGGACGAACAAGATTTAGGCGGGTGGACGAGCTTTGATTACCAAAGGGCTTATGGCGAAAATGGAACATGGTATCGGTATCGCAATCCATACAATGGTTTACGTTATGATGCGGGGCGATTGGTGGATTTAAAGGATCAAACGGGTTCTATGTCGAGTGGTGAAAAGGAAGTTTATTACTTAAAAGGCATACAATCGAAAACACATGCGGCTTTTTTTGTAACCAATACCATGAGTGCGGCTACTTTTACGGCTCAATTTAAACAACAGGATTATCCTTATTTGTATAATTCGCAAACTAATTTACCGTTGCCGAGTGTAACTTTGGCTTTGCAAGGTTCGGGGACTGAGCGTTATGATGGTTTGGATGCGGCGACCATTGATGGAAATGGGTATGATGCAGCGGCGAGCAGTTTAACGGCCAAGGGCGTTAACCGTTTGCAACGCCTTGAAAAGATAGTGTTGTTTGCTAAATCGGATGTGAGTAAGCCTTTAACCACGACGTTTTTTGAGTACGATTACTCTTTGTGTCAAGGGATTCCTAATTCATCGAACAATGCGCCTGTTGGTCAGCGGGGGAAATTAACTTTGAAACGGGTTTGGACGGAAGCGAATGGATTGGTGCGCAGCCAAATTGCGCCTTATATTTTTTCGTACGAATATTTTAATAATTACTCGCCAGAGTTGTTGAGTAACCCGAATTACAGTGCTATGCTTACGGGTTATAATGCTTACCCTACTAATGATGCTAATCAAAACCCTATTTATAAGCCCGAACATTTGGATGCTTGGGGATTTTATCAGTTAAACGGTGCGCAACGCATTGCTGCGATGCAGCCGTGGGTAAGTCAACGGCTTGCACCTGCGCATTTTGACCCAGCGGCGTGGCAACTTAAGCGCATACAATTGCCATCGGGTGGCGAAATTCATGTGCATTATGAACAGAAGGATTATTATCATGTGCAAGATAAGGATGCCATGGCCATGGTGAGTTTGTTGCCTGATGACTTGGATAATGGCTATCAGTCGGATGAAAGTGTTTATACTATTAATTTGGCCGACTTGGGTATTACAAGCCCGCAAGAGGTTAGCATTTACTTTTCAAAATTGAGTGAGTATTTTATAGCACTTAAAAATAAACTGTATTTTAAAATGTTGTACGCTTTAAAAGGCGATGATACCCCTTTGTTAAATGTTGGTAAAGACCGTTATGAGTATGTTAACGGTTACACTACGGTTAATAAAATAACTATTGAGGGCGGGGGTACACGTTTGGCACTTCATTTGGGTGATTTGCGAAAGAATGGTGTTTTATCGAGTATTGCGGGAAGCGGTCGAAAAGATAAAACATTGCCAAGGGAAGTATGTTACCAAGAGTTGGTTAACAATGGCGGGAAGAATTTGGATAATGGTGGGCGTTTTGATGCGGATCGGGATTTTACGAAAGATGTGTATGGTTTTCCGGCAAGCACGGCTAGTGCTGCTAAGATGGAAGCGGCTGTTTGGACCAATGCGTTTAACAACGTTTCGAGTTTGTTTTCGGATGGTTTTATGTTAAAAGTGTATAACCCGCTTCGTAAAAATGTGTGTAAAAGTTTAAGTTTTAATTTATCTTATTTTAAGGTGCCGGTGCATTTTGCTAAAAAGGGGGGCGGCGTTCGGGTGAAGCGTTTGCTTACTTATGATAAGGGGATAGAAACGGGTGATGCGATGTTGTTTGGTACGGAGTATTGTTATGAAACAAAAAATGGACGATCGAGCGGGGTGGCCAGTAACGAGCCTAACGAAATGCGTGAGGAAAATGCCTTGGTTACTTTTTTAGAGCGTAAGAAACAGAAGTTTATGGACAAGGTGAAGGCGGGGCTAGACTTAAAACAAAGCGAAGGGCCTTTGGGCGAAAATGTTTTGCCATCGGCATCGGTTGTTTACTCGCGCGTGGTTGTTAAAAATATACACTCTGGCAAAACGACAACAGGTTTTGTAGTTAATGAATACAATACGTGTAAGGATTTTCCGATGGAGGTAGAGTTTAGTAAAATAAAGCGAAAAATTGGAGGTGGGGGAACCATTGGGTTCTTTAAATTTGGTTTTGCTACGGATGGGTTTAAGGTTAATATTAACCATACCTCTATTACGCAGGCGTATTTGTTTAAGTTAAACGATATGCATGGCAAACCGATGTCGAAAGCCACTTTTGCGGGTAACTATAATTCGCAAAACTTTGATGAGTCGGCTTTTTCGAGTAAAACGATTTATAACTATTCTGAATTGGGGAAAAAGATAAAGACTTTGGTGTTTGATGGGGTGAACGATGTGTTTAAAATGGAAGTTTTATCGCCGGGAACGGAAGAGGATTATACGATTTATAGTTCGGTGGTAAAAGAACGTCTTTTTAACGTGAATTTTGAAGCAGATATTAATATAACTATTGTAAAATTTTCGATAACCTTTGCCCCCACGATAACTTACAGCGATCAAATATTGCGGCAATACGTTGTTTCTAAGGTGTTGCGGCAAAGCAGTTATTTACTGGGGGTTACGAATATAACGGATGGGGTTGTGCAAACTACCCAAAATTTGGCGTTTGACCGTTACACGGGTGAACCTGTTTTAACCCAAACGTTTGATGGCTATGGATCGGAGAACAATGGTATTTATACGGAGGCTGGTGGAAGCACGAAGCATAAAGGCACGTATTACTCTTTGAATTTGCCAGCGTATTGGATGTACCCGAGTATGGGGCCTGTTTCGCAATCGTCGTTAAATACCAATCAATTGGTGGGTAATGCGGGTAGTGTGGTAACTTATAGTACGAATGGTTTGGCTGATTATGTGGGTAGCAACACCACAACGGCGGTTTGGTCGCCAACTATGGTGGCTTATCCGTTAAATAATGTGGTTAGTGCCTCGGCGGTTACTTATACGAACAATTGGTTTACGGCTTCGGATGCGGTTGATTTGCAAGCGCCTGGTTTGGCAACGGCAACGGTGTTGGCTGCGGCTAATCGGTTTTATTACCCAATGCGTTCGTTTAGTTATAGAGATAAAGTAAAGGATGCGAACGGATTAATGGGTAAAATTTATCAAGGGGGTTTAACGTTTAATGCGTTTTCGTTTTTTGATTGGAAGGGGTATCATTTGTCGGCTACGAATACGGTTAGCCCGCAATGGTACTCGGATAGTAAGGTTACGCGTTACTCGCCTTATGGCTACCCTGTTGAGGAGCAAGATGTGTTGGGCATAAAGAGTGCGGCTAAGTTTGGGTATAATAATACGTTGCCTGTTTTGGTGGCGCAAAATGCGGCGTATAATGAAACGCAGTTTACGGATTTTGAGTATGGAACGTTTGCGAATGTTACCTCGGTGGCAGCGCATACGGGGCGTTATAGTTTTGATTACACGGCTAATTCGAATTATGCGTTTGCGGCGGCTTATCCAGTTACGGGGGCTATCATGATGCAAAGGGGCTTGGGTGTTAAGTTTTGGTTGCGGAGTATTTTATCGTCTCAACCTAACAGTGCTAATTATAATTTGAAGAATGCGGCGGCTTTGGTGAAGGTTAATATTGGTGGGCAATTGTTTGCGGCTACTGCTATTGCGCAAACGGGTGAGTGGACGCTTTACTCGGCGGAGGTTAAAAACTTTGGTAATTTAACGCCTGGGAATTATCCTATCAAGATTAATTATGGGCCTGTGCAAGGTGGGGAGGCTGTGTTTATTGATGATTTTAGGGTGCAGCCTTTGGATGCTTCGATGAATTGTTCGGTTTATTATGCGGATAAGAAGTTGGCGGCTCAGTTTGATGACCAACATTTTGCGGTGGTGTATGAGTATAACCAGAAGGGGCAATTGACGCGTAAGAGCATTGAGACTACGCGTGGTTTAAAAATGTTGCAAGAACAACAGTATAACACCCCTTTAATTAACCGATAGTATGAAGCGCTATTTTAACATAACTGGTTTGCCCACCTTGGAAAAGGTTTGTTTGGTTCTGTGTTTGGTTTTGGGAGGCTTTGCTACGGGGCTTTATGGACAAACCTGCCACCGTTGTATAGCGGAGGTTAAGGCGTTGAATGCGGCTTATGGGCAGGGTGCGGATAGTTTATTTAAACAAAAGACGGTACAAGTGCAGTACACGGTGAGGGCCGAGGATTGGGAAGATGTGGTGAGTTTATCGAATGTGACGGTTTATAAGAATGCGCATCATTTGCATTTTTTTACGGAGCAGTTTAAGGTTTACCAAGATACGAATGAGGTGTTAATGATTGTTCCGAACCAGCGGGTGGCTTTTTTAACGACGACGAGTAAGCAGGTGCAAAATGTGAAATTGAGTAGTTTATTTTATGAGTTGCAGGATGTTTTTTTTGATAGTTGTAAGGTGTTGAGTTGTGAGACTACTGCGGATAGTGTGCGGACTTTGGTTTTGAAGGCGGGGTTGTTGGATGTGGCAGGGTTGAAGATTGATAAGGTCAGTTTAAGTTATGATGTGGCGAAGAAGAAGGTGTTGAGTGTGAAGACGGAGTATGTGGCGGATTATCAATTGAAATCGTTGGGGGTTGTTTATAAGTTTATAAAGCCTGAACCGAGTTATGTATTTAATACGTGTAAGCGTTATTTTTTGGATGCCAAGGGGAAGCGTTTGGCTAAGTATGCGGATTATGAGTTTGAGGATGCCCGCGATAAGGTGGGGACTAGAAAGTAATAACTATAAATGAAACGGAAGATTATTAATATGGATATGAAGACAATACGAAAAATGAAATGGAGTTTATTGGGCCTGTTGTTTGTGGGCTTGGTGGCTAATGGGCAAATAAACCCGGGTTTTTATGCGGCTAGTCAGAGTTTGCAAGCGAGTGCTTTGTTGAGCCCAACGGCTGCGGTTACGTTTAGTACTTTGAGCAAGGCTGTTAATCAGGTGCAGCAGTTGAAGCAAAACACGAGTATGGCGAAGTTGTTTTTGCAGTTGGATTTGGGGAACGATTATGTGAGGGGATCGGGGAATTGGAATTTTAATATTGACGTTAGTGTAACGTGTTTTGTGGGGACTGTTACGACTGTTAATAAGGTTTTAACGATTAACCAGAAGAAGCCTGAGTTGTTGCAAAGCATTGATTTGTTGGGTTATGTTGGAACGGCGAATACGCTAACGGTAGCGGTTAACTCGGTTAGTATTACGAATGGGGCTAATGGGCCTATTACGAATGCGTTGTTGCAAAATTTTATTAATGGGTTTTTGCGTTTAACGGCTACGGTTAATAGGGGTTATGAGGTGGATGTGCGTTTGCAAAGTGGGTTGTTGTCGGCGGGGCCGGTGATACAGGCCCCGCTTATTACCAACCGTTTGGTAACGTTTAGTTGGCAGCCTGCGGGTGTGGATGCTTACCCTAATTATGAGGTGCAGGTTTTGAAATTGCAAAATGCGGATGTGGCTTATGCTTTGAACCAGAGCCAGATTGCGGCTGAGGTAGATTGGACGAAGGCTTTGCGGGTTGAAACGCAGGTTTATACGAATGGGATTACGTTGACTATGGCTGAGGGGAGTGGGTATTATTTGTGGCGGGTGCGCCCTGTGGGTACTTATTATAAGGGTGGTATTGCGAATAGTGAGAATTATGGGGAGTGGAGTTACTCGTTGCCTAACTCGACGGTAACGACGGTGTTTAGCCAAAATTTGTTGAGTAACCCTTTTACGAATGCGACGCCTTATGCGTTTTATTTTACGGATCCGGATGCTTCGGTGAACTGGATTTATAGCCGTGTGTTTACGGAGGGGGATAATGCGAATAAGGCGAACCCGACTGGTTTAAAATCGAGTGAGGGGATGAATTATGCGAATGGTTTGTTGCAGGCGCGGCAATCGCAAAAGTATAATAGTTCGGAGCATACGAATGTGGTGAGCCAAACGCTGATAGATTACTCGGGGCGACCTGCGTTGAGTACTTTGCCTGTGCCGGTGAGTGGGCATTTGAATGGGTATAAGTTGGGTTTTGTGAAAAATGCGAATGGGGATTTGTACACGGCGGCGCAGTTTGATGCGGATGCTAAGGTTTATAGCCCTGATGTGGTGAGTAGTGGTACGGCTAGTGCTTATCGGTATTATTCGTCGCAGAGTAATACGTTGGGTGTTAATAATACGCATGTGGCGGATGCGGAGGGTTACCCTTATAAGCGTACGTTGTTTAAGCGGGATGGAACGAATCGGGTAACGGAGGAGTCGGGGGTTGGTTTTACACATGCTTTGGGTTTGCAGGCTAATGGGCAAGGGCGAACGACACGGGTGTTGTATGGTGCGCCGTCGGAGGATGAGTTGTTGCGGCTTTTTGGGGATGAGGCGCCTAAGGCGGAGTCGGTTATTAAGACGATAACGATAGACCCGAATAATGTGGTTTCGGTAACTTATACGAGTAAGGAGGGGAAGACGATAGCGACGGCCTTGTTGACGGATAATACGCCGAATTTGGAGAATTTGAAGGCTACTTCGGCTAGCTCGATGGTGGCCAATATGGTGAATGAGAATGTTTATGTGAATGGAAAGACGGTTGCGTCGAAGCGGATAGTTATACCTCAAAATGGTACGGCGGTGGGTTTGAGTTATGCGATTAGTGGTTTGCCTGGGTCGGGGACGGTTTGCCCGGGTGGGGATTGTGATTTTAGGATGCGTTTGTATTTGGTGAATTTGGAGAAGGGGATTAAGTACCAAAGCGATGCGGTTATAAACCCTACGTTGAGTGTGTTGGATAATTTTACGGTGAGTGCTGGGTTTAGTTTGCCGAGTAGTTGGCAGTTGGTGAGTTTGGATGCTGGGGCTACGCCATCGGTTATAGTGCCTGTTGGGGGGAGTACGTTGACGTTGGATGCGGGTGAGTATTTGTTTATTAAGGAGTTGTTTAGTGGGCGAGATGCTAATTATGCGGAGTTGGTGGTGAGTGAGGCGGGTGAAAAGACTCGACCTGTGGTTGATGCGATAGTGGCGCAAATGCAGATTGTGAATAGTGCTAATAGTTATACGGCGTTTACGGCGTTTACGAATTCGTTAACGGGTATGATTGGTACTTATACGAGCCAAGGTATTTATACGCATGCGGCATCGTTGCCGTTGATTAATTTGTTGGATATTGATTTGGTGGTGTATCCTAATTTTGTTTTTCCGAAGCCGAGTGAGTTTACGTTTAGTATTGGGCAGAATACGTTGGATAATAGTTATTCGGATATGACGATTAAGGTGGGGTGTTGTAATGCGATTACGGTGCCTGTGCCTAAGCCGCCTGTGTGTTATTTGTGTGAGGGTTCGCCTTCGACGACTATTACGCCATCGGCTAACCTTTCGATAGCGAGTATGACGGCGGCTAATGCGAACACGGTTAATGTGGTTGTGCCTTATGGGTTGAGTGATTTTACGGCCAATGTTAATTGGGCGGGGTTGAGTTTAGGGGCTAGGGCTAGTGCGGTGGAGAGTTTGGTGGAGCGGGAGTTGATAGAGCCTTTGCGGCAGCGGTTAACGGATGAGGGTTTTGTGCCGCCTGCTAATCATTTGTGGAAGTTTGTGCCGGGTTATACGTTTGAGAGTTTGCGGAGTATGTTTAGTAACATGTTGGTGTCGCAATATTATACGGGGCGTGTGGTAGAGCATAATGGGCAGTGGTATGCGGCGCAGTATAATGCGGCAACGAAGGGTTATACGTTGAGTGTGCCGGTTAGTTCGTTGAGTAATTTGCCTTTTAATTATGATTGTAAGCGGATGTGGATTGCATGGATGGCGGCGATACAGGCGATTAATGCGTTTGGTCCTGTGATGCAGGATGGTAATGTTTTAAATGAGTTTAATGATCAGAATGAGTTTGGGTCGGGGCAGGATAACTCGGATAATGAGGATAATTGGTTGTTGAATAATGTGTTGGTGAAGCGGTATTTGAAAAAGAAGATGAGTAAGGAGTTGGAGGAGTTTAGTGATGCTGGGGGTGGTACTTTGACGAGTGAGCGGCAGGAGGCTATTATTAATGTGGTTAATTTGTTTTTTGGAGAAGTTGGGCGGCAGTATGCTGCTATTGTGGATGGTGGTGTTTTGCCTGCGTATTTGGATGTGGCGGTTGCGAGTGGTAGTGTTGTGCCAAAGGAGTACACGGTGGCGGCGGTGCCTGTTTTGCCAGCTAATACTATTTATACGGTTTTAACGGTGGGGGCTAATACGTTTTCGGTGCCGGTGTTGTTTAAGCAGGTGGGGATGGGTTATAGTGCGGTTGTTTATAGTTGTGCGAGTACGCCTTATATGCAGTTGTATTACCCTTATGTTGTTAAGCCTGAGTGGCAGTTTAAGTATTTTGTTTATAATGTGTTTAATGAGGGTGGTTTTATTTCGGATGGGAGTTTGGAGTTGCCGCACCAGGTTTTGACGGATGTGCGTTATGTGTATAATGCGCCTGGGGGTTATTTGCCGGCGGGGAGTGTTACGAGCTCGTTGTGTGCGAAGCCTACGCCGTTGACGTATAGTTTGGGTGCTAACACGGGTACGTTTACTTATACGCATTTGAATTGGAGTGCGCGTGAGCGTGCTGATTTTTATGATGCGATTAAGGGGGCGCCAAATTGTTTTGCTGATAAGGGTTTGAGTGTTGGGCAAACGTTGTATGATGCTAATGTATCGCCTGGGTTACCGGTTTGTGCTACTAAGCAGGAGTTGCATGTGGCGTTGTTGAATGATTTGACGGCGCGTGAGGCGTATTGTGTTAACCGAAAACCTGATATTAAACGGGCTTTGTTGGATGAGTTGGCGAATGCGTGTTATACGGTGGTGGCTTGTAATAGTGGTGTTGGTAATGGGTTGGTGGGTATTAAGGAGGTGGATTTGATGGCTGATGCGGTGATTAGCACGATGACGGCGCAGATTAATTATGTGCGGATGCAGTATAGTTTGGCGGTAACTAACACGACGGCTACGGTGGCTTGTACCTCGCCTACGTTGTTTGCGCAGAGTTATGGTACGAGTTTGTGCCAGTTGCCGGCTTGCTCGGCAGAGGATTGTGATGAGATTGTGTTGTATAAGAATAATACGGTTGGGGTAACGACTAGCCGAAAGTTGAAAACGGTGTTGTATAGAGATTGTGACGAGAAGTTGTTGACTAAGCTGCAAGAGGGTTATTTTTTGCCTGATATACAGGGGTATAATGGTTGCCCGGGTAAGGTGCAAAAGGAATGGACTGGGCCTAATTGTTTGGGTGAAACGAATTGTAGTAGTGGGCACCCTTATGGTGAAAAGAACTGTGTGCCGACGCAATATGGCATTTATACCAAAAAGGAAACGATAACCGCCACGGGGAATGGCAATTAAGGGGGTATTTACTATTAACTGAATTTAAAATGAAATGTATGAAAACAAGTATTAAACTAACCAGTATCAATAAAATGAAGGCAATGGCATTTATTAAACCGATTTGCACGGCATGGGCTGTGTTGACGTTGGGTGTTTGTGTGGCACAAGCCCCGCAGGGTGTATCTATTAAAACGACGAGTAGCCCGCCTCATGCCTCGGCTATGTTGGAGGTGGAGAGTGCGAACAAGGGGCTTTTGATGCCTCGGATTGCGTTAACGAGTAATACTGTACAAATTGGGAGTGTGGCTAATGCGGATGGGTTGATGGTGTTTAATTTGAATGCTTCTTTAACGACGGGGACTGGGACGAATATGGTTAACAATGGTTTGCAGGGGAGGGGTTTGTATTATTGGGATGCGATGGCTACGCCTGCCCAATGGGTGAAACAAGGTGCCTCGGCTAACTCGGGTGCGGCTTTTATCCCTAAAATGACGTTTACGCAGATGGGGGCTTTAACGAGTACGAAGACGGATGCGGATTTGGGTACGTTGGTGTTTGTTACGACTACTGTGAACATTAATTTTAACTCATACGCTCAGGTTGGTAATTTTGGTTCTGCTCCTAATTATACGGTTATACCTGATGGGCCTGGTGTTAGTGGAGCTTATAAAGTCTATAATGTGTATGGTTTGTGGTATTTATCGAAAATACCAGATTGTGGGGCTTATTATCCTAATACAGGGTTGGTGTGGCGTTATATTGGTAACACTACTCTTGGTAAGGATTTGAATCAAATTTTAGCACCTCCTTCGGGTTGGTCTCCTGTGCAAGTGAATTGTTATGTTTATCCGACAGAGAAAACGATGAAGGAGGATGGGCGTTTGGTTATGGTGGTGGAGGTGCCGCAGGAGGTGAAGCCTGTGGAGGGTTCAGAATTGGAGAAGGATGTTAAGGGTTTGAATAAGGAAACGAAGTTGCAGCGGTAAGTTCGGTTTAAAAGGGATGGAAGGGTAAGGTAAGGTAAGGTAAGGACTTGACTTAAACGGTGTTGTTGGGTGAATGAAATGGGTTGGTTGTGAAGGAATGGGTTGTGAATGAATTGAATTAAAATGAAGCATGATTTTTTTAAATTAAACGGTATGAATACAAGTTTTGTAAACGAGATGTTGAAGCGCCTGTTGCTGGTGAAGCGGTGGTGTTTGCTGTTGTGGGTGGTTTTGGTGTTGCCTAGTTTGCACGGGCAGGTTTGTTTTGTGGACCCGCCTGGGCTTTGTTGTAGTAATTATCAGGTAACGGGTTTGAGTAGCACGACCGTGCCAGCTACTTACGTGGGTAATTTAGCAACGGTGCAATTTACACCTAGTGTTTTGGTTATTAATTCCAATGCGTCTTGTACTTTTAAGCCTGATCGTATTAATTATGATTTTGGGGATGGTTCGCCTGTGGTTACTAATTTGGGGCAAGCGGGTACTTTTTCTTTGTCTCATACTTATAGTTTGAGTAATGCTTGTGTAACGAATACGTTTGAGGTGAGGTTGTGTATAAACTGGGACTCTAACCAATTGATTTGTTACCAAACGTATACGATTAGTATTGCGCCTGCGCCGCTGGGGGCTTTGACGTTTACGGCGACTAGTTGTAAGGGGTTTGATTTTAGTTATGGGGGCGTGGCGGGGCCTTATTTGAATCCGAACT
>JAAFIL010000065.1 GCA_013297775.1 Bacteroidota bacterium
TTGCTTACTGCAAAGGAAAGTTAGATGTTTTTTCTAAAGTAGCACTGTCTTGAAATTTGGTATTAGACGAAATTATGCAATAGGAATCTATTACGAGCCGAAATCTCTTCAAAATAGTAAACTTCGTTACTTTTTCTTCTTCACAATAGGTAATACGATGCCTAGTCAAAAAGTACCCGTTTTATTAGGCTTTCACCTCTAACGACAATCCCTATTACAAAATCTCGGTTAAAACGCCACTTATTCTCCATTAGAGTAAGTGGCGTTTTTGTTATTCGCAAAATAGGGCGTAACTTAGTGGCAATGACGGAAGATACAAAAGAAGCAGTTAATCAATTATTAACCGACTATCTCGAAAAACATAAACACCGAAAAACATCGGAGCGCTTTGCTATACTCAACGAAATTTACTCGCACGATGGGCATTTCGACATCGAAAACTTATACCTAATGATGAAAAATAAACGGTATAGAGTAAGCCGCGCCACTTTGTATAATAACATCGAAATTCTTTTAGATGCGGGTTTAGTGATTAAACATCAATTTGGTAAAAACTTAGCGCAATTTGAAAAAGCTTATAAATACAAACAACACGATCATTTAATTTGTAACGACTGCGAGCGTGTCCTCGAATTTTGCGACCCCCGTATTATGCAAATTCAAAAAATGACAGAAGATTTGCTTAAATTTGATATTACGCATCACTCCCTCAACTTTTTTGGTAAATGTAAAGCCTTAAAAGAAAACGGAGTTTGCGAACATTACAAGAAATAAACGCTATATGGTATTTAATTTTAGCATACAAAAGCAAGTAAGCCACGCTACCATCGAGTTAAGTGGAGAACTCATTGAAAAAGGGCAAGCCGCCGAGTTATTAGAACAATGCACCCAACTAACCACCGAAAATTGCAACAAGTGGGTAATTGATTTAGGAGGTCTCAAATACCTAAACAGCAGCGGACTCAACACTTTAATTAATTTACTTTCTAAAGCACGCAACGCCGGCGGAGAAGCTGTGTTACATGGCATGAATAAAAAAGTAAACGACTTACTCATTATTACCAAATTAAATACCTTGTTTAAAATAGCAACTACCGAAGAAGAAGCACATCGCTTACTCGATTTAAGCTAATTGCCTTTCCATATAACTTAACTCATAGAAGTTAATGAAGACAATGATTGGTTGACAATGATTGGTTTTAAAATCCTTTCTCAAAATTTAATTTCCACCTCCGCATCTTTGCTTGCTACTTTTGGTATTACACCATTTTGTTTTACTTCATTACTCTAAAAAATAAATTTTAAATTTTAATTTATGGAATTAGGGGGTGTTCTACATCTTAATATCAAATCAGCACTTACTACAATAAATGTAAGTACGATTTATAAAACCTATTAACAGGTGTAAGAACAAAATAAATAAGATGCCGCTAGCAACACCTTGTTTATTTTGAATTTGCTACCCACTGTAAATAGAAAAATTAAATTACTAATCTTTAAATTTTAACTGTATGATACGTTTATGTTTCGTAAGCATTTGCATGGCTTGCCTATTGGGTTACGCTTCTGCACAAATTAAAAACACCGCACTAAATAGTAGTATTTGCGGCATTATTATTGAAAAAAATAATAAAGATAAAATACCGTATGCAGTAATTAGTCTTTTTAGAACCGATACCACGTTTATACTCACTACCAATAGTGATATGCAAGGCAACTATTGCTTTACCAATCTTAAACCGGGTAAATACACTTTAAAAATAGCTTACATTGGATTTGATACCAAAGTGATAAAAGGTATTGCTTTAAAAACTAACGAATCTAAAAAAGTAAATATAGACTTGAATAACACTAACATTCAACTGGATGAGGTTGTGCTTTACACCGAACCTAAGTTAGAAATGAAACGTAAAGATACGAGAGAAAGAGTGATTTTGGGTGCAGCAGATATGTCTGTGGGTAGCACGTATAAAGTAACAACAGGTTATATGCCTTCTCCTGAGTTTAATACCGAAGAGTATAAAAACTTTAACGACAACGATTTTAAATCGGTAAGTAAAGACCCTTTATCTACAATGAGTATTGATGTAGATAGAGCGGCTTATAGTAACATGCGTCGCTTTATTAATCAAGGTAATTGGCCTCCTGCCGATGCGGTTCGCGTAGAAGAATTGATTAATTATTTTCACTACAATTACCCACAACCCAAAAACAACGAACCCTTTTCGATTAATACTGAATATACCGAGTGTGCTTGGAATAAAAATCACCAACTCATTCACATTGGCATACAAGGTAAAACCGTTGAGATGGATAATTTACCCGCTAATAATTTAGTGTTTTTATTAGACGTATCGGGTTCTATGATGGATGCTAATAAATTGCCATTACTAAAATCGGGACTTCAATTATTGATAGCACAATTGCGTCCACAAGATCGAGTGTCTATTGTTGTTTATGCCGGTGCAGCGGGTGTGGTGTTGCCATCTACCACAGGTTCGGAAAAAGAAAAAATAAGTGAAGCCTTAGAGCAATTGCAGGCAGGCGGTTCTACCGCAGGCGGCGAGGGTATTTTGTTAGCTTATAAAACAGCAAAAGAACATTTTATAAAAGAAGGCAACAACCGCATTATTTTAGCTACCGATGGCGACTTTAATGTGGGCGTTAGCAGCGAGGGCGAATTAGTGCGCTTGATTGAAAAGAAACGCGATGAAGGCGTATTTTTAACCGTCTTAGGCTTTGGAACTGGTAATTACAAAGACTCGAAAATGGAGCAATTGGCAGATAAAGGTAATGGCAACTACGCTTATATAGATAATTTATTAGAAGCTAAAAAAGTATTAGTAAAAGAAATGGGCGGCACTCTGTTAACCATTGCAAAAGATGTAAAAATTCAAATTGAATTTAATCCTGCCAAAGTAAAAGCCTACCGTTTGGTAGGATATGAAAACCGTTTATTAAACAACGAAGATTTTAACGACGATAGAAAAGATGCGGGCGAATTAGGATCGGGACATACCGTTACAGCTTTATACGAAATAATACCAGCGGGTTCTAACGAAACAGTAGGCAATGTAGATCCTTTAAAATATCAAAAAACTGAACCCTCAGAAAAAACAACCAACAGCAACGAAGTGATGACCATTAAATTTCGTTACAAAGCACCTAACGACGATACATCGAAACTAATTACAACAACAGTAAACGATAAAAGTAATCGTTTTGAAAACGCCTCTGAAAATTGCCGTTTTGCAAGTGCCGTGGCCAGCTTTGGTATGTTACTCCGCGACTCGAAATACAAAGGTAATAGCACGTATAGCCAAGTAATGGCTATGGCCAAGGCTGCCAAAGGGAGCGATGACGACGGATACCGTGCCGAGTTTATTCGCTTAGTAGAAATGGTACAATTAATGAAACAAAAAAATGGTTAGTACAATTCTAACACCACTTCGATTTATACATTAGATGGATTACTAGCAAAAAACTTACAATGCCACGAGGCACACCAAAGTGCCTGTGGCTCTTTGAAAAATACCACTTGTATATGCAAAGTAGAATTATAAATTTTTGTTCGAGGTTAGACTAAATTATAAATTGAGGGTTGCTACCAACTAATTTTTATTAAGTACCCACAAAAAAATAGGAGTAGAATACATGCTATTATTCGAGATTATACCAAGGTGATTTAATTTTTAGTCCAAAATTAGTTTAGAAAGATGTAATGAAAGGCACAGGTATTTTTAGTTTCTTCCTTATTTAGTCGTTCTGTTTGTAATTAGATAAAGGCACTGACTCCTTTTAGAGATTTGTAGAGTTTATTTGTAAAAGCTCGTTTAACCGAGATTTTAAGAAAGAGGGTCTTTAGAATAAAATAGCTAACTCTGTAAACTATTTAAAATCAAAATTTGAAAGTGAGTTAGATGGCGATAAACCGTCGAAATCTATCACAAAACAAAACCTGCCGTAGTGATTAGAAATGTTTTTATCTCGTCCTTGTTTAGCGAAGCGTAACGAGGACGTTTTAGAACTGCGTTTGTAACGCAGATAAAGTGATAGCGTTGGCGTTACAAACGCCCATTTAGCACGTCCTCGTTTCCGCTAACGCTCAAACAAGGACTAGGGACTAGGGGGAAAGAGGAATTAGGAAACGCTTAAAAAATAAGTTAGATGGAATTATGCAATAGAAATCTATTACGAGCCGAAATCCCTTCAAAACAGTCACTTTTTCTTCTTCACCATAGCAGCACTATGCCTCAGTCGAAAAAGTGCCTGTTTTATTGGGCTTTCGCCTCTCACTACGATTCCTATTGCATAATCTCGGATAATCTAATGGCATTGTTCCGCCAAGTGGTGTTAAAAAGCAAGTCCCAAGCCACTTTGAACACATTGCGTTTTAAATGCTTTGCATTAGGAGCGTGGATTAGCAAACATGCTAGAATTACAACCCTAAAAATAAGTGCAACTGGTGAAAAACGAAGATGGCTAGATGCGCTTTTTGATACTGTACCTAAAAATACTGCTCCTTATATTTTTTCTAATGCATAATTTGGGTTTATAAAATTTCAAGGAATTTTTTATTGTAGAATGAACCGTCCAAATGTATTGAGATTTTTCAGTGAGTGGTGGAAGCGGCAGCCCAATGCAGCACTTGGCGAGGTTTTGTGCTGGCGAGGAGGCGACTTTAGAAGCCACCGCAGCCGCAACAAAAGCCGTCAAGTGCAAAATGGCTAAAGCGGACAACACGGCCCCCAAGTAATGCCTATTTATTTCCATGAACGTGATAAGGGGCACTGCCTTATTTTACTAACCATACTAAACCCTAAATAAAACCCTTTACCATTGAATGGGTGTTAAGCCTTTACTTTTTAAAAACGTATTGGTTTTACTAAAATGTTTATTACCAAACCATAAACCTCGGTTGGCACTTAATGGCGAGGGATGACCTGTTTCGAGAACGTAATGTTTGGCGCGATTAATTTGGCTGCCTTTCTTTTTCGCAAAGCCACCCCACAATAAAAAAACAATATTTTCTTTTTGGTGAGATAGGTGTTGAATAACGGCATCGGTAAACGTTTCCCAACCTTGGTTTTGATGGCTACCTGCTTCGTTTTCGCGAACGCTTAACGTGGCATTTAATAGCAACACGCCTTGGTGTGCCCACCGCTCTAAATTGCCGCTTAATGGAAGTGGCAATTGCCAATCGCTTTCAAGTTCTTTAAAAATATTAAGTAGCGATGGCGGAAAAGCAACGCCGTCGTTAACCGAAAAACAGAGACCATTGGCTTGTCCGGCACCGTGGTAGGGGTCTTGCCCTATAATTACTACTTTCACCGCATCGAAGTGGCAATAATCGAAAGCTGAAAAGAGTTGACCGCCTTTGGGATAACACCGTTTGGTTTTATACTCTTCTTTTACAAATTGAATGAGTGTTTTAAAATAATCTTTTTCAAATTCTTCTTCTAAAACCGATTTCCACGAAGGGTGTATGTTGATTGGCATGGGGCTGTATTTTTTTGTTAATTATTTACGAATTGATTGGAGCCATCTATTTGTTTTTTAATTTCGATAAAGCTAATGGTGGCTCCCACCACGGCTAAGGCAGGGCCAAACATGAGGCCAATTAAATCGCCGATAAAGAATGGTAAAAGCATGAATAGGTTATACACTAATCCTATACCAATGGCATAGCCTTTGTTGGCTTTAATGATGCGAATGCTTTTTCCAACGCCGTAACGGTAGCGCTCGCAATTGTAATCTAACATGGCAAAGCCCACATAATAGGCACTTAGCAGGGGTAAAAAAACGGCAGCTACCAAACCCAATGGTGCAAAAAGTAGGGTGGCAATGGCACAAACAAACGTAAAAAAATATTCGAGCAACATGTTGCGTAAACTGATGACTATACCACGCCCAATGTCTTTTAATAATTGTCCAAAATTAAAGGGAAACGATTGCCCCGTTAATTTTTCGTCGGCTCTTTCACTTAATAAAGCAAACAAGGGCGATAGTAAAATGAGTAGAAGGTATTTACTAAAGATGCTGCTTACAAACCAAAGTAAAATTTTAATTATCCACGCAATTAAGAAGCCTGTTTTGGCTATTAAAAACGGCCGAGCAAACGACAGCCAGTGTCCGGCTTCGGGTATGCTATCCAATTGTAAATAGCCATTTACGCGATTGGACAGGTAATCGGCTAATAGAGCCATTCCTAAGAGGCTCAACACCAAGGTAGCTATCCATAACACGAGCGGATAAATTAAAAAGGGCCAAAGTCCTTTATCAAAAATAATTGAAAAAGCCTTAAAGCAATTGGTAAATCCTTTAGCAAAACCTCCAAAAATTGTCATAGTGTATAATTATTATTAAGAACTTAAAGCAAACGGATTAATTTTTTTTAAAGTTAAGGATTTGTTGAAATAAAAGCACTTAGGGTTAAAGCTATTCCTGTAAATTTGCAATCAAATTATAAGTATGAAATTCAGAATTGAAAAAGATACCATGGGTGAGGTAAATGTGCCAGCGCATGTATATTGGGGCGCACAAACCGAGCGTTCGCGCAATAATTTTAAAATTGGGCCCGAGGCCAGTATGCCCAAAGAAATTATTTATGCCTTTGGTTACCTCAAAAAAGCGGCGGCAATGGCCAACATGGAATTGGGTGTATTAACTCAAGATAAATGCGATTTAATTGCTAAGGCATGCGATGAAATTATAGCAGGGCAATTGGATGGGGAGTTTCCGTTGGTGATTTGGCAAACCGGATCGGGTACACAAAGTAATATGAATGCCAATGAGGTAATTGCTTACCGTGCTCACGTTATAAATGGCGGGCAACTGAGCGATGAACCAAAAGTTTTACATCCGAACGATGATGTTAACAAATCGCAAAGTAGTAACGATACCTACCCTACTGCCATGCACATTGCGGCGTATAAACAAGTGGTTGAAATTACCTTGCCGGGTATGCAACGGTTGCGCGATAGTTTACACGAAAAGGCCTTGGCGTTTAAAGCCATTATTAAAACTGGACGCACGCATTTTATGGATGCAACGCCTTTAAGTTTGGGGCAAGAGTTTAGCGGGTATGTGCAACAGTTAGATATGAGTATGCGCGCGTTAAGAAATGCGTTAGAGGCGGTGAAAGAATTAGCCTTGGGCGGAACAGCCGTAGGCACTGGATTAAATACGCCTAAAGGTTACGATGTATTGGTAGCTAAAAAAATTGCCATGCTAACTGGTTTACCTTTTGTAACAGCACCCAATAAGTTTGAGGCCTTAGCTGCACACGATGCCATGGTAGAGTTGAGCGGTGCTTTAAAACGCAGTGCGGTTGCGTTAATGAAAATTGCAAACGATGTGCGGATGCTTTCGTCGGGTCCGCGTTGTGGCATTGGCGAAATTATTATTCCAGATAATGAACCCGGTAGTTCTATTATGCCTGGAAAAGTAAATCCTACACAACCCGAAGCCTTAACCATGGTGTGTGCGCAAGTAATTGGAAACGATGTGGCGGTGAGTGTTGGTGGGAGCATGGGGCATTTT
Source organism: Bacteroidota bacterium (assembly GCA_013297775.1). Classification (GTDB taxonomy): domain Bacteria; phylum Bacteroidota; class Bacteroidia; order B-17B0; family Aurantibacillaceae; genus Aurantibacillus. Next base: position 7,543 of record JAAFIL010000065.1, read on the forward strand.
GAGTTGAATGTATTTAAACCGATGATTGCAGCTAATGTATTGCAAAGTGCTCTTTTAATTGGCGATGCGTGTGTGAGCTTTGCCGAAAAATGTAGCGATGGCATTGAACCTAATTTACCCGAACTTAAAAAACATTTAGAAAATAGTTTGATGTTGGTAACAGCACTTAATCCGCATATTGGTTACGAGAAGGCTGCAAAAATTGCTAAAACGGCTCACAAGGGTAATAAAACATTGCGCGAAGCCGCTTTAGAGTTGGGTTACCTCACCAACGCACAGTTTGATGAGTGGGTTAAACCCGAAGATATGATTGGCAGTTTAAAATAGTAGTTGATGAGTGTACGTTTAAACTCATTTGAGTTGCCTAGTAATGGGCAGTAGATTTAGAAACTACTGTCCATTTTTGTTGTTACTATTTTTTATTTGTTGGATTAAGTGCGGCACGCAAAGATTCGCAAAGCTATCGTTTAATTAGAACCTTGTGTTTGAAATGGGATTGGTACGCAAAGGCGCAAAGGACGCAAAGCTATTATTTGATTAGAACCTTGTGTTTGAAATGGGAATGGCACGCAAAGGCGCAAAGACTCGCAAAACTATTATTTGATTAGATCTTTTATTTAAAAGGGGATTGGCACGCAAAGGCGCAAAGGACGCAAAGCTATTATTAGATTAGAACCTTGTGTTTGAAATGGGATTGGCACGCAAAGGCGCAAAGGACGCAAAGCTATTATTAGATTAGAACCTTGTGTTTGAAATGGGATTGGCACGCAAAGGCGCAAAGGACGCAAAGCTATTATTAGATTAGAACCTTGTGTTTGAAATGGGATTGGTGCGCAAAGGCGAGGACGCAAAGCTATCGTTTGATTAGAACCTTGTGTTTGAAATGGGATTAGCACGCAAAGGCGCAAAGATTCGCAAAGGGAAATATATATTAATTCTGATAACCATCGAGTATGAAATAACTTTTTTCGGTTACTCTTTTGTAAAATACAACAGGGCTTTGTATTTATTTAGTATTATCCACCAAATGGAATGCGGTTTGTAATAGAACGACCTAGGGTTACCTCGTCGGTGTACTCTAACTCCTCGCCCACCGCAATACCTCGGGCAATGGTACTCATTTTGAGCGAAAAATTCGATAAGCGTTTAAACACATAAAACGCAGTGGTTTCACCTTCCATGGTGCCGTTTAATGCTAAAATAACTTCTAAGATAGTATTGCTTCCACATTTTTCGACCAAAGTTTCGACGTTTAAGTTTTGAGGACCAATGCCATCGAGTGGCGAGATAAGCCCACCCAAAACATGGTAAACCCCTTTGTATAAGCCTGTGTTTTCGATGGCTAAAATATCGCGGTAATCTTGCACAACACAAATGGTTGTGGCATCGCGCACGGGGTTTAAGCAAATATCACAAACGTCTTGCTCCGATACGTTGTGGCAATTTTTACAAAACTTTAATTCGGTTTTCAATTTTAAAATACTGTTTTGTAATTGTTGGGCATATTGCGCATCGTTTTTTATTAAATGTAATGCGTAACGCAACGCTGTTTTTTTTCCAACCCCTGGTAGCTGCGCAAAGGCTTCTACCGCTTGTTCTATAATTTTTGATCCTAATTGCACGGCAGCAAAAATACAAAAAGCAATTGGCAAAAAACAAGAAGCGTTATTCACGCTCGTATTGTTTAGAACTATTTATTGACCTTAGTAAAAACCATTTAATATTTAAAATCTTTGTAGAGATGACTCCTACATTAATTTTAATTTTTATTGGTGTTTACTTTTTATTGTTAATGGGCATTGGTTGGTACACCTCGCGCAAAAGCGATGCTAGTACTTATTTTATTGGTAACAAAGCTTCGCCTTGGTATTTAGTAGCCTTTGGTATGATTGGCGACTCGTTAAGTGGCGTAACGTATATTTCTGTCCCAGGAAAAGTAGAAACGGCCAACTTCTCGTATTTGCAAGTGGTGTTAGGTTATTTTTTGGGCTACTTTGTTATTTCGTCGGTTTTGTTGCCTTTGTATTACCGTATGAATTTATTATCTATTTACGAATACTTGAAAAGTCGTTTTGGCGTTGTTACTCAAAAAACTGGCTCGTTGTTTTTCATTGTATCGCGTTTGTTAGGCGCCGCTGCACGTTTGTATTTAGCAGCCAATGTTATTCAGTTATTTGTGTTCGACCAGTTTACTACCATCAAAATTCCATTTGCATTGAGTGTATCGGTTATTTTAATATTGATGTTGCTTTACACCTACAAAGGAGGTATTAAAACTTTAGTTTATACGGATACGCTTCAATCGTTGTTTTTGGTTTTGGGTGTGGTGTTGTCCATTGCCGCCATCATTTCAAAAATGGATGTAGGTTTTTGGTCGGCTGTTACTTCTATTGTTCACTCCGAAAAAAGTAATATTTGGGTAACCGATGTTTTGAAATCTAATTTTGTTTTAAAAGATATAATTGGAGGTTTATTTATTGCAGTAGCCATGACGGGCTTGGATCAAAACATGATGCAAAAAAACTTGAGTTGCAAATCGTTGGGTGAGGCACAAAAAAACATGAATTGGTTTAGCGTGGTTATGTTGTGCGTCAATGTATTTTTTTTATGCTTAGGGGTTTTAATTTATCAATACTATGCGTTTGCACATATTGCAGTGCCAACGGCTAGTGATAAAGTTTTTCCTAATTTAGCTTTAAACCATTTGGGGGTATTTGCCGGATTGGTTTTTATTATTGGATTAACAGCAGCCACCTTTAGTAGTGCCGATAGTGTATTAACCACTTTAACAACCTCGGCTTATGTTGACATTTTAAGATTGGATAGCAATACCGATAAAACCGACTCGCAAAAAGCAATTTGGCGCACGGGCATACACATTGGCTTTGCCGTTTTACTTTGGTTGTTAATTTTAGTTTTTTATTATGCCAATACAAGTGCCGTCATTGACATTGTTTTAAAAGTAGCAGGTTACACCTATGGACCTTTGCTGGCTTTGTTTACCATTGGTTTATTCACAAGCATTTCGTTGCGCGACAGAGCCGTGCCTGTGGCCTGTGTGGTAGGCCCTTTGCTTTGTTTTTTATTAAACCAATATAGCCATTCTATTTTAGGAGATTATAAAATTGGAACTGAACTTATTGTTATGAATGCGCTTATTACCTTTTTGGTTTTACTAATTTTTAAAAAGAAAAAAGTGGTGTAATTGCACCGTTAAAATTATTTTAATATATTTAATTAGGTTTTCTTTAGCTCATTACAAAAGCGACATCCTCGGGTAAATCTCTAAAATAATAGCTTATGAAAATTAGTAGTAGTATTTGTTTCGTTTTGTTAGTGTGGCTTTCTCATGCACAAGACACGCTTATAACTCAGTTAAAACCTAAGCATACTTTTTTAATTGAACAACAAAACATACCTCGTCTAATTCAATCCTCGGGTTACAAGTCACTTCAAGAAGATTTTTATTTTCAAAGTCTTTGTTCTCGGTTTACTTACCACTTTTCGTTAGTAGATTTCAGAGGCTTAAAAAAAACGTTTGCTACTCATTTATATACTGGTTTATCTTACCGCAGTGGTAAAATGTATTACAGCGATTATAGTGGCAGCTCTTATGGTACCCATGCTTATAGCACGATAGAAGGTGGTTTTAACATCACCCGTTTTATTGTTGGTAGTTCGTTTGTACTTGGTATTGGAAAAAAACGATTGCTAAAGTTAGCTACAGGTTTTGATGCCGCTATTCGATTAACAACCCAAAGTGATCTATATCTACACAACTATGTTACCTTAAAGGAGCGTTATATAACCCCTCCGAGTTATACCTATAACTATAGATTTACCATTTTATCTAGTGAGGTCGCCAAAATTGATGATATCACTCATTATTTCAAAGCTGTTTGTTTTGCTTTTCATGGTGATATTGGAACTCGCTTTAATTTGAGTAAGAAACTTTGCCTATTTTTAGGCATTAAAGGCTATATCGAAAGTCGAGAACTTAATACGGTTAATAACGTTTCTGATTTCAATCGTTCTGTAAATTACCTTGGTTCTATTTACATCGGAACGGGCTTTTAAAAAGTAGATTTATACTATACACGCCGTGTAAAAAATCTAGAGGTTTACTGTTATGACCTCAATACTTCATCCATTGCTTTCTGGCGAAGTTATTCTCTAACATCAACGTAACATGAACGTTTTGCCATGAGAAATATTTGGACTTCGCTCACTATAAATTCGGCGGCAGCCCAGGGTAGGCGTTGGCGTGCTTTTGTGCAAGTGAGGAGGTGACCTTAAAAGCCACCGCAACTGCAACAAAAGCCGTCAAAGCTGCATTGGCTAAAGCCGATAGCCCGACCCCGACTTCTATTTTAGACCTATACTTTTAATCACTCGACAAGTTATTGGCTAAAACGAACATCCTTAATAGATAAGGGGGCACGCCCAAAAAATAATTGATAAATAAAATTGGAATCTATTCTTAATTATCTAAAAAATAGACCGTAATTACCGATTAATCTCTAACTTTAAAATCAAATGCAAGCGATTATTGAGTTAAAACAAATTGCAAAAAAATACGTGATGGGCGAAGAGGTTATTCACGCCTTGCAAAACATTACTTTAAACGTTTATAAAAACGAGTACTTGGCTTTGATGGGACCTAGTGGCAGCGGTAAATCTACCCTAATGAATATGTTAGGATGCCTCGATAGCCCCAGTAGCGGCAGTTATGTTTTAAATGGCATAGAAGTAGCGCAAATGAGCGACAATGCTTTAGCCGAAGTACGAAATAAAGAAATTGGATTTGTTTTTCAAACTTTTAATTTATTACCCCGCGCCACCACACTCGAAAACGTGGCTCTGCCTTTGGTGTATGCGGGTTTTTCTAAGTTGGAGCGTAACGAGCGAGCTGCATTTGTTTTAAACCAAGTGGGTTTAGGTAACCGAATGAAACACAAACCCAACGAGTTAAGTGGTGGTCAACGCCAGCGGGTGGCTATTGCCAGAGCCTTGGTTAATAACCCCGCTATTATTTTGGCCGATGAGCCAACGGGTAATTTAGATAGTAAAACCTCTATCGAAATTATGGGCTTGTTTGAAGAGATACACGAAAAAGGAAACACCGTTATTTTGGTTACGCACGAAGAAGACATTGCTTTGCACGCGCACCGTGTGGTTAAATTAAAAGATGGGTACATCGAAACGGATTTACCTAACGCGCAAGTAACCACCTATAAACAACGCTTAACTATTTTATAAAATGGAGTACCTTGTTTGTGGATTAGTGGCCTTACTAGGATCGGGACTAACTTTGTTTTCGGGTTTTGGCTTAGGCACGTTAATGACCCCCGTGTTTGGTTTATTTTTTCCGATCGAAATAGCCATTGCCCTCACCGCTATTGTTCATTTTTTAAATAATGTGTTCAAATTGGTTTTGGTGGGTAAACAACTCGATAAGGCTACATTTATTCGCTTTGGTGTACCCTCTATTTTAGCGGCATTTTTGGGTGCTTTTTTATTAAATCAAGTCAGCCATTTGGGTTTTATTACGCAGTATGCTTTAGGCGAAAAGATATGTACCATCACGCCAGTTAAACTACTCATTGCTTTACTCTTAATAGGCTTTGCATGTTTAGAAATAATTCCAAAATGGAATCAACTAACCTTCGATAAAAAGTGGTTGCCTTTGGGTGGCGTGTTAAGTGGGTTTTTTGGTGGACTTTCGGGAAACCAAGGGGCTATGCGAACGGCTTTTTTAAGTAGAGTGGGTTTAAGCAAAGAGGCGTTTATTGGCACTGGTGTTGTTATAGCGTGTTGCATAGATGTGAGCCGTTTAAGTGTGTATAGCTCTCAAATTTTAAAAACGTGGGGGCAACTCAATGTTGGTTTGCTAGTAACCTCTACACTTTGCGCCTTTGCAGGGGCTTATTTGGGAAGTAAATTACTTAAAAAAATAACCATTAAAACCGTTCAACTAATGGTAACGTTAATGTTACTGGTATTTGCTGTTTTATTGGGTGGTGGCATTATCTAGCCATCGAACGTATTAATGAACCCATTTGGAGCGTAAACTTTTTGTTGTGTTGGCAATGGATCGCATGAATGTAGCGGTGTCGCTTCCTTCGGCATTAGCCATGTCAAAGTCGGTTTTTAAACGTTCCAGTGTGGTTTTCATTTCTGTAATATCGGGTGTGGCTTGCGTGGTGTTTAATAAAGTAATTAAACTCACCAAGGACTCGCGTTGTTTTAAAACCGCCACCATTAATTCTTTATCTGCTTTCGGGTCTAAATAACGTGTACCCACGTACAATGCCTCTACCCAAGTGCCACACACAATGAGGGCCGATGTAGCAGGACGATTGTTTTCTTTTAACCAATTATCAGCTTTTTTAAAAGCTCCGGCTACAATCTCTAAAGTGCTGTCGCGGTTTTCTTTGTTAGCTTCCATTCTGTCCACCATGTTTTGGTTAAATGCGGCACTAACGCCCAAATTACTGGCTAAACTGTTTACGGCTTTTAAAAAAGCCATTGTTTCTTGCGTTTGGTCGAAGGTGCTGGCAATAATTAAATCGGTGCCATAAACCCCTAAATTAAAAGCCCGTTTGCTTTCGGTATTGTAATCGTTCATTCGGGTAGGGTCGTTCACGTAATCTACATTGTACTCGATGTGGAGTGTATTAATTAATTCGGTAATCACTTGTTTGCCAGGCATTGTATTAAAAACATTTTGTGCGCTCAGTTGCTCGCGCGAAGTGCCTTTTAAAAGAGTCGTATCTGTTTCAATCGGAAATTCTTCTTTTGAACTTTGATTTTTACAAGCCGTAGCTGTTATTAAAAAGAAACTTATTATTCCAATAAGAAAGGAAACTGCTGATAGAGAAATTCGTGTCATACTAAAAAAATTACACACATTAAATATACATGATTTTGATTAAATGGTATTGTCATTTTTTTAAGGTTATTTTCTTATGCCGTTAACATAATTGGTGCGATTAATTTCTTTTCCATTTTTATCATAAAAAATCCATTCGCCATCAGGTATGCTTTGTTTATGACCTTTGCGACGGTCATCTTTTAATTTATAAAATGCTACACTTTGTAATTTACCATTGATGTAATAGCTTTCGGATTTGCCATTCAAATTTCCTTTTTTAAAGTTTTGAATTTTATTGATGCCGCCCGTTTCATAAAAATAAGTCCACGTGCCTGTTTGATGACCTTTGCGGTATTTTCCTTTAGAGTCCACAAAGTTTCCTTTTTCGAACCAAAGCATATAGTTGCCGTGTTTAATGCCATTTATGTAATTAACGGTTTCGCGGGGTTTACCGCTTTCGTACCAATACTGCCATTCGCCTTGTTTTTTGCCAAGGTCGTTATATTTACCAGCGTAATTGGGTTTTCCGTTGGTGTACCAACCTTCCCACTGGCCTACAATGAGACCTTGTTTAAAGCTACCTTTATCTTTTTGGCTTCCATTATCCCACCAACTCAACCATTCGCCTTCTTCTTTTCCTTTCACGTAAGCACCTTCTTGTAATTTTTTTCCGTTCTCGAACCAAGTGGTCCAAACACCAGTTTTTACGCCTGTATCAAAGTTACCTTGTCGCCATTTTTCGCCTGTTTTGTAAAAATAATCCCAAGTACCCGTTTGTTTATCGTTTAAGTAATTGCCTTCGCTTTCTTTTTTTCCGGTGGTGTAATAATAAGTCCATTTGTCTTCGCGTAAATCGTTAACCAGTGTTCCAGTCATTTCGGGTTTTCCATCTTCGCGGTAAAATTTCCAGAATCCATTTTTTTTGTTTCCCGAAAAGTTGCCTTCGCTTTTTAAGTTGTGGTTGGGGTAATAACTCGAATAATAGCCGTTTAAAACGCCAGCTTCAAATACACATTCATACTCTAACTCGCCATTTGGATGAAAAAAACGCCATAGCCCATCTTGCAAACCATTTTTATAATTACCCACCGTTCGCACAATGCCATTGTCGTAATTGGCGGTAATGCTGCCGTTGCCATTACTTACCAATTGCTGTCCTTTGTTGTTCCATAAATCAATTAAATACAAGGTGCTGTCTTTGTATTCTTTACTAAATTTTGGATTTCCATTTTCGTAGTTTTCTATCCAACGCCCGCAAGGTTTATTGTTGCAATAATTTTGCGAAGCTTGTTTTTGTCCCGATTTGTAATAACTTTCTACTTCGCCCTCGCGTTTATCTTTTACAAAAATACCTTTGCTTTCGAGTTGACCGTTGTTGTGGTAATACGTCCATTCGCCTTCTTTTTTTCCTTTCTCGAAGGGTTCTCTACTTTTTACGGTTCCGTTTTCGTGATAAGAGGTCCATACCGAGTCGGCAAAGTTATTGTTGAAACGCGTAATTTGCGCAATTTTTCCAGTTTTAAAATAATAAGTGTTAATACCATTTTTATTTCCTCTAAAATAATGTTCAATGGCTTTAGGGGTTCCATCTTCGTAATAAAACGACCAAACGCTGTCTTCTTTGGCATAGTAATAATAGCCCTTTCGACTTACCTTTCCATTTTTGTAATATTCGTAGTGCGCGCCATGTGGCATGCCTTTATAGTAGTCGGTTTCACTTTTCAGATTTGTTTGTTCTAAATCGTAATACTCTTTCTTTAATTGCGCCTTTGAAACCAGCACAGCAAATACTCCTAAACAAAAACACAAAAAACGCATGGTATAAAATTAGCACTCATAATGCTTTTTAACGCATCGGGTTACGAATATTTCTAACAATAAAGGGTTAATTGAGATTAATAGGTGGTGGCACGTTGAGGTGTTGAGTTCGCAAAGGAGAATAAGAGAGAAGGGTTGGAATTAAATTTTAAATGGCACGCAAAGGCGCAAAGACTCGCAAAGGAAAAGAGGAGGATTGGAAGTAAATTTTAAATGGCACGCAAAGGCGCAAAGACATGCAAAGGAAAAGAGGAGAGAAGGATTGGAATTAAATTTTAAATGGCACGCAAAGGCGCAAAGTTCGCAAAGGAAAAGAGGAGGATGGTTAATGCTAAATTTTAAGAGATTTAGTTAACTATAAAATTTATCAATTGCCATATCCTACTAACGAACGCACTTGTTTCAGTTTTTCGTTGGCAAGAGCTGTAGCGCGTGTTTCGCCTATGGCTAACTCTTTTTCGAGTAAATTTGGTTGCGAAATTAAGCGGTTATAGGTATCGCGTTCATGTTTAAATTTATCTAAAATGAGTTCAAACAAAGCAGTTTTAGCGTGTCCGTAGCCAAAGCCTCCATTAGTATAATTGCTGCGCATGGTTTGCGTTTGCGTAGTATCGGCTAATAATGCAAATAACTTAAATACGTTGCAGGTGTCGGGGTCTTTTGGTTCTTCTAGTTTTTTACTGTCGGTTTCAATGCTGGCTATTACTTTTTTAAGGGCTTTTTCATCTTGAAAAATATCAATAAAATTGTTGCGGCTTTTCGACATTTTTTGCCCATCGGTGCCTGGCACGGTCATTACGCGGCTATCAGCTAAACCTTCGGGTAACACAAATACTTCTTGTTGAAATAAATTATTAAATGCTGAGGCAATATCACGCGTCATTTCTAAATGTTGCAATTGGTCTTTGCCAACTGGGACTTTTTCGGCGTCGTATAATAAAATATCGGCGGCCATTAAAACGGGATAGGTAAATAAACCGGCATTCACATCACTTAAACGCTCACTCTTATCTTTAAACGAATGGGCATTGGCCAACATCGGAAATGGGGTGAAACAATTGAGGTACCAGGCTAACTCGGTAACTTGTGGTACACGGCTTTGGCGGTAAAATAAATTAGTTTGTGTATCGAAGCCAAATGCTAACCAAGCAGCAGCTACTGCTTTAGTACTTTCTTTAATTTTATCGGCATTTTTTACACTTGTTAAGGTGTGTAAATCGGCAATGAAATAAAAGCAAGTGTTGCTTGGGTTTTTACTTAGTTCGATAGCGGGCCATATAGCACCAAGTATATTACCCAAATGTGGTACATTAGTGCTTTGAATACCTGTTAAAATTTTTGACATAGGTGCAAAATTACATATTCTCTTTGAGTGATAGCTTGGGTTGTTTAAAATAAAAAAGCCGTCTGTTTTAGCAGACGGCTTTAAGTGTAAATAAATGGTGAATTATTTATTGATGATTAAACGTTTTACCGTTTTAGCTGAACCGTTGCTAATGGTGATAAAATAAATACCGTTAGTTTGGTTAGATAAATCAAGTGTTGCCATTAAGCCAACTGAAGGGCTGTGAGTTTTTATTAAGATGTTACGACCAATAGCATCTGTAACAGTAATGGTTGTTTCGATAGATGAAGTAGAAATAACATTTACTAAACCTGTTGACGGGTTAGGTAATACTTTAATGGCGTTATCTAATTCAGAGTTAGTGCTAATACCTGTAATGCTTGTGCAATTCATAATAGGTAAAACTAACATGCGGTAGAAACCTCCACTCCATGCAACATTCATGTTATGCCAAGTGTTATTGCTCCATTTTTCCCAACTGTTGTTACCCGATACAGAGGCTGTTGCAGTGGCTTCTTGCCAAATAACAGCAGTATCGGTAGCATTTTGATTAGGTAATACAACCGAAGCCCAAAAACCATTGGTGGCTGGCACGGTAACTGGTGCAGCAAAATTAAAAGTAGCATAACCAATTTGAGCGGTTCCTACAAATGTAGAGAGTAAATTAGAGATGGTTAAAGAGGCTGTACCTAGAGCTGCACCACCAGGACCCATTGAAAATGCACCATTTGAATACAGTTTAAGACCAACTGTGTTAGTACCTACACCACCTGTGCCTTCTGTACCATTTTTGAAAAATCCTACAATAACACCCGAAACTTGAGGCATCACTAAGGTGCTGTATGTAGCTACTGGAAAGTAAGCTGCTTTCTCTAAATCGTCGTAACAGTTAGAACCAACTACATAACCAGCTTCGGGAGAACAACCTGGTGTAGCTGTATCGCTACCCGCAGCTGATATACCAAGATTTTGACCTGTTAAAATAGAGATGGTATCACAAATAGGCATGGCTACTTTTTGAGCAGTTGCGTTTTGAGATGGAATACCTGAGTTAATGTTTTTTCTTTGGCTATACGGCCTGTTTGCGCAGTAAGCACCATTGTAGAGGCAACTGCAATTACTGAAAGTAAATTTTTAATCATTTTGAATTAGAGTTTATAAAATTGTTAGGTAACAAAAGTATCATAAATATTAGCTATTACCAAAACCGTTTGTCATTTTAACAAAAGAAGTTTGTTGAAGGATTTCAATTTTTAAGAAAATACTTCTTCAAAACAAAAGCGAAAATTTTATTAGACAAGTTGACACAAAAAAATTTATTGTAAACAACCAAAAAAAATCGAATAGTTTAGAACCAGAAAATTTCGACTTCAAACTGAAAAAAAATGAAAGAGTGATTTCAAACTCTACTGGATTTTACAATTTATACCAATATCGGTTCTAAAAGATACAAGTTGAACCAGAATTATTTTTCTTTTAGGCGACGAAAAAATTATAGGCGTAGCAAGGCCTACGGGTATAATTTTTGAGGAAGTATAAGAGAAAAAG
>JAAFIL010000066.1 GCA_013297775.1 Bacteroidota bacterium
TTAACACTTTTCTTTTTGAAAACAACTTAACCAACGCTGCCTTCTAAACTAATAGCCAGTAATTTTTGCGCTTCAACTGCAAACTCCATTGGTAATTTATTTAGTACTTCTTTGCAATACCCGTTTACAATTAAGCCAATTGCTTTCTCGGTATCTAAGCCGCGCTGTTTGCAGTAAAACAATTGGTCCTCGCCAATTTTACTGGTGGTAGCTTCGTGTTCTACCACGGCGGTTTTGTCTTTAATTTCGATGTAAGGAAACGTGTGCGCCCCCGAAGTATCGGTCATTAATAAGCTGTCGCATTGCGAAAAATTACGCGCATTGGTAGCTCCTTTTCTAATTTGCACCAAACCTCGGTAGCTGTTATTGCTGTAACCTGCCGAAATCCCTTTTGAAATAATTGTAGAGCGTGTGTTTTTACCAATGTGAATCATTTTTGTACCTGTATCGGCTTCTTGTTTATTGTTGGTAACAGCAACAGAGTAAAACTCGCCAACGCTATTATTTCCTTTTAATATAACGGATGGGTATTTCCAAGTAATAGCCGAACCCGTTTCTACTTGAGTCCAGCTTATTTTAGAATTGTCTTCTAAGCAAATACCACGTTTGGTTACAAAATTATAAATACCTCCTTTGCCGTTTTTATCGCCAGGATACCAATTTTGAACGGTGCTGTATTTTACTTCCGCATTTTTATGTGCAATAATTTCGACAACGGCTGCGTGCAATTGATTTTCGTCGCGTTGTGGTGCGGTGCAGCCTTCGAGGTAAGAAACATAAGACCCTTCGTCGGCCACAATTAACGTGCGCTCGAACTGCCCAGTTCCACTAGCATTAATACGAAAATAGGTAGAAAGCTCCATGGGACAACGTACGCCTTTCGGAATGTAACAAAACGAACCATCGCTAAATACGGCACTATTTAGTGCTGCAAAATAATTGTCGGTAGCTGGCACCACCATGGCCATGTATTTTCTAATAAGGTCGGGGTGCTCTTGAACTGCTTCGCTAAACGAACAAAATATAATTCCCTTTTCGGCAAGCGTTTCGCGAAACGTTGTTTTTACCGAAACACTATCGAATACCGCATCTACGGCAATGTTAGAACTGACACCGCTTATCCGTTTTTGTTCTTCGAGCGAGATGCCGAGTTTCTCGAATGTTTTTAAAAGTTCAGGATCCACCTCATCTAAACTATTTAAAGTTGGCTTTACTTTTGGAGCCGAGTAATACGAAATACCTTGGTAATCTATTTTTGGATAAGGTAAATGCGCCCAATAATCGGGTTCGCGCATATTTTGCCAAGCTCGAAAAGCCTTTAAACGAAACTCTAATAACCATTCGGGTTCGTTTTTCTTTTTGCTTAACGCACGCACTACGTCTTCGTTTAAGCCTGCGGCAAATGTTTCGGTATCAATATCGGTGGTAAAGCCCCACTCGTAATCTTTGTTAATATGCTGTTCTAATACCTCGTTGCTCATGTTCAATTAATTATAATATTTATTCGATTTATACAGTAAACCATTACACCGAAAAACTTTCGCCACAACCGCAAGTTCGGCTGGCATTCGGATTATTAAATACAAAACCTTTCCCGTTTAAACCGCCGGTGTATTCTAATTCGGTTCCAACCAGGTAAAGAAAACTTTTGCGATCTACTACTATTTTAATGCCCTTGTCTTCAAATTGTTGATCGCCCTCTTTTAAATTGGTGTCAAATTCTAGCTTATAAGACAATCCGCTGCATCCGCCTCCCTCAACACCTACGCGAATAAACGCATGGTCAGGATGGTTTTCGGCTTTCATCAATTCTAAAGCGTGACTTTTAGCATTTTCACTTACTGTTATCATAACATTCTTATTTTTAGATAGTTACTTATTTATGTTTATTTAGATTAAATCTAATTTTACTGCAAAAATACCTTATTTATGGTAGATGTACAACTATATTAACAACAAATCGCTAAAAAGTGTTTTAAGAAAGGCTTTGATTAAAGCAAAACTATTGTGAACTTTGTGGCTGTTAAAATAACTTGTTTATGAAAAATGTATTCCTCTCCATTTGTTTAACCCTAAGTTTAGGATTATTTGCACAAACTCCCACTCTCGATACGCTTTCTGTTTATTACTTGAATAATAGCACATTTGCGTTTCCTGATAAGGGCACGGTAAGCGGTGTTGAGGCTGACATTATTAAAGAATATGCTGCTTGGTTAAAAGCCAAAAAAAATATATCGGTTTACCTTAATTTCAAAAGTTTCGATGGGTTTGATGCGTTATACACTGCTGTAAAAAAAGGTGGCAAAAAAGTAATTGGCTTAAGTACCGTTTCTATTAATGCCGAGCGCGAAAAAGAAGTTGATTTTTCGCCTCCATACATGCGCAATGTAACCGTTTGCATTACTAATGGAAACGCTGGAACCATTCGCGAAAAATCGAGTACCGATATAAACCGAGTTTTGGGTAAATTATCGGCAGTTACAATTGCTAACTCAACGTTTAACAATTACCTCAACGAAATCAAAAAATCGTTTATCCCCGGTTTAAAAATTAACACCGTAACACGCGTTAACGAAGTAATGGAAAGTATTGCTTCTAATGTTGGTACTTTTGGATATGTTGATGTGGTAGATTACTGGTATTACATTAAAAACAATCCTAACAAATATTTAAAAATGCAAAAAGAACTTAACAAAAGTAACGAGCAATTTGGTTTCATTATGCCAAAAAGTAATTTGAATAAAGAACTCATTGCTGAATTTTTTGAAAGCGGTTTTGGCTTCACTTCAACAAAAACCTATCACCAAATTTTAGAAAAATATTTGAGTTTTGAAGTATTGCAGACCGTTGAAGTAGATTAAAATGATTTGTTGTTTTGAGAGAAAGAGGAGGTTGCTAATGCAGCCTCTTTTTTTAACAAAAAATAGATACTCGTTTATATCTAAACAGTTTTAATTGCGTATAAATATTTAATTTCGCCTGTTGGGCTGTGAAAAGAAAAACAGAAGAAGAAGGTTACATTTATAATTATTTTTTGAAAAGTACTTGGGTAATAGTTTTATTGTTTTGGGTGAGTACAGTAACGGCTCAGGTAACAGATACACTATATGTGTCTTACATGCCTCACTCACCGTTTTCGTATAGCGAGGGAGGTGTTGTAAAAGGGCTTGAGATTGACATCATTACCGAATACATTGCTTGGTTAAAAACCAATAAAAAACAAACGCTCGTTCCTATTTTTAAGGAAGTTAAAGAATTTGACCCCGTAGGCGAGATGAAAAAATCGAATGCCAAAACGATTGGTTTATGCACGGCAACCATTAACCAAGAACGGATGAAAGACGTTGATTTTACCACACCTTATTTACAAAATGTTAGTTTTTGTGTAACCAATGGCAATGCCCCCGATGCCAAAGCAAAAAATTCCAATGAGGTTATAAAAACGCTTGGCTCCATGAAAGCCATCACCATATCGAATAGCAGTTTAAGTAAGTATGTTGGAGAAATTAAAAAAAGTTTTTTGCCACAATTACCTGTTACCGAAGTTATCAGTCAAACGCAAATATTAGATAACATCTCGAAAAACGTATTAAGTTTCGGGTATGTAGATGCGGTTGAATTTTGGTATTATTTAAAATCAAATCCTGGTAAATTTCTGAAAATTCAAAAACCACTTAACCAAAGTAAAGAGCAATTCGGTTTTTTATTGCCCAAAGGCAGTTCACATAAAATTACTTTCGATGCGTTTTTTGCCGAGTACAAAGCCTCTCCAAAATACAAACAACTATTAGAAAAATACCTTGGGGGCTATATGATGCAAACCATGGCATTAAAATAAGTTATGACTTCGAAGATTACTGAAATTAGAATGAAACGCACAGTTACTCGCAAAGAGCGTGTGGATGGTGTTTTAACTCCTGTAAAAAAAGAGATTACTGTATTTGCCGATGTACCTTATGTAACAAGCTGGGCACGATTTGGACATTATGTTATTGATGGTATTTTTCTATATATCCTAAATTTCATCATTGCCATATTCATTGTTATCGTTTTGGGTTTAAATGGGGGCTATTCAAATGGAGAGTTTGATGATTCATCTATTGAAAAAATTGACACGTATTTGATATTTTTTAGGTGGTTAATTCTAATGCCTGCTTACTATCTATTCTTCGAGCATTTTATTCAAAGTTCGCCAGGTAAAGCTATTTTAGGCAGAGTTGTGGTTAATCATTATGGCGAAAAACCTACTTTCAATGCGTTATTAAAACGTTCTTTTTCCAGAGCCGTTCCTTTTGATGCGCTTTCGTGTTTAAGCGAAACAGGTTGGCACGATAAGTGGAGCGATACTTTTGTTATCCGTAAAAAAGATTTAGAAGGTTTAAAAATGCTGCAACGCATACAAGACATTGAAACTACTCCAGATGCTGGAACTAAAGCAGTTTAAATTATTTTAAAAGTTCCCACCAGTAATAGCTAATAAACTTGTTTAAACATTAAGAACTATCTAACAGTAAATTTCTTCAAACTTTATTTTTTAAAATCTATTTAACCCAAACTATATGGTAATAATTTGGGTTAAATTTCGATTGCATTATATTTAATTTAAATAGTCTATTCACAGTTGAACTAAAATTTTACATACCAAAGCCAACGTAAGCTCTCATCCCGTTAGGATATATCCCTTCTATAAGCACGCCATCGCCACTATTTTTAGCGTTTAATAATTTTTCGAGATCACTAAAACTACTCACTTTCTTTTTGTCAATACTGGTGATAATAAAACCTTCCTTAATACCTGCACGGTACAAACGACCATCGCTTAACTTAGCTACTTTAACGCCATTTTGTATTTTTAAACGAGCTAGTTCATCCGAGTTAGCTTCTTCAAAAGCGGCACCTAAAGCAGCAATAGAAGTACGCTTAACTTCGGCCTTGCGCACAATAGCAGTTGTATTCTCTAAACTCTTGAGTGTAGAGGTTAAACTTAACTCTTTAGTATTGCGCATTAATGTAACGTTTACTTTATCACCAGGACGGTATTTACTAATTTGCTCCATTAATTCACTAACACTACTAACAGGAGTTTCTTGAATTTTGGTAATCACATCGCCAATTTCGATTCCAGCCTCATCGGCACTACCACCATTGGTTAAACCATTTACATAAACACCTTTTAGCGATTTCAAATTGGCATCTTCGGCAAACTTAGCATCAATATCACGAATGCTTACACCCAAATAAGCCCGTTGAACCGCACCAAACTCCGACAAATCACTCACTATCTTTTTTACAATGTTAACAGGTATAGCAAACGAATACCCTTGGTAAGTACCGTTGTTACTAGCAATGGCAGTGTTAATACCAACTAACTCACCATTTGTATTTACCAAAGCACCACCGCTATTACCAGGATTAACTGCTGCATCGGTTTGTAAAAAACTTTCAACCGGATTAGTTTTACCTGCTAAAATATTGCTTCGGCCTTTAGCACTAATAATACCAGCAGTTACAGTACTATTTAAATTGAATGGATTACCAACCGCCAATACCCATTCGCCTATTTTAACCATATCGCTGTTGCCATAATTTAAAAACGGTAAATCCTTTTCTTGAATCTTGATAAGAGCTACATCGGTGTTAGAGTCTGTACCTACAACTTCTGCTATAAAACTACGTTTATCATTGAGTACTACCTCAATTTTATCGGCACCTTGTATAACATGGTTATTGGTAACAATGTATCCATCATTACTAATAATAACACCGCTTCCGCTTCCCTGTTGCGTGTAGGGTTGTTGATTGTTCTTGTGCCCAAAAAACCATTCCGCAAATGGATCATAACTTAAATTATTGGCACGCTCGGCTACCGTTTTTATATGAACTACCGCGTTTAAACTTTTCTCTGCCGCATTGGTAAAATCAGTATTTACGCCGCTTAGTGCTCCATTATAATTTGTTAAACTAACGGCCGAGGGAGCACTCAACGGAGCAGGGGATGCCGATTTATGAATTTGTTTTTTAATAAGTTCATTTGCAGTTAAGGCTACTAATCCACCTAAACTGGCTACAATTACTGTGGATACTAAACGTTTCATATTATTTATTTTATTTCTTTCTAACGTAAAGTTAAGAAAGTTGTTATCAAAACTTTTTGTTTTTAACATAGCTTAACTGCCATTTTCTTACCTCTTTTTTAGTATATTTAACCACAAGAAAAATGCGTATCAAACGTAAAATACCAAGTTTTGTTTTTGGCGTCTCTATTGGTTTAATAATAGGTGTAGCTTTCTTTTTATTTAAGTTAGATGATTACTTTACCAAAATGAAAAATGCCACACTTAACACCGTTAAAGTAGTAGAACAACCTATACTTCAAGAGAAAGAAAAATCAGATAACTACACATCGAAAAATAAGTTTAAGATAAACACCAGCAAATCAAATGGCGTTGATTACAAAGAAGTAGATAGTTTAATAAACGATGGCGAAACAACTGAAGAGGCGGAAACCCTCAATGTAGCCACCGAAGAGCTACTCAGCATTAAAAATATTAAACTCATTAACCTCGATACCGATTTATCCGCAACTGATACTTCGGCCGCCAACTTAGCAGGCGTAACACCACAAAAAATTACCGATTTATACTTCATCGAATTTTGGAAAACACCACTAAACTCTAAAGGCTACCGCATGACAAAAAATAAAGTGATGCTTTACGGCTTCAATGATTTTAGTAACATTAGTATTTTCCATGTTGACGGCGGCTACTACATTAAAAACTCAGAGCAAGTTTATAAAATTACTCCAGGCAGCGATTTTAAACCCTTAGAACGTGTAGTAGATAATGGCTTACTGGCACGTTTATTTTAAACCATGAAACTCCATTTTTTTAAATACCAAGGCACAGGTAACGATTTTGTGCTACTAGATAACCGTCAAAAATCCATTCAACTTCAATCTGAACACATTCAACGTTTATGCAACCGTCATTTCGGCATCGGTGCCGACGGGCTTATGCTTCTAGAAAACGAAACCGGCTACGATTTCAAAATGGTGTATTACAATAGCGATGGCAACGAAAGTAGTATGTGTGGCAATGGCGGACGTTGCATTACAGCATTTGCCAATCACTTAGGGCTTATTAGCAACCCAACCAAATTTTTAGCCATTGATGGGGCGCACGAAGCCACTATTACTAACCAACACGTTGCCCTAAAAATGCAAGATGTAAAAATGGTAGAAGTGGGTGCCGATTTTTTTTACCTTAATACTGGATCACCGCATTATGTAAAACTAGTCGAAGACTTGAAACACTACCCTGTTGAAAAAGAAGGGCGTGCTATTCGTTACAACCACCGGTTTGCACAAGAAGGGACTAACGTTAACTTCATTGAAAAAAATGGCGATAATTTATTAGTACGAACCTACGAGCGAGGCGTTGAAGGCGAAACACTAAGTTGTGGCACAGGTGTAACCGCTGCCGCCTTAGTAGCCGCTTTAACAGGTATCGCCAATAGTAAACACCATTGTCAAATCGAAACACTTGGTGGGTTACTAACGGTTAAATTTAATAAAGTACTCGATCACACCTTTTATAATATTTGGTTAGAAGGTGCTGCCACACTTGTATTTGAAGGTGATATAACTCTAAACGATTGATAGCCGAAGACTACATATTTATAGAGGCTAAAGTGAACCCTTTAAGTAGCACGCATCTACTAAAAAATACGTGGTTGGTTATTTTGCACGCCCAACGCGTACCACCTCACATTGGTATTTTAATAGAAGGAAACTATAACTCCCTCACCATTAAAGGACAAGAATTAGAAGTAAGCACCGAGGCACTTTTAAAAACCATTCACCAACGTAAAATTAAAACACTCTTTATTGAGTTAATTAAACATCCCGTATTTAGTGGCGAATATCAACTGCGTGTATTTCAAGAGCAGGTAAAACAATTTGGCATGGTTAAACAAAACGAAGCCACGTGTTTAAATCCTGTAAAATTATTTTTAGAAGAGTTTTACGCACTTCCCCTCAATGCAAACGAATTGCTGTTTGAACTTGCCCAACGCCTGGAGGCAAACGCTTATATTAAAAGTGTTGCCGCTTTAAATACCGAGTTAACTGCTAATGGATTTGAATTACCAACTTATACAAAAGAAGTTTTACAATTACGCATCTTACAAGAGCGTGCAGCATTTTATAACGATTAATTATGTTTATACACGGAGAACAAATTGCCCTCAGGGCCATGGAACCATCGGATGTTGAATTACTCTACAATTGGGAAAACCGTCGCGAATTATGGCCTGTAAGCTATACGCAAACACCATTTAGCAAAGCAGTGTTAGATGAATTTGTAACCGATATTCATCAAGATATTTATACCAATAAACAATTGCGCTTAATGGTAGTAGAATTAAATAGCAAGTCCACCATTGGCACTATAGATTTTTTTGAATTTGATCCGCAACATCTACGGGTAGGTTTAGGTATTTTTATACACGAACATTTCCGTGGCAAAGGACATGCTGCCGAAGCCCTATCTCTTAGTACAAATTACGCCTTTGAGACCTTATGGTTAAAACAAGTATTTGCACAAGTAAGTGCCGCTAATGCCGCTAGTTTGGCCTTATTCGAGAAATTAGGCTTTGAAAAATCGGGGTTAAAAAAAGATTGGAATCGAGTTGGTTTAAATCAATATGAAGATGTTTGGTTTTTACAAAAGGTGAATGATTAAACCAAAGCAGATATTACTTTTTTCGGCTTTACTTGGGTTACTTGTTAGTTGCCATCTTGGAACAAACGAAACCCCAGCAACACCTGTTGCCTTAGCCGATACGCTGCAATATCTTAACCATGCCGACACCGCAAACTATGTGGGCATGCAAACGTGTAGGCAATGCCACCAAAGTATTTACAATACCTTTATTCAAACAGGGATGGGTAAATCCTTCGACTCCGCTTCTATACAAAAGTCATCAGGTAATTTTAAAACCGCTTATGTTAACGACCCTATTGCCGATTTTCGCTACCAAGCTTTTTGGCAAAACAAGCATTTATTTTTTAAAGAATACCGCTTACTAAAAAAAGATACCATTCACCAACGCATCGAAGAGGTTAATTACATCATTGGTTCGGGGCAACACACCAACTCGCATTTACAAAATACAAATGGGTACATTCACCAAATGCCCATGACGTTTTACACACAAAAACAGAAATGGGATTTACCCCCTGGCTTTGAAGGTGGTACAAATACACGCTTCTCTCGTAAAATTGGTTTAGAATGTATGAGCTGCCACAACGCCTATCCCGATTTTGTAATGGGCTCCGAAAATAAATTTAACAGCGTTCCCGAAGGTATTAATTGCGAACGTTGCCATGGCCCTGGAAGCATACACGTAGCCCAACGCAGCGCAGGTAGCAAAGTAGATACTTCTAAATACATTGATTACAGCATTGTTAATCCTGCCAAACTCTCAATTGATTTACAGTTTGATATTTGTCAACGTTGCCACTTACAAGGCAATGCCATTTTAAAAAACGATAAAAGTTTCTACGATTTTAAACCTGGGAAACACCTTAGTGATTACATGAGCATTTTTCTGCCAAAATATAAAAATGCTGACGAAGAATTTATCATGGCTTCACATGCCGATCGTTTAAAACAAAGTGCATGCTTTATTAAATCCATCGAACGAACAAGCGGCCAAAATAAACTACGCCCTTATAAAGATGCTTTAACCTGCATCACTTGCCATAACCCACATGTTAGCGTTCGCGAAACCAATAAAAACTTATTTAACGAAACGTGCATCAATTGCCACGGTGCCAACAAGCCTAATCCCTTTTGTTCTGACCCAAAAGTAGCCAAAACTAAAATGAGCAGCTTTGGAAATAACCCACTCCTAAATTGTGTAAGTTGCCACATGCCCAGTTCTGGCTCAATGGATATTCCGCATGTAACCGTTCACGACCACTACATTCGTAAGCCCATCACCAAACTTGAAAAAGAAAAAATAAAAACATTTGTAGGTTTATTTTCTATTAACGAAAAAAATCCATCAGCTTTAACTAAAGCCCGCGCTTACATTAACCAATACGATAAATTTGAACAGAAAAAAGAATACCTCGACTCGGCACGCCACTATTTAAGCGACAAAAACAAAACCGAGGTTGAAGCCAATTTTTATGCCCTTTTACAATTGTATTTTATCGAACAAAACTTTTCTAAGCTATTAAGCTATGTCAATTTATTAGGCGAAACGTATTTACTCGAAAAAAAATTAACCCATAGCAGCTACGAAAACACCGATGCTTGGGCAGCCTACCGCATAGGCGAGTCGTATTACTTTACCAATCAATTACCCAAGGCCATCAAATGGTTCGAGCACGCCATTAAGTTAGCACCTTACCATTTAGACTTTCGAAACAAAATGGGCGCAGCTTATGCAAAAGCGAACAACCTAGAAAATGCCATTCTTCAGTATCAATTCATCCTAAACGAAAATCCGAAAAAAGTAAGTGCTTATACGAATTTAGCTTACATTCGTTTATTGCAAGGCAACGCCACCGAAGCCGAAAAATTACTGAAAAAAGGAATAGCCTTAGACCCCGATGATGAACAGCTCTTGCTCAACTACGCCCAATACTATTTACTGTTACAAAATAAAAAACAAGCCAGTGTACTCCTTCAACACTTATTAAAAAAACATCCCACTAACAGCAATGCCAAACAAGCATTGCAACAACTTACCAACAGTTAAATAAAATGGCATCGAAACGAAAAGGAAAAATAATTAGTCTTATACTATTGGTAGCATTAGCAATGATTTGCTTTTACATCTATAAAAATTATTTTACTGGAAGTATTCAACTTAAAGATAAAAACTACACGTTTATTTACATCGAACACAACGATACCTTTGAAGATGTTATCAACGATATCAACAAAGAAGGCATTATTGAAAATTTAGAATCGTTTAAATTGATGGCTAAAACCATGGACTTAGATAAAGCCATTCATCCAGGCAAATACCGAATCACGAATGGTATGACCATGCGGCAAATCATTAACCTCATCAAATACAACAAACAAGAAAAAATAAAACTATCATTCAATTCGCAAATTCATAACCTCGACGAATTTTTAGAATACATGAATCACAAATTAGCCCTTAGCGAAGATGAGGTAGAAGGTGTTTTAAGCGACGATAGCTTTTTAGAAAGTGAATTTAACCTAGATCCCGATAACGCCTTTGCTGCCATTACACCGGGTGTTTACGAAGTAAGTTGGGCCTTAACCGTAGAAGAGTTTAAAACCTTTTTAGCCGATAATTTTAAAAAAGTTTGGAACGACAACCGAAAAGCACTTCTTAAAAAATTAAAATACAATTGCGGACAAGTTATTACATTAGCCTCTATTGTGCAAGGCGAAAGTAATATTGCTAGCGAGCAACAAAAAATAGCAGGGGTTTATTTGAATCGCTTAAAAAAAGATATGTTACTGCAAGCCGATCCAACGTTAAAATATGCCAACAAGGCTTACAACGCCCAACGTGTTTTAAATGCTGATAAAGATATTGACTCGCCCTACAACACCTATCGCTACAAAGGTTTACCACCAGCACCCATTTCGTTAGTGTCGGTTACGGCCATAGATGCCGTACTAAATTACACCAAACATAATTTTATTTTCTTTTGTGCAAAGCCCAGCTTAAATGGTTATAGCGACTTTAGCGAAACCTATACACAACACGATAAATATGCCAAAGCCTATCAAAAAGAAATGGATAAGCGTGGCATTAAACGGTAATATGAATTGTAGATATAAAATAAGAGACTCTTTTATGAAGCATTCATTTTACAGTATGCAAAGCGAAAAACGCGAACAGGATGCAACCCCTCTAAAGAATTACCTATGCAAAAACTAGTCTATTTTTTGTATTTAAGCCTTATATGTTTAGGCACTCATGCACAAGCCCTTGCTCAAGTTTTAAACGACTTTGCTGTTAGCCTACACGAAGAAGCCATCAATAAAGTTTTTGTAGCAGTTGGCGACATCAAAGGCAGCAACGATTACGAAGTGATGCTTATTAAAGGTAAATACCATTGGACCGTTAAAAATCCACGCATTAACTTAAAACCCGATAGCAGCGATTTTACCTGCGATGCTATTGTAGATGTAGGTCCCTTCAATTACAAAACACAAGTGGTAGGTAATGTAAAAATAGCTTACGACAATTCTAAAAATCAAATATCACTTCAAATATCGCGCGCTATTTTTGAGTTATACACCATGCTATTTGGTAAAAAAATACACATCAAAGACATTCACCTCGAAGAGTATTTTAAAGATCCCTTTTTATTTGAAGGCCCTAAAACATTAGCAACCGATATGGAGTTTACCATGCCCGACTCTACCACGAAAAAAATATTTATTCAACCCACCGACTGCGCCATGAAAGTGAAGTTAAAAGAAATATGTACCGCTTGCGAAGTGGTAGCAAGCGATAAACCTTTTAAACCCATTGTAAAAGTTGTACCACCCATTCAAGCCACTAAACCCGCCGATACCAAAAGCGTTCAACCTCAAAAAAAATAGTTAATTTTAAACCATGTATCGCTTATTGAATTTGTTTTGGAAGTTTAACCTTCCGCGCTGGTCTATATTGCTCATTGATACATGTATTTGTACCTTTGCCTTAACCTTGGCCTTTTTACTGCGCTTCAACTTCGATGCCATTCCCGAGACAGACCTTCGCAACTTACCCCTCGGCTATGCAATTGTTTTAAGTGTACGCTTACTTTCGTTCTTTATTTCGAAAACCTATAAAGGCGTGGTGCGCTACACCAGTTCAAAAGATGCCGTTCGTATTTTTTTAGTAGTGATGTTTGGAAGTTCGGTCATATTTGGTTTAAACTTAATTGCCTATCGCTTTGTTAGCGATGTTTATTTTATTCCCAACTCGGTTATTATTATTGATGCCTTGTGCACCTTATTTGTTATGATTAGTTCGCGCTTGGCAGTAAAAGCTATTTTCTTTGAAAGCAAAAATCCGACACGAGAAAAAATTAGCGTACTCATATACGGAGCAGGCGAAGCGGGCATTATTACCAAACGTACCCTAGATAGAGATGCTGCCATTAAATACAAAGTAGTAGGCTTTGTGGATGATAATGAAAAAAAATCGGGGCGCAGTTTAGAAGGTGTATTTATTTACCCACCCAACAAATTAGAAGATTTAATTCGAGAAAATAACTTAGAAATTGTAGTACTCAGCATTCAAAAAATTTCGCCCTCTAAAAAAAATGCCATCACCGATTTATGCTTATCCTATAATGTTAAAGTACTTAATGTGCCGCCCGTAACCAAATGGATTAATGGCGAACTAAGTTTTAATCAAATCAAAAGCATTAACATCGAAGACTTATTAGAACGCGACCCCATTGTACTCAGCACTCATTTATTAGAAAACGAATTAAAAGGAAAAACAATTTTAGTAACAGGTGCGGCGGGCAGTATTGGCGCAGAGTTAGCAAGGCAATGTATAAAATACAATCCGAAACGCCTTTACTTACTCGACCAAGCCGAAAGCCCTTTGCACGAAATGGAATTGGAGTTTTCAGATAAATTTCACGAACACACCTTTGAGGTTATTATGGCCGATGTGCGCAACAACGAACGCATGCGCAATGTATTCAATACCTTTAAGCCCGATATTGTATTTCATGCGGCGGCCTATAAACACGTTCCCATGATGGAAAGTAATCCATCTGAATCTATTTTAACCAATGTTTTAGGCACGCGTAACGTAGCCGATTTATCGGTAGAATTCAACGTTCAGAAATTTATTTTTGTAAGCACCGATAAAGCGGTTAATCCAACGAACGTAATGGGAGCCAGCAAGCGAATTGCCGAAATTTACATTCAAAGTTTGGGACGTAGTGTAAGTACACAATTTATTACCACACGGTTTGGAAATGTTTTGGGCAGTAACGGCTCTGTTATTCCGCGGTTTAAACGGCAAATAGAAATGGGCGGACCATTAACCATCACGCATCCTGATATTACCCGTTACTTTATGACCATTCCCGAAGCCTGTCAATTGGTATTAGAAGCTGCTACCATGGGCAAAGGCGGCGAAATTTTTGTGTTCGACATGGGCAAAAGCGTTAAGATTGTAGAACTGGCGCGCAAAATGATAAAGCTAAGTGGACTAAAAGAAGGACGCGATATTCAAATTGTTTATACTGGTTTAAGACCTGGCGAAAAATTGTTTGAGGAGTTATTAGCCGATACTGAAAACACCATTGCCACCCGCCACGCCCAAATATTAGCGGGCAAAGTAAGGGAGTATCATTTTGAAGATGTTAAACACATCATTGAACAATTAATTCTCTCTTTTAAAACGCAAAATAATAATTACATTGTACAACAAATGAAAGAGTTAGTTCCAGAGTTTAAAAGTAACAATTCCATTTTCGAAAAATTAGATAACTAAACATGATACGGTATTTTTTTATCCTCCTTTTGAGCAGCCAACTGCTAAGTGCGCAAACTAAAAAAGGAACACTTGCCAACACCAAAGCAACAGCACCTAAATTAATTGTAGGCATTGTGATCGATCAAATGCGAAGCGATTACATCTATCGCTTTTGGAATCGTTATGGAACAGGAGGCTTTAAAAAGTTAATCAACGAAGGTTACTACTTTAAAAATACACATTACAATTACGTGCCAACCTACACAGGTCCGGGGCATGCCGCCATTTTTAGTGGAAGCACCCCTTCCGACAATGGTATTATTGCCAACGAATGGTATGGCATCCAAAAGAAAAAGGAAATCTATTGCGCCGAAGACGATAATGTAAATGTTGTTGGCACCACCAACGAAAAACACAAACGATCTCCCAAAAATTTATTAGCCAGCACCATTGGCGATGAGTTAAAGATAAGCACCAATGCCCGTGCAAAAGTATTTGGCGTGGCTATTAAAGACCGTAGTGCTATTTTTCCGGCAGGCCACGCCGCTGATGCTGCATTTTGGTTCGATGATAAAACTGGTTTTTTTATTACCTCCTCTTGGTACACTAAACAACTTCCTGAGTGGCTCAACACCTTTAACAGTCAAGGTTTGGTAAGTACCTATTTTAAATTAGGATGGAATACTTTATACCCAATTGCAACTTACACCGCATCTATTGCCGATAGCAACCGTTACGAACGTTCACACATCAAAAAAAATAGTCCTACTTTTCCTTACACTTATGCCTCGCAACTAGAGCAAAAAAAGTATGGCACCATTGCCTCAACCCCTCACGGAAACACACTCACCCGCGTATTGGCCGAGGCGTGCTTAAAAGGCGAGCAATTAGGAAAAGATGAAATTTGTGATTTGTTAACGGTAAGTTTCTCAAGTCCAGATATAATCGGACACGCCTATGGTCCGCGCTCCATCGAAATAGAAGACACTTATTTGCGCCTCGATAAAGAAATAGAATTATTCTTAAACACCTTAGACCAAGAAGTAGGAAAAGGGCAGTATGCTTTATTCTTAACCGCCGACCACGGTGCTGCTGATGTACCCAATCACTTATTAGACTCAAAAATTCCGGCAGGTCTTATTAACCGCGATAGTTTAAGAACTTACTTAAAAAAAGAAGCCATTACTCAATTGGGCGATTCGTTAGTAATTGCTAACGTTAGCAACGACCAAGTTTTTTTAAATCATCCATACATTGCCACACTTAAACTTAACCCAAAATTAGTAACCGAAACTGTAACGCGTTTACTTTTAAACTACAAGGGCATAGCCGAGGTTTATAATGCCGATGTTTTTAAAACCAATTCTTTTTTGGGGCGCGAAGCCAAAGCCCTTTTGCAACGAGGCTATAACCACCAACGCAGCGGCGATTTGCTTTACTTATTAGAACCTGCGTGGATGGAATATGTAGAAACAGGAACCACACACGGCAGTTCTTACCTTTACGATACCCATGTACCTTTATTATTTTATGGCCTTAGCATTCCAAAAGGAAGTACTTACGATTATGTAAGTATTACGCAAATTGCACCTACAATTTGTGCACTACTGCAAATTAATTTCCCGAATGCCTGTATTAGTAATCCTTTACAAAGCTACTGGCAAAAGCAATAGCAAGTAAACAGATAGTTAGCTTTCCTTACTAAAGTTGAAAACTATATTAATTTTTTAGAAGTGGTTTCTTTAGAATTGAGTATTGTAGCTAAGTTTATTATTTACACTATGAATTGAATCATAAATCACATCTATTTGAATACCTTGAAAATGGGAGGCTAAGCTACAAAGTTCGTCAAAGGATAAATACATGAATGCTGGTGCTTCACTTTAACCGAGATTTCAAGAGAGAAGTTCTTTAGAATACAACATTTTTAAGTCATTGGTAAAAAGCCACAGCGTTGTTAATACTGGTGAGATAAGTTGCTTACTATTAAATCAATCTCGTAAAAATTAACTAGCAAAAGAAGCGCTCCTTGTTTTAAACGAAATTTTAAGCGTTTAGTCGAAAATCTAAATCGTTTAGGTTTTTAAACTCTATATTGTTGTCCGATTAATAATTGCAATAAATTGACTTAGTAACTGAAACGTTAGTTCGCATAACGATTTAGTAAAATTAAAATAATATATGCCTCAACGCACATTTAACGAATTACGATTACCCTACTGTCAAGTACAGTTTTACTACCGTATCAATGTGATAAAAGTTATATTTACTCATAAAACCCTTTTGAGTTCGGAGAACTTAACCAATTTACAAAAAGCAATTGATCAGTTAACCGAAGGAAAAGTTCATAAAATGATGACGAATATGGGCGACAAGATAACGCCCACTAAAGAAGCCTACGATTTTTATGGAGATAAAGAACGGGCAAAAACCGTATCTAAAGAAGCCTTTGTGTTAAATTCGCCCACCTTAAAAATGGCGGCTAACTTTTACTTTAAAATTAAAAAACCAAAAATCAGTTCTAAAGTATTTGAAACAGAAACACAAGCCATGGATTGGTTGTTAGAGCCTTAATGAAGTACTTTTTTATGTGGAAGTTAATGCCATTAAAATCAAATAAGTAGATAGTTACTAAATCACTTTACAATAGTTGGTTAGTTAATGCTTAGGATTTAGCTAGTGCATTCACATCATTAAATTGCGCTTTTAAATCATCTAAAAAATTAAAGTAATTCGTTTTACGTTTAATACCAATACCGGTTCTAAAAGATACAAGTTGAACCAGAATTATTTTTCTTTTAGGCGATGAAAAAATTATAGGCGTAGCAAGGCCTAAGGGTATAATTTTTGAGGAAGTATAAGAGAAAAAGAAACTGGTTCAATGTATCTTTTAGAAGTGATGTTGGTATAAACCCTTCGGTGCTCATCCACTATTCATCGCAATAACAACGCACTAATTCTTCGAGTTTAGCCTCTTCTAATTTATACTGAACACTTAATTCGAGATTATGCAATAGAAATCTATTACGAGCCGAAATCTCTTCAAAACTATAAACCTCGTCGCTTTTTCTCCTTCACCATAGTAGCATTATACCTCAGTCAAAAAGACACCTGTTTTATTGGGCTTTCGCCTCTCACTACGATTCCTATTGCATAATCTCAGATTAAGCCAGCTAAGTAATCATTTTCAATTTGGCTATAACTATATTTTTTAACCTATTTATAGCCAAATCCATTTTTTAATTTTAGTGTAGAGTTTTACTAC
>JAAFIL010000067.1 GCA_013297775.1 Bacteroidota bacterium
ATCTACGGTGCAGGCACAGTCTAAAAAATTATTAGCGGGCGATACAACCACATTGTTGTTCAACTATCGCATTAAAAAAGCGGGAAAATTTTCGACGCGTATTCAACTTGTAAGTACTGCGCAAAACCAAGCCTATATAGTAACTTGGCGCGGGCAAGTTAAAAACTGGAGGGCCGATGATAAAACAGCGTGCTTCTATTTTAAGAAACCAATAAAAACACCAGCATCTAAATCGGAAATAAATTTGGCCGGCATCACCACCACTTCACAAAAAGATAACAGCAATAAAATTCCAGATATAACCAGCGAGCCAGTATTAAGCTATACCCCCGAGCCTAAGCCCACACCTCATTTAGAAGATGATCCTAAGCCCGATGATTTACCGCTCTTGCTTTATAGACCCAATAACTTGGTATTTTTAGTAGATGTAAGTAGCTCCATGAAAGACTCATTAAAATTACCACTCATGAAATTAGCCCTGTACAAATTAATAGCGGCTTTAAGAGAAGTTGATGCGGTTAGTTTTATGACCTATGCCGACAGCGTTAAAGTAATTGCTGAACACATAAGTGGCAGCGATAAAGCCACTTTAAATAAAGCCATAAGTGCCATAAAAGCAAGGGGTTTAACCAAAGGTAATAAAGCCATTTTAGCTAGTGTAGATTTAACACTAAGACACTATTTACCCGAAGGCAATAATCAAATTATATTGGCAACCGACGGAGAATTTAGAATGACTCCCGAAGATTATAAAAAATGGAAAGATAAAACGTTAGCAAAAACGTTGGTGTTAAGCACAGTAGGCTTTGGCTCAGATAAAAAGGCCATTACTAATTTAAAAACGATTGCCAAAAATGGATCAGGTTCATTTATACAAGTTACCTCTAAAAAAGGGGCAGAGCAAATTTTAGTAGATGAAATAAAGTCGAAGAGTAAACGCTAATTATTTTTCGAATTGTTCTAAAAACCGTTTTAATTCGGTTTGCATTTCAGGATATATAAAAATAGTTTTTACGTCTATAAATGTTTCGCGATTGGTAGAAGCGTAGTATAATTTTTTAGCGGCATCTAAGCGTTCACGATCGTGAATAAATGTATTCAACACCCACTTAGCCTGTTCGGTATTGTAACAAAACAGGGCATTGTTTTCGGTTAGTAGAGTTAAGCGTTCTTGGTCACTAGAAAGCGTTTTCAACTGTTTCACAAACGTTTCGATGGCGGTGTTTTCAGAGGCAATAGCACAATCTTTCATAATAGTACCGCTCGGTGCAGGCGGCTGTTTTAAAAGAGACGCCAGTTCACGTTTAGAAGATTCGTAGGTAAATAAATCGCTTAAATTTTTTAGGTTAGTGGCATCCGTAATGTGTGGGTAGGCTAAACGCACTAATTTTAATTTATCTAATTCGTAAGGGGTGGTTTGCACCAATGTTTTTAATTGGAAGCTGCTTAGGTAATTTTTTAAAACCGTCTGTTCTAACACCATCCATTTCTCATCCGGGGTTTGGTAGCGTTTCAGTAAACGTAACGCATAATCTACATACACTTGAGGCATGGGGGTTTTGGTTTGGCTCAAGTTATTAAAGTAAAAAACCTTTCCCGCTTTTAATTCGCAATAGCGATCCCAAATCGTATTATTAACCTTCCAAGAAGTATCTGCAACGGGTTGCGGCGGCACCAGAGGCTCTGGTAATTTTTTTAACGTGTTATAGCCAATGTACTTCATTCGGTACCCAAATTTATAAGGCTCTATGGCGTAGGTAAACTCTTTGTTTTGCACAGGCTTGCGCTTCACTAACAAAAATAATTGGGCTTGGTGTTTCGTTTTATCAGTAAATAGTAGCGTTACAGTAACAGTATCCTTTTTTAGAACTTGGCTTTTAACATGCGCTTGCGCTTGTTTATTGATGAGTTGTGAATCTATTACCAGTTGAAAGGCTTGGCCTTTGCTACTAAATAGATGCAATACATTTTGCGCTAGAAGTGGAGAACTGTAAAATAATATCAGTAAATAAATCAAATATCGGTACCTACTTTTTAGAAAAGGAAAACACAAGGTATTGATTTGTTTTTCTAATCGTATGCCACGGTTAACGTTCATCCTATGTTAACGTTAAAAGTATAAATCACTTGTTTTTAAACGCAAGTAACGCATAACAGAAATAAAGCTACTAATGCCCGAGATAATCATCCCGCCAATTAAAATAGCAGCAAACAGTAAAATAAGATGCGTTTCATCTTGTATTTTTAGTAAGTCGGGAATAAAACGTGTGCTTAGTGCTAAAAAGCCAACCAGTAGGGCACTGGCAATAACAGCTGCAATAAGCCCTTGGCGTATGCCTTTAAAGATAAAAGGTTTACTAATAAATTGTTTAGTAGCACCAACTAAATACATAGTGCGTATTAAAAAGCGTTGCGAGTAAATGGATAACCGAATGGTATTAATAATTAAGGCAATGGCAATAATTAAAAGTGCCCCACTAAAAATGAGTATAAAAAACGTAAACCCTTTTGCATTTTCATTAAAGTTTTTAATCATATCTTTTTGATAAACGACTTCTTTCACAAATGGTTTTTGAATGAGTTGATTTTCGATGGCTTGTAACGTATCCGTTTGAGCATAATCGGCATTTAGTTTTACTTGCAAGGCAGCTAACAATGGATTAGAACCAAGGAAGCTAATAAAATCCTCGCCTAAATCGGCTTTTAATTGTTCGGCCGCTTTTTCTTTAGAAGTTAAGGTTACACCTTTTGCGTACGTTGAGGCATTAATTTCTTGTATTAAACCATCTATTTGAGCCGTGGTGGCCGTATCTTTTAATAAGATTTGAAAGCCAATATTTTCTTTCACATGGTTAGAAATTTGACGGGCGTTCATTAGCACATACCCCATTAAACCTAACATAAATAAAACTAACGATAAACTGATAACAACAGTAATGCCAGAGGTGCGTAATTTTGAAGCAGCAGATTGAACCATGTTATAAAGTTATTTACTTGCTGGTTGAAAGCAAGGGCTTAGGAATACAATTAGTTAACAGGTTGATGTGAACTAATACGAGTCGTAGGGGTTTGAAAACAAAAAATCTTTGGTAAGTAATTACCAAAGATTTTTTAAGCAGTATTATTTATTTTATTAGATAAGAAGGTTGATGGGTAAGGCTATCACTATTAGGGCGATTAATAAAGAATTATAGTTTTAACCAAACGAATGGGCTTATTTGAAGTCCATTATGCCATATTTAAATTGTTTTCTTTTACTACCAATAACGATAGGCTTCATATTTTGACCTGATTGAAAAACCGTACGAGGTTCTAATACTACTCTAGAATCTAGTGCGCCAAAAAAAGCAGCTTTCTTTTTTTCGCCTGTTTTTAAGTCAATAGAGTAAAGGCTCATTACTGCAGAATTAGGTTTTTTAAAGGCTTTAAGTTTTTCTAAATCGTTGGTTTTAGTAATGTTTTTTGGATTATCATTAAAAGCAATATAAAACTTATCATCGCTTATTGCACCAAAGTAAGACATGTAATCAACGGGTTTAGTTGATATGAATAAAAACTTTAGTCCAACCGAAGAAAATATAAAAAGATTATATGCAGTATAATGAAAGGCTTGATTCTTTTTGATTCGATTAGCCCATTGCAAATCGCCAGCTTCTGATATACCAACGGTAACTAAATCACCAAAATAGTATCCTTCACTGGCACCACTTCTAGTTTGAATATAGAAATATTCAAAGACCTCTCCTACACAAATTATACTTCCATCTTCTTTTTTATAAATTTTCATAGCACCAAAGTTATTATCTACTTCAGCTTCTCTTCCTTTCTTAATATCTTTTTTAGTCAAAAATTGATCTTTAAAAGTTTTATCAAATTCAGAAACTTTCGTGATTACAATCTCTTTTGATTTACGGTCAATTTTTATGTAAAAAGTACCATCTAAATGGTTATCCCCTTTAGAATAATAGCCAACTAAGATTAAATCTCGCTTTTTATTGGCTGTACATTGAAGCCCCTTTATAGAACCCTTAATGGGCAAGCCTAGTTTTTTTGTGTCTATAAAATCCTCCCAAAGTTCAAAATCTTTATTAGCATCGTAAGAAGCTATACTTCTTCTACCATCTTTATAATTTTTTATAAAATAAAACGATCCATCATAATCTAATGCTAAACCCGACGTTGTATATGGCTTATTTTCACTTTTATCCGTTATATTTTCGCGTTCAGTTATTTTTTTTAAATCGGGGCTAAAAAGTAAATATTTTTCTTTGTATTTTTTTTGTTGTTTGTAGTAAGTCCCATGATAAACAAGAATTTTCTTAGACTCCTCAGAGATTGTTATATCAAAATCTCCTTTACGTTTTCTCTTTTCAACCTGAACCGTTAGTAATTTCGCATTTGACGTAATTAAAGCACCATCACTACCAGAATAAGTATTTGCATATAATATAGTTTCAACTTGCTTATTGTCGTAGTATTTTGCAAACAAAACAAATTTACCATCTATAAAATCTATATCTTCAATTTCGTGTCTGTTTGGTAAATCTAACGCTTTCGAGTAAATACGTTTTTTACCAGCTTTTTCAAATTTTTCAAAACCTATCTTAGCTTTTTCATAGTAAGCAGTATAAAAGTAGGTTTCATCTTCACCTAAGATAACGGGAGTATAATTTTTACCTACCGTTAATACTTCGCCCCAATTTATTTTTTGGGCGTAACTTGTTTTTATAGCACTTATTGTAAGTGCTACAGCAAAAAAAATTTGTTTTAAGTGTTTAGTTTTCATATTTATTTATTATTTATTTATGTATTTAAGATCTAGTTCTATTGAATTTTTAAGGTTAGCTGCTTTTAAACTTCCTTTATAATCAAAGTAGTTAGTATAAACTATTTTCTGGGTAAGTAGGTTAAATAAATAGGTTTTAAAGTTGTATTTACGATATTTTTGATTGTAATCACAGTCAACAAAATAAATGTATTTTGATTTAGTCGTATTAACATAATCAATAATCTTCTCAGATGGCGTATTTTTAATTTCGACCGTACTGTGTATTATTTTTTGTTTAATACACGCATTAATCTCTACTAAATCATTATATACTTTATCTGTGAATTTTATTGCGGGGGTATCTACCAATAGTTTACAGTTAATGCCTGCTTCGGCAGATGCACTAAATAAAGCAGTTACAACTTCCGAATTAAATTTTTCGGTTTCTAAATAATCAATGTCTTCTTTTTTATTCAAAACAGATGCAATGGGCTTATTAATCATTATAGCTATGTCTTTAGCTAAAATCTTAGGTCCATTTTTTTCAATTTCCTTTTGCCGTTCTTTAGTTTGTTTTTCTTTTTCAGCAGTTGATTGAGAACTCTCTTTTTTCCGCTTTTCTAACAACGGATAGTTTTTTTCAAACACATCTACAAGCTCTTTATTTTTAATATCATCCACTAAAAAAGTTTTATAAAACTCTTTTTCTTTGTTTTGAGGTTCTATCTCATTTACAAATGAACTGGCTTTTAACTCGTTTACTACAACAAGTTCTTTAATTAAATCGGCTTTAATCGTGTCTAATGCCGACTCCTTTGGATATTTTTTTTGAAGCGAAATCACATATTTTAAGGCGTAGGTATTCAGTTGTTTTTTATCAAATTGCTTCAAAACATAGTGAATTTGTTGAGCTTCGCCTTCAACATCGGTATAACGTTTGGCCACACTTTTAAATTCGTCTGCATTTTTATACTTAACCAATCCGTAGTAAGCTTTTGCAATAGACATATTTAAAAATAAATTATTAGGGTACTTTTTAAGTAGGCAAAACGCATTGTAAATCACATCGCCATAATCACCATACATTAACTGCAACTTTATGTTTTCGAAGCGCGCCAAGTTGCGTAAATAATTAAACTCAGGTTCTTTTACAGCTATAAATGTTTGAGTTCCCTTAAACTTTAAAGTAGTTGCAAGTTTTGCAAGTATTTCTTTTCGATTTTTAGTGTTGGGATGTGTATAATACCTCTCATTTATGTCTTCTGTAATTTTCGATTTTGAAACGGAGTCCATAAAAAAACGTTTAGGTAAGGCTAATTGTTCAATATTAAAAAAATCGGGCGTTAACTTTTGATTTTCGTATCCGTAGTTAGCATTATGTAAAACATCAAATACAGTTAAAGCCGAGTTCTTTGCGTACATGGTGTTTGAAAAAAGAAATAAACCTAAGCTATCAGCTTCGAGTTCTGCCTTTCTATCTTTAAGAAAACGATTATCTGTTTTCGTTTGGTAATAATCCTTTACCCTTCTGTTTTCACGTTCCGTTTTTTCAACCTCATAATCTTCATAAACAGAGTTTAAACTGTGCTGCTTTTGAAAGTGAGAGATTTCGTGGCACAATATAAAAGCAAGTTCTGCCTCATCGTTAACGTGAGCTATTAATCCAACGTTAACAAAAATAACACCATTCAAATGACAAACGGCATTAACATCGGATTGTCTTTTACAATAAAATTGAAAATCTTTTGGTAAACTTGAATTAGACTCTAATATATGCTTAACAATTTTACCAACATACCTCGTTAATTCATCGCCAAACATAACCTTGCCATAAGTAAAACTACTGTGCAAATAATTACTATTATCTGAAATTAAGTTTAGTGCCTTTTTTTGAACTTCTTCGTCCTTCGAGAGGTCAATTTTTAGTTTGTCTTTACCCAATTGTGTTTCTAGGTTTTCTAAAAAGTATTGCGGTACACTACCTTCACACTCAATACCTTTGTAAGTTTCAAAATTAATTGTTTGGCTGAAAACAAAATTTAATTTAAAAAAACTTAGTAAAAAGAGTAGCTTAAATTTCATAGATATATTAATTCTTAATTTTTCTTTGGTATATACTTCTCAAAGTGTATATACTTAATTTACAATTTTGTTGCTGGCTATATTTCTTATTCTTTTCTGCTGCTTTTCACTTTTTGTTTAAATTTATAAATAAACTATTCAGCCATATCAAACTTTTAGCGTTTTTAAACAAATAGCTTTAACTTAACTAAATTCATACTTTTCTACGAAGGGGAATAAAAAAATACATCTTAGTGTTCTACGAAATAGTTTTGTATCTGTCTTTAACAGATACGCCTTTATTTTTCTTGCGCAACTACTAATTAGAGGACTCTTACTGGTTAAAATTTTAGTTTGTATATCTTGAGAACACATGTGTAAAATTATTTTAGAAAATTTTTACACAGAACAGAAAGCGTCTATTGCTAAAAGTAAAATGAAAAAAATTCAATTTTGTACGGTGCAAATATAAAGTTTTTTGATAAAATAAAACGTTGCTAATGTAGAATTTAAAGTAAAATAATGTGATTTTTTTAATTTGTAATAGAAGCACTAAATCATAGCTTAAACCGAACCCAAATCGAGTTATTCTTAACTTCAACCATAATAATTTTTTTAATTTGTGTTTAAGCCAAAAGCCACGTATTTAATGGTTTCTCCTCTTTTTGTAAACAGCTCTTCGTAATAAGTTTTGATGTTTATCAACTCGTTTCGCTGTGGCGGACAATTTTTATACAGATCATTGGTTTCAAAAAACAAAGGCAAGTTTTGGCTAGCTATTACTTCTAACGTATAGTCGTAAAAACTTGTGCTATCGGTTTTTAAATGTACCGTACCGTTTGGTTTTAAAAACTGTTGGTAGCGTTTTAAAAATAAGGGATTGGTTAAACGCTTTCGTTCGCGCGGCTTTTGCGGTTGAGGATCCGGAAACGTAATCCATATTTCATCTACCTCCTGTGCGGCAAAGCACTGCTCAATCGTATCTATGCGGCATCGAATAAACGCTACGTTGCTTAAAAGCTGATCCAAGGCAAACTTTGCACCCGTCCAAATGCGGTTACCTTTTACATCAACACCTATATAATTTTTAGAGGCATTAGCACTTGCTAAACCCACCGTGTATTCGCCCCTACCACAGCCCAACTCTAAAATAATAGGTCTATCGTTCTTAAAGTAATAACTACGCCACTTGCCCTTCATCGGGAAACCTGTTTCGAGTTGTTCAAAATGAAAAGCGAAACAATTGGGAAACGTTTCGAGGTCGGCAAATTTTTGCAGTTTATTTGGCATTTAATAACTAAAATATAATTTACGCAAAGATAAGAGTCTGTTACATTTTCTTACCTTTACTTTTCTTAAATTTCTATGAATCACTTTAACCGAACAAAAATTGTAGCCACCATGGGGCCAGCCACCGCCGATGCGAGGGTTCTTGAAGAAATGTTTAATGAAGGACTTGATATTTGTCGTATCAATTTTAGTCATGGCGATTATGAAGCGGTGAAGAAAAACGTAAGCACCATTCGCGAACTAAATAAAAAATTGAACCGTCATGTGGGTATTTTAGGCGATTTACAGGGCCCTAAATTACGCATTGGCTTGGTAAAAAATAATAACGTAACCCTTGAGCCGGGTAAAGAAATTATTATTACTACCAAAGAATGTGAAGGCGACGAAAATTGTTTATACATCACTTACCCCCAGTTTCCTCAAGATGTGAAAGTAGGCGAAACTGTTTTAATAGATGATGGTAAATTGCATTTAAAAGTGCAAGAGACCAATGGCAAAGATGAAGTGCGCTGCACCATTACCGTTGGTGGTATTTTATCGAGTAAAAAAGGGGTCAACTTACCCAACACAAAAATTTCGTTGCCTTGTTTAACGGTAAAAGATATTCGTGATTTAGAGTTTGCTTTAGAACAAGATTTTGATTGGATAGGCTTATCGTTTGTGCGCAGTGTTACAGATGTGGTAGAGTTAAAAGATATCATTCGTCAAAACGGAAAACGTGCTAAAGTAATTGCCAAAATTGAAAAACCCGAAGCCATTCGCGACATAGATAATATTATTGATGTAACTGATGGCATTATGGTAGCCCGTGGCGATTTAGGAGTAGAGTTGCCCATGGAACAAGTACCCCTGCTTCAAAAGATGATTGTTCAAAAGTGTATTCAAGTTGGGAAGCCCGTTATTATTGCCACACAAATGATGGAAAGCATGATTACCAGTTACACCCCAACACGGGCCGAGGTAAACGATGTAGCGAATGCAGTAATGGATGGAGCCGATGCCGTGATGCTAAGTGCCGAAACCAGCGTTGGTAAATATCCAGTTAAAGTTATAGAAATGATGCGCCGCATTATTACGCAAGTAGAAGAAGTGGACTCTATCTACTACCGCGAACACGCACCTAATCTTAAAACCATTACTTACATAACGGATAGCATTTGTTTTAATGCGTGCAATCTCGCGCACCAAGCGGGCGTGCAAGCTATCATCAGCATGACCAATAGCGGATACACAGCGTTTAAATTAGCAAGTCACCGTCCTAAGGCTCATATTTTTATTTTTACCGACAACGAAGCCTTATTAAGTACACTCAGTTTAGTATGGGGCATTCGTGGGTTTTATTACAATAAATACGAAAGCACCGACGATACCATTACCGATTTAAAAAATTACATCCGAACTTTAGGATTGGTGAAAGACGACGACTTGGTGATTAATATTGCCAGTATGCCTATGAAAGATAAAGGGCGCACCAATATGATGAAGTTGAGTTATGTAGGCTAACAACTCAACGAATTAGATAAATAAATGAGTATAAGTTACGCATCAATTAAGATGGATGTGCAGAGGTGCTAAAAATCGCCACGTTCTACTAACTTAACAGCCCGCTCTATAAATACATCTTCGGTAGAAGCGGCATCGTATTCGCATTTCATATTATTACCAAACAACGAGGCCAAGGCATTCCACATCACCGCCTGAAAAGAACCACGTAGTTGTTTCACAATTTCATAAGTTGTTTTTCCGCTTTCGCGGTCAATTAATTTCATCAATACTTTCCCTTGCGATACTGACAAACTTTTTAATTCATCTTCAAACTCGTGTCGTAAATCTTTTTCGCAGGTTTTTAAAAAGGCTTTTTTAAGCCGTGGGTCGGTAATACTAGCCAAGGCTTTATCGTATTCTTTTAATTTGGCGGCGGCTAAAATAGCGTAAGGATAAACTTTTTTAACGTTGTATTTAATCCGTGTCCATTGCTCGTAGTGCTTGGGATTTCTAAAAACAAATTGGGTTTCTACATCAACGGCGTATAAATCTACCACAGGAACGGTATCGCCATTAATCACCTCGGCACGGCAGCGAAACCCTTTTTCGAGTGGAACTAAAATATCGTTGGCTGCACTTTGCTGCGCCTGCGCAAACAACGGTAAAAATTGCAAGGCGAGTGCAAATCGTAGTAAATAAAAACGGACATCTAAACAGTTACAGTTCATTTATACTTGCTTTTACGTTTATATCACTTTACGCAAAAAGTAACCTACAAGTTACAGCCCGCCACTAGCGGTTGCTGCGCCATTTACTTTTCTTAACAGATAACTGGGCGGTTGTTGCTGTACTTTGTTGGGTTTTTGTTCCTTCAAATAGGCTAACAGCGGCCAGAGCCACTACTTCATCGGGTATAATGCCATCGCTATTTAAAAGGTCGGGGGTAAAATAATTTTTTATAAATCCAGTATCAAATTTTCCGCTTGTAAAGGCTGGGTGGTTTAATACAAATTTACAAAACTCTAAAGTGGTTTCCACACCCACAATTTTGTAATCGTCAATGGCGCGTATCATTTTAGCAATGGCAGCTTCGCGGGTTTCGGCGTGTACAATTAATTTAGCAATCATGGGGTCATAATAAATCGGAATGTCCATGCCTTCTTCAAAACCGTCATCTACCCTAACTCCAACTCCCGATGGGGTTTTATATACCCAAAGTTTTCCTATGTCGGGTAAAAAATTATTAAGCGGGTCTTCGGCGCAGACCCTCACTTCGAGGGCATGTCCATTTATTTTTAAATCGGCTTGCGTAAAACTTAACTTTTCGTTTCGGGCTACTTTAATTTGTTCTTTTACCAAATCAAGCCCAGTAATCATTTCGCTTACAGGATGCTCTACCTGCAAGCGGGTATTCATTTCTAAGAAATAAAAATTGAGTTGATCGTCCACCAAAAACTCTACTGTGCCTGCACCGCTGTACTGACAAGCTTTTGCCACATCTACGGCACATTGCCCCATTTTGGCTCTTAACTCGGGGCTAAGAATCGAACTGGGGGCTTCTTCTATTAACTTTTGGTGGCGGCGTTGAATGCTACATTCGCGCTCAAATAAATACACACAATTGCCGTGGTTATCGGCCAATAATTGCACTTCGATGTGGCGTGGCCCACTAGCGTACTTTTCAATAAACACAGCACCGTCGCCAAAAGCCGAAATAGCTTCACTAATGGCTAATTTCATTTGCTCTTCAATTTCGCTTTCTTTTTCAACCAAGCGCATGCCTTTGCCACCTCCACCAGCACTGGCTTTAATGAGTAGTGGAAACCCAACTTCGCGGGCCACATGAATCGCTTCTTCCAAATCGCTGATGGCACCTTCGCTTCCCGGAATCATGGGTACGTTAAACGATTTAGCGGTGGCTTTGGCACTTAATTTATCGCCCATCTTATCCATGCTTTCGGGACTAGGCCCAATAAAGGTGATGTCCGCAGCCCTTACTTTACGTGCAAAATCGGCATTTTCGCTTAAAAACCCGTAGCCCGGATGAATGCCATCTACATGGAGTTGCTTACAAATTTCAATAATCTTATCGCCTTGCAAATAACTTTGCGAGCTGGGCGGTGGCCCCACACAAACGGCTTCATCGGCATACCTCACAAAAGGAGCATTGCGATCGGCTTCGCTGTAAATAGCTACGGTTTTTATATTCATTTCACGTGCACTTTTCATAACACGTAAAGCAATTTCGCCACGGTTGGCAATAAGTATTTTTTTCATAAACGAGTGGCTTAAATATACAGAATTTATTGGTTAGTCATTTCGATACCTTTCTCCTTTTTAAAGGGCGTAAATGCAGGTTGGTTTCTTCAAAAAAAAGACCATTGCGCTTGTTGTTATTAGGCTAATGAATAAGACCAACGCTTCCAAAAAATAATCTTATTTTTATACGGTTTTATGTTTTTTTATCTGTCTAAAATTCTTGCTTTTTTTCTGTCGCCATTTTTGTGGGTATTTTTGATGTGGCTCTATAGTTTTAAAACTAAAGTAGAAGGGCGCGCTAAAAAACTACGTGTAATTGGACTCGTTATTTTATACCTCTGCTCTAATCATTTTTTGATAGATGAACTTTACCGAGCTTACGAACCCATTACCGAAGACCACGATTTATTGAACACCAAATACGACGGAGCCATTATTTTAGGAGGGCTTGGCACTATTGATGAGCGTTTAGGTAAAATAAATTTTTCATATTCTGGCGATAGACTATTGCAAACTTTAACGCTTTATAAGGCAGGGCGGCTCGATAAAATTATTTTCACGGGCGGCTCGGGCAGCATCGAGTTTCCAACGCATCGCGAGGGCATTTACATGTATAAATATTTACGCCAGTTACAAATACCCGATAGCGATTTAGTTATGGAAATGGCCAGTAAAAACACGTATGAGAATGCCATCTTCACAAAAAAATTGGTAGATAGTTTACACTTGAAACAACACTTTTTATTGGTTACCTCGGCTTCGCACATGCCCCGCGCTATGGCTGTATTTAAAAAGGCTGGGTTTACCAACATTACCCCTTATGTTACCAATCGTATAAGTGGGCCACGGCGGTTTACACCCGATCACCTGCTAATACCCGAGCCTAGTGCAGCCGCTGCTTTAAACTGGCTTTTGCACGAATGGCTCGGCTACTTAATATATAAGTTAAAAGGATACGCTTAAACACCATGTATAAACACAACGAAGCTCTGCTTCAATTTATATGGCAACACAAACTTTGGCAACCAACCGCATTATTAACAGTTAGCGGTCAGCGTTTGCGTGTGTTAAACACTGGTACTTTAAACTACGAAAGTGGTCCCGATTTTTTTAATGCACATATTGAATTAAATAATGTGTGTTTACACGGCAATGTAGAAATACACATCCAAACTAGCGATTGGCTGAAACACGGACATCAAAACGATGCGCGTTACAATCAATTAATTTTACATGTGGTTTATCAGCACGATGTACAACTTTTACAAAACCAAAAGTACGGGGTAGAAATATTAGAGTTGAAGCATTATATTGCGCAAAATACATTAGACAAATACGCACAATTAATGGCGTATAAAAAAGAATTACCCTGCAAGAGCCAATGGCAACAACTAAACCAAGGCACGTTCGATATTTGGTTGCAACGCATGTTAAGCGAGCGTTTAGAACGTAAAACACAAGATATAAAACAGCTTTGGATGTATTTTAATCAAAACGAAGTACAAACTTTTTATACCTTACTTTTAAAAGCATTTGGGTTTAAAACGAATGGAATAGCTTTTGAGCTACTGGCCAAACACTTGCCCGTCCACGTTTTACAGAGGCATCAACAAAGTATTCAAGAACTAAAAGCCTTATTAATGGGTACTGTTGGAGTATTGGAAGCCTCCGAATTAAAAGGAGAATACAGTGTTTTAAAAGCCATCTATCAAAAGTTAAAAGCCAATTACCAATTAGAAACTTTAGCGCCACACCTCTTAACAACTGGTGCCGTTCGCCCGCAGAACTCGCCACAAAAACGCTTGTTGCAATTTGCAACTTTAATTCATCATTATCCTTTTGTATTAAGTCAGCCCTTATCGGCACAAACCTTGTCGCTGTTTACCCATTCCACATTTAAAAAGAAACGCCCCCCATTGCATTTAGCTATTGCAAGCGAAAACGATGCCCTTTTTATAAGCATTGGCTTAGGTTTAAGTAGCCAACAATCGCTAATGGTTAATGCGCTTATTCCTTTTTTATTCTTTAAAGGTCAGATAAACAAACAAGAACCCTTGTGCGAAGTAGCTATTGATTTATTAGAAACCTTAGCGTTTGAAAACAACCGTAAAACACAAGCATTTAAAACGCATGTGTTTAAATTTACAAAAGCTACACATAGCCAAGCACTCATCCATTTACACGATAATTTTTGTGTAAAAAAAGCCTGCTTAAAGTGCGCCATCGGTTTGAAAATCTTACAGAAAGAAGTATATTTGACTACATGATAAGTAATATTATAGATTGGTTTGAGCAACAAGCCTTTGGGGTATGTAATTGGTGGAGCAAAAAATTAGGCATACGTTCGACCACCGTGCGTATGTATTTTATTTACCTCTCCTTTTTTACCTTTGGCAGCCCAATTATTATTTATTTTATTATGGCTTTTATTTTAGAGCATAAAAAATATTTTA
The DNA here is from genome assembly GCA_013297775.1 of Bacteroidota bacterium. Classification (GTDB taxonomy): domain Bacteria; phylum Bacteroidota; class Bacteroidia; order B-17B0; family Aurantibacillaceae; genus Aurantibacillus. The sequence continues at coordinate 14,317 of JAAFIL010000067.1, forward strand.
AACCCTCGCATTATTTTGGTGTAAAACGCCGCAGTGTTTGGGACATTGATTAATTAAAATTTACCACATGAAAAAAATAATAAACACTTTTAGTTTTGCGGCGGCACTTCACATTGGCACTTTGTTAAATGCACAAAACATTTCCACCTCCGAAAACACCGAAAAATTTAGTACTGGCTCGCAAAATGCCGTGGTTACTACCATTTACGAAAACAAAGCCGACGAGGTGATGAGCGAATGGAAAAAAGTATTGAAAGAATTTAAGTACGAAAAAATAAGCGATAAAGGCAACGAGCTGTTTGGAGATAATATTTTGATAAAAGAATGGGGCAACAATCCCGCCGATTTTTACACCAAATTTGAAGCAGATAAAAAAGCTAAAACCGTGAAAATGAGCGTGGCTGTTGATTTGGGCGGTGCGTATTTAAAATCGTCGAGTGATAACGAAAAATATAAATTCGTAGAAAAAATGGTGAAAGACTTTGCCATACGTGTTACCAAAGAACCCATTACACAAGCCATAAAAACGAACGAGAAAGCCCTAGCGAAGTTAGAAGACCAACAAAAAGATTTGGAAAAAGATAAAACAAAACTTAACGAAACCATCGAAGAAAATAAAAATAAAACGTCGAAAGCCGAACGCGATATAATGGAAAAAGATGTGGCGCAAATAAAAAAGAAAGCCGAAGTAGATATTCAAAAAAAGGTAGTAGAAGCCAGTGCTGGTGCTGTAAGTGAGCAAGCTAAATCATCGAAAAAAATATTAGAAAAACTCGAAGGGCAATTGAGCGACATTGAAAAGGATAAGAAAAACTTAAAGGACGATATAGACGATTATAAAAAGAAAATTAAAAAAGCCGAAGAAAACATAAAGAAAAACGACGAGGCTCAAGTAAAGAAAAAAGCCGAAGTAGAGTCGCAGAAAACAGTGCTTGAAGACGTGCGAAAAAAACTAGAAATGGTTAAATAACCGATACATTTGGCACGCACAAACTTAAAAGAAACCGTTTGTCCTTAAATTCGTTAAAATTGAATGAAATGGCAAAAAATTGATTAAGTTTGGCATTCTTAAAAAATGAGTTTAGTAGATAAGATTAAAGTTGTTATTAGAGATATTCCTGATTTCCCTAAACCAGGCATTCTTTTTAAAGATATTACGCCTATTTTTTATCATCAAGATTTATGTTCTGAAATTACCCAAGGATTTATTGAACGCATGCCTCAGAAACCCGATGCCATTATTGGGATTGAAAGCCGTGGATTTTTATTCGGGTTTTTAACCGCCAATGCGTTAAACGTGCCGTTTGTGCTTATTCGAAAAGCTGGCAAATTGCCTTATAAAACCATTGGTTTCGAGTATGCGCTAGAATATGGCACCAGCAAAATCGAAATACACGAAGATGCGTTAAAGCCCAATTGGAATGTGATGATACACGACGATTTATTAGCTACAGGCGGCACAGCCGAAGCATCGGCACAATTGGTAAAAAAATTAGGGGCGCAGGTGATGGGCTTTAATTTTGTAGTAGGCCTCGATTTTTTAAATGGAAAAGATAAGTTAAATTTACACTCAAATAATATACAATGTCTGGTACACTATTAGCAAACGAAGTAGGCATGAGTTTTCAAAAAAATGAAAACCAAGTGATGATTGCCGATATGATTCAAAAATTTGGTAGAGAACATATTTTACCTAAACTCATGCATTGGGACGAAACCCAAGAGTTTCCAATTGAAGTTTTTAAAAAGTTAGGCGAGTTAGGCTTAATGGGCGTATTAGTGCCTACCGAATATGGTGGGTCTGGTTTTTCTTACACCGAATACGTTACAGCCATTTCCGAACTTGGTAAAGTTTGTGGTTCCATTGCCCTAAGCATGGCGGCACATAACAGTTTGTGTACAGGTCATATCTTACAATTTGGCAACGAAGAGCAAAAGAAAAAATATTTACCCAAATTGGCCTCGGCCGAGTGGATTGGTGCTTGGGGCTTAACCGAAGCCAACACCGGCTCCGATGCCATGCGCATGAAATGCGTTGCTAAACAAGATGGCGAGTATTGGGTATTAAACGGCACTAAAAATTGGATTACCCACGGCATTACAGGCAATGTAGCGGTTGTGTTAGCGCGCACGGGCGATTTGCTAGATAGCCGTGGCATTACTGCTTTTGTAGTAGAACGTGGCACACCTGGTTTTAGCGGCGGCAAAAAAGAAAATAAATTAGGCATGCGCGCCAGCGAAACAGCCGAATTAATTTTCGACAATTGCCGTGTACACCAATCGCAAATACTCGGTAACGTGGGCGACGGTTTTGTGCAAGCCATGAAAGTATTAGACGGTGGGCGTATTAGCATTGCCGCTTTAAGTTTAGGAATTGCCAAAGGAGCTTACGAAGCCAGTATTAAATATGCTAAAGAACGCCAACAATTTGGACAACCCATTGCTAGTTTTCAAGGGATTAGTTTCAAATTAGCAGATATGGCTACCGAAATTGAAGCTGCTGAATTGCTAACCTTTAAAGCCGCCGACTTAAAAAATAAAGGTCAAAAAGTTACCAAAGAAGGTGCTTTTGCCAAATATTATGCCAGCGAAGTGTGCGTTAGAGCCAGCACCGAAGCCGTTCAAATTTTTGGAGGCTATGGTTACACCAAAGATTTTCCGGTAGAAAAATTTTACCGCGATAGTAAATTATGCACCATTGGCGAAGG
>JAAFIL010000068.1 GCA_013297775.1 Bacteroidota bacterium
TCCCTTCAAAACAGGGTACTTCGCCACTTTTTCTTCTTCACCATAGCAACACTATGCCTCAGTCGAAAAAGTGCCTGTTTATTGGGCTTTCACCTCTCACTACGATTCCTATTGCATAATCTCGGATTATTTTTTAGGTGTAAAAGTATAAAACTAAAAAGGTGTTACGTTTCAATAAAGAAAAACACAACACCTAGTTCGTTTAAATAGTATCGAAAGTACTTCGATGAATGCGCATAAAGGTTTAAGGTTGATTAGGGTCGGTAGCCGATGGTTCTGTTTTATTTTTACCGCTAGCATCAAACTCAAAACTTAAACTAATGCGCCAAGTACGTTGAAGCGGATTATTAATGGTAACTGGAATAAGGTAGCTGCCATCAATGTTAATAACGCTGTAACGTACGCCTAAACCCATGCTAAAATATTGACGCGCTCCTTTTGTTTTGGGTTCATAAAAATAACCAGCCCTTGCCGCAAATACTTTGTTATACCAATATTCTACACCCGTCGAAATATTAATTTCTTGTAATTCTTCTCTAAATCCTCCTGGCGCGTCGCCAAAGGATTGTAACATCCCTTGTACTACTGGCACGTTGGGGTCTTTTCCTTTTTCGATAACAGGGGCTTGTGTAGCAGGGTCTATTTGTAAAGAGTTAGTGGGTTGACCATTGGCATCTTTTACAAACGCGTATTTAGGATTTGTGGGTACTAGTAATTTATTAAAATCCATATAAACGCCAAAGGTATTGTAGTCATCAATGTTTGTTTTTAATCCGGCACCCAACCGCATATTCATAGGAATAAAATCGCGGCGGGTTGAGTAACGTATTTTACCTCCAATATTGGTAAAAGCAAAACCAGCAGTAGCAATGGCTTTTTTGCCCCCCAATTTGAATTCGTTGCTTTTATAAAAACCACTTAAATCAACAGCAACTGTAGAGGCGGCATTACCTTGATTGCCATTTACATAAGCGCGGCTAATGCCCGAGTTAATAAAACGCCCCGCAACACCCATCGAAAAGTTTTTCGACAACAATTGCGAGAAGGCAATGTCCCATGCAAATTCATTGGGGCGGTATTCGCCTAAACTTTGCCCTTGAATATCGGTAAGTTGAATGCTTCCTAAAGAAAAATAGCGTAGGGAAGAGGCAATGGCTTGTTTTTTTGAGATTTTAGCATAGCCAGATAAGTAATAAAGGTTAATATCAGGCACTAATAAACGAAGCCAAGGTGTAACGGTAAATCCTGCTCCAAATTTTTTCTCGGCAAAAGCTAATTTACTACCATTCCAGTGAACGGAGTTGATGTCGGGGTCTGTGGCAACGCCAACATCGCCCATAGCGCCCTGTTTACTATCTGGACCAATTAACAAAAATGGTACAGCCGTAGTAATCGGATTGAGTTCTTTACCATCGAGCAATTGCTGTGTAGAAATTTGTTGAGCCAAACCTTGTTTTATGACACCAAATAATGCTGCTATTATTAAAATACGTTTCATCTAATCTTTCGTCTATTTATAACTCTCTAACTCTAAGTTTTGTTTAACCTAACGTCAAAAATACTAATTTAGTATGACTAATTTCTCAATTTTTTCGGCTTTTTTATTGAGGTTGTCGCTAACTTGAATTTTATAAATGTAAACACCTTTCGCTAATTTATCGCCATAATCGTCTCTGCCATCCCATTCAATGCCTTCGGGTCTAAACGAGTCGGCTTTAATGGTTTGCCTAATGGTTTTGGCTAGTTTACCACTGATGGTAAAAATTTGGATGTTTACACTTAAGCTGGCGTTAAATTGATTGTGTTCAAAAAAGAACTTCGTTCGGGTAGAAAACGGATTGGGGTAATTTAAAACATGATTAAGTGCCATTTCTGCTTTTTCGGCTACCACAAAATCGGCCGATGTGGTAGAGGAGTTGTTTTGTATATCCCACACCTTTAAACTTAACCTATGATTGCCAGCGCTTAAATTTTTAAAGGGATAGCGAATGCCACCAGCCTGGTAATCATCTAAACTGGGTTCGTAAAAGTCGTTCAAAATAATGGGTTTGGCGGTGTTCTCATCTAAAACAACGGTCATTTCGTGTCCTATTCCATTACCCGAAATGTTTAAGCCGCTCAAATCAAATAACTCAGCTAACATGATAGGATTTTCGTCGGTAGTGCCACCGTTAACAAAGCGTTTATCGTTCAAAAATAGCTTAATGCCAGGACCATCATTATCAACAATGGCATTGTTGTTAAAGCCACCAATTACAACGCTATCGCAATAGCCCCCTGCATCATCTACGCCATTGTGGGCGTAATAACTGATTTTTCCTAATCCAAAGGCTGTATTTATATCTTTTGGAACGATAAACGAAAATTCAAAATCGCCATTATTAACGCGCGCTTTTCCTTTGTATAATATCGAGCGTTGTTGGGTAAATCGGAAGGGACCTCCATTAATGATAGAGCTCTGGTCGTTTAATAACGCTACTATTTGTTGACGTTTATCGAACACCGTCGGAAAAACAGCTCCATTAAAGTTAGCCAGTTTATTACCTAAGCTATCAGATACAAACCCTTTTACTGTTACTTTTTCTAATCCAGAAATGGTATCTGTTTTTAGCGTTACATTGGTATTGTTAACAAGATTGGTTCGGGTCTCAAACTTAGGATAAGCAAGGGTTAAGGCAGGGTCTCCTAACAGATGAAAATTCATATTCAACACATTGCTTCCCGCTGCTGCTTTTGTTTTTCGCATCACATCGCCAACGGCGGGCATGGTGCCATCGTTATTTTTGGTGTATAACACATCAATTAATTTTTGATTAAACGAAGCATTAATCGTTGAAAATGCAATCCTCACGGTTGTTATCATCGAAACAGCTCCACCTTTCGGATTTAATACGCATAACTCGCCAGCCGATGTGCGGTCTGGATCATCGTAACGGCTAAACTCGCAAGTACCCGTAATAAAAAAAGCTAGTTTATCTATATTGCTCCAACCATTAATGGTCGGTATATCCACCAGGCGTTCGGCTGTTAATCCCACCTCGCCGCCATGTCCGGTGTAATTAAAAACTAAAGTTCCTTTTTCGATTCGGTTTTGCATTTCAATGTAAGCATCAGGATACCTTTGCCCACCGGGCGTAGAGATTTGTTGGTAGGCATCTAAAAATATTTTTTCAATGTTATATTGCGGGTGTTTTTCTTCAACACTGCGTGCAAAATCATCGGCTTGGCGCATGTGTTCCGAGGCATCTTCGTCATCGGCTAAAAAGGTTAATACCTCGCGCCAATCGCCTTGCGGGTATGGAATGGTTTCTGCCTTATTGTAAATGTTGGCAGCTTCTGGATTAAAGTTTGGGTTTTTTCGGTAATACAATTCTAACTTATTAACCATGGCTTCCGTTTCAGAGTAATTTCGGGTAGGAAAACGTCCTACTCCAATATCCATTACTCCCATATCAACATCATCTGAGTTTTCGTCGGGACCTTCGTTGGCATCTAACATGGTATAAAAATCGTCGCTTATTACCGAGTTGGTAATGGATAGTGAATTTTTAGTTTGATACACAGGAATTAACGCACTGTTGTTAGGCAAGTACCATTCTTTGCTGCGGAACGAACCATCGCCCATCAACAAGAGGTATTTTAGCTTATCAGGAGTATTTAAACTGCGTGTATAAACCATGCGTGCAAAATCGCGAATGGCTGTATTTTCGACCCGTCCGCTGCTAAACTCGTTATATATTTGGGTGGTACTAACAACGGCATAACTCATTTGCTCGTTGGTTTGGTGCAAAAGGGCTAAACGTTTGGCCAAGGGTAAAAAAGCTGGCGGACTTACAATAATATAATCGGCAGCTAAAATGCTGTGTAAATTTTGATTGCTAACAGTGCCAACGTATTTAGGTATTTGCGCACTAGCATCGGTAAATACAACATATTCTATCAACGAGTCGCAGGTGGCTTTAAACGAAAGTTGGTTGCCATTCAAATTGAAATTTTGCAAAATAGGACTCACGCGGTTGCTCACATTCCAAATTTTAATGCCCGTGTTAACCGTTGCATTAGTTAAGGTGTATTCACAAATGTTACCGTTACCAATAACCCGTTCATCTCTAAAATTAAAGGTAGTCCCATTAAATACTAAATTCCGACGGGCGTTAATAATGATTTTATCTAGCCAAGCAACAGTTCCAGCACCAGTTGTTTTAGTGAGGCTTACACTAACGTTGTTGGGATTATTATTTAAGTATTTTAAAAATAGATTACCCGCAGTAGCATAATCGGCCAAGCCAAAAGAAAGCGTGGGACCAGGAATTTGGGTAGTTCTAGTAAAGCCATTCGAGTTAAGTTGAAACCCAACCAATATACTATTGGCACGCGCAACCAAGCTGGCATAAACCCGCACGGTGTCGCTGGGTACTAAATTTGGATTTTGAAAGTTAAAAGTATAAGAATTATTGATGTCGAAATATTCGCCAAAAAACTCACGACCACTCTTTAAAAAATTGGTCGTGTTTAACTCGTGATAATCCATGTAATCGTAAGCGTTACATGTTTTGTTACTTATTAAATTGGGTGGCGATGCGGCTAATGTATTGTTGGCGTTAAAACGTTTACCAAGCCCCAAATCCACCGTAACAAAATAGAAACTCGAATCGGAAGCGTAATTAGTTGAATAATCGTAACGTAACTCGGCCGATTGCGGCTTGCGTTTCCAGTTATCTGAACCTGTAGCATAAAATAAAACATAATCACCATTATCGAAGGTATTGTCATTTTCGCCAATTACTTCAAGGGTGTTTTCTTCTAAATCGTCGTAACGAAATACATTATTTTGATAAGGGAGCGAAGTGCCACCGTTACCATAAATACGAATGTTTTTAGGATTAATGTTAGAAGGATTAAGACCCATGCTCGTAAAAAAAGCACGGTCGAGTTTATAAATGCCCGACTTAGTTAGTCCTATTTTATACCAGTTACCCGATGCCAACACCGAATTGGTTTTAAAAGTGGCGGCAGAATTATTAACACGCCTTTCATTCGGTTGCAATTGCCAATCTACTTCATAATCTACTAACTCCTCGTAAGTGCCATTGGCTAATTGTCGAAACGGAACTAACTGGTAAGTATTGTAATAGGTGTTACCCGAGTAACCCGAAACATTGGTCATTTCAAAGTTAGTGGTAAGGAATGCGTTAAAATTCTTTTTTAAGATTTGTGCTTGTTCGTTTGTAACTGCTACTGTTTTTTTTATTTTTAAATTAGGAATAGCTTGTTCGTTAGACGAAGAAATTTTTTGAAGGGTGAAATAAGGCAAAAAGTTTTTTGAAGGCATGTAAGCTGCCTTTTTTAATCCAAGTGGAATGAGTTCATTATCGCTTTTAAAAATATTACTTTCGATTATAGCCTTGTTAGTTGCAACAACTAAATCACTAACCCCAACTGCTTTTTGCGCCGTTGAAAGGTAAGATGCAACCACTCCTGTAAAACAAAGAATAATTTTTTTAAATCCACTTTTCATAACTTTCATAATTACAAAAGTAACGCTGTTAAAATAAAAATATTGTTAAGAAATAGTTTTTGTTTTTAAAAATAGATTAATATATTTGTTGTATTGATAGGAAATTAGTATTTGTATGTCTAAACTTATAAGGTTCCCGTTGCTATTTGTATTGGCAATGTCTTTTTTGAACGTAGAAGCGCAGGATCCCCAGTTCACGCAGTTTTACGCCAATCCTTTGTATCTGAATCCAGCTTTTGCAGGAACCGCCAAATGCGCGAGGATATGCCTAAATTATCGTAACCAATGGCCCAACCTATCTGGAACTTATGTAACAACAGCGGCCAGCTACGATCAACATTTCGACGCTTTAGCTGGTGGCATTGGTTTTCAAGCCTACACCGACGACCAAGCCAAAGGAACCCTACGAACTACCGCTTTTAGTGTTATTTATTCTTATCAAGCCGTTATTAACCGCGAGTTTTCACTTAAATTCGGTATTCAAGCTACTGCTTTTCAAAAATCGTTAGACCGTTCTAAACTTAATTTTGGCGACATGATTGATGCACGCCGTGGGTTTGTTTGGAACACTTCTGAAGCCATTCCTAGCCAACGCAAACAAAACGCCGACTTTTCAGCAGGAATGTTAGGGTATAGTAAAAATTATTTTTTCGGGTTTGCGGCACATCACATTACCCAACCCGACGAAGGCTTGTTAGGGGTTTCTAAATTACCTGTTAAATTTACGGGTCATGCAGGGGCTATCATTCCTCTCGAAAAAGGCAATGAGTCGTATTTATCTCCTAACATCTTATTCCAGTCGCAACAACGGTTTCAGCAATTAAATTTAGGGTTATATTATGTAAAAGGAGCTTTTGTTGCAGGTTTATGGTACCGAAATCAAGATGCCGTTATCGCTTTGGTTGGTGTTCAAAACCAATTTTTTAAGTTTGGGTACAGCTACGACGTAACGGTCTCAAAATTAAGTGGTAACACCGCGGGTTCGCACGAAGTTTCGCTTCAAATACAATTTGAGTGTAAACCGAAGAAAAAGAAGTTTCGCACCATTAGTTGCCCTTCTTTTTAAAATTGATATATTTGTAACCTTTTTAAGAATAATACGTTATAACGTCAAATAAAGTAATCTTAATCACACATGAAGATGAATTGGATAAAAAATAGTAAAGCATTAATAGCAGTCTGTTCTGTATTAGTGGTTTCTTGTGCTCAAGAACGCTCGTCAACTACGGGCTGGGCCTACAACGATCCATCAAACGGCGGGTTTGAAAAGTTTCCTTACGAAGAACAAGAAACTGGTCCTGGACTGGTGCTGATAGAAGGTGGTACTTTCACAATGGGGCGCACCGAAAATGATGTTACTTACGAATGGAACAATGTGCCGCGCCGTGTGAGTATCTCCTCGTTCTATATGGATGAAACCGAAGTGAGTAATTTCTCTTATTTAGAATATTTATATTGGACAGGTCGCGTGTTTGGCCCTACGTTTCCAGATATTTACTATAAAGCATTGCCCGACACCCTTGTTTGGCGCGAAAAATTAGCTTACAACGAGCCTTTTGTAGAATATTATTTACGCCATCCCGCTTACCGCGATTACCCTGTGGTTGGTGTAAACTGGTTACAAGCCAACGACTATTGTGCATGGCGTACCGACCGCGTTAACGAATTTATTTTAATTCGCGAAGGTCTTTTAGAACATGTGCCCAATCCTTCCGATCAAGATTATTTCTCAACCGAAGCCTACTTATCGGGCAAATGGCAAGGTCAATTGAAACAAAAATTACCTTCGTTCGATGATCAAAACCCAGAGCGCGAGGTGCGTATGGAAGACGGTATCTTTTTACCAAAGTATCGCCTCCCAACCGAAGCCGAATGGGAGTATGCAGCTTATGGTTTAATCGGAAACACTATTGGCGAGCGTATTACCGATCGCCGTATTTATCCATGGAACGGTCATGGCGTGCGCAACTCAACCGATAAATACATTGGTCAAATTAACGCCAATTTTGTTCGCGGTGCGGGCGATTACATGGGAACTGCTGGTTTCTTAAACGATAACGCCGATGTAACAGCACCTGTTTATTCGTATTGGCCTAACGATTATGGCTTGTACAACATGGCAGGTAACGTATCAGAGTGGGTAATGGACGTGTATCGTCCTAACACCTTACAAGATGCCGATGAATTTCGACCTTTCCGTGGTAATGTGTTTACAACTCAAAAACGCGACAGTGCCACTTTAATTGGTGGTTTAGGTGGAGAAATTTTAACCAACGTAGATGGGCCTATTTACCAAAAGTTTAAGCACCGTGTTAATACACCTACGCAACATGGCGTAAGTGGCGAAACAACCGAAGTAACCGACAGTATTTTGGCTATTATGACCGTGGACGCTTATGGAAATAACAATGCTACTCCTGAAGGAAAAGCTGATATGCCTGGGCGTGTGCAATGGCGTGAGGTGTCGAGTGCAGTTAGTACCGACAATTTAGATGAACGCCGTAATTACAAAGCCGCCGATTATATTAATTACATGGATGGTGATGTTAACTCTTCCATTTACTATTCTCAAGGCGAAGATGCTTATTCTGACAAATCGGAAAAGATGATGTACGAATATGCCAAAACCAGTTTGGTAAACGATAAATCGCGGGTGTATAAAGGTGGTAACTGGAGAGACCGTGCGTATTTCTTAAATCCAGGAACACGCCGTTACCTCGACCAACGCCAAGCTAATGCTTGGTTAGGTTTCCGTTGTTCAATGACCCGTGTAGGCAGCCCAGTAGGTTTAGGAAAATAATTTTGTTGAAAACTATACTCAAAACCCTTAGGTAAACGCTTAAGGGTTTTTTATTTTGCAGCATGGCAAATTTCACATCAACAGCAACACTTTATCAATTCTATTTAAGTGCAAAGCAAGTCGTTTGCACCGATACACGCCGCTTAACACCAGGCAGTATTTTTTTTGCACTACGTGGCGAAACGTTTAATGCCAATACATTTGCAGCCAAAGCTATCGAAGCAGGTTGTGCCTATGCCGTGGTAGATGAACCTATTTATGCCACCTCCGAAAAAATTATATTGGTCGAAAATGTGTTACAAAGTTTACAAAAACTAGCCAATCACCACCGTCAGCAATTCACCATTCCATTTATAGCCATTACGGGCAGCAATGGCAAAACCACTAACAAAGAGCTTATCCATGCTGTATTGTCTCAAAAATACAATACATTGGCTACTGAAGGAAACTTTAATAATCATATAGGCGTTCCTCTAACCTTGTTAAAAGTAAACACGCAACACCAAATGGCCATTATTGAAATGGGTGCTAATCACCAAGGTGAGATAAACGACTTGTGCGACATTGCAAACCCAGATTACGGCTTAATTACCAATATTGGCAAAGCCCATTTAGAAGGCTTTGGTGGAATAGAAGGGGTTAAAAAAGGGAAAAGTGAAATGTATCGTTTCTTACAAAAAAAAGAAGCTAGTATTTTTATAAATGGCGATGATGATATTTTACATGCTTTAGCAGAGCAAAATAACAAAATAACTTATGGCATTACCAAACTCTACGATGTGATTGGTAAACCCTACACCGATGGCGATATGGTTTGCTTTAAATTTACCACACGCTACGGCGAAAAAAAATGGGAAAATTTACCCTTGATAAAAACGCAAATTACGGGGCATTATAATTTTATTAACTGTTTAGCGGCAGTTTGTGTTGGCCTTCATTTTAAGGTAGAACCCGAGCTTATCCAAATGGCGTTAGAAAATTATGTACCCGAAATGAATCGGTCGCAATTAGTTAAACGCGCCAGCAATACCATTTTATTAGATGCTTACAATGCCAATCCTAACAGCATGAAAGCTGCTATTGATAATTTTAAAAAACATTCTGCTAAAACAAAATGGCTTATCTTAGGCGATATGTTTGAATTGGGAGAATACAGCAAAGTTGAGCATCAAGCCATTGTTGATTTGCTAGTTGAATTAAATTTTGAGCATGTGTTTTTAGTAGGCCCAGCTTTTAGTGCAACATTTCATCGCCACTTTGCAACCTTCGAAAACACAGTAGCCATGTCTAATTACTTGGCGGAACACATCCCAAGCGAAACTACTATTTTAATTAAAGGCTCACGTGGTATGCAATTAGAAAGCCTATTAGAAAAATTATAAATTCGTTTATGAAATAGCCACGACAAAGGAATCCAAACGTGAATGAAGATGTTGGTTATTCCATAAGGCAATTAAAAATAATAAATATCTACTTATGAAAGAGAAAAAAAAATCGGGTCGGCTTATTTTATGGATTTTAGTAGCAATGATTATTGGTTTGTTTACAGGCTATGTAATTAACCAACATTTAACTACTCAAAAATTAAAGTGGAGCGAAACGCTTCCCAACACCATACAACAGCCAAAAGTAAAAGAAGCGGTTACCAAAGCTTTAGTAAAGTACGAGAACAAAGTATTTAAAGAACAAAAGAAAAAAGCAGCATCTTACTTTTCTATTTTAAGCGATATTTTTTTACACCTCATTAAAATGATTATTGCCCCATTAGTTTTAGCGGTGTTGGTTATGGGAGTGGCTAAAGTAGGCGATTTTAAAAGCGTTGGACGCATTGGTTTAAAAACGTTGATTTATTTTACATCGGCCACTTTAATTGCTTTAGCTTTAGGTTTAGTATTGGTTAACTTATTTGAACCAGGCAAAGTAATGCACCTCGACTTGCCCGAAGTTAATGCCAGCACGGGTATTAAAGCCGATGCACAAGATGCTAAAAATTTTATAGATCATGTTATTCCCGAAAGTTTAATGCGTAGCATGGCGGCTAACGATATTTTACCCATTGTGGTTTTTGCTTTATTTTTTGGTATTGCCGCAGCATCGGTGGGGCAATATGGTTTACCCATTATTAAAGCCTTCGATAGCTTGAGCCACGTCATGTTTAAGGTAACTCATTACGTGATGAATTTTGCGCCCTTAGGTGTGTTTGGTGCCATCACAGCGGTAGTTATTCAGCAAGGCCTCGATGTGTTAAGTGGTTATGTTTATTTAATTGCTTGCTTTTTTGGAGGTTTACTCTTTTTTGTTTTTGGTATTTTATTTTTAATAGCACTTGTGTTTAAAATTAATTACATCCGATTATTAACCGATATTAAAGAACCTGTTTTATTAGCCTTTAGTACTGCTAGTAGCGAAAGTGCCATGCCTAAAACCATCGAAGCCTTAGAAAAACATGGGATTAGCAACCGTATTGTTAGTTTTGTTTTACCATTAGGCTATAGCTTTAACTTAGATGGCAGCATTATGTACATGACGTTTGCAACGGTTTTTATTGCCCAAAGCTATGGCATGGATATTTCGGCAGCCGACCAAATCAAAATGATGCTGATACTTTTAATTACTAGCAAAGGGATGGCTGGTGTGCCGCGCGCCTCATTAGTTGTGATTGCTGGAATGTTAAGTATGTTTAATATTCCAGGCGAAGGGTTGTTATTATTGTTGGCCGTAGATCAATTACTTGATATGGGACGCAGTGCCACCAATGTAATTGGAAATGCCGTAGCGAGTGCTGTTGTTGCACGATTAGAAGGTGAAAAATTTTAATCTACTATGATTTATATAGGTTTAGCGGTAATCGCTAGTGTTTTTTTATTGCTGGTATTCAAGTGGTTCGATAGGTTTAAAATTAATACCTTTTATGCCATATTGGTTAATTATTTAACGGCAGCCATTACGGGTATTTTGTTTAGCAAAGGTGCATTTAATATATCGCATGTTTATACAGCAGCTTGGCTAAAAGTAGCTCTACCATTGGGTTTATTATTTATTGTTATCTTTTACCTCATTTCGTTGACGGCACAAAAAATTAGTATTGCCACAGCTTCGGTGGCCAATAAAATGAGTGTAGCAATGCCTGTTTTATTTTCTGTTTTGTTTTTACAACAACACATAGGTCCTTTAAAATGGATAGGGATTGCATTGGCTTTAGCGTCGGTTTATTTAACTACCAAAGTTAAGCGCGGCGCAGTTGTTGTTTCAACGCGTTCTTTAGTGTGGTTGCCCTTAGCCGTTTTTATTGGCAGCGGTTTAATAGATATTGCCATTAATGCGGCTAATGCTTTTTACATACGCTCGTCGGGCGATAGCAGTTTATTTAGTGTTTGCACATTTCTATCGGCCTTTTGTTTTGGCGGTGTGCTGTTGTTAACAGGGTATTTGCGACCGAGTTGGGCTATTACCCAATCGCTAAATGGCCGTTCAGAAATTATAAAAGCCTTGATAGGCGGCATTTGCCTAGGTATTCCCAATTATTTTAGTATCTATTTTATCTTTAAATCGTTAGAGGTAAATGTATTAAGCAGTGCCGAATTATTTCCATTGTTAAACGTTTCAAATGTAGTATTGGCGGCTTTGTTGGGCTTTTTATTGTATAAAGAAAAATTATCACCAATCAATTTATTGGGCATACTGTTAGCGGTGGTAGCCATTTTATGTATAGCGTTTTAATGGTGGTCGAGCATTCCTGTTTAAGTATTTCAAATCCTTCCGAAAGTATTTTTCGCGATCGCGGCAGCAAGTTTATGGCATTTGCTTTTCCAGTAAAAACAGAGGATGAAATTAAAAATCATTTGCAAGCCTTGCGACGCGCCCACCCACAAGCCAACCACCATTGCTATGCTTGGCGTTTATACCAACATCATTTCTAAAAGATACGTTGACCCAGTTTCTTTTTCTCTTATACTTCCTCAAAAATTATACCCGTAGGCCCTGCTACGCCTATAATTTTTTCGTCGCCTAAAAGAAAAATAATTCTGGTTCAACTTGTATCTTTTAGAACCGATATTGGTATTAGTTATGGTGGTGCGTTATTTTGGTGGCACTTTATTAGGCGTTTCGGGTTTGATAAACGCCTACAAGCTAGCAACAATGCAAGTTTTAGACAATGCATCACCTGTTGTTGTTTTTATTTGGTATAACCCGCGATGTGATGCGCCTACTCAAACATTACGATTGTAAATTAGAAGAACAAACCTATCACCAAGTGATGCAACTCACGTTTAGTATTAAAAATGCAACACGAACTATTTTTCTTGCAGCAGCAACAAAACTTTTTGAAACGCAGTTGCTGTTTATAGAAATGTTTTAAGTCTTTGTTTTTAGAGGTCTATTAATTGCTTTCTTTAAATATAAATCCTATTTTTAGCACCTAACTTTAACAAAATAAATTCTATGGAACAAACTTCTAAGCAGGGTCATCCAAAAGGACTTTGGGTTCTATTTGGAACTGAGATGTGGGAACGGTTTAACTTTTATGGTATGAGAGCTATTCTCACACTATTTATGGTTAACGCATTATTAATGAAAGAAAAAGATGCCTCTATAGTTTATGGTGGGTTTTTAGGTTTATGTTATTTAACCCCCATGTTAGGTGGATTTATTGCTGACCGTTTTTTAGGGAATAGAAATTGTATCATGTTAGGAGGCTTAATGATGGCTTTGGGTCAGTTTTTTCTTTTCTTTAGTGCTACTGTTTTTGGAGGTAATTTAGGATTAGCCAACACCTTAATGTGGGTGGCACTTGGCATTATCATTTTCGGAAACGGTTTTTTTAAACCCAACATTTCCAGCATGGTGGGAAGCCTTTATCCCAAGCAAGAAAAAAATAAATTAGATTCTGCATTTACTATTTTTTACATGGGTATTAACCTTGGGGCATTTTTAGGACAGTTGATTTGTCCTATAATCGGAGATGTAAAAGATGCAGGCGGTATTAGAGATATACACGCTTTTAAATGGGGCTTTTTAGCAGCAGGGTTAGCAATGGTACTAGGAACGGTTATTTTTTATTTTCTTAAAAATAAATACGTGGTTACACCAGAAGGTAAGGCTTTAGGTGGATTACCTTCTAAAAATGATGCCACCGATTTTGAAGAGGGTGAAGCGCAAAAAGCAGTATTCTCGAATAAATCTCTAATTACAGCGGTACTAGGTTTTTTAGCCTTGGGTGCACTTATCCATTTTGGGTTTGGTCAAAATTGGATTTATACCATTATTTATTCGAGCGGTTTATCGTTAGCAGGTTTAATCATTTCAGATACTTCGTTAACCAAAGTTGAACGGCAGCGTATTTATGTTATTTATATTATTGCCTTTTTCGTTATTTTCTTTTGGGCTGCATTTGAGCAAGCAGGTTCTTCACTTACCTTTATTGCCGATAACCAAACCGACCGTAATTTCTTTGGCTGGAACATGCCGCCTTCTATGGTTCAAATTTTCAATGGTCTTTTTGTTGTTCTTTTTGCAGTACCGTTTAGTATGTTATGGGATTATTTGCGCAGCAAAGGCAAAGAACCCATTTCGCCTATGAAACAAGCAATAGGACTTTTCTTAATTGCGGTAAGTTATTTTATTATTGCTAATAATGTAAAAGATTTAGGGAACAATGGTTTGCTCGCCATTAAGTGGTTAATACTTTTATACTTGATTCAAACGTGTGCCGAATTGTGCTTATCGCCCATTGGCTTATCGCTGGTAGGAAAGCTATCACCTAAGCGATTCTCTTCACTTTTATACGGCGTATTTTTTCTATCTAACGCATCGGGCTACGCATTGGCGGGTACACTAGGCTCTATTATGCCAGCAACGGGCGATAAGTTTAAAAAAGCAGCCGAGTTGGGTATTGATTTGCAAGGTATTTTAGATAAAAAAGTATTAGCCACAGCCGATCAGTTAAAATTATTAGCCGAGAATCAAATTAGCCCAACTAATCCTGTTTTTGCTGGATTTGAAATTCATAACCTTTATGAGTTCTTTATGGTGTTTGTGGTTTTAACGGGTTTAGCGGCGGTTGTTTTATTTTTATTAACGCCTTTACTTAAAAAATTAATGCACGGTATTAAATAGTATCGGCTTACTGGCGCACTCTTACATTCAACTAATTTTAGCCTTAAAACATGAGTTTAAGCCTCGATCAGATTCAAAATTTTAAAGGTAAGTACCCCAAGCAATTGTGGTACTTATTTTTTAGCGAAATGTGGGAGCGTTTTAGCTTCTATGGCATGCGTGGCATGTTAGTTTTTTTCATGGTTACCGAGTTATCGCTACCCGAAGGCACAGCCAATTTACAGTACGGGGCCTCGCAAGCATTTGTTTATGCCTTTACATTTATAGGGGGCTTGTTTGCCGATAAAATTTTAGGGAAACGTCGCTCGTTATTTTGGGGTGGTTTGTTAATGATTGTCGGAAGCATTGTGTTGGCCATAGATCCCAAAAATTTCTTTTTCATTGGCATTGCCTTTAATGTAGTAGGTACCGGATTTTTTAAACCTAATATTTCTACCATAGTGGGCAATTTATACAAAGAAGGCGATAACCGCATAGATGCTGGTTTTTCTTTGTTTTATGCTGGCGTTAATTTGGGAGGTTTGTTAGGTGGGTATTTGTGCGTAACCATTGGCAAAGGGCTTATGTTCGATTCGTTGATACCCGTTGCTTTACGTTGGAATGTAGCTTTTGGTTTAGCGGCTGTAGTAATGGTTATTAGTTTACTCACGTTTGTGCGCACTCAAAAAAGTTTAGGCGTTATTGGCCTTTCGCCTTTGCAAACCTGGCCTACTCAAAAACGACAATTAGCCGAGTACTTAACGTTTGCTGGGTCTTTACTCATTATTCCGATTATTATTTTAATGGTGTCGCACACAGAATATACTGATGTGTTTATGTACATCATTGGGCCTTTATCCATCATCTACGTTATTTACGAGATGAAAAATTTTGATGCCATTCAAAATAAAAAATTAATAGCTGCTTTACTATTTATGGTTTTTTCCATTTTCTTTTGGGCATTTTTCGAGCAAAGTGGGGGGTCTTTAAGTTTGTTTGCGGCTAGTAATTTAAGTACCGAAGTGTTAGGGATTACGCTAGATCCGAATGGAGTTAACAATTCGGCTAATTCACTTTTTGTAATTGTTTTTGCTACTCTTTTAGGCTTAGCGTGGATTTGGTTAAACAAACGCAAAGCCGAACCGAATACCGTAGTTAAATTCGGATTAGGGTTTTTATTTTTAGCGGGTGGGTTTTATGTATTTTATGCCGCTCGTTTTTTTGCCAACGAAGTGGGCGTTAGTTCCTTGGGGTTATTTACTTTTGGTTGGTTCATAATTACGTTTGGCGAGTTGTGTCTTTCTCCAATTGGCATGTCTATTATGACTAAACTATCGCCGCAAAAGTTACAAGCAGTTATTATGGGTATGTGGTTTTTAGCAAGTGCGTATGGTCAATATTTTGCGGGTTTATTGGGTGCTAATATTGCAGATGCGTCTGAGAAAGCTAGTAACGCGCAGAAATTACTGGTTTACACGGACGGCTATAAACAATTGGGTTTATACTCGTTAGTGATTGGTGTTGGCGTAATAGCTATCTCTCCAATAATGAAACGCTTGATGAGCGATGTAAAGTAATAGACTTACGAATGTTTTATTTCTTTTGTAGTACGGGTTTTTTCTACTAAATTTTGGAAAAGTTTTTTTTGGAATGAAAGCGTTAAGTTGATTCGGTATGGCACGCAAAGGCCGCAAAGGACGCAAAGGCGCAAAAGAATAAAATTTTTCATGTGTCAAATTTTGGAAAAGTTTTTTTGGAATGAGAGTGTTAAGTTGATTCGGTATGGCACGCAAAGGCCGCAAAGGCCGCAAAGGCGCAAAATAATAAAATTTTTCTTGTATCAAATTTTGGAAAAGTTTTTTTGGAATGAAAGCGTTAAGTTGATTCGGTATGGCACGCAAAGGCGCAAAGGCGCAAAATAGTAAAAGTTTTCTTGTATCAAATTTTGGAAGAGTTTTTCTTTGGAATGAAAGCGTTAAGTTGATTCGGTATGGCACGCAAAGGTCGCAAAGGACGCAAAGGAAAGAACGAATACGTTGTTGAACTAAGTTGAATCCTTAAACAAATACGCTCAATTATGAAGTCCATTGAGGTAACAATTTTTTTTTCACTACTAACCGACTAATTTTTTAATTAAAAGGGTAACTGATGTTACCCTTTTTTAATAATGTAAATTTGTGTTTACTAAGACATAAAAAAACATTATGAGTAAAAATACAGAAATAAAATTA
>JAAFIL010000069.1 GCA_013297775.1 Bacteroidota bacterium
AAAATTCAGAATAACTTTTTGGCGAAACTTAGACTGTGTAAACCCAATTTAGGATTAATTTAAAAGTGTAAATTTGTATTAGGATTATTAACCAAAATGTGTCAACTAAATTCAGGACGAGACAAGTTCAACAGCTTTAGCAAAGGTTGTATTGATGGCACAGACAGCACCAAACAATTGGTTCAGCAGTTTGCAGACGATACCAAACTCATTGTAACCACCATTCAAAAACTCAATACTGCCATTAGTAAAAAACAGTATTTGAGCAAAATGGAAAAACTACAAAACGAACGCATTGTTTTCATTTTTGACGAATGCCACCGCAGTCAGTTTGGCGAAACACATACCCGCATCAAAGCGTTTTTTAATAACATACAGTTGTTTGGTTTTACAGGCACTCCCATTTTTGCCGACAACGCTGTGAAAAATGAATTGGGTAAACGCACCACTACCGAACTGTTTGGCGAGTGTTTGCACAAATATGTAATTACCGATGCCATCAAAGACGAAAACGTTTTGAAGTTTTCTATTGAGTATGTGGGCAGATATACCCTCCGACAAGCCCAGGGTAACAAGCCAAGTGCCACCGAAATTGATATTGAAGTAGAAGACAGTTCTGGTGAGCTTGTCGAATCCATTGACACCAAAGAGTTGATGGAATCGCCCAAGCGATTAGAAAAAATTGCCGATTATATTATTGCCAATCACAACCGCAAAACATACAATCGAGATTTTACCGCCATGTTTTGTGTAAGTAGCGTAGAAACGCTGATAAAATATTACGACATCTTCCAACGCAAAAAAGAAGAAGGCAAACACACTTTAAGAATAGCAACCATTTTTAGTTATGCCACCAACGAAGACGATGTAGATGCCAACGGATTTTTGCCCGAAGAACTTTCGGTTGTAGAAGAACCAAGGGCCTTGTATGGCTTACAGGCGCATAGTCGTGAAAAATTAGATGAGTTTATTGGGCATTACAACACACTATATGAAACCAAATTTTCGACCAAAGACAGCGAAAGTTTTTACAACTATTACAACGATATTTCTAAGAAAGTAAAAGAACGTAAAATTGATATTTTACTGGTGGTAAATATGTTCCTCACAGGATTTGACAGCCAAACGCTGAACACCATGTATGTGGACAAAAATTTGAAATATCATGGACTGATACAAGCCTATTCGAGAACCAACCGAATTTTAAACGAGCAAAAATCGCAAGGAAACATTATAGTTTTCCGCAACCTTAAAAACGCCACCGACCAAGCTATTACACTATTCAGCAACAAAGAAGCGATAGACGTAATTATAATGAAGCCTTATGAAGCGTATGTGAATGCATTCAATGAGGCATTTATAGAACTGATTAAAATAACCCCAACTGTAAACAGCGTAAATGTTCTAAAAAGCGAAGAGGATGAACTAAAATTCATCAAAGCATTTCGAGAGTTGATGCGAATAAAAAATATTCTTACTGCTTTTGCTGATTTTAAATGGGAAGATTTGGCAATGGCTGAACAGCTTTTTGAAGATTACAAAAGCAAGTATCTTGACTTATATGACAAGGTAAAAAGCAATCATCAAAAAGAAAAAGTTTCCATTTTAGAAGATGTGGACTTTGAACTGGAACTCATTCACCGTGATGAAATCAATGTGAATTACATTATTCAGTTGCTCATAAAACTGAAAGCCAGTGCCCAGAAAGACGTTACCAAAACGGAGAAGGAAATATTCAATTTGCTCAACACCGATGTACAATTGCGAAGCAAACGCGAATTAATAGAAAAGTTCATTCAAGAAAACTTGCCAGTTTTAGAAGATACAAATGACATTCCCGAAGCATTCGATAAATTTTGGAATGAAGAACAGCAAAAGGCATTTAATCAATTGGTAAAAGACGAGAACCTTTCAGTTGACAAAACCGAAAAAATAATTGAGGATTATTTGTTTGCCGAAAGAGAACCTTTGAGAGATGAAGTGCTTGAACTTATTGAAGGTAATAAACCAACTGTTTTAGAACGCAAAAAAGTTGGCGACAGAATATTGAGAAAGATTTTACATTTTGTGGAAACATTTATTGACGGAATGACAGGGAAATGAGAACATAAATAAAAGCCCACGCAATTTGCAAGGCCGACCTAAAAGAAAATGAATGGTGGATACTATGCTTTAAAAAGTAGTTACAATTAAGCATTCGCTTTATTAATCGAATAGGTTAAATTATATGGAGTAAGATGTACTTAATACATGGAGAACTCTTTTACGTGAGGGATATTTCGACTTCGCTCAATATAAATTCGGCGATAGCCCAAGGCGTGCGTTGGCGTGATTTTGTGCGAGCGAGGCGGCTGAGGCACGAAGACCCCGCAGCGACTTCGGTAGGCTCAGCGCAGACCGTTACAAAAGCCGCCAAAGCCGCATTGGCTAAAGCCGATAGCCCGACCCCGACTTAACTATAGTATAACTTTTAACCGCACCACCAGCTACTGCCTAAGTATAACCACTATTCATTGATAAGGGGACACGCCCAAAAAAGAAAGAGCGTATAGTGTTAACCTCTAATGGTGTGCTTTATTATATTTTTTCATTAGAGGTTTGGAGTCAGGTTATCCTTTTTAGTCTAAAGTTTTGTTCTCTTTAAATTTAGTGCTGCCTTTAACTAAGATTAATTGCTTAAAAAATAACGAATGCTGTAAACACTAAGCCGTGTTAGCTGTTTAGTTAAATATGAGTAACACGTATTTATTGGCAGGTGCAAGTAGTAAAACAGCACAAGCAACAGCCGAACTTTTAAAACAAGACGGGCATAAGGTAATAGGCATTAGCACTAAGCCCAACACCACATCGCTTTACGATGCGTATCACACCATCGAAAATTACGATAAAGATCCGTATCCAAGTATTAACGAGCCTTTGAGCGGATTGGCTTATTTTCCAGGAACCATTAATTTGAAACCTTTTCACCGTCTTACGGCAGAAGAGTTTTTAAACGATTATCAGATTAATGCCTTAGGTGCCGTTCGTTTTATTCAAACGTATTTAAGCGGCTTAAAAAATGGTATAAACCCATCGGTTGTTTTAATGAGTACCGTTGCCGTATCAACTGGGATGCCATTTCACAGTTCGGTAGCCATGGCAAAAGGCGCCATTGAAGGATTAACCCGCGCATTAGCCGCCGAGCTAGCACCAACTATAAGAGTTAATTGCATTGCCCCTTCGCTTACAAATACACCTTTGGGCGAAAAGTTTTTAAACACGCCCGAAAAGCGCGAAGCCTCTGAAAAGCGCAATCCACTTAAAAAAGTAGGTGAACCCATTGATTTAGCCAATGCAGCTTATTTTTTATTATCTGAAAAAGCGAGTTGGGTAACGGGGCAAATTTTAGCGGTAGATGGAGGTATGAACCATATAAAATTAATATAATGAACGTAAACCTTGATACGCTATTAAGCTGGGAAACCCGCTACCGAGCCGCTTTTATTAATGCTTTGGGCGGATTTAAAAGTGTGGTTTTGGTTGGAACGGCTAATGGCCTAGGGCAAACCAACCTCGCCATTTTTAATTCGTTGTTTCACTTAGGAGCTAACCCGCCGTTGTGCGGTTTAATTGTACGTCCTGATTCGGTTGAACGCCATACGCTTCACAATTGCTTGGAGACGGGGCAATACACACTTAATCACATTCAGGAATCGTTTTATGAGCAAGCCCACCAAACCTCGGCGCGTTATGCGCAGGATGAGTCGGAGTTTGATGCGGTAGGTTTAACACCATATTACCACAACGGTTTTAAAGCCCCAGCGGTGAAAGAAAGTGCTGTGCAAATGGGACTAGAGTTGAAGGAAAAATTAGATTTAGCCATTAATGGAACGGTTTTATTGATTGGGCAAATACAGTGGGTAAACTTACCCGATGCGTGTGTGGGCGAAGATGGATTTATAGACTTAGAACGTGCAGGAACCATTACCTGCAGTGGATTGGATAGTTATCACACTACCAAAAAATTGGGACGTTTAAGTTATGCCAAGCCAGATAAGGCACTCGTTAAATTTTAAATGCTCTATGCAAGATTTGTGCTTACTTTGGTTTAAACGCGATTTACGTTTACTTGACCATGCGGCTTTGCAAGCTGCGGCGCAATGTGGACATCCCATTCATTTAATGTATGTGTTTGAACCTTCGGTAAAGGCTTATCCTGACTGGGATTGGCGGCACTGGCAATTTGTTTACCATTCGTTATTAGATTTAAACCAACGTTTGCAGCCTCAGCACCGCATTCACTTTTATTATGGCGAGGTTAAAGCAGTCATTCTTTTTTTACAAAAGAATTATACTATTCGAGGGGTGTTTAGTTACGAAGAAATTGGTAACGGTTTAACGTATCAGCGCGATCGAATGTTGGAATTGTATTTTAAAGAACAACATATTTTATGGAAACAATTTCCGACCAATGCGGTGAAGCGTCGTTTATCGTCGCGGGCACATTGGCCTACGCTTTGGGAAGAGCGCATGAATGCGGATGTGATTGAAACACCATTGAATAGTTTTACAAGCGTGGATGTGGAATTACCTTTCGAGTTAGAGTTACCCGAAACCTTAAAAGCAACGTTAGCCGTTTATCCAAAAGTTTTTCAACCGGCAGGCGAAACGTATGCGCACCGTTATTTAAATAGTTTTTTAAAGGGGCGTTACAAAGGGTATAGTAAAGCCATTTCGAAGCCAGTAGCCGCGCGCAGCACTTGCAGCCGTTTATCGGTTTATTTAGCTTGGGGTACTATCTCTTTAAAGTATGTGATTCAACAAACGAGTTTAGCCTTGCAGCAACCAGGTGTTAATAAACGCGATTTACATAATTTTGTATCGCGCTTGCATTGGCATTGTCATTTCATTCAAAAGTTTGAAATGGAATGCCGCATGGAATTTGAAAATGTAAACCGTGGTTTTGATCAACTTGAAAAACCCTTAAACACTGCTTTTGTGGAAGCTTGGAAAAATGGACAAACAGGCGTGCCTTTGGTAGATGCGTGCATGCGTTGTGTGAAACAAACAGGGTATATTAATTTTAGAATGCGGGCTATGCTTGTTTCGTTTTTAGTGTTTCATTTGTGGCAGCGTTGGCAAGAGGGGGCTTATTTTTTAGCGCAACAATTTTTAGATTATGAACCGGGCATTCATTTTCCACAGTTTCAAATGCAGGCGGGTGTAACGGGCATCAATACCATTCGAGTGTATAATCCTGTAAAAAACGGAATGGATCACGATACAGACGGTAGCTTTGTAAAACAATGGGTGCCCGAGTTAAAACAAGTACCTCAAGCATTTATACACGAACCTTGGAAGATGAGTCGTATGGAGCAAGAGTTGTACGCTTGTGTGTTAGGCGAACAGTATCCGTTACCTATTGTAGATTTGGAGGTGGCACGCAAACATAGTAGTGAAGCCGTTTGGGCGCATCGAAAAACGTTACTGGTAGCACAAGAGGGCGAGCGTATTTTAAAAACACATACTCAACGGCGTAGTAAAAAAGAAGCCCCACTAAAATTAAAAACGCCGCTTAATTTATTTCAACAAGACTCACCAAGCGAATGAAAGGCGTTAAAAAACAACACTTGCCACAAAAAGATTGCGTTGTTTGTGGAAGGCCATTTGTGTGGCGCAAAAAATGGGAAAAGGTTTGGGATGCAGTGAAGTATTGCAGTGATCGGTGTCGGAAGAATGGGAGTAAGAATAGTTGATACCAAGAGTATAGTTCGTTTAACCGAGATTTTAAGAAAGAAGTTCTTTAGAATAAAATAGCTAACTCTGCAAAACGCTTAAAATCAATATTTAAAAAATGAGTTAGATGGAGATAAACCGTCGAAATCTATCACAAAACAAAACCTGCCGCAGTGATTAGAAATGTTTTTATCTCGTCCTTGTTTAGCGAAGCGTAACGAGGACGTTTTAGAACTGCGTTTGTAACGCAGATAAAGTGATAGCGTTGGCCTTACAAACGCCCCTTTAGCACGTCCTCGTTTCCGCTAACGCTCAAACAAGGACGAGGGGGAAAGAGAAAAAGAAACTGGGTCAACGTATCTTTTAGAAATGATGTTGGTATTATAGGTTTAGTCAATAGTTTGTTGTATGCCTCCAACCGAATTATCTTTATAAACAGCCTTAAACATTTTTTTCTTTGAAGTTTTACGAATAATTTTTTTTATTTCTGCCATCGTATAAAACTTAGCTTTTCCACCTTTGCGAACTCTGCGTCTTTGCGTGCTATTTTTCCTGTACTCTATTATTTAATTGAGTTATAGCTTTGTACTAAAGACGCTTCCATATAACTTAACTCACAATAGTTAGTAACGGCAATAATTTATTCTGAGTCCTTTTTTAAAATTTAATTTCCGCCTTTGCGAACTCTGCGAACTCTGCTCTGCGTACTATTTTTCCTGTACTCTATTATTTAATTGCATGCTAAAGACATTCTTTCCTGAAATTTAGTATAACCATTAAAACGCATAATCCGATAAATACGCAAACCCCTCGCACAACGCTCCATCCTTACAAATGCTGGCACGTTCAATAACGCCATCTGCATCTTGCCCCAATACAAAAGGCAACACCCGTTCCGCTAAATCTTTTCCAAAATCGTCGCTGGCATCGCGTGGCAATTCACATGGTAAATTATCAACCGCCATAATGCAAATGGTATCTTTATTAAAAGGCAAATCTTCGGTATTGTTTACCATATTATACCCATAAAATGGATGAGTAATAGTGCTGGCACGAAGGGTTGTAGGAACAGATCCATCTATATCGCAAGTTACATCGGCAATAACACTAATGTGAAAATCGGGGGCTTTAATATCTTGTAAAGTAAACAACTTGGGCGAACGCGGATCCCAATAATGTGCCGAAATAAATAAATCGGTAACCTTTGTAAACGCTGGAAACTTAGAAATAAAATGTTCAGGATTTTTAAAAAAATCATTCAAGTCAAAATTCCGATCGTTTTGTCGTTCCACATAATCACGAGGATTTAACTGACAATAAACAGGTTCACGAAAACTCATCCCTAAAAATTCTTCGGGTGTAACTTTTCGAATACGCAAAGCACTCAAGGTTTCAATAACGCCGTTGGCCACGCGGCCGCCGCCTGTTAAGGCAATTTTAATATTGGGTAACTTAACGCGTTTTAATTCTTCTTCCATTTCGGCTCTATCTCTGCATAAATACGCCGGCTTTAAACGAAACAAATCGTATTTTAAACCATAACCTAAAATACCGTTGTATGCACCTACCACGCCCGCATAACGCCCAAAACCAATAATACGATTATGGTTTTTATCGGTTAAGGTTTCATAATCTATCATCCTAATTTTTTTGGCAATCAATGCCTTCATTAATTTTTGATTATGCGGTTGTTTTTTTATTGTATGCGAAAAGAAGAAATAACTTTTGCCGAGTATTAAACGCTCGTAAGGAACTTCTTTAACCCCCATCAATACATCGCAATCGCTTAAATCTTCTTGCAGCGTAATGCCAAACGCAGTGTACTCTTCATCGCTGTAACATCTAATTTTACTGGGCTGAACAACCAATTCGAGTTGGGGGTAACGGCGACTCAACTCCGAACAAATCAACGGGGTTAAAGGAACACGTTTATCGGGTGGCGATTTTTCTTCGCGCAATACGCCTATTTTAATCGTTTGCATATTATAATTACTAATTTTGCAAAGATAACATTATGAATTTGTTTCGTTGTTTTTTTCTGTTTTTATGTGGTATAGGCACCCAGTCTTTAATTGCTCAACTCCCACCAGCGCTCACTAAAAAATATGCACCCGCTGTTTTACGCGAAGATGTAAAACTAATGCAATCTATTTATTTTGCCATGCACCCCGCCATTGGTATTTATGAAACACGTAGTAAACTCGACGGTTTGTTTAGTAATTTATTAAATCAACTTAACGATAGCCTAACCGAAAAGCAATTTCGAATTCGTTTAAAACTATTAGCCGATGAACTGCATTGTGGGCACACAGAAGTTATCTTGTCCTCCCAATACCAAAAAGCCATCCGTCAATTAAAAGTTAATTATTCGCCTTATTATTTTTTGCCTATTAATAATCGCTTGTTTGTAATCGGGAGCATAGACAAAAAAAAGGACACACTTCTAAAGCAAGGACAAGAAATAAGTCGTTTAAACGGCATTAAAATAGACACAAGTTTTGGACTTATTCGTAAAATGATTTCAACCGATGGGTATATTAAAAGTGGAAAAGATTTATTTTTACAACTGGGCTTTTCCGCCTATCATTTATCACTATTTGGCAGACCCGATACCATGGTAGCCGAGGTTATTACTGCCAATCAAAGTACCTCGTTGGTTAAGTTTAAATCGTTTCGAAGCAAAGATATACCTCCATTTTCACTCCGCAAATCAGAAGACAGCTTATATAAAAAATACCGCCGAGCTGCTATGAGTTTTCGGTATTTAGATTCTAACCAAACAACCTTGCACCTGCGCATTCACAGTTTCTCGGGTTCGCGTTACGGGAAAGCCTATCGCCGAATTTTTAAACGCCTTGCTAAAAATAATACAAAAAATTTGGTGATTGATTTGCGTAATAATGGAGGTGGTAGTTTAACTAACTCGTATCGTTTATTAAGCTATTTATTAAATGCACCCGCTCAACAAACTTTAAAAACGGGTATTCGCCGTTATCCATTTAAAAAATACACCAAAGGTCAATACCTCTTTCGCCTTACACGTTTTGGGCTATCTGTTATTGGTAAACACAGGCGCGTAAACGATACCGATTTTTATACTTACACCATTAACCCACGCTCCAAAAATCATTTCAACGGTAAGGTAATGGTATTAATTAACGGAGCTAGTTTTAGTGCCAGTTGCTTAGTGTCTGCGTATTTAAAATACCAACAACGCGCCACTTTTATTGGTCAAGAAACAAGCGGTGCCTACGAAGGGTGTAACGCGGGCATCACTCCTTTTTACACCTTACCCAATACCAAAATAAAATTAAGAGTGCCAGCTTTTAGAGTGATGCACGATCCTGTTTTAACAACCACAGGCCATGGCATCTTACCCGATTATCCCATTCAATACGAACTCAACGATTTTATAGCCAAACGAAATTTAGAGTTAGAAAAAGTGAAGCAATTATTAAACATTCGATAGGTTTACCTTTTAAAGATTTATCAACGTCCTGTTTTTAATCAAATAAAAAAACTTAACTTGAACGTTCATTTAGTAAAAAATAAATTATGAAAAAAGCCTTAACACTTATTGCCGCCGTAGCAGTAGCTGCCAATTTATTTGCAGCAGTAACTATTCGTTATTACAACAAGGATAGTAAAAACTATACCTTCAAAGTAAAAATTGATGGAAGTTATAAAGAAGTAACTTTCGATGCCAGCAAAACCTCAAACGTTACCATTCAAGGCGGCGATAGAGAAGTAATTATTTACACGAGCTGCGGCGAAATCAAAGTAAAAGATGGTGCAAACATCGAAATTAAAGACGGGTGCATTAAATAATTTTTGTGTAAACCAAAACATCTTCTATATTTGCAACATGAAAAATTGTGTACATCATCATTCCAACTTTCTGAACGGTAAGTCGTAATGTTGATGTATTCACCTATTTGTAAGGCTTACCCAACGGTAAGCCTTTTTTTATTGTACTAATACCGAAAACGAATGAAACTAAAAATTGCCATACAAAAATCGGGTCGCCTGCACGAAGAGAGTTTACATCTTTTAAAAAAATGTGGCATACGCCTCAACTCTGGCACCGGACAATTAAAAGCCGAAGCCGATAATTTTCCGATAGAGGTCTTTTTTTTAAGAGATGATGATATTCCGCAATACGTTGAAGATGCCGTAGCGGATATAGGCATTGTTGGCGAAAATGTTTTTTATGAAAAAAATCGTAAAGCCAAATTAATTAAAAAGCTAGGGTTTGGTAAATGCCGTTTAAGCTTGGCTTACCCCAAAAATAAATCCTTGCAACGCTTGCAAGATTTGAATGGGAAACGCATAGCCACCAGTTATCCATTTTTATTGGCTAAATTTTTAAAACAGAATCACGTGCGCGCCGAAATACACGAAATTTCGGGAAGCGTAGAAATTGCACCTAGTATAGGCTTGGCCGATGCAATATGCGATTTGGTCAGTAGCGGCTCTACCTTATTAACCAATGGTTTAAAAGAAGGCGAAATCATTTTACAATCAGAAGCCGTTATTGTAGCTAATAAAACATTGAGTGCTGCAAAGCAAGCCATTTTAAAAAAACTCACGTTTCGCATCAATGCCCTTCAACAAGCGCAATCTAATAAATACATTTTACTAAATGCACCTAATGCCAAACTCGAAAAAATTTGTGCCATTTTACCTGGGATGAAAAGCCCAACTATTTTGCCATTAGCACAAAAAGGGTGGAGCAGTGTACACAGCGTTGTTAACGAAAATGAATTTTGGGAAATTATAGAAGAACTTAAAACACAGGGTGCACAAGGGATATTGGTTGTACCTATCGAAAAAATGATTAGCTAATATGGAATTAATACTTGAATCAACGCCCGATAGTTTTGCTCAATTAGCCCAGCGGCCACAATTAAATAAAACCGATTTGAATGCTGGAATTGAAACTATTTTTCAATCGGTAAAAACGCAAGGCGATGCAGCCCTGTTGCAATACACAGAGCAATGGGACGGTGCAACACTCGAACAAATTTTAGTAACAGAAGCTGAACTCGCTGTTGCTAAAACCTTGGTGAGCGATTCTTTAAAAGCAGCCATAGAACTGGCGTATCAAAATATTTATGCCTTTCATATCGCACAACGCGAACCCGTTCAACCTATCGAAACCATGCCTGGCGTAAGTTGTTGGCGCAAATCGGTACCCATCCAAAAAATAGGATTGTATATACCCGGGGGTAGTGCGCCTTTATTTTCAACCGTATTGATGTTAGCCATTCCTGCCAGTATTGCCGGCTGCCGCGAAGTGGTACTTTGCACACCTCCACAAAGCAATGGCAGCATTCATCCAGCCATTTTATATACGGCGCAACGTTGTGGCATTAAAACCATTGTTAAAGTGGGCGGTGCGCAAGCCATAGCGGCTATGGTGTTTGGCACAGCATCTGTACCTGCGGTTTATAAACTCTTTGGTCCGGGTAATCAATATGTAACAGCAGCCAAACAAAAAGCATTACAATATGGAGTAGCCATAGATATGCCCGCTGGCCCGTCAGAAGTTTTGGTTTATGCCGATGAAACGGCCATTCCCGCTTTTGTAGCAGCCGATTTGTTAGCACAAGCTGAACATGGAAAAGATAGCCAAGTTATTTTAGTGTGTCCGAATCAAGCAATAGCCGAAGCCGTTTTACGCGAAGTAAAACAACAAACCTCAACGTTGCCACGCGGGTTAGTGGTGAACGAAGCACTTCTAAATAGTAAAGCCATTGTATTGAGTAACGCCCAAAGGGCACTCGATTTTATAAACGAATATGCCCCCGAACACCTCATTTTAGCGTGTACTAATTCTACTTTTTTTAGTGAGGGCGTTTACAATGCAGGTTCGGTGTTTATTGGCAATTACACCCCCGAGAGTGCTGGCGATTATGCTTCGGGCACCAACCACACCTTGCCTACAAATGCGTATGCCAAAACATACAGTGGCGTATCGCTCGATAGTTTTATAAAAAAAATAACCTATCAACACATTACCGAAAAAGGTTTACAAGCCATTGGCTCAAGTATTATGACTATGGCCGAAGCCGAGTTGTTACACGCACATAAACAAGCCGTAGCCATACGCTTAAACTATTTAAAGACGCTAAATTACTAACAATGGCTTGGGGATGAAAACCTGCTCGCCAATTTAAAATAGATTAATTATTAGGTACATTGTACTCATCTAAACAAGTTGAAAAAAGGGGCATTCATAGTTTGTTTTTTAAGTGTGTTAACAGGAGTTATTGTTTACATGTTTTGGAGGGAAGAAATGCGCTACCGTTTGCCAACGCCCGTGCCTAAAAATTATTTAACGGTTTTAAAAGGTGCAATAGTTAAGCAAGCGTTTATTCGACCCGCTAAAATAAGTTGGCTGCATTTTTTTAATCCAGAGTGCCCTTGCTCTAAGTTTAATTTACAATCGGTGCAAGCCCTGCATAAAAAGTATAAAAACGAGGTTAACTTTTACATCATTTCTGAACAAACGATTAAAGCTAATCTTTTTGAGCAACCCGTTACCATCATTAGAGATAGCACCGGGCAAATCGCCGATGCGTATGGCGTTTACTCTACACCACAAGCGGTTATAGTAGATGTTAATCAAAACTTATTTTATAGAGGTAATTATAATGTTTCGAGGTTTTGCACCAATGCAACCACCAACTTTGCCGAACAAGCATTGCAAGCTTTGTTGGCAGGGCAAAGCTATTCAACACCTGCTGTTGCCGCTATTGCGTACGGGTGTAATTTAGGATCTGATTGTAATAATAATGAAAAATGAATCGTATGATAAAAGAATCTAAACAAACTGTAAATACCTATTTTGACGCTTTAGAGAAAAAAGTAGATCGCATTACGCATACAGTTCTACTATCTTCCTTTGCTTTCGGAATGGGTATAGCTTATTTTTATGATACCTATTTAATAGCAAGTATAGTAGGTTTGGCCAACTTAGCCATGTTTTACGTTACCAAGTGGGTGCTTCCTAAAAGTAAGTTATACCAATATGTCTATAGCTTTTGCCTTTCGGTATTTATGGCGCAATTCATTTATCAAATGCACGGTATGACTGAAATGCACTTTTATGCTTTTATTGCTTCGGTGGTTTTAATTGCCTACCAAAAATGGACGGTGCAATTGCCTTTGGTACTAATGGTAGTTATTCACCACTCTGTATTTGCCTATTTACAATACATTGGTATTAAAGAAATTTATTTTACAATTGGCGATTATATGAGTTTGCTCACGTTTAGCATGCACATTTTATTTGCAGCCATCATTTTTGGATTATGTATCTTTTGGAGTTATAGCTTTAGAGCGAGAACTACTGCTAACATTATAGACGCTATAAAAATTCAAGAGCAACTCGATAATTCGACACAAAATACACTGTTTATAAAAGAACTATTAGATGGTAATTTTTCATCGAACTACCAAGCAAAAGAAAATGATGAATTTGGGATGTATCTTTTAAACGTTAAAACGACTTTGCAGGAAGTAGATGAAAAAAATAAACAAGATGCGTTTTTAAATACGGGTTATGTAAAAATGGCTGAGTTACTGCGTGCCGATGCCAACTCTTTAAGCGACCTGTGTAACCACAGCCTTAACTTCATCGTTAAGTATTTAAATGGGTGTCAGGGGGCTTTATTTATTTACGAAGAAGAAGAATACAGTGGCGAATCGTACCTTGAATTAAAAGCGGCTTATGCCCATGAAAAAAACAAACTCGACGCCAAACGAATTGCTTTAAAAGAAGGCTTGGTTGGACAATGTTATGAAAATAAAAAAACTATTTTCTTAAAAAATATTCCACCAGATTATAGCCTTATCAATTCGGGCATTGGCGAAGGCTTGCCCAATACCATTGTTTTGGTACCCATTAAAACCGACCAAGCCATGTATGGAGTTATTGAAGTAGCCTTGTTTAAAAAATTAGAAACGTATCAAGTTCATTTTTTAGAAAAGGTAGCCGAAAATTTAGCATCGGCAGTAGCCAATGTAAAAGTAACGGAGAACATGCGCCAATTGCTCGACGTATCTCAAGCATCGGGCGAGCAGTTGCAGGCGCAAGAGGAAGAAATGATTCAAAACCTCGAAGAATTAAGAGCCACGCAAGAGGAAATGAGTCGGAAAAGTATGGAGTACGTGGCGCGCATCAAAGAGTTAGAGGCACAGTTAAGTGGGTCTGTATAAGTACATTTACAATTGAAATAACAAGCCTTAACCAACGTTAAAAAGTAGTTTTTAAAGTACAAGTTTTACCTCATGTTTGACATCAACACCGTTATACGACCTTCTATAAAAAATATAAAATCTTATCACGTTTGGCGCGATATTTTTTTAGATAAAGAGAATATTTTGTTTTTAGACAATTGCGAAAACAATTACGGATCGCCATTGGGCAAAGGGCAAGAGCGCTATCCTTCTTCGTCGCAAGCCACTTTAAAAATAAAATTAGCGGCATTTAAACAACTGAGTCCAAAGCAACTCGTGTTGGGTAATGGAAGCGATGAATTAATAGATTTATTGATGCGTGCGTTTTGCGAACCCACTAAAGATGCTATTTTAATAAGCGAACCTACGTTTGGTATGTTTAGAATTTACGCCCAACTCAACAACATTGAAGTTATAAACGTACCACTCTTACAACATACTTTTTTATACGACCTATCTGCTATTCAAAACGCCATTACCCCTCATACCAAGTTAATTTTTATTTGCTCACCCAACAATCCAACAGGAAGCAGTTTACCATTAAACGAATTAATTCAACTAGCAAAAAACGTTAAAGGTATTGTGGTTGTGGATGAGGCGTATATTGATTTTTCGTCGCATCCATCGGCGTTAACGTTGTTGAACGAACTTCCTAATTTAGTGGTGCTGCAAACGTTTTCTAAAGCTTGGGGCTTGGCAGGGTTAAGGCTAGGTGTGGCCTATGCTCACGAAGCTATCATCGAAGTATTAAACACCATTCGCCCGCCGTTTAATATTTCGTTGTTTACTCAACAACAAATAAGTTTAGCATTAGATAAAGCAGAAGTACGTTTAGCTTTTATCGAATCTATTTTAAGCGATCGAAAAAAGTTGAGTGCATTGCTGCCCACTTTCTCGTTTGTTAAACGGGTGGTGCCAAGTGATGCCAATTTTTTAATGATTGAAGTTAACGATGCAGAACGTTTGTGTGCTTACTTACAAGCACATTCCATTTTAATTAGTAATCGCAGCAGCTTACTGAACTGCAACAATTTTGTGCGCATTAGCATAGGCACAACCGCCGAAAATTTACGGTTGTTAAATGTATTAGCACAATTGGATGCGAACCCCAATGTAACATGAAAAAAATATTATTTATAGACCGAGATGGGACTTTAATTGTTGAACCCAAAGTAACTTATCAAGTAGATAGTTTTGAGAAATTAAAATTTTTACCGGGTAGTATTTATTGGCTAGGTAAAATTGCACACGAGTTAGATTACGAATTGGTGATGGTGAGCAATCAAGATGGATTAGGGACACCTTCTTTTCCTGAAGATACATTTTGGCCCGTACAAGATTTTATTGTTAATACGTTGAAAGCCGAGGGCATTGTATTTAAAGGCATTCATATTGATAAAAGTTTTCCTCACGAGGGAAAAAATACCCGCAAGCCTGGAACAGGTATGTTGAAAAAGTACATCAACGTCACTTATGATTTAGAGCAGTCATATATTATTGGCGATCGTTTAACCGATGTGGAATTGGCTCAACGTTTAAATGCCAAAGCGATTCTAATTCAGTCAACTCACAACATAAAGTCTAGTCAATTTCCGATTGCATTCAAAGCCAAAAATTGGGAAGCCATTTATCATTTTTTAAAAGAGCCCCCACGGGTAGCCATTCACCAGCGGGTTACCAACGAAACAAATATTAAATTAAAACTGAATTTAGATGGCAGCGGTCTTTCAAAGTTAAAAACAGGTTTAGGATTTTATGACCACATGTTGGAGCAATTGGCTAAACACAGTGGTTGCGATATAGACTTAACTTGCAAAGGCGATTTACACATAGACGAACACCATACCGTTGAAGATGTTGCTATTGCTTTGGGAGAAGCCTATTTAAAAGCCATGGGCAATAAACGTGGCATAGAGCGGTATGGCTTTTGTTTACCTATGGACGATTGTTTGGCACAAGTAGCTATTGATTTTGGTGGACGTAGTTGGTTAAAATGGAAAGTCGATTTTAAGCGCGAAAAAATAGGAGATGTACCTACCGAATTATTTTATCATTTTTTCAAATCGTTTAGCGATGCGGCTAAGTGTAACCTTCATATAAAAGCGGAGGGCAACAATGAGCACCATAAAATTGAAGCTATTTTTAAAGCCTTTGCCAAGTGCAT
>JAAFIL010000007.1:0-29268 GCA_013297775.1 Bacteroidota bacterium
GTGATAATTCGTTTGTAAATAATTCGCTAGTTGATTCGATTGTTCGTTGAGTTCTTGGTATGTTAACTCTTTATCTTCAAAAACAACAGCAATGTTATTGGGCGTGGCTTCTACCTGCTCCTCAAATAAATCTATAATTGTTTTTTCTCTGGGATAAGCTACTTGGGTGTCGTTGAAAACATGAAGTAAACGCCGTCGTTCTTCGTTAGGAATTATTTCAATAGCATCTATTTCCTTCTGAAGTGAACTATAAAACTGTTCAATGATATAAAAAATTCGGTTTTTCAACAGTTCTATTTCTTCCTTTTGAAAACAATCTGTTCGGTAAATAATTTCGAGAAATAAATTTTCATTTTCTTTCTCCGAAAAATCGGACCAACTAAATTCAATAGGTGTCTTAGAATAGGCGGCATCATTTCGGTACCCTTTAAGATTGAGTTCGGTTTCGACTGTATTTAATTTGAAGAAACGGTAATTTATACAAATATCAAATGGGCGAGATAAATTATCACCATCCATTTGAAGCATTCTATTAAAGTGACTTACGGGGAACTGTTTATGCCGATAATCTTGCCGTTGATTTATTTTAATTATTTTAAAAAGTTCAGCTAACTGCGGATTCTCTAACTCTATCCGACAGGGTATAAACTTTGAAAAGACACCAAAAGTTTGTCGCTCCTTTCGGCTATTTCTATTGTGTACTGGTAAACAAAAATCGAAAGCCTTTAGCCCACCTATTTTTTTATAATACACAGCCAATACCGCAATTAAAAAGTCTTGTAAACTGATTTCGTTTTGTAAACAAAATAGCCTTAACCTTTTTTGTTCTTCCGTGGTAAAAATTAGTGGTGTTGTATCAGTAGGCGAAACTGTGGGGTTTAACTTCGTTTGGATAATTGGCTCTTGCGACGCGTTAAACCTTTGCCGCCAGTAATTTTTATCAACTTGATAATTCGTTGAGTCTATGTAACCTTTCGATGGTTCAATTAAATCTAAGTAAGAGAAATAGTTAAACTCTCGTTCTTCACTTCTGGATAACGCATGATACTTATCAAAAATATACGATAAAAAAACATAAGGTACTCCATATCCATCAGAGAAAAGGTGATGACAGCCAATGTAAAACCAGTGTTCATCTTCTTTTACTTTGATTAATAAAAAATCATATAAATAACCTGAGTGAATATCGAAGGGTTGATGAATTCTTTCTTGTAATAGTTGTTTAAGTGTTTCGCTAGACCAATTTTTAGTAGATACATCCCATTGCTTAACTTGAATACCTGGGAGCGTATTATATAAGTCGGCAGAAGGTGCATTGTTTGAAATACTCCGAATTTTAAAATTATCAAATACTATTTCTGAACTAATAATTGATTGTTTGAACAACTCCACATTCAAGTTTCCTATTATGACAACATAAGTTCCTATGTTGTACTGCAGATTTTTTGGATCTAAAATATAATCAAAGTAAATGTCGTGTTGATTTTGGTGCAGGTCTATCATGTTAGCAATAATATTTTCCTAAATTATCTAATTATTTTAAATATTTAGATAAAATTTAAAATAATTCATTTTGACTGTTAAAAGTAGTCTTCATAATTCATTCACTTTATTTCTTGCTTTGAACATACCTGTATTAGTATCCATGGCAAATTGGTTGCGCTTTAAAAAGTATTCCAATCTAAATATAACTTCTGCTGCTTTATAGAGTTCAAGGATTATTACTTACAAAAAAATTAATACTTTTAATTTAATTAGTATTTTTACCAACTAACAATTTTAAAAGAACCTTTTTTAAGGGCTTTAATAAAAGTTGTAAAAAAATACCCGTGTATTTTAGTTAAACATTTAATATTTAACCGATATAAAAAAATAACAATTACAAAATATTACATAGAACTTATTAGTTTAATCTTTTCAACTAAATAAAAAGTTAAGAAATAAAACTGTAAGTAAGCAATTATAAATTATATGGAAATTGGAATTGATACATTTGTAGCATCTCGCAATAGCGGTATAGTAGAAAATGATGAAATCGCTATTTCTAACCTACTTGAAAGAATTGAATTTGCTGATAAAATAGGTTTAGATTTGTATGGAATTGGAGAACATCATAATAAATACATGCTCGACTCTTCGCATGTTGTACTGCTTGCTGCCGCAGCTGCACGCACCAAACGAATACGACTTACTAGTGCTGTTACTGGCATAAGTACAGCCGACCCAGTGAGGGTATTTCAAGACTTTGCAACCTTAGATCTTATTTCTAAAGGTCGTGCCGAATTGATAGTAGGGCGCGGTGCATCGGTAGAAGCTTTCC
Source organism: Bacteroidota bacterium (assembly GCA_013297775.1). GTDB lineage: Bacteria > Bacteroidota > Bacteroidia > B-17B0 > Aurantibacillaceae > Aurantibacillus. Next base: position 2,321 of record JAAFIL010000007.1, read on the forward strand.
CATTATTTGGTTTTAATATGGATGACTCGGCTGAAATTTTTACAGAAAAATTGGGGTTGCTACTTCATATTTTCAGTAATGAAACCGTTACGTGGTCTGGTAAATTTAGACCAGCTATTGATAATGTAGGTATTTATCCAAGACCCCTGCAAAAATCATTACCAATATGGCATGCCGCTTTAAGAACGCCCGCTTCTTTTACACGTGCAGGAGAACTAGGCCTACCATTAATGTTAGCTATTATAGACGGGCAATCGTCGCAGTTTCGCCCTTTACTTGATTTGTATAAAGAAGCTGGAAGAGATGCTGGTTTAAAAAAAAATCAATTAAAAGTTGGCTTGCACACCATGGGGTATTTGGCAGATACTACCGAACAAGCTATTGAAGAATTTTATCCAGGTTGGGTACAATCCATGAGTAAGATGCATATAACTCCTAAAACTAAAACACGCTTCGAGCTTGATTTAAAAGCCAAAGGTAGCACTTTGTTAGTTGGTAGTGCCGAAGATGTTGCTGAAAAAATTTCTCGACTTTCGGTTGAGTTAGGAGGTATTACGAGATGCTGTTTTCAAATGGACTATGCGGGTTTACCTCATGAAAAATTATTAAAATCTATTGACCTGATTGGAAACAAATTGATTCCGCTAATAAAATCCAGAAGTTAAACACTCACACCTTCACGAAAAATAATTAGGTTTCAACTTATAAAATGATGGCTTTTGTGAAATAAATTATATGTTTACATTGACGAATTGTTTACAAACATAACAATGGATAAGAATACTCCGCTCAACCAAGGTATGAACCCCGATCTCAAAACCGAAGTAGCTATTATTGGTGCAGGTGCCGCGGGTTTGTATTCAGCATACAGGCTAACTAAAGACAAAAAATACGAAGCAAAAGATGTACAAGTATTTGAGTTGAACGAACGAATTGGAGGTCGGCTTGAATCTATTGTAATGCCAGGGATGCGTTTTTGGGGGGAGTTGGGTGGTATGCGTTATTTAACTTCGCAAGAAATTATTACTACTTTAGTTGAAGGCTACCCACTTACTGAAAAAGATCAAAAAAAAAGAACGCCACTACTTAAAGGTAAAATGACCGCTGTGAATTTTTCAATGGGTAATCCAAAACAATTACTACTTTACTTAAGAAAACTTCATTACAAACAAGATGCTTGGGATGTTGCTCAACATAACAACGAAAAATTATTAACGCGTTATTATCTAAATGAAGAGGATAAGGGGTATAGTGCTCACCAGTTATTCAATAAAATTATATACAATGTGTTAATGGCCGATCCGTGGTTCGTAGAAAATTATTCGGGTAAAGTACGCAAGGGACCTAAACATTATGATTATCAATTTTTTCTTACAGGTCAAGAGTGGGATGAAGTAAAACCTAAACTTATTTATCACTTTAAAGACTCGCCTTATTATGGTAGAAAGGTAAATGATATTGGTTTTCGGAATTTAATTAAAGATCAAGTATCTCAAGAGGGGTACGAATTTTTAGCAAGTGCTGGCGGTTATTACTCGAACACCATCAACTGGAATTCGTCAGAAGCGTTTCCTTACATGGTAGGTAATTTTTCGGAGCACACCGTTTATAAAACGATTGAAGAAGGTTTTGATAGCATCGCTTATGGCTTAGCTAATTCATATATGGAGCAGCATGGGGCATGTATTTGGTCCCAAAATAAATTACTTTCATTTACCAAAGAACATCCTAAGCAAAAGACCAACACTTATCAACTTACATTTTTAAATTTAACTTCTAATAAAGAATGGAAGGTTTATGCTAATAAAATCATACTGGCCATGCCGCGTCGGTCACTTGAACTTTTAGATCAAGAAAATTTCTTTTTTGATGGTGTTCAAAACCCCGAACTTAAAAATAATATTCGAACTGTTATTAGGCAACCTGCTTTTAAAATATTGATGGGATTTACACAACCTTGGTGGAAGCACCTTGGTATAGATGCTGGTTATTCGATTACCGACTTACCCATTCGTAAGTGTTATTATTTTGGAACAGACTCTGAAACAAACAATGCGATGCTTTTAGGAAGTTATAATGACATGGAAACCGAAACGTTTTGGAAAGCTTTAACGGAAGATGAAGTGTTGTTTACACCACAATTACATCCATTTGCCTCGGAGTCTGAATTGATAAAATTGAATTCCGTTCAAGCTACAAAAATGATGGTAGAAGAGGTCATGCATCAATTACGCGAATTACACGGAGAAAAAGTGAAAATTCCAGAACCTTATGTTACTTACTTTAAGGACTGGACTAAAGATCCATTTGGAGCAGGTTTTCATGCCTGGAAAACAGGAATATCGGTGAACCAAATCATGCCACAAATTCGCCGACCTAATCGTGAAGAAAATATTTATATTATTGGAGAAGCCTATTCGGATAAACAGGGCTGGGTAGAAGGTGCTTTTTGCGAAGCCGAAAAAATGCTTCAAGAACATTTTGGATTAAAACACCCATACTGGTTGAGTAAAGATTATTATTTAGGATGGTAATATTATTAAAATAAAAAATGATGATTAAACAATTTAAACTTGGTAGCATACTCATAATGATAAGTATAATTTCATCATGCAGCCAGTCAAACGAGCCTTTAGTAATAGAAAAGATAATAGTGAAAGACTCGCTAAGTATTATTAAAGAAGATTCTTTAGATGCCAGTGTCTCCCAAACAAGAGATACAGTTGGTATTGCAGATAGTATCCGAGTTATTAAACCTGATACGAAAAAAATAACGCATTCAAAAAAAGTAATAAAGACGGACACAATAACTACAGAAAATAAAAAGGTAAGCACCAATATTCCTAAAGTTATAAAACCAAAAAATGGTGTGTATGCACCCAGCAAAGAAGAACTAGTTGCTATTCAGAAACGATTTAAAGACATGACACTTGAAGTATTAAATGAAGGTTACCATTTATATACAGAAGAGACCTGTACTAAATGCCATACGCCTTATAACATTTATAAACGGACAGAAGTGGAATGGAAGGATATTCTTAACATAATGGCCGAGAAAGCTAAGATAAACGATGATCAAAAAAATGCTGTTTATAAATATGTACTTGCCATAAAAGCAAGTCAAATAAAAATAAAGTAATATTTTCGATTAAAAAGAATTTAAAATAAGATTTCTCTAATATTTTTATACATTTGATTATAATTAAAAAACAATTTTATGAATTTCAAAACTCTCATTTTTTTAGGTTTAATTAAATTTTTCTTTCTTAAAAACAGTTTTATCCAAGCACAGGATTTAAAAACTAGTGAACCAAAAATTACTTCCACGGAAATTAAGCTACTTATTGACACTATCAACCATACTTTAAAAACGTGGTGTGTGTATCCAAATAAAGCGGAGTTGGCAATAGCAACTTTAAATAAAAGTTATAAAAATAAAACCTACGAAAAAGCAAAAGATAGAAATGATTTAGCTAAACTTATAGCATTAGATGTTCAAAAGGCTTTTCGTTCCAATGCTTTTGAACTTTCTTATAATCCAGAATTAGCCAAATTAGATTTAAGATCTGAGTCTGATTCCGCCAAAAAGAAAAACCGCGAAGATTGGTTAAAGAGTGAATTGGAAGAGAATTTTTCGTTTAATAAAATAGAAATATTACCAGGAGGAATCGGCTATATAAGATGGGATAGATTTACCTCTTTCATAGATGAGGCTACCCCAATATTAAATGGAGCATTTCAATTCGTGGGTAATTGTAAAGCCTTAGTTATTGACTTGCGTTATAATAGTGGTGGAGTTAGATCTATGAATTTACATATTCAGAATTATTTTTTTAAGCAAAAAACACACATGATTACAACGGTAGATAATCTATTTGATACAACCAAAAGAGTTACCGATCCTTCAAAAACAAACTTTAAATTAGAAATGCCCATCTATATTTTAACAAGTAGAGAAACGTTTTCGGGTGCTGAAGACTTTGCCTATAGCTTTCAAAAAACGAAACGCGCAATTTTAGTAGGCGATACCACTTGGGGTAGATCGTATGTTGTTAGAGGTTTTACTCTTAACCGAACCTTCGAGATGGCTTTACCGATTAGCCGTCCTATAGAAACAGAAGATTGGACTGATAAAGGCTTAGTACCAAATATTCAAATACACCCCGAAAAAGCATTAGCAAAAGCTCAAGAAGTAATCTATAGAACTATTTTATCAAAGCCAACAAACGAAGCCGAAGGTAACTTATTTCAACGAAATTTTAATAATGTACTATCGCAACTAAATAATTTACCTGACTCAGTTACGCTCAAACATTATGCTGGGTTATATGAAGACGGTATGAATTTTTATGTTGTGGAAGGACGTTTTTTTTGCATAAACGCCGCTAGACGAGGTGCACCTCACGTTGAACTCAATTACATTGGGAATAATTTGTTTTCTCTTGATGAATATGCACAAGTTGAATTTATAAAAGATAGTGATGGAACTTGTTCAAAACTTAAGATGCACTGGATTACAGGATATGTTTCGGAAAAGAAAAAAATAAAAAAATAAACTAATCAAAATCATTTATTAATCAATGCGTTGATATTGAACTCTTACTCTCAACATTTATTAAACCAATTCTCGAAAAAAGTAAATTGAACTTCTCTTCAGATACTCCCTCTCCAGATTTTTTAAGTGCATTGCATGCCGTATGCAATCCCAAAAACATTGAACTCGGTTCGGTTCTAAACGAATCTTATGGGCGAGATGAAGCAACTAAAAGAAACTATACATTTGACTATTTAGTAAAACCAGTATCAGCTTTAGAAATTGCTGAAATTGTAAAAATATGTAACCATTACAATATACCCATTACACCCAGAGGTGGCGGGTCAAGTGTGTCTGGTGGTGCGTCGCCAGTTAATGGCGGGCTTGTTCTCTCAACTGAAAACTTAAATAAAATTATTGAGATTAATACACTTGATAAAATAGTGGTAGTAGAGTGCGGCGTTGTTACAGAACACTTGTGCAAAAAAGTTGAAGAAAAAAATCTTTATTTTCCGATACGTCCAAGTAGTGCTGCCATATCTTTTGTAGGCGGAAACGTAGCACATAATAGTGGTAGTATTAATTCTTTAAAATATGGCTCTGCAAAAGATTACGTTCTTAACCTAGAAGTGGTTTTACCGAATGGAGAAATTATTTGGACGGGTGCCAATACATCCAAAAATTCGAGCGGACTTAATTTAACGCAATTGTTTGTAGGTAGCGAAGGCATACTTGGTATTATTACAAAAGTTGTTCTAAAACTTATTCCAAAACCTAAATATGAATACACTCTTGCGGCCGAATTTGGCGATTTAAAAGCACTTTGCCATGCGGTTCTCTCCATTACAGAATCGGGCATTAGTCCTTCGGCAATCGAAATTATTGATGAGTTTGCTGTTAATTTAACTGCTGATTTTCTTGCAGCTAAAATGCCAGTAGGCCTATCGGGAAATAAAGCGTTATTACTCGTGAATTTTGACGGGAACTCCCCCGCATTACTTGATGAGGTATTAGAGAATTGTTACGAACTCATAAAAGACTTAATGAGCGGAGATGTTCTTATTGGTAAAACGCCAACCCAAAAAGAAGAGTTATGGAAAATTCGGATGAATATTGGTGGTGCTTTAATGCAAGGAAGTAAAGTTTACAGAGATGTTGACATTGCTGTACCAGTTTCGAAGTTATTAGCGTTTATGGAATCGGTAAAGTCCATTTCAGAACATCAACGCGTTAATATTGCTTGTTTTGGTCATGCAGGAAATGGCAATTTGCACACCATGATTTCTGTTGATAAATCATCGGACTTGGAGGCTAAATACGTTATTGAGGCCATAGACCAAATTTATAAGATAGGGATAGAGATGGGAGGAACCATTTCTGGAGAACATGGGATTGGCATGTTACAGAAAAAATATATGCCACTGCAATACAGTGAAAGTTATTTGAATTTATCAAAAGCTATAAAAAAAGTACTCGACCCTAAAAATTTAATCAATCCAGGAAAAATAGTATAAGTCTTATTTATGCCAATTTTTAGAAATAATATAAACAGATAAAGCATCCATTGCTCTCGCAAAAAATAAGCAGCAGTAATACCTTATAAACTACTGGCTCTAAAAACGAAAACATCCAAATCGTACCATCGCGTTTCCTTGTCTATTTCTAATCCTGCTCTTTTGGCCATAATCTGAGCAGGGATATTATCTCTATGTACCAACCCAATAATACTTTTAGCTTGCCCATGTTTTAATCCATAATCTTTAAACATTTTTACAGCTTCAGCTGCATATCCTTTTCCCCAATGTTGTTTCATAATATGCGAGGCAACCTCTAGCTCGGGTTGTCCATCTACTTCTTGCATCAATAAACCAGCTTGACCAATAAGCTCGCCTGTTACTTTATTTAGTAAAACTTGAAATCCATACTTTTTTTGTTTGTAACTGGTTATTTGAGTTAGTATCCAATACACGGCGTAATCGTCAGGAGGAATGGCCTCGGGGTTAGGAATAAACTTAACACATTCAGGATCTTTTAAAAATTCAATCCATGCTGGAACATCATCTGGCGTTAAATAACGTGTTATCAATCGTTCTGATTGAATCCCTTCTTCATATTTATAATTCATCGTTATTTCATTTTTAATTTTATTCCATACAGACCAAACTTTATTTGGCTGTAAAATACCCCTACTTAACTGTACCTTGCAAATCTGTTTAATTAATTTTTCAAGTTGATGCGATAAAGTTAAAAAAATCTACTTTACTTGATTAACCTGATGGAAATAGTTTTATCACTAATACGCTAACGAATAACAAAACTAATTATCACTATAAGAGGGTGCTATGCGTAGCGTTGTAGTCTCGCCCAGAATCGAACTGGGATCAAAAGTTTAGGAAACTTCTATTCTATCCGTTGAACTACGAAACCAATTTAAAAATGTAAAATTACTGCTAATTTTAGTTTCTAGGAAAAATACTTACGGCCTTAACACCACACCCTTGTAACGTAATTTAACGCTGCCATTACTTGCATTACTCAATACCTCGGCTATTCTATCTTGCCGGTCTTGCATGGTTTTGGTATCTATCACTAAAACTATTTTACCCGTTGAACCAGGTGCAATAGGGGCTTTAGAATACTCAACTGTGGTACACGAACATTCTACTTTTACATCGTTAATAAGCAGTGGCTCTTGCCCTTTATTGATAAAATCGAACTCTACACGTTCTACTTTACCTTGTTTTACAAAACCGAAACTCTTTTTGGTATCTTTTACATATAGCACTGCACCCGAAGTTTGAGCCAAACTAACAAAATTTAATATCCAAAAAATAATAATTAACGCACAACGGTTCATGATAACCTCACATTTATAATTTGATGCAAATTACTAAAATTGTGAATATGTTTGTTAATCAATAATTAAGTTGCCCCCCAAGCCTCGCCGCTTTTCTAGTTATTTTCACTTTAAAATTAAGATATGCTTTACGTGGTGCCAACTCCTATCGGAAATTTAGAGGATATTACGCTAAGGGCATTGCGCATCCTAAAAGAGGTGGACTTAATTTTGGCCGAAGACACACGAACCACTGCTTTCCTATTAAAACATTATGGCATTGATAAACCCGTGCGCTCGAACCACCAACATAACGAACATAAAATACTGGATGACTTAATTCAACAACTAAAAGCTGGAAAAAAAATAGCATTGGTGAGCGACGCTGGTACACCTGGCATTAGCGACCCAGGCTATTTACTCATTCGGGCTTGCGTACAAAACGACGTACCTTTAACAACACTCCCTGGCCCTACTGCATTTGTACCAGCCTTAGTAAACAGTGGTTTGCCCTGCGATAGCTTCACCTTCATTGGCTTCTTGCCTCAAAAAAAAGGCCGCTTAACAAAACTACTGCAATTAATTACTGAACCACGCACCCTCGTATTTTACGAATCGCCATACCGCTTAGTAAAAGCACTCGAAGAATTTAAAACACATTTTGGTGAAAACCGACGCGCCTCTGTATCGCGCGAGCTAACTAAACTCTACGAAGAAAACAAACAAGGTACGCTAGAAGAACTTATTGTTTATTTTACCAGCAAACCAGTAAAAGGAGAAATTGTGATTATTGTAGAAGGTGCTAACGAACTAAAAAAAGTAATAGCAAATGGCTAGTGTTCAATCCATAGGCGCACCCCCAGGCACTTTGTTTTATACAGGTGAAAAAAGTGGTGCTGTAAAAATCACACTTATTGAATACAACGATACCGCATTTTTTGAAGAAGAATATAACTCTTGGGACAATTGCTTAAAAGACATAGAACCTAATATGGTTAAATGGATTAACGTAGAAGGCATTCACAACATCGAGTTAATTGAGCAAATTGGTAAACATTTTAATATCCATCCATTAAGCCTAGAAGATATTGTTCACATTGACCAGCGACCAAAATTTGAAGACTACGAACATTACACGCTTTGTATTATGAAAATGATAAGCTATGACTCGGATGTACAATCGGAGCAGTTGAGCATTATCTTAATGGACAATCTAGTGATTTCGTTTCAAGAACCACAGGGCGGCGATGCGTTTGATATTATTCGTAACCGATTAAGACAATGCAAAGGACGTGTACGCAAGCTAGGTGCCGATTACTTGGCCTATGCCTTAATGGATGCCGTGGTGGACTGTTACTTTAATGCTATTGAACGCATTGGCGATAAGGTAGAAGAAATTGAAGAAGAGGTAATCAACCACCAAAATAAAGATTCGCTGATAACTTTATACAACCTTAAACGGGAAGTAATTTATTTGCGTAAGCAAGTGTGGCCTTTGCGAGATATGATTAGTAATTTGATTAGAAGTGAAAGTGATTTGATGTCGGCAAACACACATATTTATTTACGCGATTTGCAAGATCATAGTACACGTATTATTGATACAGTAGAAACGTATCGCGATTTGTTGAGCGGTATTATGGATATTTATTTAAGTACCAATGCTAACCGAATGAATGAGGTAATGAAAGTACTTACCATCATGTCGAGTATTTTTATTCCTGTAACGTTTATTGCAGGGGTATATGGCATGAACTTCGATTATATGCCCGAACTTAAATCGCCTGTTGGTTATGCGAGCGTGTGGGTGGTGATGCTGACCGTGATGCTTGGCTTGGTCATTTATTTTAAACGTAAAAAATGGTTATAAGCCATGAGTAAATTACAAAAGATTTTTTTTTATACTTTTATTGGATTAGCCTTGCTAGGCGGACTTTGGGCTTATCGTGCGTTTAAAAATCAAAAATCACCTATCCTCAAAGCCATTCAAGCTATACCAGATAGCTGCTTATTTTTTTTGAAATTAGACCATTTTAGTGAAGTAAATAATGAATGGCAAAGTAACAGTTTGGTTTGGCAAGATTTAAAACAATTAAGTGCACTTCAACCATTACAAAATGGTTTCCATACGTTGGACTCGTTAGTGCAAATACACCCAGATTTAAAAAAAATAATTGATGCACAAAGCATTTATATTACCTTTTATAAATCGCAACAGTGGCTATTGTGTTTCAATCTCAACCAACAAAGCGAAGCCACATCACTCATACAATGGTTTCCTGTTTCGTTAAAGCTAAATTCCGAAATTGTTTATACCAAGACGGATGCGGGCATTGTAGCCATTAGTAATGCTTCAACCTTACTAGAAGAGTGCTTAAATCCTACCTCAAAAAAATTAAGTAACAATACTGATTTTTTAGCCTTTTACGACAACAATCATTACAAAGGTATGGCACTTTACTGCGCACCGCAAGGTACTAAAACATGGTTAACGCATTCGTATTCGCAGTTACATACCAGTCCGCAAGCTTTATTTATGAATGGAACTAGCCGCCCAGACTCCAGTAGTCTTCTCGCGCAGCTAGGTAATGGATTTACACCAGATACTGATTTTTTTAAAATTTTTCCTTTGGTTTGTCGTCAGTTCGAAGTCTTTGAATTTTCTGATTTAGAAAAAACATTTCAACGCCCTTTAGATACTTGGTGGCAAGCTATTCAAGACAGTGCCTTGTTTAATGCCCGGCAACAATTTTTTAGAAGTCTCTCCAATCAATTAATGTTGATAGAGATGCCATCGCAACACCAAGCTATTGTAATACCGATAGCAGATAGTAGTTTACTTAACGACTTATCGCCTTACCTTTACGACTCGCTAATTCCTCGGTTATATCCCATTCGCCGCCTCACCAGCAGTTCACGCTCTTTTATTCAATCTACTTTTCCAAACTTAAATTGCCAAGAAGTATTGTATGCGTGCTTGATTAACGGACGTTATATTTTAACCAATACCATTGATGAAGCCGACATCTTTATCAACGCCTCTGTTCAACAAAGTTCGTTACTCGTTAACCCCTCTTTTAAAGCCTTTGCAAGCGAGCATTTACAAGATAAGTTATCGTATCTAAAATATACACTCATTCATCCACAAAGTAAAAATAAGTTACCCTTTAATACACTTTTAAAAACAAAAGATGTGAAGTTGCTTAAAAATATTAATCACTTTGCTTACACCGCTAAACCCGATAATAAAGGCTTACGCTTTAGAATAACACTTCATTACTACCAAGAAAATAGTATTGAAGAACCTAATTTACTTTGGACGTATAAAGCAGATACCACCATTAGTAGTTCGTGCTATTTATTTAAAAATCATGTTACACGCGATAACGAACTAAGTTTTCAAACTGTAGATAATACCTTGTATTTAATCCGCTCTACGGGTCAATTAATTTGGAAGAAAAAATTAAATGAACGTTTACAATCGCCTATTTACATGGTGGATGCGTTCAAGAAAAATAAATTGCAGTTGTTATTTAATACGACCAATTATATTCATTTAATTGATCGTAATGGCAATTATGTGCAAGGCTATCCTATAAAATTACCCGCTAAAGCTACTAACGCCTTGAGTTTAGTTCACTACGAAGGTAAAACCGATGAACGTTTATTTATTGCCTGTGCAAATAATACCATTTACAATTATTCTATTTGGGGCATTCAACAAGAAGGCTTTCGTCCGTTTAAAACCGATCATACTGTAAGTTTACCTATTAACTATTGCCGTGTTGGCGCTAGCGATTATTTAGTAACTGCCGACAACCAAGGCAAGCTCTATGCCTTTAGCAGAAAGGGAGATGGGCGTATTGATTTTAAAAATAAAATGATTGAACAAGCGGATGGGTTTGAGTTAGTGCGAGGTAACACCCTTCAAAATACTTATATTTTATATGTGGATAGGAAAAATAATCTAATCAATAAAATTACATTGAGTGATAAAAAGGATGTGTTTAAAGTAGCATCCGATAAAGATAGCATTCAATACGCATTTTTTGATGAAGATCGAAATGGTGTTTCGGATGTGATGATACAAACATCGCAAGAATTACTGACGTATGACTTTAATGGAAATGTATTAAACCGAACACCGCTTACAATAGACGAATTACCTAAACAATTACGAGCCTTCCAAATGGATGAAACCAATGTTTATACCCTTTCTAAAACTAATTCATTGGTTTTACTCGCATTAGATAAACGTTCTGGTAAAAAGCAACTGTTCGAGGGCACGCAAACGCCTTTAGTGAGTGATCTATTCAAAAATGGAAATCTTTATTTAGTTACCAGCAATGGTTCGCAATTAAAAAATTATGCCTTAGGAAAATAATTGAAACACCTCGTATTTAGGTGCCACAAAAAGTAGCGTAGTTGTTTTCAAAAGTAGTATCGGGCGGCGTCATAAATTGCAGATTTACCAAAGTGGAATCGCTTTGTTGCACCTGTTGAATTAAAGTATTAAATAATTCTAAATCGTGATAATTAGCCGCCTTGTTAAGGGCTTCTTCAACAAGATGAGCGCGTGGAATGACTAATGGGTTGGCACTACGCAGGCGCATTTTTACATCTTTTGAATGAATAGAATCACCTAAGCGTTTTTGCCACCGTTGATGCCAAGCTAAAAATGCAGTTGAATTATACCGTTCATCTGTTGGAATGCTTATACCTTCAATGGCTAAAAATGTATTCGTGTAATCGGCACCAACCTGTTCCATCCAACTCAGTAAATCGTTTATCAATACTTTGTCGGCCTCATCGGTTGAATAAGCCATACCTATTTTACTAAACATCTTTGTATAAAACTGTTGTTGATACCTTGCTTGAAAGGTTTGTAAAACTCCATTTGCTAAATCAATAGCCTTTTTTTCGGTGTCGGCAATAATGGGTAATAAACTCTCTGCAAAGCGCACCAAATTCCAAAAAATAATATTGGCTTGGTTGCCAAACGCATACCGACCTTGTTCATCAATGGAACTATATACTGTATCCAGTTTGTAAGCATTCAAAAATGCACAAGGTCCGTAATCAATAGTTTCTCCACAAATACTTGTATTGTCAGTATTCATAACGCCATGTATAAACCCCACACGCATCCATTCACTTATTAAACTTGCTTGCGATTCGATAACTGCTTCAAGCAAAACCAAGGCTTTATTCGGTTGCGCTTGTAGCTGAGGATAATGGCGTTGAATAACGTAATCGCAGAGTAACTGTAAGTGCTGGGCATCACCAAAATAGCGTACATATTCAAATGTACCTACTCGAACATGACTTGCTGCTACTCGGGTTAAGACAGCCCCTTTATGCCATTCTTCTCTTCGTACATCGTCGTCAGTTGTTACAACGGCTAAACTACGTGTAGTAGGCACGCCCAACGCATACATGCACTCACTCATCAGATACTCGCGTAACATAGCTTTTACAGTGGCTTTACCATCGCCCCCACGCGAATAAACGGTACGTCCTGAACCTTTTAATTGAATATCGAAACGTTGATTGGTATTGGTGAGATGTTCTCCTAATAAAATAGCTCTACCATCTCCTAACTTCGTAAAATGCCCAAACTGATGACCAGCATACGCCGTAGCAATCGGTACAGCGTTTGGTAAAAGTTTAGTGCCTGATAAGATAGCTGCTAATTCATCCGTTTCTGGTATATGCTTTAAATTTAAAAATGTGGCTAATGCGCTATTAAATACTAACACCTTCGGATTCGTTGCCTGTTGCGGATTAGACTCAGTAAATAGAGTAGCGGGTAACTGCCTATAAGTATCTTTAAAGTTAAACACGATTTAATTACAAAAGTACATAAAAAATAATGTTTCCTTCTTGTAAAAAAATACGTCTGTGAGGGTTATTCAGTTACGATGGTCGCAATTTTAATAACCTTTAAAATAGTGTTGTAGTTATCATAAACTGGCGAATATACCGCTTGCAAAAATACTTTTGTTCCCGCTTTCGTGTAGCGTGTTACTTTACCCGAAAAGGAAACACCATTACGCATATTCTCTAAAAATTGTTGATAGACTTTACTTTCGGCGTGCTCAGTGCCAACAAATATTCGGTGATGTTGTCCTTTTAGTTCTGCCATGGTGTAACCCATACCTTGTAAGAAATTAGCATTGGCGTGAATAATCGTTCCATCAGTTTCAAACTCAATGTATAAATACGATTGATCAATAGCGTTTAACACGCCTTTCATCAAGATAGTACTGCGCTGCATCTCTTCTTGCGTCGCTTTTAACTCTTCCATATTTTGTCGCATCTCCTCTTCTTGTGCGCGTAGTTCTTCCTCTTGCTGTTGCGATTCTTCTAACAAATGGCGCGTGCGTTCACTAATTTTCACGAATGAAATACTTGAAGCAATGCTTTCAGCCAGTTTTTCAACAAAAGCAATTTGGTAGCTCTCTAAAATTTTAAAAGAGGCAATTTCAATAATACCATGTATTTCATCGTTTACTTTAAGCGGAACAATTAAAATACTACGTGGCAGTGCCTCTCCTATACCCGAGGTAATGGCTACATAATTTTCGGGAACCTCGGTTAAATAAATGGTATTGCCTTCTTGCCAAGCTGCGCCTGTAATGCCCTCGCCCCATTCGATTCGTTTCTGTAAATGCCGTTTTTTACTATAAGCATAACAGGCTTCTAATTTTAAGTACTCCGTTTCATTACCATCTTTACTCACTAAAAACATATACCCTTGATTGGCTTTTAAGTACTTTACTAAATTGCTAATAATTTTATTACACAACTCTTCTGCACTCTCGTGCGTACGAAGGATTTCTGCAAATTGCGCAATGCCCTCAGTAGCCCAATTTCGCTTTTTATCTTCTTCCGAAAACTGAACCAAGTTATTACGCATATCGAGCAGCGCATGCCCAAGTGTATCTTTATCACTTAATAATTTATACTCGGTATCAAACGTCCCTTTTCCAATTTTTTCGGCAAACTCAACAGTACGTTTGAGTCCACTGGTTAGGCTGTTAACACTATGGCCTATTTGCCCTACTTCATCTTGCCCATCAATATCCGTTTTATTTAATTCCCCTAACGATAATTTTTTAATAACTTGATTAATGGCGTTGATTCGGTTGGCTACTCGTTTTGAAAAGCGAAATCCTATCCACGCATATAAGGCTAAAATGATACCCACAAAAATAAGTAAGCCTACTAAATTTTTTGAGAAGAAGGTTTGAAACGTAACTTTAGAAGAAGGAATGACGGTAATAACTTTCCATCCTTTACCCTTATAATTGGATGAACCTACTGACTTAGCCCAAGCGAATTGATGATTTTTTGATGAAACCGCAATGCCTTCAACAGTAAACATTTCTTTAGCCGCTTCAAATTTTTCTTGATTTATTTTGGTATTTAAAATCATCGTGCTTTCTTCTGCATCTATAACCTTTCCGTTTTGATTGGTAATAAAAACATAAGCGCCTTTATTCGACTGTTGAATTTTTGCTTCTTCTTCTTTGCGAATACCCGCAGTAACCGACTCCCAATTTGTAAAGTTATACCAAACACCAAGGGTGCGTCCCATCTTATCTTTTATTAGCGTTGCAAAACCAACACCCCACCCGTTCGATTGGTAAATGGCAGCTACATCTTGGTTAACTGTAAAATCAGAATACCACGCACCATTTTCAATACCGTTACTACTTGTGCATGCGGTAAACCATTCTTCTTGTGCAACGTTCCGACTTAATAAAAACTCTGTGTTTATACTGATTCCCTTTTTATCAATGGTGTTTACGGCTTTTATATTTCCTTCTAAATCACATATCAACATTAAATCGTAAACGGCATAATAGGCCGTCATGGTATTTATAAAATTTTGCAATTCATTATCACTCATAAAGTCCGATGTACTTTTAGCAGCTGGGCTATCGGTGGGTAATCCTTGAAAATTAATTGTTTCGTTGATAGATGTCTCCGCTAATTTTTTAATGGCGAATTCGTTATACGCAAAGGCTTGCACATCGCTAAAACGTTCGTATAAATTACGGTCTATTTTCTCAATAACACTAGCCGAGGCCGATGAAGCTAAAGTACGCTTTGCTACATTCTCACTTTTAGTAAATTGAATGCCGGTATAAATAATCAGTACTAAAGCCATAACCGTTAGAGCCGATAGTATTAATAAAAGTAATTGACTGGTTAATTTCATTTGCTTAAACTTTTGCATTGTCTTCATTCTAAAAAGTTAATATGTTTTACTGATTTTTTTGAAAAATATGTTGCCGAATATCGGTTGCAAACGTCGTTCGAAACCTTCGCTTCTTATCCCGTTAATTAAAACGCATCGCTAAGAATCTCTTAAAAACACGATTTGTAACAACATCCCTTTTTCTATTTTTTGTTTAGCATTAACTTTTGTAAATTACCTATAAACAAAGCGTATATATTTTTATTTTACTTTATTAATTAACAAAGCAAGGCTAATTAAAATCAACCCTAAACAGACAGTTCAAAGGAGGAAACTGTTTGCGATTGATTATATGTAAGGATTTCAAGGTAAATCATTTGTAAAAAATCCTAACAGTTACTAAATCGGAGCCTGTCTGCACTAAGACAGATAGTGCGCTAAAAGATTTGGCTTCTACTGTCTAATTCCATATAACTTAAATCATAGTATTTAATAAAGGCAATGATCTATTCTGAAATCCTTTTTCAAAGTTTAATTTCCGCCTTTGCGCCCTCTGCGTCTTTGCGTGCTATTTTCTCGACATTCCTCCCTTAGCGAACTCTACGTCTTTGCGTGCTATCTTTAGTGCAATATTTAATTTCCGCCTTTGCGCCCTCTGCGTCTTTGCGTGCTATCTTTAGTGCAATATTTAATTTGCGCCTTTGCGAACTCTACATCTTTGCGTGCTATCTTTAGTACAATATTTAATTTGCGCCTTTGCGAACTCTACATCTTTGCGTGCTATCTTTAGTACAATATTTAATTTCTTCCTTTGCGTCCTTTGCGTCTTTGCATGCTATTTTCTCGATATTCCTCCCTTTGCGAACTCTACATCTTTACGTGCTACTTTTAATGTAGTCTATTATTTAATCGAGTTATAAACTTTATTCTAAAGACCCTCTTCCTTGAAATTGCGGTTCAAGTTGTGTAATAAAATATAAGCTGATTTAATTTTCATAAAAATATTTACCTTTACAACGTGAAAGTTTTAAAATTAATCCACCTTTTGGGCATTGTGTTTTTTACCAATGTTTGTTTTGCGCAAGAAAACCAGCTAACTACTCAGTTAAAGGTTAAAGAATTAATTTCTAAAAAAGCAGAATATCACCGCATAACGGGTGGCGAAGCCGATGGCTTTAGAATTAAAATACACTTTGGGGTAGATCGCAATGTGGCCAGTGCGGTTCGTTCTAAATTTAGTGCCAAATACAGCGATATCAATGCAATAGAAGATTATCAACAACCTAACTTTGTAGTGGTTGTTGGGGATTTTAAAACTAAACTCGAAGCGTTTGAATGGCTTAAAAAAATACAATCCGATTTCCCAAATGCCTTCATTGTAAAAAGTAAAATTCGTCTTTAACGCTGGGGTCTATCCAAATAAAACAATGTGTTTTTTTCTAATATCCTTATCGCTTCCACGAAAGCATAATACCCAATAATTTTAAGGTTTATTTGCCTCTACCAATTGCCGTGCTTCGTTCAAGTCTATCCGACTACCGTTTTTAAAGGCTACTACAAAAGCTTCTTTAAATCCTGCTTCTAACAAAATAAGCTGGTGTTTTTTAGCTTCGGCTATGGTTAAAAAGTTTCCTGATACATATTTATAATTTGCTCCCGTTTTATAATAAGTACCTTTTTCGATGAGTTGATAGATTGGTTTTTTTAAATCAATTTCTTTATCGCTAACCCAAAATTGTACTTTAAACACAAGGGTCGCAACCACTTTGGGCGTTTCTTTTTCTGTGGGCGTTACAAGAAGCGTTTCAGTTTTTTTTACGTACAATGCGGCTATACTTTTAGCACTTAGGCTATCACTTTTAGAATTGAGCAATGAGTCAGTGTTAGTTTTTACTACAACAGTTGTTTTCTGCTCTAATGACTTAGGTAAGCTATCTATTTTTTTTACTACAATCTCTTTTTTTACTTCGGGATCTATTGGTTTTGGAGGTGGCGTTAAATCTGACTTTTTAACGTTACTCACTTTTTCTTTTTTAGTACTATCTACATCCGTTACATCTTCTTTTACATCTTCACTCGCTTCTTTCTTTTTACCATAAATAGGATTGCCCGCTTTTATATTTTCGTTTTCTAATGGCTCTTGATTTTCGAACTCATCGTTATATTGGCGTTTATTCCCCTCTAATTCATCTTTATAGCGACGTAAGCCTCTAAATATTGCTTTCGCTAAATACTCTTGCCCTTTCTCGCTGCCTAAAAATTGTTCTTCGAGTGGATTGGTTAAATAGCCTATTTCGGTTAATATACTTGGCATGCCCGTGCGCCACAATACCCAAATACTTTGGCGGTGAACACCTTTGTCTATTCGACCTGCTTTCGATTTATATTCTTCTTGAATTTTCAGAGCTAGGTTAGCACTTTGTATCACATACGAGGATGTGTAATTACTCATGATAATGTAACTTTCTTCGCTTTCGGGATCAAAGCCATCGTATTTTTTTTGATAGTCATCTTCTAAAAAAATTACCGAGTTTTCGCGAGCGGCTACTTTCATTTTTCCTTCTTCGTTTTTTAAACCCATAACATAGGTTTCGGTGCCAAAGGGTTCTGGATTACTCGTTTCTACCACTACAATTTTTCCCTTTTTATTTTTATAGGTTTTGGCTCTTAGCTTACCTGTTTTTTTATCTTTAACCATTACCGCTTTTCCGGCGGCATTGCAATGAATAGATATAAATAAATCGGCTTTAGCACGGTTAGCAATTTGTGCACGCTCTTCTAAATCAACAAATACGTCGGTGGTGCGGGTATAAATCACTTTTACATCCTTAAATTGCGCTTCAATAATTTTTCCCAACTTTAATGCTACGGCTAAAGCCACCGTTTTTTCGTTGTGATGCGCCCCTAGGCAACCAGGGTCTTTGCCACCATGTCCTGCATCTATAACCACCGTTTTAATAGTGCTTACCTTACCTTTATTTGACTTTAGCGCAAAGCCATAAATTAAACCTAAGAGCAGAACGCCAAATAAGGTGAAATATTTACTATTTTTAATCATTAATTACTGGCAAGTGAACGTAAACATTAAGTATTTAGTAGATTTGCAGCTTTAGTAAAGGTATAGCGATAGGTTTGATAAATTTCCAGCATAGGTCTCTAGTTTTCTTCGTGGCATTGTTAATATCTTGCCTCGGTTCTGCTTTATATGCGCAAGTGCCCACTAACGATACCTTAAAAAAAGTTACAACAATTGATACACTTGCTAACGACGACGAAACCCTCGAAACCGCTATTACTTATAATGCAACCGATAGCATGCGTTACGAAGCCGAAGGCAATCGCTTGCTTTTGTTTGGAAATGCCTTTGTGCAATATGGAAACATGACGCTTAAAGCATACGGTATTCGTATAGATTATGAAAAAAATTTAGTAACCGCTTATGGCCGTAAAGACAGTACTGGCAAGTATATTGAAGCACCTTTATTTAAAGATGGCGAACAAGAAATGGATGCCGACACTATTAAGTATAATTTAAAAAGTAAACGGGGTAAAATATACAATGCCCTCACCAAACAAGGCGAATTGCTGGTGCGTGGTGCCGAAATTAAAAAAGATAGTACCAATATTATTTTTATGAAAAACATGGCTTGCATTCCTTGCGAAGCAAAAGATGCACGAACCTTGTTTAGGGCTACGCGGGCTAAAATTATTCCAGATGATAAAATTGTAACGGGGCCTATGTACCTCGAAATTGGAGGTGTGCCTACGCCCTTGGGTTTACCTTTCGGGTTTTTCCCTAACACAAAGCGCCGCCACAACGGTATTTTGCTTCCATTTTTTGGGAATAGTCCTGGGCAAGGGTATAACCTGCGCGATGGGGGTTTTTATTGGGGCATTAACGAAAAAACAGATATGACGTTTCGGGGCGATATTTATAGCAATGGCAGTTGGGCCTTGCGCACACAAAATAATTATTTAATACTTTATAAATTTAGTGGTTCACTTAATTTAGGCTACAGCGAGTTTAATATTGGCGATAAAGATGTGCCTAGTACTTTTCAAAAACAAAAATCGTATTCGGTAAATTGGCAACATACACAAGACAATAAAAATAATCCGAGTGTACGTTTTTCGGCAAATGTCAACTATGTTAACCAACAATATAACCGATTTAACGCTATCAATTCAAATCAGTTTTTAACCAATACATTTCAGTCTAATATTAATTTCTCAAAAAATTTTAAAAACAGTGCGCTCAGTTTAAACGCTACACACAGCCAAAACACTATTACCCAATTAACAGAAATTAGTTTTCCGCAACTCACGTTTAATGTTAATCGCTTTTTCCCGTTTAAACGTCAAAATGCAATCAAACAAAATATATTCGATAAAATTGGAATCAACTATTTACTAGAAGTAAGAAATACCTACTCTACCAAAGATAGCTTATTGTTTAAAGGCAATATTGAAAAAAATATGAGGTATGGTGCACGTCATAGTTTACCCATTAGTACCAACTTCAATCTATTCAAATACATTACCGTTACGCCAGCCATTAACCTAAGTTCGGTGATGTACACCCGCAGCACTAGCAAACAATTTATTGCTACTAATATTCCCTCGCAACGCCTAAAAACCGACACGGTTACGGGCTTTGTAACAGGCTACGATGCCAATTTTTCAACGGCGGTAACTACCAAAGTGTTCTCTGACTATATTTTTAGAACCAAACGTTTAAAACAAATTCGGCACCTACTTATTCCAACGTTAAGTTATACCTATCGTCCTGATTTTGGCGAAGAACAATTTGGCTTTTGGAAAAAAGTAGCCACCGACACTTTAGGTAATACGCAACGTTACAGCATTTTTGAACAAAATTTATTTGGTGGGCCGGGCATTGGTGCGCAGAATGCTTTATCTATTAACTTAAACAACAACCTCGAAGCCAAGTTAAAGGAAACCAACGATACGGGTTTTACATTTAAAAAAATTACCTTATTACAAAATTTAAGTTTAAATGGGGCTTACAATTTTGCGGCTGATAGTTTTAACATGAGTGAAATAACAGTAAGTGCGCGAAATAAAATTTGGAAATTTTTTGATGCCGTAGCTAGTGCTAACTTTAATCCCTACGCTTACGATCAAACACTTAAACGCGTGGTGAAAGAATATGCCTATGAGCAAGGACAAGGCTTGGCACGTTGGCGAGTAATTAATTTGGCTTTAAACGCCAGCTTTAGTTCGAATGCCTTAGCTGCTGCCAAAAAAACAAGAGAAGCCCCCAACATGACCAATGCCGCCGAACGCGGAGCCAATACCAACACCGTAACACAAAACGAAAGTATTCCTTGGAACTTAAATACTTATTATAATATTTCTATTACTAAATTAGATAATGGTAAAATAACCACTTTACAAACGTTTAATTTTAGTGGAGATGTATCGCCAACCAAAAACTGGCGCATTGGGGTAACTAGTGGCTACGATTTTATTTCTAAGCAATTAAGTTATACTAGTTTTAATGTTTATCGCGATTTAAAATGCTGGGAAGCACGAATAGATTGGGTACCATTTGGGTTTAATAAACGGTATAGCTTAACGCTCAACATTAAAAGCGGCATGCTCAATGGCTTTAAAATTCCTCGTCAACGGGCTTGGTTCGATAACCTCAATTAAAATCAAAGCCATTCATGTTAAGTATATCAAAAAAACAAGAATATAAAGGGCATTTAGCCGCTATTTATACACTGTGCTGCTCGGCAAGTGGCGTACTTTATTCGGGTGGTGCCGATCGTCATCTTTTAAAATGGAACTCGTACGTTGATACTGATGCACATTTATTAGCGCGTTTACCCGCTTCCATTTATAGCCTTTACGAAGATGAAATAACCAATCACTTATTTGTAGGCACTTCGGCAGGAGCCATACATGTATTAGATTTAAGCAAGGGTCAAGAAATAAAAATTTTACAAAATCATAGCGCGCAAGTATTTCATTTAAAAGCTTTCGAGCGTTTGCTTTACACTTCGGGGGGCGATGGTTGCATAACGGTTATTGATTTGAATACTTTAGAAACCTTGCATAAAGTAAAAGTAAGTACCTCTAAAATACGACATATAGATTGCAAGGAACACTTACTTGCATTGGCTTGTAGCGATGAAACGATCCTACAATTAAACGTATCGGATTTAAGCGTGATGCAACGGGTAAAGGCACACGAAAAAGCCTGTAACGTAGTTCGTTTTCATCCCTACACGCATCAACTCATTAGCGGCGGTTGGGATGCGCACTTAACTATTTGGAATGAACAGTTACAACAACTAAAATCTATACCTGCCCACAACTATGCTATTTACTCCATTGTCTTTTCGCCCGATGGCTTATTGTGTGCCACGGGTAGTCGTGATAAAACTATTAAACTATGGAATGCTTTAGACTTAGATAAACCCACTACTATCTCTGCCGAAAAACATCAAGGGCACACGTTTTCGGTTAATACGTTGCTATGGTCGCCTCATACGGGTTTACTTTATTCGGCGGGCGATGATAAAAAAATTATGACTTGGAATATTGAAACCTATAACTCAACGTTTACAGCTCTATATCCATAAACACCCAAAAACTAATACCACAAATGTCCATTTCGCCATTTTTTGAGATTTAATTCCAAATATAAAAAGCCCCTGATGTCTCTGTCAACAGGGGCTTTTAAAAAATTATTCACACTAAATCTATTAATCTACATTATCGTGTAAAAACGAATTATTAGGTCGAATTTCTATTTTTTTATCTTCACTTTCGCTAAGCGTATAACGCGATACACTAGAATCTGTACTTGGCGTTTTACTTTCTAACGAAATATTTTTTCGTGCAAAGGCTGTGGTCTTTTCAAGTTCAGCTAAACCTTCAGGACTTTTCATCTTCAAGGTAATTTCCTTTAGCTTACGAATGCGCTCTTGTGCTAAACGGATTTGTTCTTCGCGCGATAAAGTGTCGGTTTGCTCATCGTTAGTTACCGACGTGTTAACTGCAATCACTTCGGGCTTACTTACGTCTTCTACCTTTGCTAAAGGTTCATCAAACGAGTCAACAGTTGTTATCGTAAACTCTACTACTGGAGGCACTTCGTTAACAGTCGGTTTCACTTCGCTGGTTAACTCCGTTTTAAGTATAGGCGTTTCGTTCACCACCACATTGTGCTTGGCATCGGGTGTTTCGTTGGTTTCACTTTTAACGTAGATGAAAGGTTCGGCCTGTTGAATCTCATCTATGATTGTAATTTGCGTTGCCACAGGTTTAAGCTCTTCTTTTTTATCATCGAGGTTAACGACCTTGCGTTCCTTAAAGGCTGGTGCTTCGTAACCTGTTCCTGTTTTGCTATTGAAGCCAGTTGCAATAATAGTAACACTTACGCTGTCTCCTAAACTGGCGTCGGTGCCATAACCCGTAATCAACTCAGCGGTTCCACCCGAGGCTTCTTGAATGTAGTCGGTAATTTCTCCAAACTCATCCATGTCTATATCGTCGCTACCACTCATAATATTAAGCAACACATGCCTTGCGCCAGTAATATCATTATCGTTTAATAAAGGCGAGTTTAAAGATTGTTCAACGGCGCGTAAAGCACGTCGGTCGCCACTAGCCATGGCACTTCCCATAATTGCAACGCCGCTATCTTTCATTACCGTTCTTACATCATTAAAATCAACATTAATGTGCATGTGTAAACTAATAATTTCGGCAATACTTTTAGCTGCACTGCTCAACACATCATCGGCATGAGCAAAGGCTTCGCTCATTTTAAGGTTACCATATATTTCGCGCAATTTATCGTTACCAATTACTAAAAGTGTATCCACATACTTCTTCATTTCTTCTAAACCGGCTTCGGCTTGCATGCGGCGTTTTTTTCCTTCAAATGCAAATGGAATGGTAACAATACCTACTGTTAAAATACCCATCTCTTTTGCAACGCTTGCAATAACGGGTGCTGCACCTGTGCCAGTGCCACCGCCCAAACCTGCTGTAATAAATACCATTTGCGTACTATCGCTTAAATACTTTTTTATTTCTTCGAGGCTTTCGAGGGCCGAGTCGCGCCCTACATCGGGAATAGAGCCTGCCCCCAAACCTTTGGTGAGTGCGCCACCCAATTGTATTTTATTAGGCACTGGGCTTTTTTCGAGTGCCTGCTTATCAGTATTGCAGATAACGAAATCAACACCTTTGATTCCTAAACGGTACATATAGTTTACGGCATTGCTTCCGCCACCGCCTACGCCAATCACTTTAATGATTGAACCTTCTTCTTGAGGTAATTCGAATTGCATCATGATATTATGTTTTTGTGGTGTTCGATTTTTCATTTATTTAATTATTCAATGTCATCACTCATCCAGTCTTTAGCACGGGTAATTAATGTATCGAAAAAACTACCAATTTTTTTCTGTGAGTGATTGGTTACTTCTTTTTTAATTTCTTTTTTAGAGGCTTTGGTATTTGTTACAAGTACTTCTTCTTCGTCAACTTTTACGCTGTTAGAAGTCGCACTCATACGGCGTTTATCGCGTTCGTATTTTTCGATGCCTTTCATTACTAAACCAATTCCTGTGGCATACAATGGATTTTTTAATTCATCGTCACTAGTGGCCAAATGTTCGTTGGGCGTACCAATGCGACAATCCATACCAATGTTTAGCATCACTAATTGCGGTAAATGTTTTAGCATGGCTCCACCGCCTGTAATAACAATACCTGCCGACAATTTCTTTTCGTAGCCGCTATTTTTAATTTCGAATAAAACAAATTCTAAAATTTCTTCCATGCGCGCTTGAATGATTTGCGCTAAAAATTTAACTGAAATTTCTTTGTGCGGACGACCGCGTAAGCCCGGAATAGAGATGATTTCATTCTCTTGATTTTCTTGTGCTAACGATGAGCCAAAACGTAACTTTAATTGCTCGGCTTGGGTTTTAATAATTCCGCAGCCTTCTTTAATATCTTCAGTTATAATGTTTCCACCAAATGGAATAACGGCCGTATGACGAATGATGTTATCGTAAAAAATAGCTACATCGGTTGTGCCACCGCCAATATCAACCAACACAACACCGGCTTCTTTTTCATCGTCGCTTAACACCGCATCGGCACTTGCCAAAGGCTCTAAATGTAAATCAACCGTTTCTAATCCTGAACGATTGACACATTTAAAAATATTTTTTACAGAACCTACTTGTCCCGTAATAATATGAAAGTTACCTTCTAAACGAATGCCCGCATGACCAATTGGATTTTTAATTCCACTCTCGTTATCTATGATGTACTCTTGAGGAATAACATGAATGATTTCTTCACCCGGACTCATTACCAAACGGTGCATGTTATCTATCAATTGGTCAATATCTTTTTGAGACACTTCATCATCGAGCGATTGCCGCGTAATCATACCACGGTGTTGCATACTTTTAATGTGTTGTCCTGCAATCCCTACAATCACTTCACCAATATCTACATTAGCTTTATCGGAAGCAATGGCCATTGCTGTTTTAATAGACGCAACGGTTTGGTCAATGTTGGCCACCACACCACGGTGTACACCTAGTGATTCGGTTTTACCAATACCTAAAATCTCTATTTTACCAAACTCGTTTCGGCGACCCACAATGGCAGCAATTTTAGTGGTTCCAATATCTAAACCTACTACCAAATCTGAAGCTAAACTATGCTTTGCATTATTATCCATACACTTTTATTTTTTTGAATTGCTGGCTTTTGCAGCCGTGCAAACCACTAAATTTTTATATTTTAAATTCACTACCGAATATTTTGTCCAACTGTTAGTTTTATTTAAACCCTGCTTATAAAACACTTTTAACTTATTTAATTTTTCGTCGAGGTTTTCAACAGAACCAATAATAATGCGGTGATTCCCAATTGCTGGAAACAACTCTAACTCTTTTTCGGGATTGACGTACACTTGATGAATGAGTTGCGATAATAAAGTATCGGCATTAATTTTAGTTGCCATTTCTAATACATCATCTAACACCGAAACTTCTTTAAATACTTTGTTAGATCGAATATCATTAATAGGCATGGTATAACGAGCCGCATAGGTTTCATTAATGAATCCACTTGCAATTAATACCCGTGCGGTGTAATTATCGCTTAGGGGCATCAGTTTACTTAAACGATCAATGTAATAACTTTCGCCAGATGTTGTAATGACACGCACCACAGGGCAACGTTGCGTTACTTTAACTGCTACTTCGCCATTCATGTTATAGTTTACCTCAGCGTTTTCGATGGCTGGATGCGCATTAAGTGCTTTTTCTAATTGGTGTAAATCTAATTTATGAAATGCTTGATTTAATATTTTATCGTTACGTTCATCAAAGTAAGCCTTCACTCCTTCTTCATCTATAAACTGATTTTCGGTATCGTTTGTAATACTGATGTTGAGTGCATTTACTTTAACTGCCTTTTGCTCTTTATTTACAAACGCCAATGAGGTAGCCAAACCCGCAAGGCAAAGCCCCCAAGTTAGAACCAACAGTATGCGTTTATAATTTATTTTTTTCATGTTTTCTTTTTAATACATTCTTCTAAAGGCGTTACTAGCGTGTCAATATCTCCAGCACCCATCGTTATAAGTAGTTCGGGTGTTTGCTGCGCTATTTGCATTAACACTTCTTGTTTACTTAGCACCACTCCTTTGGCTACTTTCATCTTAGCGGCTAACCACGTTGAAGTAATTCCTTCTATTGGTTTTTCGCGCGCTGGATAAATGTCCAATAAGTAACACACATCTAACTCGTCTAAGGCTTGTGCAAACGCATCGGCAAAGTCGCGGGTGCGGCTAAACAAGTGCGGTTGAAAAATGCCTGTGAGTTGTTTAGTAGGATACAATTTACGAACCGATTGTATGCAAGCTTTTAACTCTTCGGGGTGGTGTGCATAATCATCAATATAAATATGTGTTGATGTATTCACACGGTAATCGAACCGACGCTTCACTCCTGTAAAAGAACGTAAGGCAGCTTTTATTTGCTCCCCTTTTAAACCTATTTGTTGCACAATACAAATTGCAGCAATTGCATTTTCGATATTATGCAAGCCCGGCAAACCGTTAACCACGTTATCTATTGGCTCTACCGAACTTTTTACATTGTACTTAAACTGTGCGTTTTCGATGCGAATAGAATCGGCACAATATTCCGTATCTAAATTTAATGAGTAGATAAGACGTTTATTGGTGAGCGTCAATTCGTTATCAACATTTTTTTTAACAATCAAAATCCCATCTTTTTTAACTAGCTCTGCAAACAAGGTATAGCCTTCTTTCACCGAATGGGCATCGCCATAAATATCTA